>CAJTEM010000005.1 GCA_910575255.1 Lachnospiraceae bacterium | reverse complement strand
TCTGGGAAAAAGGTTCCCCGGATTGCGTTTGCAGGATGTTTAGAAACTCGCAATCCGGGGAACCTTTTTCCCAGAGCGGACGGCTGCTGCTCTCCCTTTGCTCCAAGGCGTACCCCCCTCAATCATTCGTCAGATCCCCGTCCCCGCTGACCGGAATCGCCTCTCCCAGATATTTCGGTTCCGGTCGGACCAGGCAAAAAAGAATATCCTTATTCCTGGCCAGGATCTCTCTGATGTCCCGACGTCTCTGTCCTCCATATCGAATCTTTTTTGCCGGGACTCCCCACACCTCCAGCCCCAGCTGCTTTCCGTCATACAGGGCGCGGTAGAGATGATATTCCTGTGTTACCACAAGAGCTCGCTGCACCTGGAATACATCCCTGGCCCGGTACATGCTCTCATATGTGGAAAATCCGGCATGATCCATAAAAACATCGCGGGACGGTACTCCCCGGTCTATGGCATACTGTTTCATCCGATTGACCTCATCATACTGAACCCGGCCATGATCCCCGCTCATCAAAAGCTTTGGAGCTGCACCAGACTGATAGAGCGCAATTCCTGCATCCAGACGATCCTTCAGCATCTGTGTCGGCTCTCCGTCCGGACGCAGTCCGCAGCCCAGTACCAGAATACAATCCACAGATAAACCCTCTGAATTCTCATCTGTTTCCAGAATATTTCCTTCCACGCTTTTCCTCACATAATAATTACCTGCGAGCAGACAAAGCACTCCTGCTGCCGCCAGAATCAGGCAGCAGCAGGAGAACGCTCTAAGTCCTTTTATGATTTTCTTTTTTGTGATTTTCTTTTTTGTGATCTTGCTTTTCCTCTTCATTATTGTTTTACTTCTTATAGACAAATTTTTCCAACAAACGGCATATCTCCTGAACATCAATCGGTTTCGCTACATGGGCGTTCATGCCACAGTCCAGGCACCGCTTAATATCTTCGGAAAAGGCATCGGCCGTCATGGCAATGATCGGAATATCCGCATCCGGCCGGTCAAGCTTTCGGATTCCCCATGCCGCCTCATAACCAGTCATGATAGGCATCCGGATATCCATCAAAACCGCCTGGTAATACCCCACAGGCGAATTCTGGAACATATCGATACAAATCTGTCCGTTCTCTGCCCGCTCCAGCTCCATACCCATCTCTGACAACAGCTCCTCTGCAATCTCCCAGTTCAGATCATTATCCTCTGCCAGCAAAATCTTCATTCCGCTGAAGCTGATCTCTTCTTTCTGATCCTCCCGGGTCTCCTCCAAGCTGTCTGCAAACGGCTTCAGTCCATGATACAGGGTTGATTTGAACAGAGGCTTCGCGATAAATCCGGTTACGCCTGCCTCTCTTGCCCGTTCCTCAATCTCACTCCACTCATAAGCCGAAATCAGCAGAATCGGAACCTGATCTCCCATACATCTCCGAATCTGGCGGGCAGTCTCAATTCCGTCGATCCCGGGAAGCTTCCAGTCCAGAAGGATAATATGATAATCCTGATGTTTCTCGTGATTCTCCTTCACCCTCTCAACAGCGCTCTCACCATCCAGAACCCACTCCGCGTCAATGCCTATGCTGCTTAAAGCAGACACTGTGGTTTCACACAGCTGCTTGTCATCGTCCACCACCAGCATATTCCACTTGGGCAAAATCATATCCGATTCCTGTATCTCTGCCTTTTCCATATCAAGTGTAATATGGAATTCGCTTCCCTTTCCCAGCTCGCTTTCCACTTCGATCGTACCGCCCATGGTATCCACAATATATTTTGTTATCGCCATCCCCAGGCCGGTTCCTTCCGTCTTCCGCACACGGGCACTGTCCTCCCGGGTAAAGGACTCAAAGATTTTCTCCTGAAACTCCGGTGTCATCCCGATTCCATTATCCTTTACCCGCAGATGGATCCGCACATATTCCTCTCCCCGAGGCGATCCTTCTTCCTCCTCCAGCGCCACATGGATGTTCCCATTCTCTGGCGTGAATTTGATCGCATTAGACAATAAATTCAAAAGAATCTGATTGAGCCGCACACTGTCACAATATACATTCTCTGTGTGGATATCATGGATTAATACATCGAACTTCTGATTCTTGGTTTTTATCTGCGGCTGTACAATATTCACAATACTGTCCATAACTTCCCGCAGGGAAACCTGATCCATATTAAGAGTCATCTTACCGCTCTCGATTCTGGACATATCCAGCACGTCATTGATCAGGCCAAGCAGATGCTTGCTGGAAAGCGCTATCTTCCGCAGGCAGTTCTGGATCTGCTGCGGGTTGTCCTGATTGGCAATGGCAATTGCCGTCATTCCAACAATGGCATTCATCGGTGTACGGATATCATGGCTCATATTGGAAAGGAACTCGCTTTTTGCCTTATTGGCAAAAAGCGCCTCCTGCCTTGCCTCCTCCAGCTGACGGATCTGCTGCCGGGTAAGCTGATAATAACGGATAAAAACAGTCAACAACGCTGCCAGAATGATACCGCAGCCGCCCAATCCCATAATTTCCCACTGCAATCCCAGCCGATTGACCACCTGATCCAGTTCTCCGTAAGGCATAACCGTTACCAGGAACCATTCGGAATAGGGCAATTTGGTACAATACAGATGACGTCTCTCCTCAGGAAGATGGATCACTGCCGAATAATCTGCATTGCTCTCCATGGCTTCCCTAAGTTTCCTGACATGCTCTTCCGCCAAATCCGGGCTTTCTTCAAGAAAGGCACGGATCCTCTCAAAATAATTGCTGCGAAAAGCATCTGCGCTTTTGATGACAAAACTCCCGTCACGGCGAATAATGTGAGAATATACCAGAGATTCTTCCTGATTCAAGGACAGTATATCACTGATATATTCTATGGGCAGTCCTGCAACTACCGCTATCTGACCTTCCATCCCATCCATCGGATGGAAGAGCGGAACCCCCAGAAGCACAATATCCCTTCCCTGCGCATCCTTTCCTACTGCTATCTTCTTCTCCCGCTTACTCAAAGACTTCAGAAACGACTCTGTATCTATTACCTCCAGCTCCGCTCCATAAAGCATGTCAAAATCTCCATCCTGAGAATACAGTCCCAGATACGAAAAACCTCTTGCCATTGCATTATAGGATAATTCTTCCCGCAGCTTCTGATTGTCCTGGTACATCGTGGAGGATGCCAGACGTTCCAGATCCTCTACATGCGACAAACGCATCTCTATCGTGGTCCTGAAATGCAGTAATATCCGTTCATTCATGCCTGACATATAAATGTTCCCCACCTCACTGATGGTTCCGGCGCTTTTTTGGTTCATATAGGCCGCAAGGAACAAAAAAATACCGACACAAAGAATAGATACAAAAATAAGGCTGACCTGCAAAAATCGTATGGTTTTATTCTTCATTAAATCCCCCTGAAGACCCATTCCTGTTTAGGATGGATTTTCTGCCTGTAACTCCTTAATTGCTGCTATTGTCTGCTGATAGTCCTTCTCTACCCGCTGTACCAGCCCGTCGGTCTCATCCCCATATCCGGTACGGAGATTCTCAGTCAGAATATGGCTCGACTCATACAGCCTGGTAAAGCTCAGATTCTGACATACCCCCTTGATCGTATGGGCAGCCCGAAACGCCTCTTCGTAATTCTTCGTCTCCATAGATGTCACAAGCAGCTCATGGCTCTTGTCATTCAGAAATTTCAGAACAAACTTCTGAACCATCTTCTCACTGCGCAGGCGGGTAATCACTTCCTCATAGTCTCCCTCTAAAGCAGTATAGCACTCTTTCAACGTCATAGCATGCCTCTTTCTCCTGTCTGATCTGCAGGTTTTTCTTCACTGCCGTCAATCGGCGAGATTACGGATAACATTCCATACATAGAATCATCATAAAAACGATACTTTCCTCTTCCTGAACGCTTCACGGCGTAAAGAGCCTGGTCTGCCGCATGAAACAGCTCATCATAATCGATTCCAACCATATCGGTACGGACAACACCCATGCTGACAGAAATCTGGAAATCCTCAAAGGTTCCCTCCAGAGAGGTGAAGATCCTTTGGATCGCTGTCTCCGCCTCCTCCTTATATTCCAGAAAAATCAGGAATTCATCTCCGCCGACCCTTGCTGCAATGTCTCCGCCCCGGATACTCCGGCGCAGCCGCTCTGCCATATGAATCAATACCTTATCCCCAAACATATGCCCATAATTATCATTAGCCGACTTAAAATGATCCAAGTCAAAAATGGCCAGCGCAAACTTCCCATTGGGCCGGTTCTGCAGCCTCTCCCGGATCCGTTCCTTGGCATAATTGTGATTAAACAGTCCGGTCATGGAATCGTGGGACGCCATCTGCACCAGGGCATCGATCCGCGTCCGCTCATCATGGATATCTGTTGTCTTTCCGATCGCTCCCATATAGCGCGGAGGCTCGTCTGCCGACCACATGGCCCGGCCGATTGTCCTCATCCATCGCTTCTCGCCGTTAATGCAGACCTCATGGTCATATTTGACCTGCGGATGCTCCGGCGTAGTTCCCCGCAATTCATTGGAAATGGCACGCAGGGTCCCGGTCCCCATCATCTCCTGAACCTTTTCATTATTATGCGGATCCATCAGAATCTCATCCAGTCCCAGCTTCCTCGCTCCATAAGCGGACAAAGTCACCATCGACGGAGCCACGGTATACTCGAACTGAATCTCCTCCGACATGTCTGCATAGAACCGGTATTTCATCCTCTCATGCTCCAGAAGCTGTAAAGTACGCTCCGAAGCAGAAAGCTCCTCGTGGTGCAGCAGTTCCTCCGCCACATTCTGCATCTGCCTCATACTTGTCCGGACATCGCTGTCCCCCTGAAGCTCCTCTTGCAGGACGCTTTCGATCTCCCTTAAGCACTCCATCAGCATCGGGTTGAACTGGCCGCACTTGCCTTCCAAAATCATCTGAATTGCCACATCATGAGTAAACGCCTTCTTATACACACGCTCACTGGTCAGGGCATCGTAAACATCTGCCAATGCCACCACCTGGGCAGAAACCGGAATCTCCTCCCCCTTAAGTCCGTCCGGATAACCACGTCCGTCATAACGCTCATGATGCCAGCGGCAAATCTCATATGCCTTCTTAACCAGCGGCTCCTCCTGATGCATGGGCAATGCCTTCAGCATCTCGGCGCCGATCAGCGTATGCTTCTTCATAATCTCAAACTCTTCATCGGTCAGACGTCCGGGCTTATTCAGCACCTCCCCCGGTATCGCTATTTTTCCGATATCATGCAGAGCCGAAGCCGTGCAAATCAGAGAAATCTCAGATCTTGGGAACTGATACTTGCTGTCAATGTGCCCCAGATGCTTTAATAACAGCTCCGTCAAAGTGCGGATATGCAGCACATGCTGTCCGCTTTCACCATTCCTGAACTCTACGATATGACTCAGGATATCCACCATCAGCCCGCTCTGCTGCTCTTTTTCGTAAATCTGATCCGTAACCAAATCAATCAGCTTCTTTTGCTTTGCATAAAGCAGGATCGTATTCACCACACGCCGATGGAGAATCAATGCGTCAAAGGGCCGGCTGATAAACTCCGTAACTCCCAGCTCATAAGCACGCTCCACATGCGTGGATGCCGTCTCCGCCGAAATCACAATCACCGGGATATCCTCGATCCAGCGATGCTTGTTCATCACGTTCAGGACGCCGAAACCATCCATCTCCGGCATAACGATATCAAGCAGCAGCAAAGAGATCGCATTCCCGTATTTTTGGAGAATCGAGACTGCCTCTACTCCGTTCTCCGCTTCCATAATCTCATACTCGTCGCCCAGCATGTCTGTCAGAATTGACCGGTTCATCTCCGAATCATCTGCAATCAGTATTGTCTGTCTGGGACTCTTCTTCCCGTTAATAAAGCTCACTCTCCATTCCTAAAAGCAGTTATGATAATTGATAACTATGTAAATAACCGGCGAAGCCGCCAGGTTACAAATGCGACAGAAAACCGCCGCGTCCTAAACACATGGAGAGCTTCTGCCACGTATATCAGTATATCATATTTCATAGCCTTGGGCAAGTTATTTTCCCGGCAGAAAAAACAGGGAGCCTCACTTTTTACAAGACGGGATTCCGAAAGGTATGCTCCGGAAAAAGAGTTCCGCGCAGCCACACAAAACGGCACTTGCTTACCGACCGGGAAGCCATTGGTAAAGCAGCATAAAAGCGGGACCGAATCCTTCGATCCAGTCCCGCGTATGTGAGAACCCCCCTGCCGTATGTTAAAGAATCACTTTAGACGGACACTTTGCCGCGCATTTGCCGCAATTGGTGCACTTGCTGTAGTCGATTACCGCCACATTGTTATCCATATGGATGGCATCGAACTCACACTGCTTGGTACAAAGCGTACAGGCAATACAGCCGTTGTCGCACTTGGCCTTCACATCCTTGCCCTTATCATGGGAGGAGCACTGTACCAGATGCTCTGCTGAGTAGGGCACCAGCTCGATCAGACGGTTCGGGCAGGTGGCTACGCATTTACCGCAGGCCACGCACTTTTCCTTGTCAACCACTGCCACTCCATCCACAACATGGATCGCGTCAAAGGCACAGGCCTTCACGCAGGAGCCGTAGCCCATACATCCATAAGTACAGGCCTTCTCGCCGCCTCCGGGGACAACTGCCACCTTGGCGCAGTCGTCGATTCCGAAATAGTTATACTGAACCCGGGCCTTATCGCAGGTACCTTTACATTTTACAAAAGCAACCTTTTTCTCCGTTCCGCCGCTCTCCACGCCCATGATGGCCGCGATCTTATCCGCCACTGCAGGACCGCCTACCGGGCAGGCATTGACAGCAGCCGTGCCGGCGGCAATGGCAGCAGCTAAACCGTCACAGCCCGGGAAGCCGCAGCCGCCGCAGTTGTTGCCGGGAAGCTCTGCACGGACCAGAATCTCTTTTTCATCCACTTCTACTTTAAACTGCTCACTGGCAATCCCCAGCAGCACACCGATAACGATACCGATGGCGCCGATGATGACTGCCGCTAAAAGCAAACCTGTCATATTCATCTTTTAAGCCACCCCCTATTTAATCAGGCCGGAAAAGCCCATGAATGCGATTGCCATCAGACCGGAGGTGATCAGTACAATCGGAGACCCCTGGAAGTTGAAGGGGATATCGTTGTCCTCAATGCTTTCACGGATGCTTGCCAACAGTACAATCGCCACCGTAAAGCCCACTGCCGTACCAAAACCGTTCGCCACACTGAAAATAAAATTGTACTCCTTCTGCACATTGGTCAGGGCAGAACCCAGAACGGCGCAGTTAGTGGTGATCAGAGGCAGGAACACGCCCAGGGCCTGATACAGGGAAGGAACATTCTTCTTTAAGAACATCTCCACGAACTGCACCAGAGCGGCAATCACCAGGATAAAGGCAATGGTCTGCAGATATGTGACATCAAAGGGGACCAGGACGAAGGTATAGATCAGGTTCGTCACAATCGATGCCAGCACAATTACAAAGATGACCGCTCCGCCCATGCCGAGAGAAGTATCTACCTTCTTGGATACGCCTAAGAACGGGCACAGGCCCTGGAACTGGCTCAGGATAATGTTATTCACCAGGGCGGCGCCTACAATTACTAAAATCAACTCTTTCATCTATCGCGCCCTCCTTATTCTTTGTCCGCTGCCTGAGCGTTCTGCCCGGCCGCTTTTTCCGCTGCTGCCTTCTCTGCCGCCGCCTTCTTTGCTGCCGCCGCCTTCTCGGCTGCTGCCTTCTTTGCCGCTGCCGCCTCTGCCTCTGCCTTCTCCCTCACTGCCTCCAGGGCCGCGTGGTTGGACATGCAGGAAGCGCCGCTGCAGCTTGCACAGTTGCCGCCGCAGGCCAGGCCGGATGAAGGCGCAGAGCCGTTGGTTGCAGACGGAGCCTTAAACTTGTTCTGCAAAGCAGTCAGACCGGCCAGCACAAAGAATGCGCCCGGAGCAAGGCCAAAGATGGTGATCCGGAAATCCTCCGGAATGAAAGCCATACCAAACACCGCGCCGGCTCCCAGAATCTCACGGACAATGGCGATACAGGTAAGGCCCACCGTGAAACCAAGGCCCATACCGATCCCGTCAAACGCCGACTCCAGCGGGCCGTTCTTTGCCGCATAAGCCTCGGCACGGCCCAGAATGATACAGTTCACCACGATCAGCGGGATGAAGATACCCAGAGAACTGTACAGGCTGGGAACAAATGCCTGTAAAAGCAGCTGAACGATGGTAACCAGAGATGCCACAATAACAATATAAGCCGGAATTCTCACCCGGTCCGGGATGATCTTCCGCAAGGCGGAAATGATCAGGTTGGAAAACACCAGAACTGCCGTGGTGGATAGTCCCATTCCCACGCCGTTGACTGCCGTGGTGGTAACCGCCAGGGTGGGACACATGCCCAGCATCAGCACAAAGGTCGGGTTTTCCTTGATAATGCCGTTGTAAATACGTTCTATACATTTATTCATGATTTCCCACCTCCTACTGCGCCAGGCAGTTCTTTACAAAGTAAACTGCCGTATTTACTGCTCCGGTCACTGCATTGGAAGTGATCGTCGCGCCGCTGATGGCATTGATCTCATTTTCTGCAGACGCGCTGTTCTTGGTCACGGAGAACGCATCCACATTCTTGCCCGCATACTGATTCTTCCAGTCTGTATCGGCGTTCATACCAAGGCCGGCCGTCTCGGCAAGAGTAAGAAATGCAATACCGTTGACCGTGCCGTCAGCCAGCACGCCTACGGAAACCGTGATCGCACCGCCGTAGCCGTCCTTGGAGGTCGTGGTAACCACATATCCCATCGGTGTTCCGGAACCATCCAGAGCGACCGCCGCCTCATCCACGGTTACATTCCCATAGCCCAGACCGCTGACTTCCGCATTGGCAGACGCCATCACATCCGTCATATCATCCGCCTCAAAAGATGCTGCATCCGGCAGAACGGTCCGGTATGCCTCCTCCTTTGCCGCAAGATTGGCTGCGGCAATCGGCTCCTTCGTCGCCTCATAAACTCCGCCCAGACACGCTCCTGCCACCAGAGTGATCGCAAACAGGATCAGGGCGTCCTTCATAAACCCACCTTTACTCATGACTTTTTGCCCTCCTTTCCAAATGCCGTCGGAAGGGTAAACCTTTCAATCAGCGGAACCAGCAGGTTGCTGATGATAATCGCATAGGAAACACCCTCTGCAGAGCCGCCGAAGATACGGAACAGCCCGGTAAGGATACCCAGCAGAACACCGAACACGATCTGCCCCTTGGGGGTGATGGGGCTGGTCACATAATCCGTAGCCATAAAGAAAGCGCCGAACACCAGACCGCCGCCGCAGATATGAGCTATCACATAGGTCATATCCTGCTTGCCGAAAATGAAGGCAAACACAGCTACCGTAAGAATATATGTAACCGGAATCCGCAGGGAAATCACTTTCTTCACTGCCAGATAAATGCCGCCGATTAACAGTGCGATCACGGAAACCTCACCAATGGTTCCCGGAATCTTACCGATAAACATAGCAGCCACATCCACGGTCTCACCGGCCTTTAACTGGGCCAGCGGAGTTGCTCCGGTCCATCCGTCCATGGCAAAATCCGACATCTTCCCGGCAAAGGAGATCAACAGGAAACATCTTCCGGCCAAAGCCGGGTTCATGAAGTTCTGCCCGATACCGCCGTAAAGCTGCTTTACCACAATAATGGCAAAAATGCCGCCCAGAGCCGGAATCCACAGCGGGATATTCGCCGGCATATTCAGAGCCAGGATCATCCCTGTCACCACTGCACTCATGTCAGATACCGTCAGGGGCAGCTTCATCATCTTCTGAAACACATACTCACTCAGCACGCAGGCAGCCACCGTAACGATCAGAACCAGCAACGCATGGAATCCGAACTGGAACACACCAAACGCAGTTGCCGGCAGCATGGCGATACACACATCTGCCATAATACTCTGGGTAGTCTCTTTGCTCCGAACGTGCGGGGATGCCGATACGTTTAATAATTTGCTCATCTCTTCTCCCCTCCTACGCTTTCTTTCTCCGGTTGGCTGCAACCGTTTTTCTCATCTCTTTGAATGCCTGGGTCAGGGGACGCTTGGCCGGACAGATAAATGCACAGCTGCCGCATTCCACACACTCCATGCCGTTCAGCTTCTCAAATCTCTCGCAGTCCCCCTTTAAGGCTGCCTTCATCATCATCACCGGGACAATGTGGCTGGGACATACGCTGACGCACTTGCCGCAGCGGATACAAGGGGTGGGCTCATTGGCCGCCACCTCGTCCTTTGTCATGCAAAGCAGCGCCGAGTTGGTCTTTGTCACCGGAATATCCAGTCCAAACAAGGCCATCCCCATCATGGGACCGCCGGCAATCAGCTTCTCCGGCTCGCTCTTAAAGCCCCCTGCCGCCTCCACCAGTTCCTGAAAATTCGTGCCGATCTTAACATTATAGTTCTGGGGATTGGCAATGGCATCCCCGGTCACGGTCACAATCCGCCGCATCAGGGGCGTTGTCTTGCAGACTGCCATGTAAATGGCAATCACCGTGTCCACATTGTCTACAATGCAGCCCGCATCTGCAGGAAGCATGGAAGAATTCACCTTCCGCCCGGTAATGGCATTGATCAGGGAACGCTCGCCGCCCTGAGGATACTTGGTCATCAACTCGCACACCTCAATCCGCGGCTCGTCTTTCACCATCTCCTGAAGCTTCTTAATCGCTTCCGGCTTGTTGTTCTCAATGCCGATCACACCTTTGGCCTTCTCAAACAGCTGCAGCATCACCTTCAGCCCGCCGATCAGCTTCTCCGGCTCCTCTAACATCATCCGGTAGTCGCTGGTCAGGTAAGGCTCACACTCTGCAGCATTCACCAAAACATACTCGATTGCGTTCTCGTTCTTGGGAGTCAGTTTCACATGCGTCGGAAATCCTGCGCCGCCCAGGCCTACGATACCCGCTTCCTTTACGATATCCCGGATCTCCTGTTTGGAAAGCTTTGACGGATCCCTGTCTGTACCCATTCCCTCCACGCTCTGATACTCGCCATCATTCTCTACGACAACCGAGTTGACCATCGCACCGCTTGCCACGCGCCTCGGCTCCACTGCCTTGACGGTGCCGGATACGGAGCAGATGACATTCGCAGAAATGAATCCACTCGCTTCACCGATCTTCTGGCCTGCCAGCACCTTGTCACCCTTCTTCACCAGCGGAGCCGCCGGCGCGCCGATATGCTGGGACATGGGATATACCATATCGCCCTTCGGCATCAGGATCTGTGTGGGCTTGTTCTCGGACAGTTCTTTTCCCTCATAAGGATGGACGCCGCCTTTAAATGTAGCCAATCCCATCTACTTTTACCCTCTTTCTATACATTTTCTTTCTCTTTTTGACAAAAAATATCACTTGTCATCTTGTACAGTATAACATAATTAAGGAAGGCTTACAATTGGAAATTTTTCTTTGTATACAGTATTATGTTTGGAAAATTACACAAAAAAACCAGATATTCCCCTGTTTTTGCCAGGGTTTCTTGTCTATTTATTAACAAAACCTCGCATCGAAAACACCACCTTGTTTTTGCAAAAAAACAATCGTTAAGGAATCGATTGCGAAGAAGCATGATCTGTCGGGAGTTCTATAGGTTTCAACTATTATATGCAAGAGAAAGAGAAATTTAGATTGTGAATTTTTTAGCCGATTTTGTCGTGCCTGGCCAGGCATCCGTTATTTATTCTTTTTACTTATCATTGTCCATAAGTTTTTCTGAATTATCATGGCATGGTTTTAGATTTTCCCTCAAAGCCTGCCTCTCGAATCACGGTAAACGCAAGCTTTTGACCACCGGCCATCAGTACCTTCTCTATTGCTCCAATTCTGAAAAATCCACCTCCAGACCTTCCGGAACCCCCAATCTGACCTTTTCTTCAAATCCATATGTCGTTTTGGTCCTGCCCGCGAAATCATATACATGAATCGTATCCCTTCTTATATCCGGAATCCAATATTCCTTCACACCCGCATCCTGATACTTATTAAGCTTCAAAAAGTAATCCCTGCTCTGTGTGCTGGGAGACACAATCTCCGCCACAAAATCCGAGGCGCCATAGCAGCCCTTTTCTTTCATCTTTCCCGGGTCACATACCAGTATAATATCCGGCTCCAGATACGTCTTGTTATCCCGGTTCAGGTACACGGCCAGGGGAGCCGGATATACTTTACAGTTCCCTCTGTTTTCTCTGATACGATTCCAGATAACACCATATAAAAAACCAAAAAATCCCTGACGCGTCGTTGTCGGCGTCGCCATGTAGCAAAGCCGGCCGTCAATTTAAAAAATTTTTATTTTTTGCAATAAAAACACTGCTATCTGCATTAACCTATTGAACGGATGATGAAAAGAGTCGATTTCCGCAGGATGACAAGGCAAAAATAAAAAACAAATCAAGTAAACGAAATTCCTTGATGCATTACATTCCATCACACACCGCCAAGTTTTCCCGCCGGGAGGAGGCCATTTTCAAAAAAACCTTAAAAATTAGGGTTGCAACCAAAAGAGCCGCCGCGTGCCAGACACGAGACGGCTCTTTTCCCTTTTATTTCCGCAGAACATAAGTTCCGCTCATTCCTCTGTGATCTCATCCTTTCGAATCTCCCGCTTCATCCTGGCAAATTCGTTGAGATCGTTCTGCATGATGGCTAATGCCACCACATTGCTGGCCAGCAGCAGAATCACCAGATAGATGCCCTGCCGCCGGGGGAGGGCAATCCCATATTCCGCCGCCCCATCTGCCAGCCTTTTCCCCCTTGTGTAAAACCAATACCACTCATAAAAAGGCACGAACAGGTAACAGACCATCTCCATGCCGCAGGAAGAATTCCCGTCTGCCAGGTAGCGCACCCGTTTCATAAGCGAATACATCCAGAACCAACGGTAGATCCCCAGGGTGACCACGGAAAGCAGTATGCTTTTCACGATGCTTTTCGGCTCCAGCAATTCAGGTGTGACATACCAGCGTTTTCCCGTTCCCCGGCAGGGGATTCTCTCCCCCACCCACACATAGGAACCCTCCGGATCATCACTCAATGCCAGCCCCATGATTCCATACGCAATGTACAAAGCCGACACGCCAGCCACCGAACTTAAAGAAAAGGTCTGATGCGTCCCTGACGCCATACCCGACAGCAGCCCAAAAAGACGGCGGAGGGTGAAAAGAACCGGATATCCAAAGGCGGTCAGCAGCAGCCATATCTTTTGTTTCAGCCTTCCCGAAAGGAGGAGGACAAAAAACAATAATAAGAGCACAAGAGATGCCAGCCTCAGGAGGTTCCCGGACACCCATCCCGGATAATACCACAGCCCTTCTGCCATCACTGCCAGTATCCATATCAAACGGCTCATAATGGCAAATACCAGGGGCACTGCCAGAAGTTCCGGCGCCTTCTTCGCAAAGGCAATTCCCAGTGCGCCCAGAAGGACCGGAAGCAACAGATCACTGATTTGTCCCTGCAAAAGCAATATGTTCCCATAAAACCTCAGAGGGAAACTCCAGTAAAACCCCCACTCCGGAATGCCTCCTCCCAGCATAATGTACAAGCCAAAAAACTGAGTCGCAAACATCACTGCCGCGCAGATCACAATCCCTCTGACGCATCCGGATTTCTCCGGAATCCGGAAACCTCTCCTCTCCATCACCCTGTCAATCCTCCCTATTTTCCAAAAAGCTTTCCCTTTTTATGCTTCTCACCGGTCTCCGGCTTCTCCCCCCGCATCACGGCGTCAAAGTTCCGCAAGGCCTCCTTCTGGGCCTCATTCAGCCGCTCCGGCACCTGTACCACCAGGGTCACATAATGATCTCCCCGGATTCCCCGTGCCCTCAGAGACGGTACGCCCTTCCCCTTCAGACGCACACGGGTATCGGTCTGGGTTCCGGCCTTCACCTCATACTCCACCTCCCCATCCACGGTCTTGATGCGAATCGGCCCGCCCAGAGCCGCCGTGGCAAAGGAAATCGGCACCGTGGAATAAATGCTGGTATCCTGGCGCTTGAATACCGGATGCTGGGACACCACAGCCTCCACCAGAAGGTCGCCTCTCTCACCGCCGTTGACTCCCGGCTCACCGCCGCCTGCACAACGCACGCTCTGTCCGTTATCAATGCCGCCGGGAATGGTAACCTTAAATTTCTTCTTCCTGGTCACATAGCCGGTTCCATAGCAATCCGGGCACTTCTCCCGAATCACTTTCCCCTTGCCCCCGCACTCCGGACAGGTCTGGACATTCTGCACCTGGCCGAAGAAAGACTGCTGGGTGTACATGATCTTGCCCTTTCCGTTACACTTGGGGCAGGTCTCCGGGGAGGTGCCTGGCTTCGCCCCGGTGCCGTGGCACTTGGCACACTCCTCCTTAAAATTAATCTCAATCTCCTTCTCACAGCCAAAGACCGCCTCCTCAAAGGTAATGCGGATGGCTGTCCTCACATTGGCTCCCCGCATGGGGCCGTTGTACTGGCTGCCGCGGCTCCTGCCGCCCCCGAAAATATCGCCAAATATATCACCGAAAATATCACCCATATCCCCGGAAAAGTCAAAGCCTCCAAAGCCGCCGCCCCCGGCTGCCCCGTCAAAGGCTGCATGGCCAAACTGGTCATACTGGCGGCGCTTGTCAGGGTCGCTCAGCACACTGTAGGCCTCTGACGCCTCCTTAAACTTCCTTTCCGCCTCCGCGTCCCCCGGATTGCTGTCCGGGTGATACTTCTTGGCCAGGGCACGGTATGCCTTTTTCAGAGCCGCCTCGTCCGCGTTCTTGGGAACGCCCAGGACCTCATAATAGTCTCTCTTGCTCTCTGCCATGGTCTCCTCCATCTGGTGCACCCTCTGCACACCCTACATTTATACACCGAAACGGCTGTCGCAATTCCGGAAGATCCCTCCTGACGGGACCCTCCTCGACTGCGCCAGCCCTTTCTCACTATCCTTTTGCCATTGCCTGCGGTGAAATAATCACCCCGTCATCTGCCGCCATGGCCGTCCTTTCCCTCCCGCTTCCCAAAAAGCAGTTCCCGGCAGGCACCAGAAGCCGACAGGCATTTCTGTCCTTATACCTCTTTAAAATCTCCGTCGATTACGTCATCAGCCGCAGAGCCGGAAGCGCTCCCTGCACTGCCCATATCCGGGCCTGCTCCCTGTGCTCCGGCGCCGGAAGCCTGAGCCGACTCATACATTTTGGCAAACAAGGCCTGAGCACTGTTCATCAGCTTCTCCTTGCCAGCCTTAATATCCTCTATCTGGGCATCTGTCATCTGGTCGATCGGAGCGCGGTTGATCGCCTCCTTCAGCGCGTTCAGCTCTGCCTCCACGGCCGCCTTATCATTGGCATCCAGCTTGTCGCCCACCTCTTCCAGTGCCTTCTCGGTCTGGAATACCATGGCATCCGCATCATTCCTGGCATCAATGCCTTCTTTCTTCTTCTTATCCTGAGCCTCGAACTCGGCTGCCTCTCTCACGGCCTTCTCAATGTCGGAATCCGACATGTTAGAACCGGAAGTAATGGTGATATGCTGCTCTCTGCCCGTTCCGATATCCTTGGCCGACACATTCACAATGCCGTTGGCATCAATATCAAAGGTAACCTCGATCTGGGGAACGCCTCTTCTTGCCGGCGGAATCCCGTCCAGACGGAACTGGCCGAGTGTCTTGTTGTCCCGGGCAAACTCACGCTCACCCTGCACCACATGGATATCCACAGCTGTCTGGTTGTCAGCCGCAGTGGAGAAGATCTGGCTCTTCTTGGCCGGAATGGTGGTATTTCTCTCAATCAGCCTGGTGGCAATTCCTCCCTGTGTCTCAATGGAAAGAGAAAGAGGAGTTACATCCAAAAGCAGGATATCCCCGGCGCCGGCATCTCCTGCCAGCTTACCGCCCTGAATCGCCGCACCGATAGCCACACACTCATCCGGGTTCAGAGACTTGCTCGGCTCCTTGCCGCTCATCTGTTTCACCTTATCCTGAGCAGCGATCATACGGGTAGAACCGCCTACCAGCAGAACCTTACCCAGCTCAGAGGTAGTCACACCACCGTCTCTCAATGCGTTCTGCACCGGAACTCCGGTCCGCTCAACCAGATCATGGGTCAACTCGTCAAACTTCGCCCGGCTGAGGTTCATATCCAGATGCTTGGGTCCCTCTGCGTTGGCAGTGATGAAGGGCAGGTTGATATTCGTGGTAGTGGCAGTGGACAATTCCTTCTTCGCCTTCTCCGCCGCCTCCTTGAGTCTCTGCATGGCCATCTTGTCACCGGACAGATCCACGCCCTCTGCCTTCTTAAATTCATCTACCAGCCAGCTGCTGATACGGTTATCAAAATCATCGCCTCCCAGGCGGGTGTCTCCGTTCGTGGAAAGCACCTCGATCACGCCGTCACCGATCTCGATCAGGGACACATCAAAAGTACCGCCGCCCAGGTCATATACCATGATCTTCTGTTCTTTTTCATTGTCCAGGCCGTAAGCCAGCGCTGCGGCTGTCGGCTCGTTGATGATACGCTTTACATCCAGACCGGCAATCTTGCCTGCATCCTTGGTTGCCTGGCGCTGGGCGTCATTGAAATATGCGGGTACAGTAATCACGGCCTCGCTGACCTTCTCACCCAGGTAAGCCTCGGCATCCGCCTTCAGCTTCTGCAGGATCATAGCCGAAATCTCCTGCGGAGTATAGCTCTTTCCGTCAATGCTCACCTTGTAATCGCTGCCCATATGGCGCTTAATGGAAGCGATGGTGCGGTCTGCGTTGGTCACTGCCTGACGCTTGGCCGGCTCTCCTACCAGACGCTCTCCGGTCTTGGTAAATGCCACTACCGACGGGGTCGTCCGGGAACCTTCCTGGTTCGGGATAACCACCGGCTTGCCACCCTCCATAACAGCCACACAACTGTTGGTGGTGCCTAAATCAATACCAATAATCTTGCTCATAGCTTTTTCCTCCTGAAATATATACAAATTAGTTGTGAATCAAACAACCCTGACTGCCTCATTCAATACACCTGCGGCGTTGCGATATCAGTTTGCCACCTGCACCATACTGTGCCTCACTACGGTTCCGCGGTATTTGTAGCCCTTCTGAAGTTCCTGAGAAATCTCATTCTCCCCATAAGCCTCATCCTCGATATGCATCACTGCATTGTGCACATCCGGGTTGAACTGCTGCCCCACTGCCTCGATCACCTCCACCCCGGCATCCTCCAGAGTCTTTAAAAACTGCTTGTAGATCATCTCCACGCCTTCGGTAAAGGAACCACCCTTCTCATCCTCCGGCACGGCTGCCAAAGCCCTCTCGAAATTATCCAGAACAGGCAGAATCTTCTCGATCATATCCCGGGCGCCCACCTCATACATGGCTGATTTTTCTTTCTCTGTCCGCTTCCGGAAATTGTCAAACTCCGCCATCTGGCGCATCAGGCGGTCCTGCATCTCTTCAATCTGAATATCCTTCGGATCCTTTCTGTCCGCCTTCTTATCCTGTCCGGCATTCTCCGTGACATCCTCCTGTTCCTTCGCCATCTCCGAATTCTCTCCCTCTCCTGGTTCTGCCCCGGCAGCGGTCTCTGTCTTCTCCTCTGCGGCAGAATCCGATACCACTTCCTGCCCTCCCGGAGTCTCTCGCTCTTCTTTGTCCTTATCTTTACCCATATCTGTCATCCTTCCTCATTGTTTCTATCACTTTTAAATGTAGCATCCAATTGCCTCATCAAATGTCTCAGGGTTCCCAGTACCTTCTCATAATCCATCCGCTTGGGACCAATGATGCCGATCGTCCCGCGTATTCCTTCACCCAGCTCATAGTTTGCTGTCACAACACTGCAGTCTTTCATTGTCTGGAGCGGCGTCTCCTCACCGATATATACCTGGATGCCATTATCCTCCTCCGTATTGTTCACTTCAGTAATCAGCTCCTGCAGCATCTCCTTCTGTTCCAGTGTGCGGATCAGCTGACTGGCCTTCTCCCCGTCGCTCAGCTCCGGATACCGGAAGATATTCGTGGCTCCGCTGGTATAAATCTGCAGATCCTCTTCCTCCGACTGGATCACCGCTGCCACTTCTCCCAGCACCAGGTCAACCACCTGGCTGTGGATCCCCGCCTGCTCCTTCAGCCGGCTGATCACTCCCAGGTTGATCTCCTCGATCGTCAGTCCGTTCAGGCTGCTGTTCAGCATAATATTCAGATTCAGCAGCTCCTCCTGGCTGATCTCCTCCTGCACCGTAACTACCTTATTGCGGATCAGATTCCCTTCCACTACGGTAACCACCAAAAGCTTATGCGGATCCATCTGCGAAAGCTGGATAAACTTGAGCTTATTATGGTGATACTGCGGGCCGCTGATCATGGCTGCATAGTTGGTATTGTTCGCCAGCAGCTGTGCCAGCTTCTTTAAGATCAGCTCCACCCGATCCACGCGCTTGATCATCAGCGCCTTGACCTCGGTCACCTCCTGCTCCTTCTCCTGCATAATCTGGTTTACATAGAAACGGTATCCCTTATCGGATGGAATCCGTCCTGCAGAAGTGTGAGGCTGAATGATATAGCCCATCTCTTCCAGATCGGACATCTCATTGCGGATAGTCGCGGAACTCAGCTGTAAATCTGTATATTTGGAAATAGTTCTCGAACCCACCGGCTCTCCCGTCTCCAGATATGTCTTGATGATAGCTTTTAATATAGTAACCTTCCGATCATCCAGCTCCATGACACCCTCCGCTTTTCCCTTGTTAGCACTCGACGCAAAGGAGTGCTAACATCTGTGATTAATATACTTTACCCGACCGATTTTGTCAAGAGGTTTTAGAGAAAAAACTTGAATCTTGACATTTAACAGTTTTGTAATATAATATGGATATAAAATAAAAGTCTGTCAGAATGTGAGGTGATCGATATGTACCACTTAAAAGACAACAGAATACGGCTTTTTTACATAATGTGCATCACGTTTTTATGGATAACCGTCTCCGGGCTGACTGCCCTGGCCGCTGAGATCCCGGGCGGAGGGACTGCAGTGGACGGAACCATTCGGGATGTGGCAGCCTCCGAGGTTTCCAAAGGCTCCGAGATTGTCAATGTTTCTTCGCTTCCCGGCGAACCAGAGAACAGGGAGACCAGCTTTGGCCCTGTCGGCTCTCAGTCTCCGCACAAAGCAGAGGCGCCCGGCAATAATATCGAAGGTGTCCGGATCTCCAGCGACTCACCTGCTTCTGCTTCCTCTGGCAATTCCCCGGTGATTACCTGCGGAAGTAATAAGGCAGCAGCTTCCCTCTCCAAGGAAGCAGTGAATCCGAATGTTTTCCTGAAAGGAGCTTCTCTCGGGACGTTTACCACCACCGGTTACTGTCTCTGCGAGGAATGCTCCGGCGGCTTTGAACTGACCTACTCCGGTACAGTTCCTCAGGCACGCCACACGGTATCTGCTGATCTTGACCTCTTTCCGATCGGCACCCGCCTGATGATCGGAGATATTGTCTATACAGTGGAAGATATCGGTTCCAGCGTCACTGGCGCTCACATCGACATTTTCTATGACAACCATGAGGATGCCATGGCGCATGGTCGGCAGCTCCAAGAAGTATTTGCAGTTCAATAGCATCCTTGCCACGAACGTTCCAAACGGATACCTTGATCAAGGTATCCGTTTTTTTACACAAAATTGCGAAGCCTCTGATACCAGCAATTCAATAAAGAGAGCCAGACTTTTTACTGTTTGGCTCTCTTTTGCGTGAATGCTTTCCTTTCATGGTTATATATTACATTTCTGTTACATATATTTAAGATGTGTGAAATTTATATTGCATTTCACACAGCAGCAAAAGGTAATGGCTCCTGCCGCCCGAGCTGTTGCCACAGAAAGGAGTATAATCATGTTAAAAAGCAAATTATTATGGACATGCCTGATGCTAATGACAATAATGCTGCAAGGCAGCTCTCTGATCACATATGCAGAGCCTCTGGACGGATATTTTGATCCCATGGAGGGAGACACGATCGTTGGCTGGGGATGGGAGTCTTCCCACCCTAACACGATAGTCCCGGTGCAAATAACCATCATCAATGAAGCCACCGCTCAGGTGGTCGGCAGCTTCTCCCCCAATGCCGCAGTCTACCGTGCCGATCTTAAGGACAATGACATCGGCAACGGAATGCATGGCTTTCGCATCCACATGGACTGGGACTCCCTTCCGGATGGCGTCTATCGGATCGAAGGCTCGGTGGACGGCAAAAAATTCGGCAATACTCAATCCTATGTCAAAGGGGAAGCACCGCAGGCCGAGGAGACTGTCCCCGCCCCTGCCGCTGAATCCTCAGTTCCGGCTACCCGTTCCCTGGGTATGTTCCGCACCACCGGTTACTGCTCCTGCACCCGCTGCTCCGGGAAATGGGGAAAACGCACCAGCACCGGAGCGATTCCCCGATCCGGGCACACGGTTGCCGTGGATCCAAAGGTCATCCCCTACGGCACGCGCCTGATGATCAACGGTGTCATCTATACAGCAGAGGACTGCGGCAGCGGGGTCAACGGAAAGCATATCGATATTTATTATGACAGCCATCTTCAGGCGCTCCGGCATGGCCGCCGTTCTCAGGAGGTATTTCTAGTCCCCTGAGCCATCAGCCAGGCGTCTCTTATAAACCTGGATGGCCTGTTTCATCGCATCCTGCCCCGGCGCCCCGGTGGTAATCCGGCGTTTTACACAGGTCTCCATGCTGATCGCCTCATAAATGTCTTCTCCGAAGACCGGGCTGACCGCACGGAACTCTTCCAGCGATAAGTCATCCAGGGCAATCCCCTTGTCCAGGCAAAGCAGAACCAGCTGTCCCACAATTGTGTGGGCATCGCGGAACGGCACGCCATGACTGACCAGATAATCCGCCGCGTCCGTGGCATTGGTGAAGCCGCTTTTGGCACTGCTTTCCATCACATCCTTGCGGAACGTTGTCGTGGATATCATGCCGGTAAACAAGGCCAGACAGCCTTTTACCGTATCGATTGCATCAAAGCTCAGCTCCTTGTCCTCCTGCATATCCTTGTTGTAGGCAAGGGGCAAGCCTTTCATGGTCGTCAAAAGCGAGATCAGCGCCCCATAGACCCGACCGGTCTTACCACGCACCAGCTCCGCGATATCCGGGTTCTTTTTCTGCGGCATAATACTGCTTCCGGTACTGTAGGCGTCATCCAGCTCCACAAACCGGTATTCATTGCTGTTCCAGATAATGATCTCCTCGCTGAACCGGCTTAAATGCATGGCAATCATTGACAATGCCGACATCAGCTCAATCAAATAATCACGGTCAGACACCGAATCCATGCTGTTTTGGGTCGGCCCGTCAAAGCCGAGCAAGGCGGAACTGTATTCCCGGTCCAGAGGATAGGTCGTCCCGGCCAGCGCCCCTGCCCCTAACGGACAGGTATTCATCCTCTTTTTCATATCATGCAGACGGCTCCGATCCCGGAAAAACATCTCAAAATAAGCGCCAATATGATGGGCCAGGGTTACCGGCTGCGCCTTCTGCAGATGGGTAAAGCCCGGCATATACGTATCCAGATTGTTCTCCATGATCTCCAGCAATGCTTCCAGAAGCGCCTTCACCAGGGCATCGATCTCCCCAATCTCATCCCGGCAGTACAGCTTCATATCCAGCGCTACCTGATCATTGCGGCTGCGCCCGGTATGCAGCCTCTTCCCTGCCTCTCCAATCCGCTGAATCAGATTTGCCTCCACAAAGGAGTGAATATCCTCATGTTCTTTTGTAAATGTCAGCTTCCCCGAATCCAGATCCGCAAGGATCCCCCTCAGGCCGCCAAGAATCGCCTCCCGGTCTTCTTCGGATACAATCCCCTGTTTCGCCAGCATGGTCACATGCGCAATACTTCCCTCGATATCCTGCCGGTAAAACTTTTGGTCAAAGGACAGGGATTCATTAAAATTATGCACCAGCTGATTCTCTTCCTTCGTAAAACGACCGCCCCATAGCTTCATATTCATTCTCTCCTCATACGTTATTCGTAACAACCATGTTCCTGCTTTACCTCATTTCCGGCAAAACGCCTGCGCCAGACCCGGCGCCCTGTCTCTGCCGCCACCAACAGCAGAATACATCCTGCGGTAATCATCCGCCCCTTTAAAAGCCCTTCCGGCCGATAGCTCAGGGAAACCGTATGAGTTCCCGGCTTTAAGGGAACACCGATAAAAGCATCCAGCATCTTTTTCGCAGTCTGCTCCTCCCCGTCTATCCGAATGGTCCACCCTTCGTCATAGGGAATCGTTGTCATCATTATCCCTGCATCCTCTGCCGTAATCGTCCCCTCCAGCCGCGTCTCCTGCCAGCTGACCAGTTTCCAGGGTGATGCCGAAAGCTGCTCCCAGACCTGTGCCAGGCCTGTCTCTGAAAAGCGGTAAACATCTGCCCAGATCCCGTCCGGACTGTCCTCCGCCTTCAGCGTAACCTCATCTCCTGCCGTACAATATCCCAGTTCCAGCAGATATCCCCGGTTCACATTATTGTAAGTCTTTGTCCCCTTCCAGGTCTCTGCCGTCACCTTTTCGATCGTACTGTCGCCCACATAGACATAATACTCGCCGCCCACCTCCGGGCAAAAGCTCAGCTCCTGGCCTAAAGAGGATACGCTCATCACCATATTCAGCACCGGCTCCGCCCCCATAATCTCTGCCAGATTGTTCTGCACATCCGCCGGATTGCCCAGTTCCAGATCCCAGCGGTTCTCAAAGTCTGCCGGCACCCAGAAGCCCAGCGGCAGGGTGTAGGTATTCTGATACAGCATCGTATCCTCCTCCCGTGCCGCAAACTCCCTCAGCCCGGTATCCACCGGTTCTTCCGAATAAATGCCATATTTCACTGCAAAAAGCATATCAATCAAAGGCGTGCTGCCGGTAATGCTGTAGGCATTCGTCGAACTCTCACAACCCAGCTTTTTAAACAAGCGGGTCAAATCCGCGTTGGCCGTAGACGAAAACAAGGACACTGACGGGAAATTCATCCAGGCTCCGTCATTTTTCGTCTTCCTTGTCACCTTCTCCATTCGGAAAAAGGTATCTGACGGCATCACGGAGGAAACCAGTTTTCTAACTGCCGCATTGTCACTGACATAAGCGGTACGGCTGGTCGTCGTCACACTTGTCGCTGTCATATTGACTGCTGCCTCAACCGAAACCAGTGCCAGGGCCAGCAAAACCGCCCGATTCCGATACAGCGGTCTCTTCTTAAACAACCATAAAATCCAAAGATACAGGGCCAGAAACAAAATCGCCACATAAAATACAATAAAATGAAAATGTTCCTCTTTCACCAGCTTCTGTGCCAGCAGTACAAATCCCACCGCCCCCCAGAACACCAGCATTACATGTCGCCAGGGCGTCTGTGGCAGCTGCAGATAAACTCTGCAGCACATTACCAGAACCAGGAAAATATAAATGTAAGACTGGCGACATGGCAGACTGTTGGGGAAATGAAACCCGTGCCAGATAAAATTTAAAACATTGATCGAAAAACTGGCCAGGAAAAAGAGCAACAGCACGCTGTACACGGCCTTCTCCCTGCCGGATATCCTTCTGGATATCCAGTACAAGGGCAAAAACATCAGCACTGCCACTCCGCAGTAGATATTCGGCCAGTGATCCAGGCCGATCTCGGATTCTACATTGCCAATATGACGCGCCACCATGTCAAAAATCGGAAAATACGGATCCTGAAGCTTGGGAAAATTAAATTTCCCGGAAGCCGTCATCATCAAAGCATACATCTCCGGCAGCAAGACCAGTGCCGCCAGACCTCCTGCCAACAGGGAGTAAAAAGCAAAAGCCATGCATCTCTTAGCCAGCTTCCGCCAGGTCATCCCCGTCTCCAGCACCAGCAAAGCCGCAAAATACAGCACCATAAAAATACAGGTCATAATGGAGATATAATAGTTGGAAAAGATCGACATTCCCAGCGTCAGGCAGTACAAAAGACCCTTTCCCTCACGAACCAGCAGCTCCAGACCCAGCATGATCAAAGGAAACAGGATAATACAATCCAGCCACATGATATTCCAGCTATACGCCGCCATATACCCGGATAATGCGTAAAAAATCCCAAAAAACGCAATCCCGATGTCTTTACTCTGACAGTGTTTCCCCAGATACCAGGCCATGGAAAGCCCGCACAGTCCGGTCTTGAAAACAATCATGTAGGTCATGAATTCGATCACCCGGTCTCCCGGGCACAAAATCAGCAGGCAGTTAAGCGGGCTTGCCAGGTAATAGGCATACAGCGCCGAAAAGTTGACTCCCATCCCGACATTCCAGCTGTACAGAAGGCTCTCGCCATTAGCCAGTTTATTGCGAAACTCCGAAAAGAAGGGCGCATACTGATGGTACATATCCGTGCGCAGAAAAGATTCCTCGCCAAACGGATAGATTCCCCTCTGGGCAAAAATAATCAGCATAATAATCATGGGAATGAGAAAAGCAGCAAGCAACCCGTCTCCCGGACGCAGAAGCATCCAATTATCCGGGCCAATATCCGGACAGCGCCTCCTGGATGTCAAAGCCCGATGCCCTAAAACAGCCTCCGATGCCTGTTCCGGCTCACCCCCTGTCAGATAATCATCCTCTGCATCAAACTCCTCTTCTGCCGCAAAGTCCCCTTCTGCCTCAAAACCGTCTTCTGCTGCAAACTCTCCTTCCGCCTCAAATCCTTCTGCCGCTCCAAACTTCCCTGCTGTCTCAAATCCTTCTGCCGCTCCAAACTCCCCTGCTGTCTCAAATCCTTCTGCCGCTCCAATCCCCTCTGCTGTCTCAAATCCCTCTGCCGCTCCAGAATCGCCTTCTGCTCCAAGCTCCTCTTCTGCTCCAAACTCTCCTTCCGCCTCAAACTCCTCTTCTGCTCCAAACTCTCCTTCTGCTCCAAGCTCTCCTTCCGCCTCAAACTCTCCTTCCGCCTCAAACCCTTCCTCTGGTTCCAGGCTTCCCTCTGTCTTAAAACCGTCTTCTGCTCCATAACCTTCTTCCGGAGAAAAGCTGTCCTCTGCATTCCGGTCATCTTCCGGATTCAGCTCCCCTTCCCAGTCAAAATTTCTCTCGGAACCCAAACTCTTCCCTGCCTCTTCTCTGGAAGCAGAGCTTTCTCTCCAGGCAAAGTCCTTTTCCAATGCAATCCCTCTTTTAATAATATAATTTCTTTTTGGAACAACCTTCTGTTCCCTTTTTCCGGCCTGTTCGCTTTCTCTGTCTGTCATAAGCAAAGCTTCCAATTCTCTTGTAATCCGGTTTATATCCTCATATGCCATTCCGGTTTCTCCTTGTTACGATGCCTGCCTGAACACGAACCATTTGCTGAGCAGATAATTCAGCACCAATGAAATCCCCGATACCACTACCTTACAGATAAAGTCCTGCCGGATCCCCATTCCGTCCACCATCACCACCATAGCCACCAGCGTAAACAGGCCGGTAGCTATCCGGCATGTCACAAAAGGAACGAACTCCTTCCAGATCTGCTTCGGATTCAGACTATGGCTTCGGAAGACAAACAGCTTGTTCGTCACAAAGGCAAAAAGCACTGCTGCCACCCATGAGCCTGCTGTGGCAATCCGATAATCCATATTCCAGAAACGGGTCATCACACCATAGCTAATCCAGTCCACCAGGGTAGTCAGCACACCAAATATCAAATAGGAAATCGTCTCATAATTAATCAGCTTACTTTTCAGCCGGTTCCACAATTGTTTCATATCATGGCTTCTCCTGTCTGTAGTCTATTGTATTATAGGGCAGGAAAAGAAAAAAGTAAAGAGACTGTTTGCCATCTGCCTCAGCAGGAAACCTGTTACGTTACCGTTCATGGGCAATGTCAGTTAGTTAAGCTGTTCCAAAAGGTACGCCAGGGAAACGGGGAGAGCAGCCATCGAAAAGGGTCTGCGGATGTTTCCGGTTTCGAGATCCACAGAAAACCTGCCACCGGCAGCTTTTTCTGCGTGCTAAGGCAAAGAATTCCTAAAATTTCTGATTTTGCGAAGTATGTAAGTCAATATGTTTTTTATATTTCGCTGTTTATTCCAATTTTCTTTATCATATTCTTGTTCAATTGCACATATATTTTAAAAGGGAGAGAAGCAACTGCTTCTCTCCCCTACTTTAAGGCATACCTTTCGACCCTGGTGTCATGTCATTTGGTTTCGCTCAAAGAACACGTAGCCTTGGAAAAATTCAATTAAATGACATGAGGATTGCGGGAGCACAAAGTGCGGAGCAATCCGGTATCAGAGGGGTCAAAAGACCTTTTGACCCCAACATCATGACATTGTTATCTGTTACCATTTATTTCTCATATAAGAATCTCTCCGGCAGCGTCACCTTGAAATCCACTGCCAGGTCGCGGAAATTCTGCGGTGTGATCGTCTGAAGCTTGTCCGGACGCATGGACAGCATCTTCACAAGAATTTCTGCGGATTTCTCAACGGTGTGCATCAGCCCGAAGGTCAGGTCAAAATCTTCGCCGGAGCAGAACATGCCATGATGCGCCCAGACTGCCACATCATACTGTTTCATCAGCCTGCTGGTCGCCACCGCGATATTCCGGCCTCCCGGAACCATCCAGCCTACCACACCAATTCCGGACGGGAATACTACCGGACATTCGGTAGCCATCTCCCACAGTTCTCTCGTAAACACTTCATCCGTCAAAGGAAGGACAAAGGTAAGGGCAATCACATTCGTGGTATGCGCATGGTAGATCACCCGGTGTGTCCCGCCGGAGGCCTCCTTCTTTACTTCATGATTCATCAGATGGCTCGGAAGCTCGCTGGTAGGTCTCCCGCCGTTTACCAGCCCCCAGCAGATCCGGTACTTCTCCCCTTTGTCATCCAGCTGGATAATACAGATACTGTCCGCCGGATCCAGTATTACGTTGCGGAAATATTTCCCGCTTCCCGTCACCATGAAATATTCGCCTGCAAGCCCTGGTACACTGGTACCTATCTCCCTCCATTCACCGTCTGTGCTTAAATATTTCTTTACCTCTTCCACTTCCTCTGCCTTCATACGGTAAGACAAATTGCCTCCGTTTCTTTCATGCCATCCCTGTTCCCATCCGTCATTGCACATGCGGATAAATCCCTGTACAAATTTCACCTCTGTAATACTCATGATTTTCCTTCCTTTCTCCAAACACTTCGTCCGTAACGGTTCTATTCCGCCACATCGCCTCCTTCGGCCCTTTACAGGCTGAAGAACCATTCTGCACCATTTCGCTGAAAGCAAGGGAACACACGGTGGATTCCCCTGTCCACAGAAGGTATTTACCTTGTGACAATATCTACCGGAACATCAAAGATCTTTGCCACCTTCAGGATTGTGTCAATATGCCTGCCGGAAGCTGCCGCCATGTGATGAGTGGGGCCTGCCTCACTCCATTTGTTGCAGAATTCCCTGGCTCCGCAGCTGAAGCGTGTCCGCATATTGGTGTCACCGAATGTAAATATCGGGCCGTCCTCATTGATTCCTTCCGCCACAACGAACTTAAAGCGTCCGTCCCTGTCCTGTGTGATGCCCAGATAGGTAACCGGACCAAGATGCGGATAGAACTGTGTCAGATAGCCACCGCCCGTCTTCCCATGGAACACGGGAACAATCTTCATGGTAGGCTTTTTTTCAGAAATATCCGCGTCTCCGGATCCGCTGTGGCCGATAATGCAGATATCCTTTTCAAAGTCAATGGAATACATTTCAGACAGCTGGCCGGCCCCGGCAATCGTCTTGAGAATGCTCATGGCCATAGCCACCTTAATATCGCCTTCCACCGCACAGGCAACTCCCTGCTTGATGAGCATGGAAAATGCCGGAATCAGCATACTGTCGAGAATACCAGCCTTTCCCTGTGCAAATCCGTCGTAATGGGAGGCAATGAAGGCAATCTGTTCCTCTTTGACCCACTGCTCGAAAGCCACCACATATTTTGCCATATCCCAGATCTTCTCAATCGTACCTCCGCCCTCGATATCAAAGGTATCCAGAATATCCTGCGCCTTCGCCCGTATCGCTGCCTCGTCTGTAATGTCATCAGCGATCGCCCACATCTTTTCCCAGTCAAACTGCTTGGTATAAAGAAACATTCTGTGGTAGAGATTGGTTTCATCTATATACAGATCCATCATGCCCGGATACGGACGCCCGATCTGCGCTAAGTTGGTATCCCGGAACCGGCGGCGTACCTGAGCGGCACGGCACCATCCCTCGATCTCCTCCTGCACCTGCGAATCGCCGCCTTCCACCACGCCTGTGATAACCGCATGGCGCTTGCCGGCACGTTCCAGATCTGCCACCATCTCCCCGACAGCGCCGCAGGCATACAGCTCGCCAAGCCATGTTGCGGTATCCGTATTTTCATAGTCGGGCGCTTTCTTTTTCTGAACATTTACCAGCACCACCGGGACATCCAGATCCCGGACTGCCGGAAGCATATTGTAGGACGTCGCGTAGGTCAGAAGCTGTAAAATCACAAGATCCACGTCCGCTGCGCGGAACTTGTCCCCGGCTGCCTGAGCCAGCTCCTTTGTGGTGACAATGCCTCCGTCCACGATTTCCACGGTATCCGGAATCGTTTTCCTGAACGCCTCATACTGTGCCTCAAACTCCGGCACCAGTGACGGAAACTGCGGCAGATACGCCCCCAGCGCAATCGAGAAAACTCCGATCCTTGCTTTTGTGTCTACTAACATAACAATTCCCCCTTTTCGTATTTTTTAATATCAAAGGACTTCTGCACACACTCCCTCGCCTTTTTCAGTCCTTCAAATTCCTGGTTGTAGATCATCTGTACCAGCAGATTCCCGATCGCCGTGGCCTCGCCGGGGCCTGCATAGACGGTGCGCCCGGTATATTCTGCCGTAACCTGATTCAGGTATTCTGCGTTGGAACCGCCGCCTACCACATAGATCCTGTCATACCGTTCTTTGGTCATCTTTTCCAGCTGGCTGATAGTATCCCCATAACATTTTCCCAGGCTGTTGTAAATCACTGCCGCGATCTCCCATTCATTCTCCGGCACCTGCTGCCCGGTCCCCCTGCAATACTCCTTTACCGCCTCCACCATACTGGGCGGCGCTAAGAACCTGTCGTCATTGCAGTCCACAAGAGAAACGATCTTCTGCTTCTGCGCCTGCTCGCAGAGATATCCATAGGAATACTCCTCCTCGAATTCCTTCCGGATGGACTGAATCATCCAAAGCCCCATGATATTCTTCAGATACCGGAACCGATACTCATAACCGCCTTCATTGGTAAAGTTAACCATCTGGCTTTCTAAAGAACAGTCTGCCTCCAAAAGCTCTGTTCCCATAAGGGACCAGGTACCAGAGCTGATATAGAGCGCGTTCTCCTCCGTGGTCGGTATGGCAACGACGGCAGAACCCGTGTCATGAGCAGCCGGCAGAACCACCTGACAGTCAAAGCCCACCTCTTTCTGAAGCTTTTTGCTGAAATTCCCCACCAACGTACCTGGCCGGCCGATCTCTCCGAAGATCCTCCTCGGATAACCCAGCATATCGATCAAATCATAGTCCCAGTCCTTGGAAACCGGGCTTACTAATTGTGTGGTTGTGGCATTGGTATATTCTGTCCGTTTCACCCCAGTCAGGAGGAAATGAAAATAGTCCGGAATCATCAGCATGCTCTCTGCCCTCTCAAGAAGCTCCGGCTCCTTCTGCTTTACGGCCATCAGCTGATAAATCGTATTAAACATCTGTTTCTGGATCCCGGTGCGTGCATAAAGGTCCTTAAGGGAAATCTCTTCATATACCTTCATGTCCATACCGTTTGTCCGGCCGTCCCGATATCCGTAGGTCTTACCGAGTATCTGATCTTTCTCGTCCATCAGCACATAATCTACGGCCCAGGTGTCAATCCCCATAAAGGACGGTATTTTTCCTGCCTCCCTGCACCTTTTGAGTCCCTCCTTAATCTCGTAGAACAATGCCTTCACATCCCAGCACAGACTCCCGTCCACATGCTTCATCCCATTGGGAAACCGGTAGATTTCTTCTAACCGAAGCTTCCCGTCCTCCATCCATCCCAGTATATGGCGGCCGCTGGACGCCCCGATATCCACGGCCAGATAATATGTATTCATCCTTTGCCTCCTCCTTTTTCGTTCTGAGCCTTCCTTCTTTTACGGCAGATGAAATACCGGAACCAGATCAGTACTCACCGGACTGTTATCCGGATTCGTATCCATGATATCCGCCATATAATCCCACCACTTCCGGTTGATCTCAGTATCCGCAGACTGCGCCCATTTCTCCTCATCCTCAATCTCCAGATAACCAAAGAGCACGTTTGTCTCCTCATCAAGGAAGATCGAATAATTCCTTCCGCCGTACTCATGGATCATAGTCTTCATCTCAGGCCACAGCTGGTTATGGCGTTTCTCATACTCCTTCGCCATCCCCGGATACAAATGCATTTTGAAACCTTTTCTTACCATATACCTTCTCTCCTTTTTGGCACATGATTGCCTTTCTGTTCAGGACTACGCCTTTCTTAAGTGTTTTTATTATATACGATCCCCACGAATTCCATAATGTCCTGTCCTGGCAAAAATACTGTCCTTATTTTCACGTAACAGTTCGCTGGTCAATGTCGGTTAGTTAAGCTGTTCCAAAAGGTACGCCAGGGAAAAGGGGAAAGTCCCCGCCGGAAAGAGTCTGCGGATTTTTCCGGTTTCGAGATTAAGAACTCCTAAGATTTCTGATTTTTGCTAAAAACGAAACGAAAATTCACAAACTCGCTCCGCTCAGACAGTGTGAATTTTCGTTTCAACGCAAAACTCAAAAATCCAAGGACTTCTAAATCTCTGCAAAGTCAAAATCCGCAGACTCTTTCCGGCGGGGACTTCCCCCTCTTCCCTGGCTGAGTTTCTCATTTTCTTAACTAACTGACATTAGTTCGCTGGTATATTCAAAACTTGATTGCCTTATCATCCCTGTGTGCCTTACGGTACTGATTCGGCGTCGCTCCATAGCGTGCTTTGAACTGCCGATAAAAATAGCTGTGATTTTCATACCCAACATTGACAGCGATCTCCTCCACCGGGAGCTGCGTCTCAACCAGAAACATTACCGCCTTCTGGAAACGCTTGCGCATCAAAAGCTCCTGGAAGGTAAAGCCCGTCGCTTTCTTGATCATCCTGCTCACTGTTGGAAAAGACAGCTGAAAGTTATCCGCAATATAGCCTAAGGTAGCGGTTCTGTAATGAGAATCAATATATTTCATGGCCGATTGAACCACGATGTCTTCATAATTGTGGGATGAGTTGTCCGAGAGCGTGTCCATGTGATTCATAAGATACAAAAATACCAGTCCCATAGAGTACTGGTTAATCACATCCTCATTGCTGATATCCGCCCTTCCCGAAACGCCTGATTTTCCCGAATGATGCATTTCCTCTGACAAGGTATTCTCATTGACCAGCGACGCAATCATATTTTCCATCAGGTTTGAGATTGCTTTCTGTTCATGAAGCCGAAAATTCAGATACTGAGGAATGGGATTGTTCTGTCTCAGAATACCCAAAAGAAAATCTGCGATAATATTCTGCTTGCGCATCATCTGAAACGGGATATCAAAAAATTCCGGAAGAACAATAAAGTTGATTCCGATATCTCCGGCTCCCGCCCGTTTGATGCTATGCTTTACATGCTGGTTCATAAGAAGCATATCTCCCGGATGCATGACCAGTTCTTTTCCGTCGATATAATGGGTGATTTCTCCCATGCACACATACATAATCTCAATATAATTATGGCGATGGACCGGAAAATCCACAAACCGGCTGTGATGCCTTACGGTAATAAGCTTTCCCCTCTTCAAAAACAATTGGCTGTCAACCTCAAACTGCCGTGACCCGTCCGATAATGCACGTCCTTCGGGATATCGGTAAATATCCATCGCCACCTGTGTCCTGCCATCCAGATATGCCTGCTCCTCAGCCGTTACCTCCTGTATCTTCTGCATCAGCCATTCATCCATAGAGTATCTCCTTTTATCCTGATTCCAATGTCATGACATTCGTGTCTTATACTTATTTTAACTCATGTACAAAGAAATACAATGTCGCAATTCTCCCAAACAGTATCCTTATTTTCCGTTACCTTTCCCAGGGATGTGGTTCCAAAGGGTACACCTTGGGACAAGGCTGAGTATCTCTTTGTCTAAACCAAACGACATTGCTTCCCAGGGGGTGTGGTTCCAAGGCTGAACATCCTTTCCCTTAAATTAACTAAGATTATTTCATAGATTCGTTCTGTGAAGCCGACAAAATACCAGCTCTGGAAAAAGGGTTCCCCGGATTGCGTTTGCAGGATGCCTAGAAACTCTTAGTTTGCAGGCATCTGCATCCGAAACTCGCAATCCGGGGAACCCTTTTTCCGGAACGTACCTTTTGAACGCACTTTCCTGCCCCTTGTCTCAAATCTCCCCATTCGCCTTCCTGTCCGCAAGAATCTTATTGATACTGACGATCTTGACACAGAGAGCAAAAAGCTCCATCGCCAGGATCAGATCCTCAAGCGGCGGATAGGACGGTGCGATACGGATATTGCTGTCATGCGGATCCTTGCCATAAGGATAGGTTGCCCCTGCCTTTGTCATAATCAGCCCGGCCTTCTTGCAGCGTGCCACAATCTCCTTCGCGCAGCCGTCCATGGCATTAAAAGAGATAAAATATCCCCCCTTAGGGTTCGTCCAGCTGGCGATGCCCAGACCCTCCAGTTCTCTTTCCAGAGTACTCGTCACTCCCTCAAACTTGGGACGCATGATATCCGCGTGAAGCCGCATGTGCTCGATCATGCCATGGATGCCGCCAAAGAAACGCACATGCCGCAGCTGATTCACCTTATCATGGCCGATCGTCTGGAACTTCAGCTGCTTCTCAATATCCTCCAGATTGTTGCGGGAGGTGGCAATCGCCGCAATACCGGAGCCGGGAAAGCTGATCTTGGAGGTAGAGGAAAACTTATAAACCAGATCCGGATTCCCTGCCCGCTTGCATTCCGCCAGGATCTCGATCAGATGATCCTGATCATAATCATACAGATGATGGATCCCATAGGCATTGTCCCAGTAAATCCTGAAATCCGGCGCCGCCGGCTTTAAGCGGGCAAATCGGCGGACCGTCACATCCGAATAGCTGTTGCCGGTCGGATTGGAATATTTCGGCACGCACCAGATTCCCTTAATGCTCTCATCCTCTGACACCAGCTTTTCCACGATATCCATATCCGGACCATCTCCAGTCAAAGGCACGCTGATCATCTCGATCCCAAAGTATTCCGTAATCGCAAAATGGCGGTCATACCCCGGCACCGGGCACAGAAACTTCACCTTGTCCAGCTTGCACCAGGGGGTACATCCCATCACCCCATGCGTCATGGAGCGGGACACCGTATCAAACATTACATTTAGGCTGGAGTTGCCATAGATAATGATATTGTCCGGAGAAACCTCCATCATATCCCCGATCAGCTCTTTTGCCTCCCCGATACCGGTCAACACACCATAATTCCGGCAGTCCGTACCGTCGTCGCAGGTCAGATCATCATCACTGCTCAGCACATCCATCATTCCCATAGAAAGATCCAGCTGATCCACACTGGGCTTGCCCCGGGACATATCCAGTCTCAGATCCTTTCCCTGAAAATCACGGTAACGAACCGACAACTGCTTCTTCATCGCATGCAATTCCTCTGTACTCATCTCTGCATATGGCTGCATGTTCCTTTCCTCCTTTTTCATGCTCTTCCAATCTCGTGGTATCTCTCATATTGTAAAAAGTGCTAAAGCAAGAATTGTTTCCTATTCTACACGAAAACCCGCCCCTTTACAATCGGTTTTTTCTTCATATTCCATCCGCCATCATCCGATCGTTACTGTTCACAAGCAATGCCGCTTAATTTAGCTCAAAGAATGCGTAGCCTTGGAAAAAGGCGAGGGAAGAAGCCGGAACTGGTCTGGTGATTTTGACTTTGCAGGGATTTAGAAGTCCTTAAATCCCTGAATTTTGCGTTTCGCACTTAGCAAAAATCAGGGGTTTTAGGAATTCTTGATCCCGAAACCGGAAAAATCACCAGACCAGTTCCGGCTTCTTCCCTCGCCTTTTTCCAAGGCGTACCTCCTGATAAAACTTAACTAAGTGACATTAGGTATGAACCCGATCCCGAGGAAAGGGGCGTCCCCTCACCTCTCCAGCAATTCCTTCACCAGCTCATTCACCACTGCCGGATCCGCCTTTCCCTTCATTGCCCGCATGGTCTGCCCGACCACAAAGCCCATTGCCTTCTGCTTCCCGGCCTTATAGTCGGTCACAGACTGAGGATTCTTCTCCAGAATCTCTTCCACAACCCTGCGCAAGGCTCCCTCGTCACTGACCACCCGGAGTCCTTTCTCCTCCACATACTTCTCCGGGTCGACATTTTCGGCAAAAACCGCTTCAAACACTCCGCGGGCCACGGTACGGTTGATCACGTTTTCCTCCACCAGACGGATCAGCTTCGCCAGGTTCTCCGGTGAAAAGGACAGATCCTCCGGCTCCTTGCCGTGTTCCTTCAAAAGACGCATGGCATCGGTCATCAGCCAGTTGGAAACCTCCTTCGGCTTCCGGCAGAGATTAACCGTCTCTTCAAAGATATCTGCCAGATGCTTGGAGCCGGTAAGAATTTCCGCATCATACTGCGGAAGCTGATACTCACTCTGATAACGGGCCAGCTTTTCTGACCGCAGCTCCGGCTGCCTTTCCTTTACCCGGGCTATCCATTCATCGCTGATCCAGATCGGAACCAGATCCGGATCCGGAAAATACCGGTAATCCTGTGCATCCTCCTTGGAGCGCATGGCATGAGAAGCTTCCTTATTGTCATCCCACCGTCTTGTCTCCTGAATCACCTTTCTGCCGTCCTCAAGGAGCTCGATCTGACGGGTTCTTTCTCCCTCAATGGCACGGGCAATCGCTTTAAAGGAGTTTAAATTCTTCATCTCGGTCCGGGTTCCGAATTCCTTTGCTCCCACCTCCCGCACCGACAGATTCACATCCGCACGCATGGATCCTTCCTGAAGCTTACAGTCCGAAGCCCCCAGATACTGGATGATCAGGCGCAGCTTTTCCAGATAGGCAATCACCTCGTCAGCACTGCGCATATCCGGTTCTGATACAATCTCAATCAGCGGCACCCCGCTGCGGTTGTAATCTACCAGAGAACAGTCCTCCCACTCGTCATGAACCAGCTTGCCGGCATCCTCCTCCATGTGGATCTCATGAATACCGATCTTCTTTTTTCCTGCTGCCGTCTCAATCTCCACCCAGCCATCGTGGCAGATCGGCAGATACAGCTGAGAGATCTGATAGTTCTGGGGATTATCCGGATAGAAATAATTCTTACGGTCGAATTTGCAATACTGATGGATCTTGCAGTTCGTTGCCAGCCCGACCGCCAGCGCATACTCCACAACCTGCTTATTGAGCACCGGCAGGGAGCCCGGCATACCCGTGCAGACCGGACAGGTATGCGTGTTGGGAGCTCCGCCGAACTCTGTGGAACAGCCGCAGAAAATCTTGGTTTTCGTCGCCAGCTCCACATGAACCTCCAGGCCGATAACCGTCTCATATTGCTTTCCCATATTACCGTACCTCCTGTTCTCTCGCCTGTTTTGCCAGATCCGGCATCTCATAGCTGCGCGTACACTCGTATGCGTAGGCGGCACGGATCAGATTCTTCTCCCGGAAGCAATCCCCGATCAGCTGGAGGCCGATGGGAAGCCCCTGCGAATCCCGGCCGCAGGGCACGGTCATCCCTGGCAGTCCTGCCAGATTCACTGCAATCGTATAAATATCGCCCAGATACATTTTCAGAGGATCCTGCAGGGACTCTCCCAGCCTGGGAGCCGTGGACGGAGCTGCCGGACCCAGAATCAGGTCATATCGGGAAAATGCCTTGTCAAATGCCTGTTTGATCAGTGCCTTGGTGCGGAGCGCCTTGAGATAATAAGCGTCATAATAGCCGCTGCTAAGCACAAAGGAGCCCAACATAATCCGACGCTTCACTTCCTTGCCAAAGCCCTCTGACCGGCTCTTTTTGTACAGATGATGCAGTCCCTCATACTCCTTCGTCCGGTAACCGTATTTGATGCCGTCGAACCGGGAAAGGTTCGAGCTTGCCTCAGCAGAAGCAATCACATAATAGGCAGGAATCGCATACTCCACCAGGCTTAAATCAAATTCCTCTGTCACGGCGCCTTTCTCCTCCAGAACCCTGGCAGCCGCCAGCACGGCATCTCTCACCTCATCGTCCAGGCCCTCTCCCAGATAATCACGCACAATCCCGATCCGCATTCCCCTCACATCATCCACAAGGGCAGCAGTAAAATCACAATCTTCACGCCGGATTGACGTGCTGTCCTTCTTGTCATAGGAAGCGATGGTTTCCAGGACAGCCGCGCAATCTTCCACATTCCGGGCTACCGGCCCAATCTGATCCAACGAGGAACCGTAAGCAATCAGTCCATATCGGGAAACCGTGCCATAGGTGGGCTTGATTCCCGTCACTCCACAGAACGAACTCGGCTGGCGGATGGAACCTCCGGTATCAGAGCCCAAGGCATAAAAGCACTCGTTCGCTGCCACTGCCGCACAGGAGCCTCCGGAGGATCCTCCTGGTACATGCGCCGGATTCCAGGGGTTTTTCGTTTCTCCAAACGCAGAGGTCTCTGTAGTGCTGCCCATGGCAAATTCATCCATATTGGTTTTTCCCAGAATCACGGCTCCGGCGCCAATCAGCCTTTTTACCGCCTCCGCCGTATAGGTGGGCACAAAATTTTCCAGAATCTTTGAGCTGCAGGTGGTCGGCAGCCCTTCCAGGCACATATTATCTTTCATGGCCATTGGCACTCCTGCCAACGGACCGGTTAAGGTCTTGTCATCAATCCGCTTCTGCACCTCTTTTGCCTGTTTCAGCGCCTGCTCCTTTGCTACTGTCACATAGCAGTTCAGCTGCGGCTCCAGCTTCTCAATCTGCGCCAGGGACGCCTCTGTCGCTTCCACGACGCGGATCTCATGCTCCCTGATCTTTCTGCCCAGCTCTACGGCAGTCAAATCCAGAATATCCATCATTCTCTCTCCTCTCTGTTCCGGAAATTCTCCGTCACTCCACGGTCTTCGGCACCTTAAAAGCTCCGTCCTTCTGTTCCGGCGCATTTTTCAGAATATTCTCTCTGTCGTCTCCGTTTGTCACCACATCCTCCCGGAATACATTATCCACCGGAAAAATGTGGGACATCGGCTCCACGCCGCTGGTGTCCAGCTCATTTAATTTATCGATATAATCCAGCATTCTTTCCATATCATGCCTGGCTGCCTCCTTTTCCTCTAAGGAAAGCTCCAACTTCGCCAGAATGCCTACATACTCCATTGTCTCGTCACTGATTATGTTTGCCATTTGCTTCTCCTTTTTTATAGATGCCTGCTCCGCCCTATACCGGGAGCTGCACAAAGCCTTTCTCCTTTTTGCTGCCCCGCGGTGCTGACGCTCGATTCCGCTTTCGCTCCATCTCGCTTTACGGGCTTCGCTAAGGCTCCAATCTGGTTACGTCGCGGGGAAACAGGGTAGTTTCGCGCACATTCTGCTCATCCAGCAGACGCATGGTCAGACGCTCCAGCCCGATGCCCAGCCCGCCATGGGGCGGCATGCCGTATTTAAAGATCATCAGGTAATCCCTGATGTCCTCGGGATCCATGCCCCGCTTTGCCATCTTTTCCAGAATGGCCGCATAATCATGGATACGCTGCCCGCCGGTAGTAATCTCCAGTCCCTTATAGAGCAGGTCGAAGCTCAGGGTAAAGCGGCTGTCTTCCGGATCATCCATGGCGTAAAAGGGACGTTTTTTCGACGGATAATGGGTGACGAACACAAAATCACTGTCATATTCTTCCTTAAAATAGCGCCCGATCAGCATCTCCTCTTCCGGCTCCAGATCAAAAGGATTGCGGATTTTCCGGTTATATTTCTCGGAGACGAGTTCCTTGGCCCTATCAAAGCGCACCTGAGGGATCCTCTCAATCACCGGCAGTGTCACTCCTAAAAGCTTTAATTCCTTTTGGTAATCCTGCTCTAAAAGCTTCATGGTATATTGCAGAAAACCAGTCTCCATGGCCATCACATCTTCAAAGCCGTCAATATATCCCATCTCAAAATCCAGGCTGATATATTCGTTGAGGTGGCGGGTCGTATTGTGCTTCTCGGCCCGAAACACCGGCGCTGCCTCAAACACCCGGTCATAGACCCCCACCATGGTCTGTTTGTAAAATTGAGGACTCTGCCCCAGCTCGGCCCGCTTGTTGAAGTAGTTCAGCTTGAACACGTTCGCTCCGCCCTCAGCGCCCCGGGATACGATCTTCGGAGTGCGGATCTCCGTAAAGCCCTGACCAAACAAAAATTCCCGAAAGCCCCTGACGATGCCTTCCTGAAGCTTGAATTTCGCACGCTCCCGCACATTGCGCAGGGAAACCGGCCGCAATGCCAGCTTTGTCTCCAGCGAGGTATTCATTTTCCACTTATGAATTGCCAGAGGCATGACCTCGGCCGGCTCTGACAGAACCCGAATCTCTGACAGATGCAGCTCAAAGCCCTGCGGCGCCCGTTCCTCCGCCGAGATCACGCCGGTCACCTCCACCGCTGATTCTTCTTTCAGATCCTTCAGGGCGAAATCCGTCTTTCCTTCCTCATACACACATTGCAAGAGGCCCTCCCGTCTGCGCAGGATCACAAAAGCCACATCCCCCATATCACGGATGTTATGCACCGCCCCGTGGATTTTCACGGTCTTCCCCTCATAGTCTCCCTCCAGAATCTCCTGGATCCCTACTGTTTCCTTTTGCTTTACGCCTGTCAAAAACTCCATTGTCTGCTCCTTTCCGATATGCCGTACTAGTACATCGATGCATTAATTCTCGAGTAACCAGCACTCGCTGTTTACGCCATTGCTGCGTTGGTCTGCGCTCCGCTTCGGTCCGTGCTAAACGTGTGCCACTGGCACACAGCACCGTCAGTCAACGATGCCACCGCATCGCTTCCTTCCTCCGCCTTGCACTGACGCAAACATCAAGCACTGATTACTTCAAGATTAATGCAACGATGTACTAGGCGGATTCTGATTCCGGATCCGGTTCTCTGGCAGAAATACTTTCACTGTAATAAAAAAACCGTCCCGGAATACTGTTACATATTCCGGGACGGGACATCATTCTGATATGAACATGCTCCGCGGTACCACCCGCATTGAGACCGATCCCCTGCAAAGACCGATACTCCACTCTCGACACGTAACGAGTGCCAGACGGGTATCCCTACTTCGGACAGAACTCTCATAAGCAAAAAGCTCTCAACCTGCCCTGCGCCATATCAAAAATCCTCTGTAGTTCTTCCATTCCCAATATGGCGTTTCGAAATACCGGCTCCGGAGTGTTCCCTTTCTGCCTGGTCCAACCTGACGGCGCTCTCAGTCGGTGACGCCCTCTTCCTGTCGAAGTCCCCTGGGCAAGAGTCTCCTTCTCTGCCTTTTTCGTGCTTTGCCGCACTAAATTGGTATTATATTAGCATACTCGATTTTTGATTGCAATATTTATTTTTCACAAACATTCTGACTCTGCGTGGTTCCCTGTTGGTGCTCTTCGCCAGCAGCAATATCTTTTCCCCTTTCTCTTCCAGGCCATCCAACAGAAGCTTGCAGACATTTTCATATTCATCGCAACAGCATTCCCTACTGCCTCCGCCGTATTCAAAAAATCCGCAGCCGCAAAAAGCCGCGGACCCTGCCGCAGCTTTTTTGCATCTTCTCCGTTTTTCTAAACTTTGCTATCCCTGAATAAACCGGCTCAAAAACTCCTGTGTCTTCGCCTTTTTCGGGCTTCCGAAGATCTCCTCCGGACTTCCCTCTTCCTCAATCACCCCGTCCGCCATGAACACCACATGGCTGGATACGTCCCGGGCAAATGCCATCTCGTGGGTCACGATGATCATCGTAATCCCCTCCCTGGCAAGTGTCCGCATAACCGCCAGCACTTCTCCTACCATCTGCGGATCCAGGGCTGAGGTCGGCTCGTCAAACAGCAGGACCTCCGGCTCCATGGCCAGGGCACGGGCAATCGCCACCCGCTGCTTCTGCCCGCCGGAGATCTGCCGCGGCTTGGCATTGATGTAGGGCGCCATGCCAACCTTTTCCAGATAGCGCATGGCATTCTTTTTTGCTTCGTCCCTGCCCTTTTTCAGAACCTTCGTCTGACCGACCATACAGTTCTCCAGCACGGTCATGTTGTTGAAAAGATTAAAGCTCTGGAATACCATTCCCACCCGGGAACGGTAGGCCGGCACATTGACCCCATGATCCGTGATATCCTTCTCATGGTACAAAATCTCCCCTGTCGTCGGCGTTTCCAACATATTGATACACCGCAAAAGCGTGGATTTCCCGGATCCGGAAGCGCCGATGATACAGGTCACATCCCCGGTGTCCACCTGGAAATCAATGTCCCGCAGCACCACATGTTTCCCGAAGGCCTTGCTTAAGTGGCGCACCTCCAACACATGTCCGTTCTCAGCCATCATTTCCCCTCCTTCTTCTCATCCGGGTACTTGTACATCCCGCTGGTATGCGCCAGGGTGTCTGTTGTCGCTAAGTCATAATTATCCGAACCATCCATCCGGTTCTCCATCCAGCGCAGGATCCGGGAACAGGTAAAGGTCATGACAAAGTACACGATCATGGTAATGGTATAGGTCTCAAAATTCATGTAAAGCGCTCCGGCCGCTGCTTTTGTCTTATACAGCAGCTCCGCCACACCAATCACGGAAAGTACACAACTGTCCTTGATATTGATGATCAGATTATTACCGATCTGGGGCATGATATTGCGCAGCGCCTGCGGCAGAATCACATACAGCATCAGCTGCACATGGGTCATGCCGATGGCCTTGGCGCCCTCTGTCTGACCAGAATCAATCGAAAGAATCCCGCCCCGGACCGTCTCCGCCATGTAAGCCCCTGTATTGATGGACAGGATAAAATATGCCGACTGCCGCATGGAGGGATTAAAGCCCATCAGCGGAAACAGACCATAATAAATAAACATCGCCTGAGCCATCATAGGCGTGCCCCGGAAAAATTCCACATAGGCATTCAAGATCAGCTTTACCAGCCATAACCCGCCTTTTTTCACCGGGTTATCCTTCTGCTGTGTGGGAATCGTCTGCACGATCCCCACGGCAAAGCCAATGATACATCCAATCAAGGTCCCCACCAGCGCAATCTGCAGACTCACCCCTGCACCTTGCAGCATCGACATTCCATAGCGTTCAAACACCGCCATCACGCGGCCAAGAAAATCTGTTGGCATATTCCTTTCTCCTTAGCAGCCGGGTATCCCGGCATATTCCTGAATGTGTCTTAATTCGCCAGAGGCTGAACTGAGATCGCCTCATCCATCATATCGGAAAAATCATCCTTCGTCATCTTGCCAAGAACGCTGTCAATGGCTGTCTTTAACTCGGTATTACCCTTTTTGATAGAAATGCCGATATTGATGTCCTCTTCTGTCACCTGGAAATCATCCTCACCGCCGCCGAACTCCAGCATTACAAAATCCGGATAAGCAACCAGGGCACCCTTGCCGGTCGGCTGATCCGTAACCACCAGATCGCATTTATCTGCGTTTAAAGACATCAGCATGTCCGGTGCGCTCGCCGTAGCTGCCAGAATATTGGCGTCCTCAATCTGCGGCAGACAATTCTGATACCAGATCGTGCTCTGCTGGGAGGTGCAGGTGGCCCCGGCCAGATCTGCCACGCTCTTGGCATTCTCATATTTACTGCCTTTCTTCACCAAGGTAACAATCGAAGCATAATAGTAGGGCTCACTGAAATCTACTGCCTGCAGACGCTCGGCGGTAATCGACTGGCCGGCAATCACACAATCCGCCTGTCCGCTCTGCAGCGCCGGGATCAGAGAATCCCAGTCCAGACGGACAATCTGCAGATCATAGTCCAGCTCCTCACAGATCTTCTTTGCCATCATCACATCATATCCATAAGCAAACTCATTGCTGTCTGCGATGGGAACCGCCCCGTTGGAATCATCCGGCTGGCTCCAGTTATAGGGTGCATAGGCACACTCCATGGCTACCCGAAGCACCTTCTTCTCCCCGGATTCCTCCGTATCGCCGGACTCTGCCTTCGCCTCTTCCTTCGCTGCCTCGCTCCCTGCCGCCTCATTGCCTGCTGCCGCCTTCGTCTCCGGGGCACTGCCGCCCCCGCAGGCGCTTAAAGAAAGCAGGGTCACTGCCGCCATCGCCAATGCTGCCAACTGTCTTGCTGTCTTTTTCATAATTTTCCTCTCCTTTTGTTAAAATAAAAGCTTTCTTGTGAAGGTGATATCACAAAAAGAAGCCCCATCAAGATTTCAGGCTTCTTTGCTCTGCCTCATTTTACTATGGATGCTGCTGTTTGTCAATTGCAAACAAAAGCAATTTGCCCAGAAAAGATCATCCCCCCAAAGTAATATCCTGCTCTCCATACCAGGCGATAGCATCATAAACATGCCGGGGGGTAAAATCCGGCCAGTAATCATCGACCACATAGATATCCGCATATACCGACTGCACCGGAAGGAAGCCGGACAGCCTCCTCCGCCCGCCCCACCGGATCACCAAATCAACCCTTGATACCTCTGCCGAACCCATAGCCGGTCCAATGCTCCCTTTACGGAAGCCCAGATCCCATTCGTAACTGTAGTTAACCAAAAAATTGATCTTGATTCCGCCCTTCCCAAAACAGTGTCTGGTTGTGTAGGGGAGCAATTCCTTCGGAAACATGGCGGAATTTGTGTTTCCCAAAACCAACAACTCTGCATCTTCCCCTGACAAAAAGTCAACCGCCCTGACACAGGCATCGGAAAAGGCAATCCGCTGTACGGACGGACGTTTGGTATTGTCCACAGTAAAGCCATAGAAGGTAAGTTCCTGCACTCCCAAATCCCGGCATATGTGGTAAAGTTCCATCCCCGGAGAAATCCCATGCCCATATCCCTCTTCCTTTGCCATCCCCTTCTCAAGCGCCCACCGGCGGTTGCCGTCGGGAATAATGCCTATATGTCTGGGTAACCTCTTCATCATCTATATTCCTTCCGTCCTCCATGGATTTTTTCTCTACTCCTATTATACCCATTTCTTGTCCTGGCAAACGGAAGGCCGCCTTAATGTCCATACCGGAATCCCTTCCACCGGTTAATGATTATTTCCCCCGCATTCCTTCTTTCCTTTGTCAGCGCTTCTATCCCCTGCTCCTTCCAGAGCCGCCGGATAATCAGAAGATAAGAAGGCACTAAAAACAGATCCGCCGCGATCCACGCAAAGGGACTGGCAAAACAGACTGCCGTATAGCCAAAATAGGGAACCAGCAGGAATCCAACCCCGGCCCGGGCCGCCATCTCACACACTCCTGCCAGCACCGCCCTCTTGGAATACCCCATTCCCTGAATCATGAACCGAACCACATTAACCAGCACCAACGGAATGTAAAACACTGCATTTGTCAATAGATACTGCTTCACCTGTCCCAGGATCTCTGTCTGATCCGCATCCAGAAACAGCAGTGCAATCGAATCACCGAACCGGCTCAGTATAACCAACGCCAGCAGCGCATATGCCGTTCCCATGAAGACAGCTGCCTTCATGCCCTCACCCAACCGTTCCAGCCGGCGGGCTCCGATATTCTGTCCGCCATAGGTTGCCATGGTAGAACCCAGAGCATCAAACGGGCAACAGAAAAACATACTGATCTTTGTCGCTGCCGTCATTGCTGCCACAGACATCGAGCCCAGTCCATTGACCGCCACCTGCAGCACCATACTCCCGATCGCAGTGATCGAATACTGCAATCCCATAGGAATCCCGATCCCGCACAGAATCTTCATGATATTCCCATTCGGAGCAGCCTCCTCTTTTGTCATCCGCAACACTTCATACCGCTTTGCCATGAATATCAGACAGGCAATGCCAGAAACAGCCTGAGAAATTACAGTCGCCCAGGCGGCTCCGGCTACTCCCATTCCAAGCACCACAATCGTGAACAGATCCAGCGCCACATTCAGCAGCGAAGACATGACCAGAAAATATAGAGGCGTACGGCTGTCCCCCAAAGACCGGATAATCCCGGATACCATATTATACAGATAAGTCGCAGGAATCCCCAGAAAAATCACAAAAATGTAAGCGTAAGCACCGTCAATAATATCTGCCGGGGTATTCATCCACATCAGGATCCGTCGGCACAGCAGACATACCACAGTTGTCATCACTCCTGCAAATATCATCGCCAGCCAGGCTCCGTTGGCAGCGAACCTGCGCAGCTGTGTGAAATTCTTTTCCCCGAACTTCTGCGCCACGGGAATGGCAAAGCCGTTGCACACTCCCATACAGAACCCGATAATCATAAAATTAACGGAACCGGTAGATCCCACAGATGCCAGGGCACGGACCCCTAAGTAATTTCCCACAATAATAGTATCCACCATATTATAAAGCTGCTGAAACAATAGCCCGAAAACCATGGGCACAAAAAAACCGAAAATGAGCCTTGCCGGAGAACCCGATGTCATATCCTTTATCGAAGTATTTGCCATTCTAATCCCTCACTTATTCATTTCATAACCTGTGATTTCTCTCACCCGGAAGTACCCTCAGCGGACAAGGGGACACCACAAATTTCAGTAACCTAATTTACTCCATTCCTCCCGAAAAATCAATCGACTAAATGACTAATTTTTGTTGATCGTTTTCGCAGATACTGGTTGTTTTTATTTTGCTCTGCTGTTTTAATTCTCTAATAGAAAGTCCGACGAGCCGGACTCTCGCACCGAAGCGCGGCTGCGACAGCAGCCATCTTCCTTTGCGCGTAGTGCGGGACGCACTTTCCTGTGATACAAGAAAAAGGCAGACGATTCACGCCTGCCCCACTTTCATGGTTTTGCCTCTCTTTCCTGTTTTTTTTCTTTTCCCTTTCTCCTGACATTCCTCCACGGACTTTGCTATCGCCGGCTTGACAGAGCCTGACAGGAAAAACGAAGCCTTCGCGCAGGCCGGACCCACCAGCTCATACAATACCGATGATGACAGTATAATGGTCAGAAGCATATCCCCGATCTCTGCCGGCAGCAGACGCTTACCCAGAAATGCCAGCCCGATGGCAACCCCTGCCTGCGGGATCAGCGCCAGCCCCAGATAATTCCGGATATTGGCCGGCATACCGGTCAGAACACATCCGAGATATGCGCCGGAATATTTCCCCACAATTCGTATTAGAAAGTAGCTCGCTCCGATCACCCCCGCAGTTTTTATTGCTCCCAGATCCAGGTTCATGCCGGATATGATAAAAAACATGCTCATAATCGGCGGTGTGAAATGATTGATCTGTTTAAACAGCTTCCGGTCATCCTTCAGGTTCATATAGACAGCGCCGAATACCATGCAGGAAAGCAGCGGGGAGAGGCCAAAGATCGCCCCAATGCCAGAAAGCGCCAGCAGCATTGCAATGGTCAGAATCAGCCGGTTATCCTTGCTCCTTGCCGGAGTCAGAAGCCGCGACAAAAAGAACGCACAGGCAGCCCCCAGAACCATCCCGGCCGCATTTCCCATAATAGGAACAAAAATATCAGACAGTGTGATATGTCCGTCCGTTCCGGCATTGACCACGGCAACCACTACGCTGTAGATCAAAAGACACACCACATCATCCAATGCCACCACCTGCAGCAATGTAGTCACATACTCTCCCCGAGCATGGTACTGGTGGATCGTCATCATGGTGCTGGCCGGCGCCGTGGCCGTGGCAATCGCCCCGAGAATCAAGGCAAAATTCCAATTCACATGGAACAAAAACCTCATAGAAAATGTCACCAGCACCCCTGCTGCCACAGCTTCCAGAACCGTAATCAGGATAATCCGAGGCCCTGCCTCCTGGATAACCTCCTTTTTAAAGAACTTCCCGACGCCGAAGGCAATGAAAGCCAGCGCGATATCACTCATAAATCCCATATGGGATAAAATGTCCTCCGGAATCAGACGCAGGCAGCCCGGGCCAATCAGCACACCTGCGATAATATAACCACTGACATTCGGCAGACGCAGATACTTTGTCAGCCTGGTCACTAAAAAGCCGGCAAACAGAATTATTGCCAGCGAGCAAAGCACGATTGTCGATTCATCCATGTTTCCATAAAAAAACTGCATTTTTATTCCCCCCTGCTGCATCCTTTTTTCTTGTACCGTCTTCTTGGCGGTGCTATAATTATAGCAGCAATTTCCATAAATACAAATTATTAGTTTTTGTATCCTAATAACAAATCATGATATCAGGAGGATTCCCTATGATGGATGCCAAACTCGAGACCTTGCTGAAGGTCAACGAAACCAGGAACTTTACCAGAGCCGCCAAGCTTCTTTCGCTGACCCAGCCTGCCGTCAGTCAGCACATCCGCCAGCTCGAACACGATCTGAAGGTCAGCCTGTTCATCCGGGGAGAAGGCGCTCTAAAACTGACTCCTGAAGGAGAAATCGCCGTCAAATACGCCCGAAGAATCGAGAATCTGTATCAGAACCTCGAGCAGGCCCTGCAAGACGAAAAAAAGAACCTCACCCGGCTCTCCGTCGGCGTCACTCACACCTCAGAGAGCAATATCATTGTGGAGGTCCTTGCCAAATACAGCAGCCTTGCCGAGAACTGCAAGATAACGATTCTTTCTGATACCATAAATAATCTTTATTATAAACTAAAAACCTATGAACTGGATATCGCCATTGTGGAGGGAAAAATTGTCGATCCCAATTTCAATAAAGTGCTTTTGGATACTGATTCCCTGATCCTGGCTGTATCCAAAGACCACCCACTGGCGCAAAAAAGCATCGTTACCCTGGAAGAGCTGAAGAGGCAAAAGCTGATACTGCGCCTGCCGGATTCTGCCACACGCAACCTCTTCGCCTCCCATCTGGAAAGCAACAACCAGACATTGGACGAATTCAATGTCATATTAGAGGTAGACAATGTCGCCACCATCAAGGACCTGGTCCGCAGAAACTTCGGCGTCTCCATCCTTCCCCGAAGCACCTTTGCCTCTGAGCTGCGCAAGGGCAAGATGGCCGGACTTCCCATTGAGAACCTCAGTATGACCCGCGAGATCAACATTGTCTACCATCGGGACTTTGCCCACACGGATATGCTGCAGGAGATCACCAAGCTTTACTATCAGTATTCACGCAAAAAGTATTCCTGAATCCTCCACGTCACCAAACTTTATTTCACATGCATTCCTCCGGATTCATATCATGTAATATTAATGAATGTCATTCAGGAGGAATTATGAAAAAAAATGCAGGAAGGAGGCTGGCAGGCCTGTCCCTTACCGCAGTCCTGCTGCTCTCCTCATTCACTGCCTGCCAGCCCAAAACCGCTGGCGCGGGACTGACAAAGGTCACCTTAAATGAGGTCGCCCACTCCATCTTCTATGCACCTCAGTACGCAGCCATTGAACTGGGGTACTTTAAAGACGAGGGGATTGATCTCACTTTAGTCAACGGAGCAGGGGCTGACAAGGTAATGACTGCCCTTGTCAGCGGTGATGCTGACATCGGCTTCATGGGATCCGAAGCCAGTATCTACACCTATGCCGGCGGTTCTGAGGATTATGCCGTCAACTTCGCCCAGCTGACCCAACGCGCCGGTAATTTCCTGGTGGCCCGCCAGCCGGACGATCATTTTACCTGGGATAAACTGAAAGGGACGAAAGTTCTGGGGGGGAGAGCCGGCGGTATGCCCCAAATGGTATTTGAGTATATCTTAAAGAAAAACGGCATCGACCCCAAACTCGACCTGACCATTGACCAGAGTATCAACTTCGGACTCACTGCCGCCGCTTTTACCAGCAGCGATTCGGATTACACCGTTGAATTCGAGCCCTTCGCCACCGGCCTAGAGCTGGAGGGCAGCGGCTACGTGGTGGCCTCCCTTGGCACCGACTCCGGCTATGTCCCCTACACTGCCTACAGTGCCAGACAAAGCTACCTAAAGGCTCATCCTGAAGTAATCCAGAAATTCACCAACGCCATCCAAAAAGGCCTGGAGTATGTCAATTCCCACTCCGCAGAGGAAATCGCCAAGGTCATCCAGCCTCAGTTCAAGGAAACCCCGCTGGAAAATATCACGGCCATTGTCGAACGTTATAAGTCCCAGGACACCTGGAAGGAGGATACCATCTTTGAGTCGGAAAGCTTCGAGCTGCTGCAAAATATCCTGGAAGAAGCCGGTGAACTTCCCAAACGGGTTCCTTATGAGGATCTGGTGACAACGGAATTTTCGAAAAAGGCGAAGAAATAAATTCTGCTCCCAGAGAAAAGGGCGGCAAAAATGCCGCCCTTTTTATGCTCCCGTATACACTGCCTTCCCCCTCACCATAACCATCGAGACCTGCACCTCCTCATCAAACACTACCAGATCCGCATCCTTTCCCAGTCCGATCGAACCCTTTCTGTCCCCCATTCCCAGAAGACGCGCCGGCGTATAGGAAGCCATCTTCACCACCTCGTGAAGCGGCGCCCCGGTCAGCTTTCTGAAAGTCCTCACCAGCCGATCCGAGGTAGCCACGCTTCCGGCAAATGCCGAACGGTCAGGAAGCTTAGCTACCCCATCCTCCTTGATGCAGATCATTCCTGTGTCAGCCCTGCCCAGAATATACTCTCCGTCCGGCATGCCGGCAGCACGCATGCTGTCTGTCACCAGGCAGATTCGGTCCGGTCCCTTGACCTTATAAATCAGCTTCAGAAGTTCGGCCGGCAGATGACAGCCATCAGCAATCACCTCCACATAAAGATCATCCAGCAGATAGCCTGCCTCAATGGCTCCTGCCACGCGGAAAGCATTTACCCGCTTCACGGTCGTCATGCACGAGTAAAAATGCGTCAATGCCGCCAGTCCGTTTTCGTATGCCCGGAACACCTCGTCACAGTTCGCCTCCGAATGTGCCAAAGAGCTGATGATCCCATGTTCCCTCAGCGTAGAAAGGAATTCGTCAGAGCCCGGAAGTTCAATCGCAAAGGACCACCGGCGAATCCGATCCGTCCTCGCCAGAACCGCCTGATACTCCTCCGGTTCCGGATTGCGCAGATACTTCGGATCCTGTGCTCCTCTCTGCTCCATGGCAAAATACGGCCCCTCCAGATGAAGCCCGAGAATATCCGGATGTCCCTCCCTCCTCAGCTCCAGCGTGTTAAACAGATCCACAAATTCCAGCAATGACTCCCGGGTACTGGTAATGGTCGTCGGCAGGATCGCTGTCGTTCCATGCTCCATATGCGCCCGGCAGGCGCCATAGATCGCCTCTGCCTTCCCGTCCATAAAGTCATATCCTCCGGCGCCATGCGAATGTATCTCGATAAAACCAGGAGACAGATATTTCCCCTCAACATCCATCTCCTGATCTGCCGGAGTATCCAGCATGCTGCCCAAAGATATGGCCGCAATCCTTTCCCCCTCTGTCAGCAGCTCCCCCTCATATATCCCGGTCGGCAGAACAATCCGGGCATTCTTAAATTTCGTCTTCACTTCCCGTCTCTCCTTCCTCCAAAGCATACCCCGGTATCTGTGAAACTTTGTATCTACAGACTCCGTATCCTCCCCTTAAACCGGGACAAAAACCGATTGTTCCATTCATCCCCGCCCGGGCAGTTGCCGCTTCTCCAGACCGGCGGATTCACGCCCTCATTGACCAGCATATTAACTGCCTCCACCACAATGCAATTCATCACATAGGCATTGGCATAGGTACTGAGCGCCCCGATTTTCTGCGGAAAGCCCTCGATCTCCAGAGTAGCATCTCCCAGCTTTACTTTACAATCCACCGCACAGTCCACGATATCATGAAGATTCTTCTTTGAGGGATGCCGCGCTGCATGATTTTCCGGACAAGTCATGGCATGCTCCCGGGAGCTGACACCGATCACCTTCGCGCCCCGCTCCTTTGCCGTAAGCGCAGCATCAATGGTTGCCGAATTGATCCCATAGGCATTCACAATCCACAAAAGATCTCCCTCGCCAATCCCGCAGTCTTCAATGATAATTCTCCCATACCCCGGCAGGCGCTCCGCCTGCATGGACTTGAGCGCCCCGTTGCTCAGCATGGTATCCTGATTCAGAATCGCATCGATATGCATCAGGCCGCCTGCCCGGAAAAACACTTCCATGGCCGCAAGGTTGGAATGCCCGCCTGGCCCGAACACATATACCTTCTTATCCTGTTTGACCTGATCCGCAACCATACGGGCTGCCTTTAAAATCTGTCCCCGCTCCGTGGCACGGATCTCCTCCAGAATTTTTAATATTTCCTCAAAATAATAATCTGTCAAACGCCCCTCTTCCATCCTGATCCTCCTCGTAAAATGCTTCTCACTTGCCTTCCATGCTTCTCTCGATCAGACCCTGTGTCCCGACCGGATACGTCCCGGCCAATCCGAAATATGTTGCGGATCCCTCCGGCTCATACCCTCCCTCGCGGATCTGTTCATCCGTACACAGATATCCAATCATCCCATTTGTATACCCACTGCATATGCTTCCCGGACAAAGCTCTCTCGCTTTCTGCGCATAATGCATCGCCATCTCGGCATTGAAGAAATAACAGCGCTGCCCGCCCAGATTCCACTCCGAAACCTCCAGAACCTCACCGTCCCTTATCCCTTTTTCCAGAACCTTCTCTGCCCACTGGCGAATCTCTTCCCGTTCATCCTGCCGCCATTTTTCCAGTTCCGCCCGTCCCCAGCTTCTTTCAAAGCCTAAGAATACCTGTCTCCGGTTCAATGTCATCTCGTCTCCCAGTCCGGTTTCTCCCGAAGCCTCCGCCAGCTTCACCCCGTGATAAACAGCTGACGCAAAGGCTTCAACATCCTCTGGCGTCCCTGCCCGGAATTCCTCTCCCAGAACACAGTTCGGTCTCATATCCGCCGTACAGCCCTGGAAAAACACCGCCACACTGCCAGGATTGTCCCGATCTGACAGCTCCAGCAGATATCCGGGATAATCGGGGTGCAGCTCATTGTCCTTGGACAGATTCGCATGACAGGGATAATGAATGATTCTTCCCTTCAGCGTGCCGTCTGGCCGGCGGCAGTTAATCACTGTCAGATGCCGGTCCGGTTCCACCTCGTAATTAGGCATCATGCAGATTCCCTCTGCGGTTCTCATTCTTCGATACACATTGCCTGCAAACTGTCCGACGGATCGCTTCAGCTCCACCGCCTCCCGGTCTGTCTCTGCCTTTTCTACCGCCTCCAGAATCCGCTCCTCGAGAAAAGATAAATATTCCGGCTCTGCGGTCTCCAGCAGCGCAATTGCCGTATCTCCCGTTCCCGGGCCGGAATGATTATGCGATGCCACGAACAGAACCTGCTCCTGCAAAAGCCCTGACCGGGCCTCCAGGCAGGATCGCATACGCTCTGCAAATCTGCTGTTCCACCACAGCAAGTCTCCGTAAATCACAACCACCCGCACCCCGTCCGAGCAAAAATCCATTACCCGGACAAAGATATCCTTCCGCACACAGTCATAACCTTTGCTGCGAAAGGCAAACCCACTCAGCCGCAGCGGCTTTTCCGGCGTAATGCAAACCTTCGATGTCCCCAGCTCAATCATAAGCACAGCTCCTCAAGCTTGATAAAATTCCTCATAATATGGAAGGGATCCTTGACCGGCAAAGCCACCAGCTTCTCCTCCGGTGTGCCGTCCCGTTTGCGGATCTGAATCCACTCCCCATCCCGGATATCCGAAAATGTCGTAAACACATAAGTAAAGCTCTTCTCGTAATATTCCCGGAACCTTTCATCCCCGGTCACCTCATACAGCTTGGGAAATAAATACAGGATCTCCGAGTGTGGCCACCAGAGCTTCATATCCCAGGTTTCCTCAATCAGCTTCTCATAGGCCCCGCCCAGAGAAATCCCCCGCGGCTGTCCGCCTTCCACATCCACAAAGCGCAGCAGGCCTCCATACTGCGAATCCCAGCCAGCCTCAAAGGTCGTCTTAACAATCTCACAGATTCGGGGCAGATAGTCTGCAAGTCCTCCGAATTCCTCCAGAAATTCAATCCAGAACCAGGCATCCTCCAGGGTATGTCCCGGATTCAGATGACGGTCCAACAGGTACGTCCCTGCTCTCTCTTCTGTACTTTTATGTTCCCGGATATGCCCTTTTCCGTCATACAAATGATCCAGAATCAGCTCCAGCTTTCCTCTTGCATAGGCAATCTCCTCTGATGCATCCATCCCCAGCCCCTGCTTCATGCGGATAAACTCATGTATGGTATTGACCAGTATCATCGGGATTCCGTGAATCTGGTACCCCTCCGGAATCGGATACGGCTCCGTAAGAAAATCCCCTGTCTCTATCCTTTTGACGATGCTCTTTTTCAGCGCTTCCGCCTTTTTGAATCCGTCGCGATATCCCATGGTCCTGACATACTGCGACATCCCGATCAGGGCAAAGCAGTCCGCATAAATACTGGCATCCCATCTCCCGGTGCGGGCATCCTCTTTCTTTTTGCCGTCCCTTGTCAGCACATAGCAGCAGACAGAATCGCCGTAAATGGAATATTGATTCAGGAAATCCCAGGTTCCCTTCATCCAATTTTCTAACCGTTCGTTGGAAATCCCCGCAAAAATTCCTTTCTTTTTCAGCTCATGAAGCTTCCCCAGAATCCACAGCCACCGCCCTTGGGACCAGGTGAATTTATCCTCTCCCAGAAGCTGTCCTCCGCTGTTGCTGATACAGTTGAGAATTCCGCCGTACTCCTCATCCACATACTTTGACCAGTAAGGAATAAAATCATACTGCAGTAAATCCTCATAAAACACACGCATATTTCTTTTATTCATCCTGCCACCCCCGCGGGCTGTCTTTCCTGACAGCCCGCGCCTTTTCATTCCCTGCTGCCGGTCCGCAGCATATAATTTACCAGTTTTCTTCCTTTCCACGGCTCCTTTTTGCAATCCCGGTTCTCAGTCCTGCCCCAGCCGTGCCATCAGCTCCTCAATCTCTTTGGGAACCGCTTTCTTAGCCACATACTGATTGTACAGTCCGACTCCGTAGAATACGGCAAAGGTCACTATGGTAGGTGCAATCGTCCCAAAGTCCGCCGGGATTACCACCAGACCTGCCTTTGTCAGTACAAACACGGCAAATCCTGCCAGCGTCGCACCGATCGCCGCCTTGCCGTCACAATGCCTGAACATCGGGAACAGCCCCAGCAGAAGCGGAACTGCCGTCGGTCCCAAAAGCGCTGAGAACCAGGAAAGAATCAGCCCGGTTACCCCGCCGAACCGCTCGTTCAAAAGCCCTATCACAACTGTCACTGCCATAAACAGGATCGTTGTCAGCCTGGCATAAAACAGCTCCTTCTTTTCTTCCTTCAGTACATCCTGCTTAAAGATCGGAATAATATCACGGGTCAGCACTGCCGATATGGTATTACAATCCGAAGTACACATGGACAGCGTATTGGCATACATGGCTGCCAGAGAAAGACCAATCATCCCATGCGGTAAAAACATCATGCTGATCGTTGCATACAGAGTATTGGAAGCTTCTCCCTGCGTAAGGCCCGGTACGGTCAGCGGCCCCAGCCACATCGGAGTAAATACGATCAGCGGCCAGACCAGATACAGCGCCGCACTTAAGAACGCTGAACGCTTCGCCTCCCTGGCATCTTTTACCGAGATGAAACGCGTTGCCAGTGACCAGGTTCCGCCATTATAGCTTAAGAACACCGTGACAAAGTAGAACAATGTCCACAGCGCCGAGCCCTGTCCCTGCGTCTGGTCAAACACCGTGATATGGCCCTGCGGAAGCGCCTGGAAGGCCTGAAACAGATTCATCCCCAAATGTGTGCTGATATAGGTCATCGTCCCGAAGAACAGGATCAGGCCGGCCAGAGTCTGTACCACCCACTGTGCAAAATCTGTCCACAGATCTGCAATCAGGCCGCCTACGGACATGTAGAACAGCGCCACAATCGCAGAGGACAAAATGCCGATCCACAAAGGAAGTCCGGTAAAACCAGTCACCAGAATACCGATCGATGCCCATTTGGCGCCCACATCCAAAAGCTTTGAGAAAATACCGGAGATCGCTACAATCACCTGCGCTGCCGTGCTGTAACGCATCCGCAGATACTCCGTGGGAGACTGAATCCCCAAAGCATGACGCAGCCTCGGCCACCTCGGGGCCAGCACCACCGCGCCAACGGAAACCGCCAGAGCAATATTCACTGCCCACCAGAAGTAAATCGCCGTCCCCAAAGCATAGGCAATTCCCGCATAACCGACAAACACAACCCCCGAATACCCGGTCACATGATGGGAAATCCCGGACAGCCACCACGGAATCTTACCCCCGCCAATATAAAAATCCTCTGCTGTTTTTACCGTATTCTTTGAATAGAAACCGATCCCCACCATCACCAGCAAAAACAGCACGATCACTCCATAATCCAACCAATTCATATAACTACCTCCTCTTGTCTCTTCTCAAAGCCGTGCGATCCGTTGTTGGACATAAAACTCCTCCAACTGCCTGCTCTTTGCATTCCCCTCTTCTGGCTCTGCAGCAAAGAGCCGATCCCATTTTTCAATATATTCCACGATTTCCTCACGAGAAAAATACTGCCTCAAGGCTTTGTCCGATTGATAATCCAAACGCGATACCTGGCCATTCCAGACCAGCAAAAAGCATATCACAAGCAACGCAATCAGCACCGGACCGAAAAAACTGCTGTATCCGGCTAAAAACTCCCATTGTTCCTTCCATTCCCAGACAAAATATCCCTCCGCCAGACAGGCAAAAGCCAGCGCCGGTGTCACCAGCCCCAGGGAAATCCGTGCCTGTACTGCCCGGCGGTAACGAAGAATCTCCCTCATAGCGGCAATCCGTACCAGACCATCCCCCTGCTCACGCAGCAGCTTCGGACTGATCACAAGCTTAAAGTCCTCTCCCTGCCTCCGGAACAGAGGCGACAGTATTTCAATGCTCCGCTGCAGAAAATCATAATGATCCAGCTCCGGACACAGGTATGTCCTGACATTAAACGGTTCCGGAAGATCCAAATCATAAGCTTCCAGCTCCCCGTACTCCCGTTCCGGGCGCGGCAGATACCAGAACTTTCTGACAATCCAAAGTATGACGGCGCACCCGGCTGCCAGAATCAGGGCCTTTTGCCACATCTCATCTGCCAGCTTCAGGGACATTCCGGTGAGTCCCAGACAAAAAGGGATCGTCCCTGCCAGATAATACCAGTTGATCGTGTGCAGCTTTTTCATGCTCCGCCTCCTTGAGAAAATTTTTCTGTTTATAGAAAACGTTTTCTATTCCAAACGTTCCTGACTTTTATGCTTCCCTTACTATTTATCACAAACCATTCCCTGCCCCATGCTGCCAGGACTGTCTCATTCCCAATAACAATCCTGGTCAATATACATATGTACCTGTTTTGTCTTTCTCAAAATACTGGCCGGACAGGCTTCTTTGACCTCCCCCGTCAGCGCTTCCCTCACCGCTTTCTGCTTCTTTTGCGTCGGCACTATGCAGAAAATCTCCCGGGCACTGACCAGCTTGGGAATCGTCACTGTCAGAGCCTGCTTTGGAACCTCCTCCAGACAGGGAAAGCATCCGTCATGAACCTGCTGCAATCGGCACACCTCATCCAGTTCTACTACCTTCACGGTCTTCGTATCGTGAAAGTCTGCCACCTCCGGATCATTGAAAGCAATGTGCCCGTTCTCCCCGACCCCCATGAACGTAATATCAATGGCAATCCCGTCCAGAACAGACGCATACCGCTTTGCCTCCTGCCCGCACTCTGCGGCGCCGTTGATCAGATGCACGCTCTTAAACGGCACACGGTCAAATACGGCCTGTGAAAGAAATCGGTTAAAAGAGCATGGATGTCCGATCTCAAATCCGACATATTCATCCATGTGATATCCATTCACCCTGCTCCAGTCAATCCCTCCTTCCTGAATCAATGCCTCAAGAAACTCATTCTGTGACGGCGCTGCCGCAAAGACACAGTGAATCTCGTCCCGCTCCTTCAGCATCCGCCGCATACACTCCGCTGCCTCTGCTGCCGCCCCCTTTCCCATCTCCTCGCGGGTGTCATACACCTTCAGCCTTACCTCGTCGAAATTCAATTCTCTTTTCATTCATTGATTTCTCCTTATTTTATTATGTTTCCTCCTTACCGAATCCCGTTCGACCAGCACCGGCTCCAGCATCAGCTTTTTCTTCATCCTGCTGCCCTCTGTCACACTCTCAAAGAGAATCTCCGCGGCGAGTTCCCCGGTCCGGTAGGCCGACTGGGATATGGTGGTGAGAGCTGGTACGATCATCTCCCCAAACTCCACATTGTCAAAGCCCAGTACCGAAATGTCCACTGGCACATGGATTCCGCTGGTCTCCAGCTTCTTGATAATCCCAATCGCCATCATGTCATTGACGGCAAACACCGCATCCGGCAAATATGGTCTCTCCAGAATGATCTCTCCCAGCCCCTGACCACATTGGTAATCCTTCATGGCGCTGGCTCCGGTCCCCTTAACCGTATGATTCACCACCAGATGCTCCTCTCCAAAACTGCAGCCGCCAAGCTCCATCCCCGCCTGAAAGCCTGCCAGCAGCTTCTTGCGGGAAGGCCGGTCAACAGATCCCGTAGCAAAAACGATCTCCCTATGCCCTGCTCCAGTCAGATACTCCGCAGCCAGCTTCCCACCGGAATAAAAATCAAAATCAATCGAAGATACCTCCGGATCTTCATGAGGCTGATCAAAAAGCACACAGGGAATCCCTGCCTCCTCCAGCCTCCTGCACATCCCCGGCTCCCATCCCATCAGCGAAAGCAGGGTTCCTGCTACCCGGTAATGAATCATCATATCAATATAATGCTGTTCCATATTCCGATCGCTGTGAGAGGAATACAGAATCGGTACATATCCCTGATCCATACAAACCTTCTGTACGGCAGCAAACAGCTGACTGTAAAACGGATTGGAAATCGACGGCACTACCACACCGATCTGCTTGTTCGTCGCTCCTCTGAGCAGCTGTCCGAATACATTCGGCTGATAATCCAGCTTTTGGGCCGCTGCCAAAATTGCGCTCTTAAGTTCCTCCTTCACCGGATAGTCCGAACCACTGAGCACACGAGACGCCGTCGCAATCGAAACGTGCGCCATTCCCGCCACATCTTTAATGGTAGCCTTCTTTTTCTTCCTTTCCACCATACCTGTCTCCATTAAGAAATCGTTTTCTATAGCATATCATACACTTATTGTGTTGTCAACTCAATTTTATTAGTTATTTTATCTATTATAATTTTAACATCTTTTTAACTTATCTGTTTTTTATAGTCAAAATATACATTCCCCTCTCTTCATGGACTATTTTATATATTTTTATCTGATATTTTTCCATCTTTTACCACTCAGTATATGTGCACATAAAGAAACAGCCATAAGAAAATTTGTTCCTTATGACTGTATTTCTCGTTATCTTCACTTATTTTAACAAAATTCAGAAACTTTAGATCGTCTTTACCCCGAAACGGGAAAAATCCCCGGCAGACTGCCCCGGCTCCCTTCCTTCTTTCAAACGTACCTTCCGGATTGCCCAGGAATTACCCCTCATGCAAATCCGAGAATCCCTGTATCAGCTCTCTCACATTCTCCTCGCGTGTCGCCCAGCTCGTTGCCAGCCGGATAACGGTTGAATCCTCATCATACTTCTCCCAGAATCCAAACTCCACCCGCTCGGCCAGCCTCTGCATTTCCGAATTCTTTATCAGGCAAAATACCTGATTGGTAGGAGTTTCATAATAGAGACGGTAGCCGCACTGCTTCCATGCCGCACGAATCTGTCCGGCAAAAGCGATTGCCGACTCACCGATGTGCTCATACAAATGGTCGCGAAACAGCTCGTCAAACTGAATCCCCAAAAGCCTCCCCTTAGCCAGCAGCGCGCCATGCTGCTTGACGATCGTAAAAAATCCGGGAATCCTGCCCTTCTGCGGAATCACGACAGCCTCCCCGAACAAAGCGCCGCATTTCGTCCCTCCAATCGTAAACACATCGCACAGGTCTGCGATATCCGCTAATGACACATCATTTTCCGGACAGGCCAATGCATAGGCAAGTCTTGCTCCGTCCATATAAAGAGGCAGCCCGTTCTCACGGCATACCCGGCTGATCTCTCCCAGCTCCTTATGCGAATACAAGGTTCCGTACTCCGTGGGCTGTGACAGATATACCATCCCCGGCATTACCATATGCTCATGGTTTACATCTTCCTGATACTCTTTTAGCATCGCCTCAATCTGCCCGGCAGAAAGCTTCCCCATGGTATGCGGCAGGGTCAGGACTTTATGTCCTCCGGCCTCGATCGCCCCTGCCTCATGGAGGCTGATATGCCCGGTGTCCGGAGCAATCACTCCCTGATAGATCCGAAGAAGCGCATCTATCACAGTTGCATTCGCCTGTGTTCCCCCAACCAGAAAGTGAATCTCCGCATCCGGACAGCGGCAGGCAAGCCGAATCCGCTCCCTGGCAGCTTCCGAGAATTCATCCGTACCATATCCTGCCGAACTGACCAGATTCGTTTCCGCCAGTCTCTGTATGATATTGGGATGTGCACCTTCCATATAATCACTGGAAAACGGAAGCTTTTTTTCTGTTGTACTCATCATTGTTGTCTCCATTCATAACAGGAATTTCTCCACCACATGCGCCACTCCATCCTCATCATTGGAAAAGGTCACATAATCCGCTGCCTTTCTCACCGGCAATACTGCATTGGCCATCGCTACTCCCAGCCCCGCAAAACGGATCATTGACTGATCGTTATAACCGTCTCCACAGGCTATCATCTGCTCCCTCTTCATCCCTATGTAATCCAAAAGATACTCAAGACATTGCGCCTTATCAATCCCCCTGGGGAGTATCTCCAGGAAAAACGGGTCGGATCGGTAAATGCTGAACTGTTTCCCCAGAGCCGCTTTGACTCTGCCCTCTACCAGTGCCAGATAACGCCCGTCCTCGGCCATCAAAAACTTCGGAACAGCAAAATCCACATAATCCGCCAGATTCTCCGGCTTCCTGACCATCAGATGACTGACTCTCGATTCCAGCTGCACATAAGAAGATTCCGGATGATTGGTAATCAGGTACTGATCCTGATAAGTCAGCAGATCCACCTGCTCTTTGATAGCCAGCTCAATCACCTGCCGATTGACCTCCCTTGGCAGAAATTTCTGAAAAATGACCTCCCTGGTGCTGCAGTCCATAATAAAGCCGCCGTTAAATGAAAGGATATATCCTCCATACTGATCCAGCTTCAAAAGCTCGGCCAGCGGCAGCACCCCATAAGTAGGTCTGCCGCTGGCAAGCACTATCCGCTTTCCCTGCCTCTGCGCCTCCAGCAGCACCTGACGGGTTCGCTCGGTCACTTCCTTATCCCGGTTAGTCAAGGTCCCGTCCAGATCCAACACAATCATCTGATAGTCCATCGTTATTCCCTTTTCTTCGTAAAAGTACCTTATTTAAAAGGTTTCTTAAAACCGAAAGTCCCTTTTTCCTTCCCCGATCCTCTCAAGATGCTCCTTCGTCAGCTGCAACACCTTTTCGTTGGTGATATGCACCAGCTCCTTCCTGATCAGATCCTCTCCTACCCTTCTTGTTTCCTCCGAACCATAATCCATCAGATATTCCTTCAGGGTCATCAGGGCATTGGGATGGCAGCAATTGACGATCTGGCCGCTCTTGCACAGGGACATAAACCGATCCCCGGTTCTGCCTTCCCGGTAACATGCCGTACAGAAGCTGGGAATATAGCCAAGGCCCATCAGCCACTGCACCACCTCATCCAATGTCCGCTTGTCACTGACATCAAACTGCTCCGAACAGTCATCCTCCGGCTCCGGTTCTGCATAGCCCCCCACGCTGGTCCGGGAACCGCCGCTGATCTGGGAAATGCCCAGCTTCAGGATCCTTTCCCGGCAGACCTTGCTCTCCCTCGTGGAAATAATCATCCCGGTATAGGGCACTGCAATCCGGATACAGGCCACCAGTTTGGCAAAAATATCATCATTGATCCCATTGTCAAACACATTGGGGTCAATATCGTCCGCCCGTTTGATCCGGGGCACACTGATGGTGTGGGGACCCACGCCAAAGGCTGCCTCCAGATGCTCCGCATGCATCAAAAGCCCGGCAAATTCATACCGGTACAATTCCAGCCCAAACAAAACTCCCAGCCCCACGTCGTCAATGCCGCCCTCCATGGCCCGATCCATGGCCTCTGTGTGGTAAGCATAGTCATGCTTAGGGCCCGTGGGATGCAGTTTCTCATAACTTTCCTTGTGGTATGTCTCCTGGAACAGGATATAGGTCCCGATCCCTGCATCCTTAAGCTTCCGGTAATTTTCCACCGTGGCAGCCGCGATATTCACATTCACCCGGCGGATAGCGCCGTTCTTGTGATGGATCCCGTAAATCGTGTCAATGCACTCCAGAATGTACTCTATGGGGTTATTGACCGGATCCTCTCCCGCCTCCAGAGCCAGGCGCTTATGCCCCATATCCTGCAGGGCGATCACCTCTTTGCGAACCTCCTCCTGGGTCAGCTTTTTTCGCGCAATGTGCTGGTTTTTCTTGTGGTAAGGGCAATACACACACCCGTTGATACAGTAATTGGACAGATACAAGGGGGCAAACATGACAATCCGGTTCCCGTAAAAATTCTTTTTCAGCTGCTGTGCCAATTCCTCAATCTGGCGGTTTAAGTCTTCCAGTTCACAGTCCAGCAGCACGGACGCCTCCCTGTGGCTTAAGCCTTTCCGCTTTCTTGCCTTATCCAGAATCTCTTCAATCAGTTCCCGGTTTCTCCGATTCTCCCATGCATAGTCCAGTGTCTCCAAAATCTCCTGATGGTTGATAAACTCCTCCGCCCGCATTGATGACGGGTCATACACACTCTGGCTCATAATTTGTTCTGCGATTCCTTTCGCAAACTCCTTTCTCTTTCCGGTCAGCCTCTCCATGCCCTGCCGAAAACTGTTCAAAAAACCAGTTAGCCGCTTTCGGACAGCTCTCTGCTTTCTCCTTTCAGGCTTCCCTGTCAGTCATTGTTTAGTTCCCTTTGCCGCATCCTTTACCTTGGTATTACGGCTTTTGTCTTTCCATGCCTCAGAAGATTACATAAGCATATGTTGTCTTTGCAAAAATGCGCCCCGAAAGGCGCATATACAACCCACAGCCCATATCCTGCCTGGGCTGCCGGTCTTTGAAAAACAACCTGCTTTTCTGTTATGTCCTCTTCTTCCATGTCAGAAACCTGTATTCTTTCATGTCAGCAGTAAAAATCCTTTTTCAGTCTACTATAAATAAGAAGAATTGTCAATCCACCGCGGCTTTCTTCTACCCCTTCTGCAGCCGCCCGAATATCCGCCCCAGCATAATCACCGCTGCCACTGCCAGCACAAACTCCGCTGTAAACTGCGCATAGGCCAATCCATAAAGCGGAAACAAAGCATTCAGGATATAGAGTGCCGGAATCTCCAGAGCAATCTTCCTCAGCAAGGCAAATGACAGCGCTGCCTTTCCCATTCCAATCGCCTGGAATACGCCGACTGCAAGAAAATCCACACAAATGAAAGGAATTCCCAGACAAAATCCCCGCAGAAACCGTGTCCCGTAAGCAATGATCTCCTCATTCTTCATAAATGCCCCGACCAGGGTTCCTGCACCGAAATAATAGAGCAGGCTTACTGCCACCAGTGCCGGAATCATCAGACGAACCACGAAAAACAAACTTTCTTTCATCCGTTTAATATTCCCGCTGGCATAATTATAGCTGATAAGCGGCATGATTCCCTGAGAAAATCCCAGCGCCACCTGCATCGGAACCATATTGATCTTTTGCGTGATCCCCATCGCTGCCACTGCATCCGCACCATAAGATGATGTGAAATTATTCAGAATCGTCATTCCTGTTACATTTAAAAGATTCTGTATCGCAGCCGGGATCCCCACCGCGCAGACTCCTAATACAATCGTCTTTTGCAGTCCGAATTTATGCGGAAGCACACAGACAAAGGTGGTTCTTCTTTTGGCATATAATAAGACAAAAAAATACAGGCAGGCCACGCAGTTAGACAAAAATGTCGCCAGTCCCGCACCCGCCGCGCCCATATTCAGTCCCTGTGGAAGAATAAAGACCGGATCCAGAATAATGTTCAGAATACAGCCGCTCATGGTTCCCACACTGGCATGCAGGGAAGCTCCCTCTGAACGCACCATATAAGCCAGAACCACATTGAGAATCGCCGGGGCCGCACCGCAAATCACCGTCCAATGCAGGTATTCCCCTGTCGCTGCCAGCGTATCCGCATCCGCCCCCAAAACCAGCAGCAGAGGCTGACGAAACACCAGACACAAAAGGGAGAACATCATGCCGCTGAAAAGCGAACAATAAAAGCCGAAGGCTGAGCTTTGACGGACCGTGTCATAATCCTTTCTTCCCAGCGCCCGGCTCATCATGCTCGAACAGCCCACACCGAACAGGTTATTGACTGCATTGAAGGCCAACAGCACCGGCGACGCCAAAGCAACTGCCGCATTCTGTATGGGGTCATTGATCATACCCACAAAATAAGTATCTGCCATATTATAAATCACCATCACCAGCGAACTCAAAATCGTGGGAATCGCCAGCTGCGCCACTGCCCGCGGAATGGGAACACTTTCAAATAAATCCGCCTTTTGATTCTGCTCCTGCGCCATATTCTCCATATGGGAACCTCCTTCTCTCCAAAGATATAAAGATCATTCTATCATGTTCCCCTATGGATGACAAGAAATTGTTTCAAAATGTACAAACCACGCATGGCTGTTCATTTCTGTTTACCCCAGAAGTCCAAGCCTTTCCATTGCCCAGGCAATCCCGTCATCCTCCACATTCTTTGTCACAAAAGTAGCATACGGTTCCAGAACCTTGTCATGACATCCCATCAGCACGGCATTCTCCGCATATTCAAACATTGCCAGGTCATTACTGCTGTCTCCGAATACCCAGGCATCCTCTTTTGCAATCTCATAATGATCCAGCACCCAGGCAATGGCCGTTGCTTTGGTGAACCCGGCAGGCACGCATTCATAAAAGTTATTTCCCCGGTCAATCACGTCGATGTCCGGCGCCAGAAACCGGAAAAATCCTTCCCTGTCGCTGTTTTCATCCGCAAAAACACAGAATTTGTCAAATTCCAGGTTTTCATCCTCCCAGCAGTCCTCCCTCAGCACACCCTGGCCGGCCACACCATCGCGCAGAGCATTCATTGCTTCCATCCAGGACCGCTCCTTTTGCACAACCAGCTGCTCCGTGCTCTCCAAAATCCCGTCAAAGCCGTACTGCCGCATGGCCCTGCGGATTTCCATCCCCCGAGACGCCGCGATCCGATGCTGAAAAATCACTTTTCCCTTCTCAACCACACAGGTGCCGCAGCCACATAGCAGACCGTCACACTCCACCATCGCCTCAATATCCTGTAAAAACGCATAGGTGCGCCCGGAATTGACAAACACCAGATTCCCCGCCCTCCGGGAAGCCTCCAATGCTCTCAGCGCACTTTCCGGAATCGTATGGGTAATCTCACTCAGCAAAGTTCCGTCCACATCAAAAAACAGCGCTTTCCTTCTCATCTTCTATTCTCCCATCTTCAGATTTACAGAAAATTATACTCCACTTTAAACTTCTTCTCAATAGCAATTTTATAAGTCGGAAACGGAAAAGAGAACACTTGTAATTTTAAACCTGAAATGCTATAATTTCCCATAAAGGCTTGAAAACGGCCGTTCTTTCCCCGTAACCTGCCGGAGGTAATGGACATATTATAGATATTAGTAAGACGCGTAAAGTCCGCGGCCATATGGATTCTTTGACAGAAAGTCGGGGACAGATTAAAAAGATACAAACACTGCCAAGAAGGAGGGATGTAAATGATGCCACAAGCGTCAGCAACGAAAAAAAGAGAAAGGAGCGACTGCCGGACAGGTCTGTCCATGATTCCGGCCAGCAAAATGATATCTTATGGGTACTCAATTTGAATGGAAAGAAGAATATAATATCGGTGTGGATCTTATTGATAAAGAGCATCAGGAGCTTTTTCAGTTTATCAACAAGCTCTATTTACTCACACAGAAAAAATGGGGATGGAACAGCAGCCGGCAGTCGTGCCGGAGAGGGATCGACTTTTTCGAGAAGCATGCCATAGAGCATTTTGCAGATGAGGAAGCCTATATGACCTCCATCGGCTATAAAGACTTAGAGCAGCATCAACGCATTCATGAGGGATTTCTCAAGAATACGCTTCCGGCGCTTGAGCAGGAGTTGAAGTAGACCGATTATTCTGCGGAAGCAGTGGAACATTTTCTGGGGGTCTGCGCCGGATGGCTGATCGGGCATACCACAATGGACGACCTCTCCATTACAGGCAAAAACGCCGGAAAATGGAAGTACCTTCTTCCTGGCGAGGATCAGACAACCATAAGGAAGATTGTTACCCAGCTGATGTATGACATGTTCCTTTTACGGCCTCAGATGGTCAGCGATTCCTATCGCGGAGAACGGTTTGGAAGGGGTATCTATTACCGTATGCTTTTCGGGTCTGAAAAGACAGAGAAGAAAAAGGAGATTTATCTGGTTTTTGAAGAGAGTCTGCTGATTAGCACGGTAGGAAGAAAGATGGGTTCCAGTCCGGGCAGACTAAGCAACAGCCTGCTCCATGCTGCCAGACATGCCATGCAGAGATTCGTCAAACGAATTATGGAATATATCCCGGGAGAAGAATGCCAAAACCTGGAGGAAGAGAACTTCCTGGCCTATGAGGATTTCCGGAAAGTATTGGATCATGACAAGCTGTTGGCCAGCCTCCTGTTCAATGCCGGAGATGGATACTTCGCTTATTGCGTCGTAGAGCCCCATCTGCCTGTGAAGAGCTCTGAGAACTCCATTCACGCAGATAATGCCACGGCTGAGGTAGAAAAATATCTTACCGCAAGGGAAGCGCAGAAAAAGGCAGGCCCGAAGCACAAGATCCTTCTGGTGGATGATTCCATCATGATCCGGATGGGAATGGAGAAGCTGCTGGGCAATGATTATGAGATCTCTCAGGCAGAATCCGGAGTGGTGGCAATCCGTGCGATCATCCTCAACCGGCCGGATCTCATCCTGCTGGATTATGATATGCCGGTTTGTAACGGCAAACAGACTCTGGAGATGATCCGCTCTCAGGCGGATTTCGCAGATATCCCTGTCATATTCCTCACAGGAAGAGACGATGCCGAGACAGTAAAGAACGTATTGCATTTAAATCCTGCCGGATATTTGCTGAAGAATCTGAAGCATGCGGATATCAAGAGCAGAATTGATGCATTTTTCAAAAAGATGGACGGATGAAAACTATCGGCTGCTATCCGATTAACTAACAGGTCGTTTCCCTGCTGCCGGGCAATGCTAAAACGTCAGACCTTCTGTCTCTAAAGTGTGTTTGATAATTCATTCCCGCCATCTGCGCACCCTACTTCGCGGTATATTTGAGCCAAATTCAGGTTACATAGCCCGCTATGCGTCCTTCATTTGGCTCAAATCTCCCACAAATTGTGACGCACATCTAACGGAAAGCAATTTTCAAACAAGGCACTAGTGATGTCTGTTTTTCCGTGCCGCACAGGGAATGGCATTATTCTCTTCTGGCTCAGCTCATGGTTTGCAAAAATCAAGATATCGCTGCCGCAAGCCACGCTCCAATGGTCTTTATGAAATAATCCCGATATCCTGCTTTTTTCACCCGTCCGTCGGCAAAAATTTCTACCTCTCCGAGCGCTTTTCCTCCCAGCTCATATCGCAGCACTCCTATGGTATCCCCCGGCTCCACCGGCGCCTCCAGATATTCGGGAAGCATGAGCTTTTTCTCTATGGCCTGAAAATCCTCTCCATTGACACCCAGATAGGAAAATCCTCCCCTGTATTTTAGTGGAACGCTTTCTTCGACACCATTTAGCACCGGAAGCTGAGGCAGCGCAGGCATTTCCGAATCCTCATACAGTTTACAGTTGGCATATCCGTAGTTCAGCAGAGTCTGAGCATCGGCAAAGCGTGCCTTGTAATCCGGCGCCGCCATAATCGAAGCAATCAGCCGTACCCCATCCTTTTCCGCCGTGGCCGACAGACAATACTTTGCCAGTGAGGTAGACCCAGTCTTCAATCCGGTCACCCGGAAATTCGTAGCCATTTTCAACAGCTTATTCGTGTTGGACAGACCGAATTCCTTGGTCCCCTGTTTGGTCACATGAGTAATATTCTCCATCCAGATCGTGGAGTAATTATGGATCTGCGGATATCGAGTGATCAGTTCCCGTGACATAATGGCAATATCCCGCGCTGTTGTCACATGGGCCGCCGAATCCGTCAGGCCGCAGCAGTCCTCAAAATGTGTCCCTGTCATACCAAGACCGGCGGCCCGCTCATTCATCTGCTTCACGAACTCCCCCTCGGTCCCGGCTATGTACTCTGCCATGGCCACCGAAGCATCGTTGCCGGAAGCCACTACAATACACTTGATCATAGTCTCAACCGTCTGCACCTCTCCCTCTTCCAAAAACACCTGGGATCCTCCCATCGACTTGGCATAGGCGCTGGTTACCACTTCATCCGTCATCTTAATCTTCCCGGAATCAATGGCATCAAAAATCAGAATCAGTGTCATAATCTTGGTAATGCTGGCCGGACGGCGCTGTCTGTCTGCATCCTTCTGATAAATCACCTTGCCGGTGGTTGCTTCCATAAGCACTGCGCTGGGGGCCGTGATCTCCGGGCCGGCGGGCAAGCTCTCTGAATCCGCAGACGAGCTGCCGGAATTCCCCGGTGCGTTCCCCTGCCTGTTTTCCGCATTTCCCGACGGATTGTCCTGGCCGCTACCCGCATTTCCCGCGCTCCCCGGCTGAACCTCCTGTCCGTTTCCCGCATTTCCCGCGCTCCCCGGCTGAACCTCCTGCCCGTTTTCCGCACTTCCCGGCTGGCTTAAAGCCGTGGTCCCCTCAGCCGACACTTCCACTCCGGCCTCGCCGTAATTACCCAGAATCCCTTGCTCTGTCCCGGTCAGCTCCGGCGGCGTCAGCAATAAACTCCCGGTACATAATGCAATCACTATCCTTTTCATATCGTCCCTCAGTTCATTCTGCTATATATTAATGTATGGCTATTTTTACAATTCTATGTTATATTATATCTGGAGTTTATGTTTGACTCCCCCCTTATATTATAATAAATGGAGTTCAATATGGACAGATACGAATATGACTCGCACCACCTCTGGATTCAGCGCCGCCGACGGCGTCAGAAACGACAGCGGCTGCTGCTTGCGGCCGGATGTTTTCTGTTGGCAGGTGCCTGCACAGCCGGTGCCTTCCTTTTTCAGAAAAATCAGGATCCTGCCAGGCCAGTCCGATCCTCTCAGCCCCCGATTGTGATCGAAGCGCCCTCCCCGAACAATCCCGGTACAGAGAATCCGGTTCCCAAAGACTCCGGTTCTGTAATCATCGTCGATTCCCCGGTCGGCCGGCTGCTATCGGAAGCTGATACCATTGCGGCCGGATATGATTACGACCGTGCCATTGATCTTCTGAAGAACAGCGAGTATGCCTCAGAGCCGTCAATAGCCGAGGCCATCTCTGCTTATGAATCCACCCGTTCCTCTCTGGTAAAAGCCAAGATCGGAGAGATCACCCATGTATTCTTCCATTCCCTCGTCATGGACAACAGCAAAGCCTTTGATGGTGAGGATGACTCAGACGGCTATAATCAGGTGATGACGACTGCCGGTGAATTTGAAAAGATTCTCCAGGCAATGTATGAGAAGGGATATGTGCTGGTCCGTATGCACGATTTGGCCTACGAGACTACGGATGAGAACGGCAATACCGTGATGAAACCTGGCACGATCCTGCTGCCGGAAGGCAAGATTCCCTTTGTCATGTCTCAGGATGATGTATGTTACTATCCTTACATGTCAGGCGACGGCTTTGCCACCCGCATGATCGTCGGTGAGGACGGCAAGCCCACCTGTGAGATGAAGATCGATGAAGAGACAACCCTGGTCGGCTCCTATGACTTGGTTCCGCTGTTGGAGGATTTCATTCAGCAGCATCCGGACTTTTCCTACAAGGGGGCACGAGCCGTGATTGCCTTCACCGGCTATGAAGGCATCCTCGGCTACCGGACTGCCGACAAATATGCCGGATCCGAGACCTATGAGCAGGACCGGAAGGAGGCCGCCCGTGTTGCCCAATGTCTCAAGGATAATGGCTGGGAGCTCGCTTCCCACAGCTGGGGCCATCTGATGATGGGTGAGATCGACATGGATCGTTTCCGCACGGATACGGATAACTGGGAGAATCAGGTGGACAGTCTGATCGGCCCTGTCGATATCATTCTCTATCCCTTTGGCAATGATATCAATGACTGGCATCCCTACACCTTTGAGAATGAGCGGTTTTCCTATCTGTACCAGGCAGGCTTCCGCTATTTCTGTAATGTGGATTCCAACCCGCACTGGATTCAGATCGGTGACAATTATCTGCGGCAGGGCCGCCGCAATCTTGACGGCTACCGGATGTGGAAGGACATCACCGCAGAAAGCGAAGGCCGGGAGCGCAAGCTGGCGGATCTGTTCCGCGCCGAGGATATCTTTGATCCCGACCGGCCGACACCGGTACCGGAGATGTAAAAGGCAATATTCCCCTCAGAGAACAAGAAAATGCACGCATATCCTCTGCGGGTAATCAGAGTCAAACCCGAAATACAAAAACACAATACAGCATAAGAAAAGGAGTGAATCTGACATGAGCAGCTATTCCTACAGCAAAGAAATCAACCAGAGCAACTTTACCATTCATGATTTTACCAGAGAACATGTCCAAAAAATGTTTACCAAAATATTCCAGACCTATAGCGTAAAAATCAAGGAAGAAATATTTGATTCCTTCTGTGAGGACTTTTTTGATCTTGCCAAAGAAATCCATACTTCCAATGAAAGAATCTGGCGCATGATCATCACGGATATGTTCTTCAGCTACGACGAAAGAGGCTACCTGGAAACAACAGCCACTGACAATACGATTAAAAGAAATCAGTTTGCCATTATTGCCACTGCCACAATCAGCAAAATGCGGGAGAAAAGTTAATCCGCAGTCTGAGCCAATGGCAATTAGTTCCTCCCCCAAAGGGTACTCCATGGGAAAAGGGGCAGAGACAGCCAAAATCATCAGGCCACTTCTGACTGTCTCTTGCCCTTTTCCCATGGCTGAATATTCCTAATGCTAACGTTCTGATAATTCCATAAGAACTGCCGCATATGGGGAAAACCCGTTTTCCTATTCTCTTGCCGCCTCACGGATCATATAGGTCACGTATCCATAGCTGCGCAAAGTCTGTTCCAGACGTGCTGCATTGTCCAGATTCAAAAAGGCTCCGGAACGTACCTTATACATTCCATCGTCCCTGACGACAAAGGCCGGAAATCCCTGCTCCCGAAGCTGCTGCTCCAGACGTCTGGCTGCTGCCTGATCCGGGAAGGCTCCCACCTGGATCTGATAATATTCCGGTCCCTTTTCCTCTTCCCGTACGGTCTCTAAAATCCCGTCTGCAATCGCCTGCGCAATCGCATCGAAATTCTGCTCAAACAGCTGATTGTCCACAGGATTATCCAGAAAACCGGCTTCCGCAAGCACTGCCGGCATTCTGGTCCTGCGCAGCACAAGGATCCCCGGCCTCTCGATCACTCCCAGATCTGCAAATCCTGTTTGAACCAGTTCCCGGTTAATGTTCTCTGCCATCAACCCTGCAACGCCCTCGTTTTCATAGACCAGGCTCTGCACTCCGGAAGCGGTTCCCGGCACCGGCATGGCATTCCGGTGAATCGATAAAAAGTAATCGGCACCCGAGCGATTGGCAATCTGTGCTTTTTCCAAAGGTGTCTGGTAGATATCTGTCACCCGTGTATACATCACATCTAATCCGTTTCTGCCCAGAATCTCTCCGACCGCCAGCGCCAGCCGCAGATTATCATCCTTTTCCCGGCGTCCCTGGAACAAAGCGCCTGGCTCTGCTCCTCCATGCCCGGCATCAATTATAATACTTCTGGTTTCCGCCACAATAAAAACTCCTTCCACATACTGCTCTGTTAGTACAGTATGTGAAAGGAGTCTGTCCGTTGCCTGTTCTCACTCTTCCACTGCAATTCCTCTCGGACCCACATGGGTAGAAAACACGATCTGAGTATTGGTCTTGCCGAACTTCTGCAGCTGGCCGATGAACGTATCCAGCTCCATGGTACTCTGAAACGCCACCTTCAACAGCATGGAATACTCTCCGGTCACGCAGCAGCATTCCAGCACATTCGGAATCTGCCGTGCATAATCATAGAATATCGGCTTGTCCTCTGGTAGTACATTGAGATTGATAAAAGCGATAATGTGATAGCCCAGCTTCATCGGATCTACCTGCGCATGATAGCCGGTAATCACCTTCTCCTTTTCCATCTTCTCTATCCGGGCCGACACTGCAGGAGAAGAAAGAAATGTACTCTCAGCAATCATCTTTAAGGATATTCTGGCATTTCCCTGTAATAATTTCAATATTTTTCTGTCAATGTCATCCATAAATTCCTCCGTTCGGCACATAACTTCCTCTACAGCCGCAATTCCATTCCTGCCCGGCATATTCTTTCCGCCTGGCAGCCGGTTCCTGCGCTGTCTACCCGACCTCAATCTCGCCACAAAACACTTCCACCGCAGGCCCAGTCATAAATGCATGGCCGCTCTTCCGATCCCAGCGAATCTGCAAGCATCCTCCTTTTAGCTGCACCTCCACGGCATCCTCGGTAAGTCCCAGCATCATCGCGGCTACTGCGCAGGCTGTGGCTCCGGTACCGCAGGCCCAGGTCTCACCACTTCCCCGCTCCCACACCCGCATCTGAAGATGCTTTCTGTCAATGATGCGCACAAATTCCGTATTCACCCGATCCGGAAATCGGGGATGACATTCATACCCGGGACCGATTCTCTCTAAGTCCAACTGGTCAATCTCCGGGCAGAAATATACGGCATGAGGATTTCCCACATCGATTCCCACAAACTCCTGCTCCATCCCCCCTGCCACAATCCTCTCGGGAAGTTCGCTCGTCAGCACCGGCACTCCCATATCGACCTGCACGGACACAACCTTGCCGTCCCTTTCCTCCATCTTAAGGGTCTTGATTCCTCCCCGTGTCTCCACGGTAATCTGCAGATGGTCTGCAATACCGTGATCATAGACGTATTTGCCTACACACCGGATACCATTGCCGCACATCATCCCTTCGCTTCCGTCCTCATTAAACATCCGCATCCGGCAATCCGCCTCCTTAGACGGACCAATCAAAATCAATCCGTCAGAGCCGATCCCAAAATGACGGTCACTGACCAGACGTGCCACCCGTTGGGGATCGTCCACACTCTCTTCAAAGCAATTCACATAGACATAATCATTTCCGATCCCCTGCATTTTGGTAAATTTCATTCCTTCCTCCTGTTTTCCCTCCATTGTCCCTTCTCTTATCAAAGCAAACTGATGACCATCTGCGCTGTCTCAATCAGATTCGTCCCGCTGTCCATACTGCACTTCTGTATGTATCGATGAGCCTCCTCCTCTGTCATCCCGTTTCTCTCCATCAAAAGCCGCTTGGCCTGATCAATCAGGCCCTTCTCCTCTGAGCTCCGCTGCTTTGGCTGCTGCCTCTGCTTCCTGCGGCGCCGTGCCTGTGTCTGCGCCATCATCTCCAACGTCGAAACCAGATCATGCACCTTTAACGGCATCGGAAGACATACCACATCCTCCGGCACCCGGGAATTCCATTTGCTTGGTGAAGAAATCATCAGCATGGCAAACTCTGCCGGCAGATTGTCATGGAGATCTGCATACAGCATATCCGTAAGGCGATAACCGCATACTACCAGGCCGCTGTTTAGATTCCCTGCCTGTGCCAGTACCTGTGCTCCGGAATTACAGACCGCAAGCACGTTAAAGCCATTCCTTATCAGTATATTTTTGATATTCCGGGCATCTTCCGGTTTTGAAAACGCCACAATCACATTCGCCAATTCCTCACCTCCCGGCAGATGCTTGTTCACTGTCTCCCCAAGCGATGTTTTCTCAGAATTTATACAGGTATTCTGCTACCTCCCAGTCTGTAACCTCTGCACGGTACTTTTTCCACTCCGCATCCTTAGCCTCCAGATATTTTGTGAAAATGTGGTCTCCCAAAAGCTTTCTTGCAAATGTACTGCCTGCATAGAGTTCCAGTGCCTCTCCCAGTGTTTCCGGCAGGCATTCGATCTTTCGCTGCCGCAGCTCCTCATCTGTCATGGCATAGATATTGCCATCCACACTGGCCGGCGGCTCTAGCTGCTGACGGATCCCCTCCAGGCCGGCCGCCAGGCAGGCCGCCAGTGCCAGATACGGGTTCACTGCCGAATCCGGACAGCGCAGCTCTATCCGTGTACTGCTCCCCCGGGAAGAGGGAATCCGAATCAGCGGACTTCGGTTCGACGCTGCTGACCAGGCGATATAAACCGGGGCATCATAGCCCGGAACCAGACGCTTATAGGAGTTCACCAGCGGATTGGTGAGCACGGTAATCTCCTTAATATATTTTAAAATTCCTGCCATGAACTGATATGCCTCGCGGCTCAGTCCCAGCCGGTCCGACGAATCAACGAACAGATTGTTGCCGCCTGAGTCTGCCAGAGACATATTGATATGCATTCCGGAACCATTGATCCCTGCTTTCGGCTTCGGCATAAACGTAGCATGAAGACCATGGCGTCTGGCGATCGTCTTGACCGCCATCTTGAAGGTCATGATATTATCTGCTGTGGTCAGTGCATCTGCATACTGCAGATCGATCTCATGCTGAGCCGGAGCAATCTCATGATGAGAGGCCTCGATCTCAAATCCCATCTCTTCCAGATTCAGCACGATATCCCGGCGCACATTTTCTGCCATATCGATCGGACTCACATCAAAATATCCCGCCATCTCGTGCGTCTCGGTAGTCGCTTTCCCTTCCTCATCTGTCTGAAACAGGAAAAATTCACACTCTGGCCCCACCAGAAAAGTATAACCCATATCAGCAGCTTCTTTCAATACCCTTTTCAACACAAAACGAGGATCTCCCTCAAACGGTTCCCCGCCCGGCCGGTATACATCACAGACCAGACGTGCCACCTTCCCCTGCTGAGGACGCCACGGGAAGATCTCAAAGGTATCCAGATCCGGATGCAGATACATATCTGACTCTTCAATCCGCACAAAACCTTCAATCGCAGAGCCGTCAAACATGCAGCAGTTCTCCAGCGCCCGTTCCAGCTGGCTGGCGGTGATGGCGACATTTTTCAGCATTCCGAAAATATCCGTAAACTGCAGACGGATAAATTCCACGTCCTCCTCTTCCACCAGGCGGACGATATCTTCCTTGTTATACTTACTCATCTCGTTCTCCTTCTCTTTTCCTTTAAAAATTCTATTAACAAAGACAATGCCTATTCCTGTGACAGAAAAAACGAGGATGACAAAAGGTCATCTGCGTGACCTCTATGCAACATCCTCGTTCCATGCTTCTGATAATAGCAGTTTGAAAAGATTTTGTCAATGGGGGATTTCCCCATTTTTCTCCATGCCTGTTCGCGGGTTGCTTTCATGGGGCGCGGAGTTCCGGAAGGTACGCCATGGAACCGGGAAGCGAGGCGGCTCGAAATGGTCTGCTGTTTTTGACTTTGCAGGGATTTAGAAGTCCTTAAATCGCTGAGTTTTGCGTTGAAACGAAAATCCCCGCTGTCTGAGCGAAGCGAGTTCGGGGATTTTCGTTTCGTTCTTAGCAAAAATCAGGGATTTTAGGAATTCTTTATCCCGAAACCGGAAAAAACAGCAGACCATTTCGGAGCGCCTCCCCTCTCTTTTTCCAGAGCGTACCTCTCGGATCCCCCCCCCCCCCCCCCCGCGAACAGGAACTCACACCCTTCGGTATGAAAGCGTACGGATCGCATTCAAAATTGCCAGCACGGATACCCCCACATCTCCGAATACGGCAGCCCACATGGAAGCATATCCTAAGGCGACCAGAACCAGGACCAGAATCTTTACGCCGATGGCAAAGACAATATTTTGCTGCACAATCCTCATGGTCTTTCTGGCAATCTGTATCGTATCCACAATTTTGGACGGTTCGTCATCCATGATGACCACATCGGCTGCCTCGACTGCCGCATCGGATCCGATTCCGCCCATGGCGATTCCGATATCGGCACGGGCCAGCACCGGAGCATCATTGATCCCGTCTCCCACAAAAGCCAGTGTCCTGCCAAAGGACTTCTGCCCAAGCAGTGCCTCCACCTTTGAGACCTTATCCCCGGGAAGGAGATTACCGAACACCTGATCCAGGCCCAACTTATCCGCCACTGCCCTGCCGACCTCTTCCCGGTCACCGGTCAGCATCACCAGACTGCGCACACCCTGCTGCCTTAGGCCTGCCAGTGCTGACGGGACATCCTCACGGATACTGTCCGATATGACAATCGCTCCCAGATATCCGGTCTCATCCGCCAGATACAGGGTGGTTCCCATAATCGCTGAGGGAGTATCTGGCGTGATCCCCTGCTGCTTCATCAGCTTCCGGTTGCCGATATACAGCTCATGCCAGACATGATCTTTCTCAATTCTGGCATGAATACCGTATCCGGGAATCTCCTCTGCCTGGTCAATCCGGGACGGATCCACCTCCTTTCCATAGGCTTTCTTTACGGAGAGGGCAATGGGATGATTGGAATGATACTCTCCCAGAGCCGCCAGCTCCAGCAGTGCCTCTCTGGCGCCATGAACCGGAGCCACATCGCTAACCTCAAACCGTCCGTTGGTCAGGGTTCCCGTCTTGTCAAAGACAACGGTATCCAGGCTTGCCATTGCCTCCATATAATTGCTGCCCTTTAACAAAATCCCGTTTTTGGAGGCAGCACCAAGACCACCGAAAAAGCTTAAAGGAACAGAAATCACCAAAGCACAGGGACAAGAAACTACCAGAAAACTGCAGGCACGGTAAATCCAGGTTCCCCAGCCACCCCCCAGTATCAGCGGCGGCAGAATCGCCAGAACCAGAGCCAGTGTCACCACGATCGGGGTATAAACTCTCGCAAATTTTGTGATAAATGTCTCAGCCTTTGCTTTCCGGGAACTGGCATTTTCCACCAGCTCCAGAATCTTTGCTACTGTGGAATCATCAAACAGCCGGGTAGTCTGAACCTCCAACACACCATTCAAATTGATAGAACCGCTGATCACGTTGCTGCCAACTTCCACTTCTACAGGCATCGACTCTCCGGTCAGAGCCTTGGTATCCAGGCTGGAGCTGCCTCTTAAGACTACTCCGTCTAACGGCACCTTTTCTCCCGGCCGGATAACGATGGTATCTCCTACCTCCACCTCATACGGATCTACCTGCTCTTCCACACCATCCCGCAGCAGATTCGCATATTCTGGATTGATATCCATCAAATCCTGAATGGATTTTCGCGATTGGTTCACGGCATAGTCATTGAACAGCTCTCCTACCTGATAAAACAGCATCACTGCCACTGCCTCTTCCAAAGCGCTGACCGCAATCGCCCCAAAGGTAGCCACTGTCATCAGAAAATTCTCGTCAAACACCTGCCCGTACCGGATGTTCCTCAGCGCCTTTAAAGGAATATCATATCCGGCAGACAGATAAGCGAAAAGATAAAATAACAATGACCAGGCACTTTTAGACTCCGTCACCACCGCCGCAAGAAAAAGTATGGCACTTACAGCCAGCCGGATTCCCATAATTCTCTGCTTCTTTGTCATAGCTGCCTCCTGTTATCCTAATGTACTCTCGTACTCTCGGAGTACATTCTACCGCAACACCCGAAAGCCTGCCTCCGGCTCCACCCTGGCTGCCACCTTCCTGGCCTCCTCAACCACGGAATCCTCCCTGCCATCCTCAACCTCTATCGTCAGCCGCTGAGTCATAAAGCTTAAAGAAGCTTCCTTCACCCCCGAAAGCTTTTTCACCCCTTCCTCAATCTTAGCGGCACAATTGGCACAGCACAGCCCTTCCAGCTTGATAATCTTCTTCATGTTCTTCTCCTCCCATTGACTTCTGTCACAATTGAAATGACTCCTGAACAGATTCCCTTGTATCATTGATGCAGGCAGCCTATTCGCTGATATGCTCCATCCCCTGCGCCAGAATCGTCTGAATATGGGAATCCGCCAGCTTGTAAAAAACCGTCTTTCCATCCCTGCGGAATGTAACCAGGCGCATCTGCTTAAGCACCCGCAGCTGATGGGAGATCGCGGACTGTCCCATCTGCAGCAAGGTCGCAATATCGCATACACACATCTCAGACTGACTCAGCACATACAGAATCTTAATCCTCGTGGAATCGCCAAATACCTTAAAAAACTCTGACAGATCCAAAAGCTGCTGCTCATCCGGCATCACCTTTTCAACCTTATCCACGATCTCCTCATGGATATGCATAAATTCACAGCTTCCCTCATCAACCTCCTGCTGAATCCTTGCTTTTTCCTCGGCTGTCATAACCTCCCCCTTCCTTCTTTTAACACAATACTGCTTCCATTACATGCTACCCTATTCATATGAATATTTGTTCATATGAATAGGGTAGCACTTTTTCTTTTTTTGTCAATGCTTTTTTCTGAAATTTATAAAATTTTCAAGAAAGGCTGTAACAGTTCAAGGGTTATCTGAACTGTTACGAAGGGTTGAAAACAACTCTCTGCTCTGAATGTACCTTAAATGCTTTGGCAATAGATGAATCTCCTGGATATGCAAAATTGTATCCTGGGGAATATGCAGATATGGCAGATACAAAATACACATTTTTGTCACTGTTTTTTTAATTTCCTTTTTTGTTCTCCTGTTCGTGTTACTGTTTACGGGGCCTTTTCGGCCTGCAGGAGCACCCGATTCCCAGCCCTCCATAACCGATATGGCAGGATACCCCCATCGACAGATCATCACACATGACCTCCAGCTCTGGGAATGCCTCCCGAATCTCCTGTATCCACTCCTCTGTCTCCTGTGGCGGCGCACTGGAAGCTGCCAGCAGATAGATCTCGCCCCGCTCATACCACTCCTGAAAACGAGTCTCCAGATCATGGCGCATGGCCTCCAGCATCGTCTTCTTTGTCCTGGTGAACCCCCGGCATTTCTTGAACATATCCAGAGTCCCCACATCAAACTGCAGCACAGGCTTGATATTCAAAATCGTCCCCAACGCTGCGGTGGCCGGTGTGATCCTTCCTCCCCGCCTCAGATTCTCCAGCGTCTGAACTCCGATATAGATCACCATCTTATCCCGATCCTTCTCCAGAATTCTGCGGATCTCCGCTGCCGGATACCCTTCCTCAATCAGCTCCAGCGCATCCAGTATCATTCGGTGCAAAAGGGCCGATACCCTGCCGCTGTCCACCACCAGGACCCTTCCCTCATAAGGCTCCTCCTGTGCCAGCATCAACGCTGTGGCATAGGAACCGCTGAGTCCGCTGCTGATCGGGATATACAGTATCTTCTCATATTCCTCCAAAGCCTGGTTCCACAGCTGCATTACCTCCGCAGGCGAAGGCTGGGAGGTCGTAAGCTCTGCTCCGGAACGCAATAGTTCAAGAAATTCCAGCCGCGTCAGAGACACCCCCTCGTAACAGCATTTCCCGTCTATATAAAATGGCATCGGGAGCACTCGGATTCCCAGCCGGCTGGCTTCCTCTTGTGGGATACTGCTATGGCTGTCTGTAATAATTCCAATCGCTTTCATATCTTCAACATCCTCTTCCTTTCATTCTAGTATAACCCGTTTTAAATAACCTTCCGTTTCGCCAGTCTGCTTTCCCGATAGCACAGAGGGAAAATGCTCAACGTAGCCCCACTACGCCTCCGCTTTTCCCTCTGCACTCTCGGAAAAGTATCCTTGCCGAAACAGAAAGGTATTTAAAACGGGTTATACTAGCCACAGTCAACACCCCGCTGCAAGCAACGAGGCATCAAGCTTGCTGCGCTGCAGAGCAGTATGTGATCTGCGCCCCGCTTCGGTCGGTGCTGGTCATGCGCCACTGGCGCATAGCACCCCTCGCGGGAATCAGCCAAACGGAGAATCCTTTGGCAGTTCTGTCAGCCTCCCGCTCCGGCCGGCAGCAATCGTTTATGGCTCCGATACCAGCAAAATACCACGATGCAGATCATCGCTGACAGCATCGATCCCAACGGCGGCGCCATTCCCATAGGATATAAAGTATCCGGGAAATAAACGGAAGCCAGGTAAGCTCCTGGTATCCGGATCAGCAGGATTGAGGCCAGGTTATGGATAAAGGAAATGCCTGACCGTCCATGTGCACAGAAATATCCGCTGAAACAGAAATGAATCCCCGCCGCAGCACAATCAAAAACATAGGACCGCAGGTATTCACTCCCCATTCGAACTACCTCCGGGCTGTCCGTAAACAGACGAAGAATCGGCTCCGCAGTAAACTGGCAGATCAATGACACTGCCAGTCCGAAGGAAAAAGCGATCGCAACCCCATAGCCCAATGTTCTGTCCGCTCTCTGATATTTTCCAGCACCGATATTCTGGGCTGCAATCGCGGAAATCGAAGACAGCATGGCTGAAGGCACCAGAAACAGGAATGTAATGATCTTCTCCACAATCCCTACACTGGCGGCCACTACCACCCCCCGCTGATTGGCTATCGCCGTGATCACCAAAAAGGATACCTGAATCAGTCCATCCTGACAGGCAATCGGCAATCCCACCTGAAGAATCTCTTTCATCACCGGCTGGCAGAAACGGAAATCCTCCCGGCGGACTGAAAGCCCGAAATCACGCCTTCGCAGCACATACAGGGCAGTAAATACACTAAAGGTCTGAGACAGCACGGTTGCTGCAGCCGCCCCCGCTGCTCCCATACCCAAGGGTCCGATCAATACATAGTCGAGAATCACATTCAGGACACCGGCCACTCCTACAAAGTACATAGGACTTTTGGAATCTCCCATCCCGCGGAACACACAACTGATGATATTGTAGGCTGTGATAAAAGGAATTCCGGCAAAACAGATCAGAAGGTAATGGCGCGTCTGTTCCACTGCCTCTGCCGGTGTGGAAATCACAGCTATAATTCCGTTCACTGCTGTCATCAGAATCCCCGTAAGCCCCAGCGCCGCTATCAGAAACAGGGACACCGTATTCCCGGTCACCCGGGCCACCTGACTCGCCTTCTTTCCTCCTACTGCTTTGCCAAGTGCTACCGTCGATCCCATGGCCAGACCTACGATCACCACTGTCAGCATATGCATCAGCTGGCTTCCGATCGATACCGCTGAGATGGTATCTGCCCCGTTAAACTGTCCGGTCACAAACAGATCCGCCATTCCGTAGAACGTCTGTAAAAAACAGGAGAGCAGATACGGCAGCGAAAAGCGTACCAATATCCGGAATATGTTCCCTGTTGTAAGATCCTTCTGCATGTCTCTTCCTACCTCTCCCGGCTGCAGTCCAGCCTCTTATCTCGAAGTATACTATAACCAATTGTTTACCAAATGTCAATTTCTCAATTAATTCTCCAAAATTTAAGATAACCTTCATTTCTTTTGCCTCTATCATTGCTATAATAGACGCAAGGAGGCGTTACCCTATGCGACCAAAGACTTTACTGATTACTGTTGCCGCCTTTTTTCTTACTGGCTGCAGCATTTCTGTACTTTCTCCCTCCTCCCCGGCATCTGATATCCGCACCTCCGGTGAAGCCGGGAAGGAGGCCCCCGGTGATGAGCTGATAGAATTCAATGGCATCAGTAAAAGAAAAAGCGAGCTTTCCGAAGATACCCTGAAGTGGCTGGAATGGTATCAGACCCTTCCCGAGGATTCCCGGGACGCACTCTCTTTTATCCCCGGTGAGTTCATAAGCTCCGGCGCCGCCACTAGCGAGACAGATACGGATTTCTCTCCTTCCTACCTGGCTGCTTTGACCGAAGAGGAGCTTCTGGAGACAGAAGAGCTGGCTCGCTACTATTTTACAGAGGCCTCCGTCGGTTTTGACGGTGTAGAAGAGATCTATCCGGCTGAGGACAATTGCTATCTTTACCGGAACACTGGTATCGAAGCGGAATACGATCCAGGTAATATCATCATCTATATGGTCCTTACCGGCAAAGATCAGGCTGCGGGTAATCCTGCGCGTTCCCTCAGCATTGCCCGCCGTTCCAAATCAGACAGCTGGAAGGTAATTAACAGCGGTCATTAGTACTGCATTGCGAAAATAACGGTGAATCCAGTGCTTGATATTTTCGTCATCTGTGCGTCTGCAAAGCGACGGCGCAGCGGTGCCTACGTCTAGTATGACCCACACCAATTACCATTATGTTTCGCGCAGGATAAATTTTCATCCTGCAAGGCGGAGGAGGGAGGCGATGCGGTGGCATCGTTGACCGACGACAACGAAGCAGGGGGAAATTTAGACAAGCGAAACATATGGTTAATTGGCGTGGGTCATACTAGCTTTGCAGGCGTGCAGAGGGCGGAAATAGCGAGTGCCGAATTCACCGGAATTTAAGCAATGCTGTACCAGGGCCGCTGCTTTTGCTTTTATCTCTGATAAGATAGCTATCCTCACTCCAACATCCGATAACCTACTCCGATCTCCGTGAAAATAAAATGCGGCTCTGCAGGATTAGACTCCAGCTTTCTGCGGATATTCGCCATATTCACCCGCAAAATCTGATTATCCGTATCGGCATAAGGCCCCCAGATTTCCTTTAAAATGAAATCATACGTCAGCACCTTACCGGCATTCCGCGCCAGAAGAGAGACCAGCTTGTATTCGATCTGTGTCAGATGAATCGCATTTCCCTGCAGCGTTACCAGACGCCGCTCAAAATCAATCACCAACCCATCCCTCGAATACAGCGGTTCCTGACTCTGAATCCGTCCTGCATGCAGGCGATGACGCAGGGCTGTCCGGATCCGCGCCAGCAGCTCCTCCGCTCCAAAAGGCTTTGTGATATAATCATCCGCTCCTCCGTCAAGCGCTTCCACCTTCTCCCGCTCCTGAGTACGGGCTGAGATCACGATAACCGGCAGATTAGAAAATTCCCGAATTCGCTTAAGAACCTCCATTCCGTCTATGTCCGGAAGACCCAGATCCAGAAGCACCACTTCCGGACGATGTGAAGTGCACAAAGACAGTCCTGTCACACCATTCATGGAACGCAATACCTTATATTCATTCGACAGCAAAATCGTCTCGATATAATTGCCGATATTTTTTTCATCCTCAATGACCAAAATGGTCTGTTTGTTTGCCATTGCCTTTATCCTCTCTCAATGGTAATGTGAAAATAAATTCCGCACCCTGCTTCCAGTTTCTTACCCATATGGTTCCTTCATGGGCATTGACAATCGTTTTACAGATGCTCAGTCCGATCCCCATTCCCCGATGAGAATCTCCACTCTGATTTCCTCCCGTGCCTCCGCCGTCAAAGATCGTCTCCAGCCGTTCCGGGGCAATCCCTTTTCCATAGTCCCGGATATGGAAGGCCACTGCCTCCTCCTCCCTGGTCACATACAGATCAATCTGCTCGGATCCTGAGTGATAAACCGCATTCTCCAGCAGATTGATAATCACCTGCTCGATCAATACCGCATCCATGGGAACCATCAGGAATTCTTCCGGCACCTGAACACGTACCTTAGCCTGCACAAGACGCTTCCTGAGACGCTGCACTGCCTCTGAGACCACTTCCTCAAGCGGTTCCGGACTGGTATTGACCCGGGTTTCTCCCACCCGGATTCTGGTTACGGACAGAAGATTCTCCACCATATTCAGAAGCCAGTTCGCATCCTCACTGATACTCTTTACCATATACGTTTTTTCTTCCTCTGCCAACCATCCACTGTCTGCCAGATACGTATCTGCCATTCCGATGATCCCGGTCAGCGGCGTCCGCAAATCATGAGACACGGCACGCAGAAGATTCGCACGCATCGTCTCCTTTTCGGCTTCCATCAGGTACTTTTCCTGTTCATTGAGAATCTCATTCTGTCTTTTAAACTGCGTAGTCAGCATACTCGTCAGCCCTGATATCACTGCCATAGCAACAAAAGTCACCGGATAGCCGTCAATGCTGAAGTTCAAATGCATAAAAGGATAGGTAAATACATAATTGACACAGATGACTCCCAAAAAGGAAGCTACGATCCCCGGCACGTAACCGTTGGTATATCTGGCTACCAGCATCACAGCCAGAATGTAGATAATCGCCACACTGGTGGAATTGACGCTATAGTGAAAAAACGCAATTGCCAGTAAAGTTGCAATGACAAAAATACTGACCGTGACAAGAATATTGACCAAAAGAGCCTTTTTGCTCATGGGTTCCTTTTCCTTCATGCTCTGTTTCCTTTTTTCCATCCCGTTATTCTTTCATCCCTGTCGCCCTTTCCTGTGGTATTTTTTCGCAAAAGACTTCGTACCAGAGCGTTATGTTTCCTGCCACAAATGTTTTTATGAGACAAAATCAGGGCGGAAACGCTGTCGCCTCCGCCCCGAAGATTATCTCTTACTTATTATAGTTGACGATCTTCCCAAAATCCGGTTTCAGAGATGCGCCTCCTACCAGACCGCCATCGATATCCGGCTGGGCAAACAGCTCCGGAGCACTGGCCCCGGACACAGAACCGCCATACTGAATGCGAATCGCCGCTGCTGTAGCTTCATCATAGATCTCTCCGATGCAGACACGAATCGCCGCACATACTTCCTGAGCCTGATCCGTGGTTGCCACTTTTCCGGTGCCGATCGCCCAGATCGGTTCATAGGCAATCACTGCCTTCTTCGCCTGATCTGCCGTCACATTCAAAAATGCAATCTTGATCTGCTGACGGATCCAGTCAATGGTGATGCCCTGCTCTCTCTGTGTCAGAGACTCACCGCAGCAGATAATCGGAGTGATATCATGTTCAAATGCCTTCAGTACCTTCTTATTCACGGTCTCATCTGTCTCAGCAAAATACTCTCTTCTCTCGGAATGGCCGATGATGACATATTTTACGCCGGCATCCACCAGCATAGCCGGAGAAATCTCACCCGTATAAGCGCCCTTCTCCTCATAATACATATTCTCAGCACCGATATGGATATTGGTGCCCTCTGCCGCCTTCATCGCAGGGATGATGTCAATCGCCGGTACGCAGAACACAACATCCACATCATCATTGGCAACCAGCGGCTTTAATGTATTCACCAGGTCAACTGCCTCTGAAGGAGTCATATTCATCTTCCAGTTGCCTGCAATAATCTTCTTTCTGGACATTCTTCTGTCCTCCCTTTATATGATTTTTCTCCGCGCTTCATTCTTTGTCATCAGCCGCCGCTACACCTGGAAGTACCTTACCCTCTAAGAATTCCAGAGACGCGCCGCCGCCGGTAGAAATATGGCTCACCTTGTCCGCAAAGCCCAGCTGATTCATCGCCGCCGCAGAATCACCGCCGCCGATAATGGTGGTAGCTTCCGTCTCGGCAAGTGCCTTTGCCACTGCAATGGTTCCGGCTGCCAGAGTCGGGTTCTCAAATACGCCCATAGGCCCGTTCCAGACAACAGTCCTGGCGGTCTTCACTGCCTCTGCATAGAGCTCCGCAGTCTTCGGTCCGATATCCAGTCCTTCCATGTCTGCCGGAATCTCGTCAGAGGAAACAACCTGAACCTCAACCGGTCCGTCGATGGGATTCGGGAAAGCAGCCGCAATGGTGGTATCCACCGGGAGCAAAAGCTTCTTACCCAGCTTCTCTGCCTTCTCCATCATCTCTTTACAGTAATCGATCTTGCTGTCATCCACCAGAGAGTTGCCCACGCCCTTGCCCTGTGCCTTTAAGAAGGTAAAAGCCATTCCACCGCCGATGATCAGAGTATCGCATTTCTCCAGCAAGTTGGAAATCACGTTCAGCTTGTCCGCCACCTTTGCTCCACCCAGAATAGCCACAAACGGTCTCACCGGATTCTCTACTGCATTGCCCAGGAAATCAATCTCCTTCTGCATCAGGTAGCCCACGGCATTCACACCGCCCTTCGCGGAGATGAACTTCGTCACGCCTTCTACCGATGCATGTGCGCGATGGGAGGATCCAAAAGCATCACATACATAATCCTCAGCCAGATCCGCCAGCTCCTTGCTGAACTCCTCGCCGTTCTTGGTCTCTTCCTTGCCACGGAAACGAGTATTCTGCAGCAGCACCACATCGCCGTCTTTCATAGCCTCAACCGCCTTGGTTGCAGCCTCGCCGGTCACATTGTAATCTGCTACAAATACAACCTCCTTGCCGAGCTTCTCTGTCAGACGTACTGCGACCGGAGCCAGGGATTCTCCTTCGTTCGGGCCGTTCTTTACCTTGCCCAGATGAGAGCATAAAATCACCTTTGCTCCCTCTCCGACCAGCTTCTGAATCGTGGGCAGAGCTGCTACGATACGAGTCTCATCAGAAATCTCCCCATTCTTTAACGGCACGTTAAAATCGCAGCGAACCAGCACTTTCTTTCCCTTCAAATTCTTTAAATCATCTACGGTCTTTTTGTTCAGCATATCTGTAATACCCCTTTCTTGATCATTTATACAAACCCCGGTTGTATCTTTTAAAGCAACGGGGCCCGGTCCTTGTCAAGACCGGACCCCGCTTGAGCTTTCTTCCGCTCTCTGATTACAGTTCAGCGAAGTACTTAATGGTTCTTACCATCTGGCTGGTGTAGGAGTTCTCATTGTCGTACCAGGAAACTACCTGAACCTCATACAGATCATCCGCAATCTTAGCAACCATGGTCTGGGTAGCATCAAACAGGGAGCCATACTTCATACCGATAACATCGGAAGAAACGATCGGATCCTCGTTGTAGCCGTAAGACTCGGAAGCAGCAGCCTTCATCGCAGCATTGATGCCTTCCTTCGTTACGTCTGCGCCCTTGACCACTGCGGTCAGGATGGTGGTGGAACCGGTCGGAACCGGAACACGCTGTGCGGAACCGATCAGCTTGCCGTTCAGCTCCGGAATCACCAGGCCGATTGCCTTGGCAGCGCCAGTGGAGTTGGGAACGATATTGGCAGCGCCGGCTCTTGCTCTTCTTAAATCGCCTTTTCTGTGCGGGCCGTCCAGAATCATCTGATCACCGGTGTATGCATGGATGGTGCTCATGATACCGGACTGGATCGGTGCATAGTCGTTGAGAGCCTTAGCCATGGGAGCCAGACAGTTGGTGGTGCAGGAAGCTGCGGAAATGATGGTGTCATCCTTGGTCAGGGTCTTCTCATTTACGCTGAATACGACGGTCGGCAGATCATTGCCAGCCGGTGCAGAGATAACAACCTTCTTGGCGCCGGCATCGATATGAGCCTGAGATTTCGCCTTGGAGGTATAGAAACCAGTACACTCCAGAACTACGTCTACACCGATCTCTCCCCACGGAAGATTCGCGGCATCCTTCTCTGCGTAGATCCGGATGGTCTTTCCATCTACGGTGATGGAGTCTTCACCAGCCTCAACGGTATGCTTGCCTTCACCGATATGACCTGCATATCCGCCCTGAGCAGTATCATACTTAAGCAGATGAGCCAGCATCTTCGGATCGGTCAGATCGTTGATCGCCACAACCTCATACCCCTCCGCTCCGAACATCTGTCTGAATGCCAGACGGCCGATACGTCCAAAACCATTGATTGCTACTTTTACTGCCATGTTCAATTCCTCCTAGATTGTTAAAAAATTATTGATTGTTAAAATATAATCAACCTTGCCTCCTATTTTACCCAATTATGGACAAAATAGCAAGAGTTTTTTTGCCAAATCACCTGTATTTATGAATCTTTTTGTAACAACTCAAGGGTTATCTGAACCAATGCCATTTAGTTTAGCTGTGTTTCTCGTTTTCTTAACTTACTGACATTATTATCTGAACTGTTACGGCTCTTTGCTGCCGTTTATCACAGAGAATACTCAGCCATGGAAAAAGGAGCGGCAAGAGACCGGAACTGGTCTGATGATTTTGACTTTGCAGGGATTTAGAAGTCCTTAAATTCCTGAGTTTGGCGTTGAAACGAAAATCCTCACTGTCTGAGCGAAGCGAGTTTGGGGATTTTCGTTTCGCTTTTAGCAAAAATCAGGAATTTTAGGAATTCTTGATCCCGAAACCGGAAAAATCATCAGACCAGTTCCGGTCTCTTGCCGCTCCTTTTTCCATGGCGTACCTTTTGGTAAGACTCAACTAAATGCTACCGTTCATCCTTAACATACCCGGCAAGGTTGTAGGCATGATCCGAGATACGTTCCAGATTACTGAGAATATCCAGAAAGACCACACCGGCAGACGGTTCGCATTCTCCTGCGGAAAGACGTTCGATATGCTTCTCCCTCAGCTCCTCCTCCTGATTATCCACATCATCCTCGTACTGGCTTACCCTGCGGACTGAATCCATATTGCCGTTCTGACGGGCATCAATGGCATTCTGGAAAGACAAAAGCACACTGCCGCTGATATTTTGCAGATCCTGCATTCCGGTATCTGTAAAATCCAGCTTATGTTCTACCAGGTATTCCGCCTGCTCTGCCAGATTCTCTGCGTGATCTCCGATCCTCTCAATATCGCTGACACTGTAAAACAGGTTGTTCACCACCCGCTTCTGTCGTTCTGTCAGGGAGAGATTATCCACCTTAATCAGATATTCCGTCAGCATCTTCTCCATATTATCTATAGTTTCTTCTGTTTTATACACATCCTTCACTTCGTCGAGATTCCCGGTAAAGACAGCGTCCAGAGCACGTTTTACATTCTTCATGGTAATCTGTCCCATATGAACCACCTCCAGAGCTGCTGTCTCCACCGCAAATGCCGGGGATTCGAAAATACGCTCATCGAGATGCTTCAATGTTGCCGCTGTCTCCTTATCCACTGCCGGCTCCTGCTCCTCCTTCTCCTTAACCACGATTCCGGACAGCTTCACCAGCTGATCTCCAAAAGGGAAAAGCAGTGTCGTCATGGTAAGATTAAATACCGTATGAAAGATAGAAATCTGCACCGCACTGATATCGGCCGAAGCAAAAGACGGCATCAGGGAAAATACTGCAAATCCCAAGAATCCGAAAAGAATCGCACCGATCACATTAAAAGTCAGATGCATCACTGCCGCCCGCTTCGCTGTCCGGGAACCGCCGGCGCTTGACAGCATCGCCGTGACGCAGGAGCCGATATTCTGTCCAAGCGTAATGTACACCGCCGCATTGGTTGTCACGATCCCATTCAAGGCCAGGGTCTGCAGAATACCTACAGACGCAGAGGAACTCTGTAAAAGCGCTGTCACCAATGCACCAATCACCATTCCCAGAAGCGGGTTGCCACCCAAGAGAGCAAATGCCTGTGCAAAAATCGGTGCGTCCGTATAAGGACTGATGGAACCGGACATAAAATCCAGCCCTGTAAACAAAAGCCCCAGTCCGATCATAATCTCACCGATTGTCTTCTTTTTCTGTCCCTTGGCAAACACCAGAAGAAGCGCCCCCACACCGATAATCAGTGGAGCATAAAAACTGGGCTTCATAATCTCAAAAGCGTCTCCCAGCTGACTCATGGACACAATCCAGGCTGTAATCGTCGTACCGATGTTGGCTCCCATAATCACGCCCACTGCCTGCGAAAGGTTCAGCACCCCAGCACTGACAAAGCCTACTACCATCACTGTGGTGGCTCCGCTGCTCTGAATAATCGCCGTAATCAGTGCTCCCAGAGCCACTGCCAGGAAACGGTTATTGGTAAGCATCCCCAGAAAGCTGCTCATCCGGCTTCCTGCCGTCTTCTGCATGCCGTCCGCCATGATACTCATACCGTACAAAAACATCCCCAGTCCGCCCAAAAAGCCAAACATATTCGAAATATCACTTACTGTCATCCTTCTCTCCCTATCTGCTCTTCTGTCCCCATGCTGCCTGCAGGCGCCGGGTCCTGTCCTTCTCCGACATCAGAGTCCCACCTGCCCAGTAACGAAAATCAAGTAAATGATACCATAGAACCTGCTTTCATTTCAACCTGTTTTAAAAAAACGCTTTCGATTGCATACCCGGCCAAAATCCCTTATAATTCAATTGTTATCATTCTATTAAGGAGGTCTTGCATCTTATGCTCCCCGATACTCATATACATACTGCATTTTCCGGAGACTGCTCCACCCCTGCAGCGATACAGATCGAGCGCTGTATCTCCATGGGTATGCAGGAAGTCTGCATCACGGATCACCATGATTACGATACCGGCATGAAAGAGGAAATTTTCCTTCTGGACTTTCCTGCTTATCTGTCCCGGCTTCACAGCCTGCGCGAGGAATATAAAGGCCGCATCCGGATCTCCATTGGCGTAGAGCTGGGGCTGCAAAGCCATATCCGGGATTATCTGGATACGCTTACCCACTCCCTCGATGTGGATTATATCATCGGTTCCTGCCATTTTATTGACCGGATGGATCCCTATTATCCCTCCTTTTTTGAAGGAAGATCCGAGCGCAGCGCCTATGAACGGTATTTTGAAGTGGCTCTCAGGCGGATCCAAGATCTGGATTGCTTTGACTCCTTCGGACACCTGGACTATGTGGTCCGCTATGGTCCCACCACAAATCAGAATTATTCCTATCAAAACTATCAGGATTATATTGATCCGATTCTCAGGGCGCTGATCGAAAAAGGCAAAGCGCTGGAATGTAATACTGCCGGATTCAAATATGGCCTAGGGCATCCCAATCCTACGGAAGATATCCTCAGACGTTACCGACAGCTGGGCGGGGAATACGTTACTCTCGGTTCGGATGCCCATACCCCGGAACACATCGGCTACGTCTTTGAAAAGGCAAGGAGCATTCTGATCTGCTGCGGTTTCCGTCATCTTACCGTCTATCATCAGCGAAACCCCTGTTTTATTCCCTTATAACTTCCTTATGTATCAAAACAGCCGCCGTATATACCGGCGGCTGTTTACCATCTCTTATCAGTGCTCCATTGCATACCGCGCAACCAGAGCCCATACCATCTTATTTCGGTTCCAGATATCTATGAATTCTGATATTGGCAGCGGACATGCCACGCTGCCTGTCTCTATCGTCACTCCCGGAATCGGATCCTCTTTTATCTGCGTCCAGTCCTTGAAACCTCCATGGCCACTGCTTCCCGATGCCCGATATCCGGTGGACGCCTCGATCAAAGCTGTCAGCTCTCCCGATGCCTGCCGGACCTTGTTTCCTTCATAATCCCAGTAAATGATATTGCCCATGCTGTGGTAGCTGACTGTCGCTGACCATTTTCTGGAATTTACGAGATTCGCCAGTGCCTGCGTCTCAGGCTCTGACAATGGCTCCGTCCCTCTGCAGTTGGCATAGGAAGGCCCCAACTCCGAAGAGAGCCGTTCCCAATTGGCCGGAAAATTCTGATTCAGATCCACGCCTCTTCCATTCGCCTTCCAGTAGATCAGATAACGGTCCAACGCTGCAGATGTCCGGCCTAGCGCAGTGTCACTCGCATAACACTGCAAAATTCCCTGCCGCAGCTCCTCCGAACGAATCGCCTCCAATCCGAACTGGCTCAATGCAATTCCGTCCGGATTCACCATCGGCACAAAATGTACCGCCACCTGCTGAAGAATCGTTGACAGCGGCTGGCCGTCAAAGCTCCCGCGGTCATAAAATTCCAGACCATATTCCAGCTGCTTCATGACCAAAAGCGGAGTCATGTATTCCCGTGCATGGATTCCGGCATGGATCAGAATGTGCTTCCCTGCGTTCGGGTTTCCCAAAACAGCCTCATACAGATTCCTGCCGTCCAGGGATGTTCCTATTACATTGACCTGTAATCTGCTGCCATAACGTGACTTCAGCTTCTCCAGATCAGAAACCATACTCTCGTAGGAATATTTTTCCGCCACTGCCACCGTGGGATTATTCACCGGCTCGGAAAAATAATCAATCCGACCCGGAACCACATTCTCCAGGCCCGTGAGTTCCTGTCCTCCGGGGACTTTCTGACTCCCGGCGATTCCAGGGCCAATACCACCGCTGGCATTGGCCGCCATCCCTGCCCCGATCACCGGCGAGCTGCCTCCGGCCGGTGTGCCGCTTCCCGCTCCCACCACCGGTGAGCTGCTTTCCGCCATTGCGCCGCTTCCCGCCCCCACCACCGGTGAACTGCTTTCCGCCGCCGCGCCGCTTCCCGCTCCCGCTACCGATGAGCTGCCTTCCGCCGCGCCGCTTTCTGAAGAACTGTCTTCGGCTGACGGGTTGCTTCCTGCTTCCACTGCCCCGGCAATACCTGCTGCTTGTCCGGACTCCGCAGAGGAAGGCGGTATCTCAAATGCCGGCACCTCGGCTGCAGCCATAACAGTGATTGAATTCGCTGCCGTCAGCACTGCTGTCATCACACCTGCCAACAGATAATTTTTCTTCTTTCTCATTCTTTCTTCTGCCCTTATTTCAGATCCCCTGGCTTCATGCTCAGACTGATCTTGCCCATCTTGTCTACATCCAGCACCTTTACTGTCACAGTGTCGCCAATGTTTACCACATCCTCTACCTTCTCTACCCGCTTGTCAGAGAGTCTGGAGATATGCACCATGCCGTCCTTCTTCGGTTTCAGCTCAACGAATGCACCGAAGGGCATGATCCGCACCACCTTGCCAGTGATCACCTGCCCCGGCTCAATATCTGTCACAATACTGATAATGATCTCTTTGGCTTTTTCAATCATATCTCTGTCTGTGCCGCAGATATCCACACGCCCTTCCTCGGAGATATCGATCTTCACGCCGGTCTCCTCAATAATCTTATTAATCGTGCTTCCCTGTTTGCCCACCACATCACCGATCTTCTGGGGATCAATGGTAATCTGATCAATCTTAGGCGCATATTTGCCAACCTCTTTCCTCGGTTTTGCGATCACCGGCTTCATCACCTCATCCAGGATATACAGTCTCGCCTCACGGGTTCTGGCTATCGCCTCCTCAATGATCGGGCGGGTCAGTCCATGAATCTTGATATCCATCTGGATTGCTGTGATTCCCTTGTGGGTGCCTCCCACCTTAAAGTCCATATCTCCAAAGAAGTCTTCCAATCCCTGAATATCCGTCAGTACAATATAATCCTCATCGCTCTCCCCGGTTACCAGACCGCAGGAGATTCCTGCTACCATGGCCTTAATCGGCACACCGGCTGCCATCAGAGACAGCGTAGAAGCGCAAATACTGGCCTGAGAGGTCGAACCGTTGGATTCCATGGTCTCTGATACGGTACGGATCGCATAGGGAAACTCTGCTTCATCAGGAAGCACTGGAACCAGGGCACGTTCAGCCAGAGCACCATGCCCGATCTCCCGGCGTCCCGGTCCTCTCGATGGTTTGGTCTCACCCACCGAGTAGGAGGGGAAGTTATAGTGATGCATATAGCGCTTGGAAGTTTCATTCTCATCAAGCCCGTCCAGTCTCTGAGCCTCAGATAAGGGCGCTAAGGTACAGACATTAAGAATCTGAGTCTGTCCACGGGTAAACATTCCGGATCCGTGTACTCTTGGCAACAGATCAATCTCTGCAGCCAGAGGACGAATCTCTGTAATCGCCCGGCCGTCCGGGCGCTTATGATCCTTTAAAATCATCTTACGTACGGTCTTTTTCTGATACTGATACACAGCCTCGCCCAGAACGGAAAGCCACTCCTCGTTCTCCGCAAAAGCCTCCTCCAGCTTCTCGGTGATCCGACGGATGTTCTCCTCTCTGGTCTGCTTGTCATCGGTAAATACCGCTTCTTCCATCTCTGTGGGCGATACGATCTCACGAATCGCCGCAAACAGCTCCTCGGGAACTGCACAACTTTCGTAGGAGTGCTTCGGCTTGCCGCACTCTGCCACAATCGTATCAATAAACTTAATGATCTCCTGATTCACCTCATGAGCCTTGAAGATCGCCTCAATCATTACCTGTTCCGGAACTTCCTTTGCCCCGGCTTCGATCATAATTACCTTTTCTCTGGTGGACGCCACTGTCAGAGCCATATCCGAATCCTGCTTCTGCTCATTGGTCGGATTCACAATAAACTCTCCGTTGATCATGCCGATCTGCGTCGTGGCACAGGGACCGTCGAACGGAATGTCCGAAATGCAGGTCGCAATGGCAGAACCTAACATCGCCGTATACTCCGGGCTGCAGTCCGGATCCACAGACATAACCAGATTGTTCAGTGTCACATCGTTGCGGTAATCCTTCGGGAACAGCGGACGCATGGGACGGTCAATGACTCGGGCCGTCAGCACCGCATTCTCGGATGCTTTTCCTTCCCTGCGGTTAAAGCCTCCCGGAATCTTGCCCACTGAATACAGCTTTTCTTCAAACTCCACACTTAACGGGAAGAAATCAATCCCCTCCCGGGGCTTATCTGACGCAGTAGCCGTAGAAAGCACTACCGTATCTCCGTAATGCATAAAAACAGCGCCGTTCGCCTGCTTTGCCACTCTTCCCACATCCACGGTCAGGGTCCTCCCTGCCAGCTCCATACTAAAACTTTTGTACATGACATCGTCTCCTTTTCTTCCCTATTAATTGTCATCCGCATTTGCAATACTCCTGTCCAAAAACAGAAATGCAAAATATCGGATCTTATATAATTCAGAAGACTCCGAAACTACTGCTCTGCGCAAAAAGCCCGTTGCCTTTTGTACACAGCAGTCGTCTCGGGCTTGTCCTCTGAATAATATCCTCTCTCCTCTCCATGCGCCTGACACGCCTGACAGATGAGAATCTGCAGTCCGTTCTCTGGACCTCCCGCAAATAACGACAGGGTGGAGAAAACTCTCCACCCCGCATCCATCCCAGGATCTGCCCAAAATCAGGTCTCTGCTCCGGTTTCCCGAACGCAACATCCCCCGGACAGCTCCTTACTTTCTGATTCCCAGCTTTTCAATCAAGGCACGATAACCTTCCAGATCTGTCTTCTTCAAATAATCCAGAAGACCACGTCTGCGTCCTACCATCTTCAGAAGACCCCTTCTGGAATGATGGTCCTTCTGGTTCTGCTGCAGATGCTCTGTCAGCTCCGCAATTCTGGCCGTCAGAATCGCAATCTGCACCTCTGGTGAACCGGTATCTCCGGCCTTTCTGCCATACTGTTCAATAATCGCTGCTTTCTTTTCCTTTGAAATCATGAGATTCCCTCCTTTTTTTTGCTTACCGAAAACCAGGCTCCTGGTTGGAGCATCCAAGGAACTGAGCCCCGGCGTCATTCATACCGATTTATCTTACCACAACCGTTCAGGGCTGTCAATCGGTTTCTTTTTGACTAGTACTGCATTGCGGAAATTCCGGTGAATTCGGCACTCGTTATTTCCGCAATGCAGTACTAGCGCACGGACACTATTAACAATTCAAAGATGAATATGTCATCACACTGACATACTGTTATATTACAGACATTAAGAATCCCACCGCCATCAAGGTAAGATTCTCTGTGGACTTGGATGGCTGGCAGCAAGAACACTGCCGAACATGTTATGCACCCAAATTACCACAATTCCTGTGCATGCACAAGCCCTCTTGCGCAATATATGCATTGTTTTGCAGTTTTATGTTCTGTTTTTGTATTTCGTCTCTGTTTCTGAGGCATTCATGATAGTATTCTTCCACAATCTCCCGCACCTGCTTCCAGCGATTCTGACTGACCGGAATCAAGGTCCCGTCCTTCAGGATCGCTCCCCGAACGCTGACCGATTCCAGAAAATCCATGTGTACAAGAAAAGCATTGTGGGTCTTCACGATCGGCAGTTCCTTCAGCATCTCCTCTGCTGCCTTCAGGTTACCGCTGACACGATATTCCCTCCGGCATGTATGGACAAAGGTCTTTCGCTGATCCATATGCACATAACAGATATCCTGTCCCCGCAATATAATCCTCTCACCCTTAAATACCCATACATAGTTCTTATCTCTCTTCTGACGCATATTCTCCCTAACCTCTAAACTATTATTATGCCTGCATTCACTGACACATAATATTTAACGCGCCGAAAAAAAGTTTATGACCAGAGCCTTAAAAATACTTCATATGCACCAGAAACGCAATCAGAATCCCCAGTATGGCTCCCGCCAGCACCTGCAGCGGAGTGTGTCCCACGAATTCTTTCAGACGCTTCTGGAACTGTTCGTTGTCCAGATGAAAAAAATCCTGTTCCATGATCAGATTCAATAGCTTTGCCTGCTTCCCGGTCTCCTGACGCACACCGATCGCGTCGTACATGACCACAGAAGCCAGAATAAAACAGATGGCAAACTCAAAGGATTCCACGCCATACCGAATGCCGGCGCCGGTCGTCAAGGCACACACAGTAGCCGAGTGAGAGCTGGGCATCCCCCCGGATCCCACCAGCCGCTCCGCGGAAAAAGACTCGTTCAGCGCAAAATCGATCAGGGTTTTGAGAATCTGTGCCACCAGCCATCCGGCTACCGCACTGATCAGAACCTCATTGCTGCATATCCGTTCCCAAAATGACATAGCAATCCTTACCTGTCCCTTAATAACCGATCAGCCAATCGTACAGCTCCTGATACTTGGCGGCAGAGGCCTGCCAGGAGAAATCCTGCGCCATCGCCCGGTCAATAAGCTTGTTCCACTCCCGCTTCTTTTCATAATAAACATGCTTTGCATAGCGGACAGAATCCAGCATCTCATGTGCATTATAATTCGCAAAGGAAAATCCGGTTCCCGTGCTTTCATATTCGTTATAGGGCTGAACAGTATCCTTTAATCCTCCGGTCTCTCGCACAATCGGAATTGTACCATAACGCAGAGCCATCAGCTGACTCAGCCCGCACGGCTCAAACAGAGACGGCATCAGAAAAGCGTCGCAGCCCGCATAGATCTTATGGGACAATTCCTCGGAATAGTAGATCTGAGCCGATACCCGGTCATGGTATTTCCAATCGTAATGTCGGAACATATTCTCATACCGCTCATCACCGGTTCCCAGCACAATCAGCTGCATATCCTCTGAGCAGAGTTCGTCCATCACCCCCTGAATCAAATCCAGTCCCTTCTGGTCCGTCAGACGGGACACGATTCCCACCATAAACTTCTTCTCGTCCACAGGCAGCCCTACCTGTGCCTGCAGATCCGCCTTATTCTTAGCCTTCTCCTTACGGAAATTCTTCGCGTTATACGGGTGAGCGATATGCTTATCCGTCTCGGGATTGAAATCCTCATAGTCGATTCCGTTGACAATCCCCCGCAGGCTGTTGGAACGGGCCCTCATCAGTCCGTCCAGACCCTCCCCGTAGAACGGCATCTTGATCTCGTCGGCATAAGTCTGGCTCACGGTGGTAATCGCATCCGCAAAGACAATACCGCCCTTCAGCATATTCCCGTCCTTATAAGCCTCCAGCTTATCCGCTGTAAAATAATAATCCGGCAGGCCGGAGAATCTCTGAATCGTCTTCACATCCCAGACCCCCTGAAACTTCAGGTTGTGGATCGTAATCACGGACTTCATATCCCGGAAAAATTCTCCGCCGCGGAACCGATCCTTTAAGTAAACCGGAATCAGTCCTGTCTGCCAGTCATGGCAGTGCACCACATCCGGACGGAACCCGATCACCGGCAAAGACGACAGCGCCGCCTGGCAGAAGAAGGAGAATTTCTCCAGATCATAGAACCAGTCTCCATAAGGCTTGTCCCCGCCGAAATACGACTCATTATCGATGAAATAAAAAGTAATTCCGTCCAGAACATACTGCATAATGCCCACATAACGGCTCTGCCCCAGATAATCCATATAAAAATGGTCAATATAGGTCATCTCATTGCGCCACTTCTCCTTGATGCAGAGATATTTGGGAACCATCACTCTTACATCAAAATACTCCTTGTCAAAGCACTTGGGCAGCGAGCCTGCCACATCTGCCAGGCCCCCGGTCTTGATAAACGGAACAGCCTCTGAAGCAACAAATAAAATTTTCTTCATCGAAAAAACCTCCTAATCTGTAGTCCGCCCCCAAAGCAGACCCTAATTATTATCAGTATACAATATTTGAGCGGATTTAGGAAGTAAAATCTTATAAAAACTGCCGTCATCTTTCTGTATTTCTTACATTCTCTTGTAATCCAGCCTGATTTTATCCGAAATCAGGGCAATGAATTCAGAGTTGGTTGGCTTTCCCTTCCCGTTATTGATGGTGTAACCGAACAGCTCATGGATCGTGTCCAGCCTCCCGCGGGTCCATGCCACCTCGATCGCGTGACGGATGGCCCGTTCCACACGGCTGGATGTTGTATTATGACGCTTGGCAATCGTGGGATAGAGCACCTTGGTAACACTGATCAGAATCTCTTCTTCATCCACAGAGATGGCGATAGCATCCCTCAGATACTGATATCCTTTGATATGTGCAGGGATTCCGATCTCATGAAGCAGACGGGTCACATCATTTTCCAGATTCTGGCGGATATACTCGCTTCGGTCCATATAAGGATTGGGATTGCTACTGCCCGGCTGTCCCGGCAGATCCTCTGTGCCCACACAGACCCTGCGAATCTTTTCCATCAGCAAATCTTTCTCAAAGGGCTTCATAATAAAATAGCTGGCTCCCAGACGGAACGCATCCCGGGTCACCTGCTCGCTGCCTGCTGCCGTTACCATGATGAACGACGGCATTTTCCGTCCCATTCGTTCCTTTCTGACCTTTTCCATCACCGAAATCCCGTCCAGCTTCGGCATAATCACATCCATCAGAACCAGATCCGGCTCTGTCTCCATAATCATATCATAGGCATCCGAACCATTATCCGCCCTCCCCACTACATGGATGCCGTTTTCCTCTTCCAGCATATTGTTTAACAAATTGAGCATTTGCGGATTATCCTCTGCGATAGCAACACTAATCTCCGTCATTCTTCCTTCCCTCCTGTTTCTCTTGTTGTAAATTGTATTATAGACGCAACCTTTGTCTGCATGCAACGAGATTCCATCGCCAAGTTTCGACACTTTAATAAAACGCCGCTCCCCGTCATCTGTGACAGACCACTCTCCAGACATCTTCCGGGCACACATACTTTCCATGAGGGTGGAGTTCCAAAAGGTACGCTCTGGAAAAGGGTTTCCCGGATTGCGAGTTTCTAGGCATCCTGCAAACGCAATCTGGGAAACCCTTTTCCAGAGCTGATATCTTCCGGTCTCGAAGAAACCATATTGTAAAACAACGCTGTTTTCAAAAAGAGATCATCAGGAATTTTAGGAATTCTTAATCTCGAAACCGGAAACATCTGCAGACCATATCCGGCGGCTGCTCTCCCCATGTCCCAAGGCGTACCTCCCGGATCCCTTGAACAGGTCTGGAAATATACACGGGTTCTTTACTTGGAAATCTTTTGTTTCTGTGGTAGGATATTTTTATATCTGCATGTTTTTGTGAGGTAAATCCAGGAAAGGACTTTGAGAAAAATTTGGGAATTCAAAAAAAGCTGAAGGAAAAATGGCAGGAGGCCCTGCAGGCCGTTCTGCCGATTATCTGCATTGTGTTGACACTGTGCTTTTCCATTGCTCCGGTCTCACCCAGCATTCTGTTGTGCTTTCTGATGGGCGCTGTGCTGATTCTGGCCGGAATGATGTTTTTTACGCTGGGGGCGGAGATCTCCATGACTCCCATGGGAGAACGCGTGGGTTCCAGTCTCACCCAAAGCCGGCACCTGTTTCTGATCATGATCCTTTCTTTTTGCTGGGTTTGATCATCACGATCTCTGAACCCGATCTGCAGGTATTAGCCGGGCAGGTACCGGCGGTCCCTTCTATCATCCTGATTTTGTCCGTGGCCTGCGGCGTTGGCGTGTTTCTGGTGATTGCCCTTTTGCGCATGTTGTTTTCTGTTCCGCTGCCGCCTCTTCTGATTGCTTTTTACGTTCTGATATTCGCTTTATCCGCTTTTGTGCCAAAGGATTTTTTGAATATTGCTTTTGACTCCGGCGGAGTCACCACTGGCCCTATGACGGTTCCTTTTATTATGGCTCTGGGTGCTGGCGTCTCTGCCATCCGAAGTGACCGGCATGCAGCAGATGACAGCTTTGGCCTGGAAGCTGCCCAAAAGGTTGTTATCTTTGCCTTTGTAACTGACAGTGAATGGAAACGGATCAAGACTGGCCTGCAGAGACAGATGAAAATCGACGTGCTTGGCAGCGGCATTGCTTTTATCATTCCCGTCAGCAGTGTAGGCGGTAAAAAACAGCTTCAGTTTCTCACAGAGGGCCGTGACTTTAATGTACTCTCGGAGTCTCTTTGTGCCTGATTTTGTGAGATGATTTTTTGTCAGATGTGCATAAATTTATGAGGCGTACGTGGAACGTACGTTGATTAAATTTATGTGCATATGACGGAAAATCATCCACAAAGGCAGGTGCAAGAGAGATTCCGAGAGTACATTTTAAAAAAAAGGAGGAAAGCGTCTTGAAGGACACCAGGTATGAACTTCTGGTAGTAATTGCCAATCAGAGATATACAGAAATGATCATGGATGCTGCCCGGGAGGCCAGCGCCGTCGGCGGTACAGTCATCCACGCCAAGGGAACTGGCACCGAAAAAGCAGAAAGATTCCTCGGCGTATCCATTGCCGCCGAAAAAGAAATGATATTTATGGTAACACGCCGGGAAGGCAAGAATGATATCATGCGGGCTATTATGAACCAGGCAGGTCTCGACAGCCGGGCAGGCGCCATTGTCTTCTCCCTTCCGGTCACGGATACGGCAGGAATGCGATTACTTGAAGATTCAGAAGAATAGGCCCGGCTGTATTGAATGGCACGCCGGCCTACTCTCTGTGCAGATACACCCACCAATAAACACCCCCCACAAACACAGAGCCTCCCACGATATTCCCCAAGGTAACCGGCAGAAGATTCCTGAACAAAAAGTTCCCCCATGTCAGAACACTCGTATCTGTTGTTATGGCCTTTGCATATTCCGGGAGGCCCGCAGCAAACAAACCAGCCGGGCAGTAAAACATATTTGCCACGCTGTGCTCGAAGCCGCAGACCACAAACACCAGGATAGGGTAGAACAGGGCAATTACCTTCCCGGCGGCATCCTTTGCCGCAAAGCTTACCCACACCGCCAGGCAGACTAAAAGGTTGCAGAGAACCCCTTTGAGGAAGGCATCCAAAAAAGGCATCGATACCTTTGCCACTGCAGTACTGACCGCAGCAGCAGCCAGCTGCCCTTCAAACAGGCTCAGCTGATGGCTGTAAGCCACCATCCAGGCCACCAGGACGCTCCCCGCAAAATTCCCCAGATACACGATCAGCCAGTTGCGCAGCATCCCCCGCAGGGTGATCTCCCTGCTAAGCAGCGGAATTACCAGCAGGCAATTGCCGGTAAACAACTCACTGCCGGCCAGAAGCACCAGCGTAAGTCCTGCCGGAAAAACACAGGCGCTCACCAGCTTCCCTGCCGAACCACCCACCGTACAGGCCGCCGTGGAAGCGCCGCATCCCGCCACGGCAATATAGATACCGGCCATAACTGCAAGCAGAAACATCTTATCTGCCCGCATTGCCGCTTTCTTCTTTCCGATGCCGATATAATTCTCTGCAATCTCTCCTGGTGTATAAAGCATCGTCCTTTTCCTCCCAATATTCTCCTCCTACTTGCCAAGCAGTGCATCGACCACCCCCTGAATACTTCTCTCCCTCACCGGTATCGTCAGATCCGGCTCATGGATATGTTCCAGGTAGTGGGCATCCGAATTGCTGATAATCCGGCAGCCATCCAGATAGGGGTTGCCCCGCTTCACCTCATGCAGCTTTTTCAGATCCTTCAGTTCCGCTGTCTTAAACCTGCTGTCCGGAGGCACAAAGCCCAGGTTGGCAATAAGGCTGTTGGCGCTCTTCTCGATATGTGCCGGGAACATCACTCCGTCATAGGAACGCACCAGTTCCCAAAGCTGGTCAAAGGAGATGTCCGCGCTGTTGATCAGCAGGTTCGGCTCCGTCCCCACCACCTCATCCTCCTCGTTGCAGATCTGCTGCTTCCCAAAGACTGCTTCCTTGTTGGGAAACTTCATCAGGCGGCCATACACATAGGCATCAAAAGCAAGGGCCTGTTCCAGAGCCGGAAACAGGCATACCGCATGAACCTCCTCCGAGGTATTGATCTCCATCCCGGGAATCGCCAGCAGGCCGAACTGCTCCGCCAGCTTCATCACCGCCGGACAGTTCCGACAGGTATTATGATCGGTGACTGCAATCACATCCAGACCCTTGACGGCCGCCATGCCCACAATATTGCCAGGTGTCATATCATCATCCCCGCATGGGGAAAGGCAGGAATGGATATGCAGGTCATAAGTAAGGCTGATCATATCCCTATCCCTGCATGGCCTGGTATATTTTAAGCGCCGCGTCAAAAATCGGCAGCTCGGTCCCCATCACCGTGATCTCCTGATCCTTTGCCTTCTTCATGGCAACCTCATCCAGCACGGCGCCCTCTGCCATAATGATACACGCCGCATCCGTCAGGGTAGCCACTGCCAGAGTGTTCATATTCCCCATCACTGTCACCCAGGCACAGCCTGCCGGCGCCCGCCCCATAGCAATACTCAGCAAATCACAGCAAAACGGCACCGTAATCTCCCGATCAGGATTCTCTCCCACATTCACTATGGCAAACATACCACTGTCCAATAACTCCTGTACTGTCATATTCCTCTCCCTCCTGCAAACCATCCGCCGGCAAGCTTCGTCCCTTCCCGGCTGCAAACCACCCGCCGGCAAGCTACTTCCCGCCCTCGTCCTCCGCCTCCCGGTTATCTAAAAGGGACATCTCATCCGAAATTCTCTGTATATACTCCTTCAGAATCCGCAACGTCTCCTGGCCGCCCTTGTCCCGCTCATGGAGGTCATCCGCCAGCACGGAAACCTCCTCGGACAGCTTGTGCAGGTTCTCCCGCAGATAATAAACACAGTCATTCTCGCTGGCCTGCCCCCGCACGATATCCTCTGCCAGCGCCTTGCAAGTGGGCGCCCCGCAGGAGCCGCAGTCCAGGCCCGGCAGCTTCTTGCACAGCCGCTCCACCTGGTTTAGGCGGGCAAAGCTTTCCATCATGTTGCCCCCAAGGCTGAACACCGGCTCATACTGCACGCCGGTTGTCCAGGGAATCACCTCCTCTGCGTGATCTTCCATATCCATATGGCTCCGGGCCACCGGCATATATTTGCGCAGGCGCTTTAACTTCACCTCAGCCACATAAGGGTTCTCCACATTCAGGACCCCTCCCACACAGCCGCCGTTGCAGGCATTCAGTTCCACGAATTTCAGGTTCGTAAATTTCTGATCCTCCAAATCCTCCAACACCCGAATCACATTCTCGATGCCGTCTGCCGCCAGATAACTCTCCGTAAACAAACCGCTGGCCTCCCCGCCGCTCCGCCCCCAGCTGATGCCGATCTTGCCGGAGGTCACCAGATCCCAGGCCTCCTCCCCCACAGCCTTCATATGGGAGATCAGCTGGGGATAGACGTCCTTGATCGCCAGCACATGATCCACCTGGCTCCTCTCCGTCCCCAGGGGAGCCTTGGAATAAGTCACCTTCGAGGGACAAGGGGAAATAAAGCAGATGCCGATCTCCTTCCGCTCCAGGCCCGTCTTCTGCATGGCGCGCTGGGCCGCCAGGGAAGCCGCCACCTCCACCGGCGGGTTGAGAGGCAGCAGATGGGAAATCAGGTTCGGGAATCGCACCCGTATCAGGCGCACCACAGAGGGGCAGGCCGTGCTGATAATCGGCAGATTGTCCTCGTGATGGTTGAGATACTCCCGGGTGGCCTCCGACACCAGTTCCGCCGCCGCACTGACCTCAAACACATCGTTAAAGCCCATCAGAAGCAATGCGTTCAATACGATATTCACATCGTCCAGATTGTTGAACTGGCTATACAGGGCCGGCGCCGGCAGCGCCACCGTATAGCGGTACTGCTTCATTACATCCATCTTGTCAAAGGTGGCATGCTTGGCATGGTGGGGGCATACCCGGATGCACTCCCCGCAGTCAATACAGAATTTGGCATTAATCTGTGCCTTTCCGTTCCTGACCCGGATCGCCTGGGTCGGGCAGCGCTTGATGCAGTTGATGCATCCCTTGCACAGTTCCGGATCCAAACGCACCGAATGGTAAAATTTATCCATATCCTGCTACCTCCTGTCCTTTTTCCAAAATGCTGCCAGTACTCCATCCAGACAGAAATTAGAGTTGTGAGCTGTATGATTTGTACCAGTGCCAGGCAAATTCCGACGGCGATGCGGTGGCATCGTCTAGAAATTTTAACGACGCAATGTCACAAATCAGTCGGTTCAAAACTCTGATTTCTGTCCGGATGGAGTACTGGGGCGCGGAGAACACTGCCCCGAACCCTGAACAAATCCGGCCAACGCTTTATATCCTGACAATCATTGTAATTGTCGTCCCTGCCCCCATCTTCGTCTCAATCGTCATGTCGTCCGTATATTTTTTCATGTTCGGCAGACCCATGCCTGCGCCGAAGCCAAGGCTCCGCACCTCATCCGGCGCCGTGGAATACCCCGCCTTCATCGCCTGCTCCACATCCGGTATCCCGGGACCCACATCCGCCAGGATCATCTTAATCTCCACCGGAGTAATCTCCACCGTGATCTCACCTCCGTTGGCATGAATCACCATATTGATCTCCCCCTCATACATGGCAATCGCCACCTTGCGGATCGCCTCCGGGCTGACCCCCAGCTGCTTTAGCTTGCCCTTCACATCACTGCTGGCCTCCCCTGCCCTGGTGAAATCGTCCGGAGAAATCTCATATTTCAGAACAATCGCTTCGTCCATCAGATCGCACCTCCTCCCAGGCCGGCCTTATATAACATCCCACAGGAAGAGAACATCCGATGCCCTGTCTCCAGCACGATGATCTCCCGCTCCCTTGCCATATCAATGATGGTCTCATCCGGCTTCTTCCCCCGCACAAACACCAGGCACACAATGTCCAGCATCTCTGCCGTGCGGATCACCTGGGGGTTGCACAGGCCGGTGAGAAGCACCGAATGATCTTTGGAAAATGCCAGCACATCGCTCATCATATCGGAACCGCAGGCGCTCCTCACCTCCCGGTCAAGGAACTCCTCTCCTGTCAGAACCCGCGCTCCCAGTATCTCCTTTACATCTTTTACTGTCATATCCAGCCCTCCTTATTTGATTTCCCTTTCACAGCCGCCCCGTTTGTCTCCGGAGTTTATCCTGCCCTCTTCCCCATGCTGGCAGTTGCCTGTTTTTTAACCGGAAATTCCCGGCCCGTTTCCAAAAACAGCCCTCGCTTCCAGCCGAACCGTCATTTTGCTATATATAAGAATACCATCGAAAACATGAATTATCAATGTTTTTTATCGATATGTTTTTAACGTGAATGATAACTATTTATTTACTATGGATTTTTTATCATTTTCATGGTAGAATGTTGATACATTTAACAAATAGTATCATTACCAGAAGGAGGATGAGACATGGCTTGCAAAAAAGAAGGAGTTCCTTTCAGCGGAACCCCGGAGCAGGAAGCCGCTTTGAAAAAGGTCATCGCTGAACTGAAAGACACCAAGGGCGCCTTGATGCCTATCATGCAGCAGGCACAGGAGATTTACGGCTATCTCCCCATCGAAGTTCAGACCATGATCTCCGACGAGACGGGTATCCCGCTGGAGAAGATTTATGGCATTGCAACCTTTTATACCCAATTTGCCCTGCAGCCTAAGGGCAAGTACCAGATTTCCGTATGTCTCGGGACGGCATGTTATGTAAAAGGTTCCGCAGCTATTTTCAGTAAACTGGAGGAGCTTCTTGGCATTACCAACGGGCAGTGTACCCCGGACGGAAAGTTTTCCCTGGATTCCTGCCGCTGTGTCGGTGCCTGCGGCCTTGCCCCTGTCATGATGATCAATGACGAAGTGTACGGACGGCTGGTGCCGGACGACATCCCGGGCATCCTGGCCAAATATCAGTAAACGCCTATGATGACTGAGATTTCCTTAAACGTCCTGGATGTGGCAGAGAATTCCACCCGGGCAGGTGCATCCTTAGTCCGGATTACAGTGGCAGCGGACACTGCGGCAGACCGGCTGAGCATTACCATCGCTGACAATGGCTGCGGCATGACCCCGGAGCAGGTGGCCCAGGTGACGGATCCCTTCTTCACCAGCCGAACCACCCGCAAGGTAGGGCTGGGGGTTCCTTTTTTTAAGTATGCGGCAGAAGCAGCAGGCGGTTCCTTTTCCATCGAATCAGAGCCTGGTATCGGAACCACGGTGACGGCAGTATTTGTCCTGTCCCACATTGACCGGATGCCCCTGGGGGATATCACAAGCACCATACATACCCTGGTGGTCTATCACCCGGAGACGGATTTTCTCTATCAATATCACTATAACGGCCGGTCTTTTACCCTGGACACAAGGGAATTTAAGGAAGTGCTGGAGGGCGTTCCCTTTGACACCCCGGAGATTTCCGCATATATTCTGGACTATCTGACTGAGAATAAACTGGAAACTGACGGCGGCGCCGTGTATTAAAGACGTGCGCCAGATTACATTGTCATAATTTGGAGGATATTACATACTATGAAAAGCCTTGAAGAGTTAAAAGCCATCCGCAACAAAATGCAGGGCCAGGTAGGCCTGCGGGCGGAAGACAGCAGCCAGACCCGCGTGGTAGTGGGTATGGCCACCTGCGGGATCGCCAGCGGCGCCCGCCCGGTACTGAATGCCCTGTCCGGGCTGGTTCAGGAGAAGGGTCTCACCGGCAAGGTAGCCGTGACACAGACCGGCTGCATCGGCCTGTGCCAGTATGAGCCCATCGTGGAAGTGATGGAACCCGGCAAATCCAAGATCACCTATATCAAGATGAATCCCGACAAAGCTGCTGAGATCGTGGAGCGCCATCTGATCGGGGGACATGTGGTGGAAGAATACACCCTGAATTCAGCAGACATCAAATAGCATTGTTCAAAGGAGGACAAAAATGTATCGTTCACATGTATTGGTCTGCGGCGGAACAGGATGTACTTCCTCCGGCAGCCATCAGATAATGGAAGCACTGAAGGCGGAGATTGAGAAAGCCGGCCTGCAGGACGAGGTTTCCGTCGTCCAGACCGGGTGCCATGGCCTCTGTGCTTTGGGACCGATTATGATTATCTATCCGGATGCCAGCTTCTACTCCATGGTTAAGGTGGAAGACATTCCGGAGATTGTATCTGAGCATCTGTTAAAAGGCCGGGTGGTAACCCGCCTTCTTTACCAGGAGACCGTGACCCAGTCCGGAGTCAAGGCGCTGGCAGATACGGACTTCTACAAGAAGCAGCACCGGATCGCCCTGCGCAACTGCGGCGTGATCAACCCTGAAGTGATTGAAGAGTACATCGGAACCGGCGGCTATGCCGCCCTGGGCAAGGTTCTCACAGAGATGACTCCCGATGATGTCATCCAGTGCCTGATGGATTCCGGCCTGCGCGGCAGAGGCGGCGGCGGCTTCCCCACCGGCCTTAAGTGGAAGCTGGCCAAGCAGAATGACGCGGATCAGAAATACGTCTGCTGTAACGCGGACGAAGGCGACCCCGGCGCATTCATGGACCGTTCCGTTCTGGAAGGCGATCCGCATGCCGTTCTGGAGGCTATGGCCATCGCCGGCTATGCCATCGGAGCCAACCAGGGTTACATCTATGTGCGTGCGGAATATCCCATTGCCGTGGAGCGTTTAAAGATCGCTATCAGCCAGGCAAGGGAGATGGAACTTCTTGGCAAGGATATCTTCGGCACCGGATTTGACTTTGACATTGACCTGCGTCTGGGCGCCGGCGCATTCGTCTGCGGTGAGGAGACCGCGCTGATGCACTCCATCGAGGGCAACCGCGGCGAACCCAAGCCGAGACCGCCGTTCCCGGCTCAGAAGGGCCTGTTTGACAAGCCCACCATCCTCAATAACGTGGAAACCTATGCCAACATCCCCCAGATCATTCTCAATGGTCCCGAATGGTTCGCCTCCATGGGTACCGAGAAATCCAAGGGAACCAAGGTCTTTGCTCTGGGCGGCAAGATCCATAATACCGGCCTGGTGGAGATTCCCATGGGTACTACCTTAAGAGAAGTCATCGAGGAGATCGGCGGCGGCATTCCTAATGGCAAGAAGTTCAAAGCGGCGCAGACCGGCGGACCTTCCGGCGGATGCATCCCCTTCGAGCATTTTGATATTCCGATTGACTATGATAACCTCATTTCCATCGGTTCCATGATGGGTTCCGGCGGTCTGATCGTCATGGACGAGGACGACTGCATGGTAGATATCGCCAAGTTCTTCCTGGAGTTCACGGTGGAAGAGTCCTGCGGCAAATGTACTCCCTGCCGGGTGGGAACCAAGCGTATGCTGGAGATCCTCACCAAGATCACCAAGGGCCAGGCTACCCTGGAAGATTTAGACAAGCTGGAGGAACTCTGCTACTACGTTAAGGAGAACTCTGCCTGTGGTCTGGGCCAGACTGCCCCCAACCCGGTATTGTCCACCCTCCGCTATTTCCGCAAAGAATACGAGGCTCATGTGATAGAGAAGAGATGTCCGGCCGGTGTATGTAAGGCTCTTCTCTCCTACCATATTAATCCTGACAAGTGCCGCGGCTGTACCTTGTGTGCACGGAACTGCCCCAACAATGCAATCAACGGCTCTGTCCGCAATCCGCATACCATCGACCAGGAGAAGTGTATCAAGTGCGGCGCCTGTATGGAGAAATGTAAATTCGGCGCTATCTACAAACAGTAATGGAGGAGAATGGATATGGAGAATATTACAATTAAAATTAACGGCATAGAAGTAAGTGCTCCAAAAGGCTCCACCATTCTGGAAGCAGCCCGGCTGGCCCATATCGAGATCCCGACTCTCTGTTATCTGAAGGAGATCAATGAGATCGCTGCCTGCCGGATCTGCGTGGTGGAAGTCAAAGGCGCCAGAAGCCTGGTCACTTCCTGTGTCTATCCGATCAATGAGAATATGGAAGTGTGGACCAACACCCCTAAGGTGCTGGAATCCCGCAGAAAGACTCTTCAGCTTTTGTTATCCAACCATGACCGCAAATGCTTATCCTGCGTCCGCAGCGGCAACTGTGAACTGCAGCAGCTGTGTAAAGAGCTGGGCGTGACGGATGAAGGCAAATACGACGGCGAGCGCACCCCGTCCTGCATTGACGACAGCGCCGCCCATATGATCCGGGACAACAGCAAATGTATCCTCTGCCGCCGTTGTTCGGCAGTCTGCGAGAAAGTTCAGGGCATCGGCGTTATCGGCCCCAACGAGCGTGGTTTTGCCACCTTCATCGGTTCCCCGTTCAACATGGGACTGGGCGAGACCAGCTGCGTATCCTGCGGCCAGTGTATCGCTGTCTGCCCCACCGGCGCCCTGCAGGAGAAATCCCAGGTGGATGAAGTTCTGGCCGCCATCGCGGATCCGAAAAAGCATGTTATCGTACAGACAGCTCCTGCTGTCCGTGCCGGACTGGGTGAGGAATTCGGCTATCCCATCGGCACCAATGTGGAAGGAAAGATGGCTGCTGCCTTAAGAAGGATCGGTTTTGATAAGGTATTTGATACAGACTTCAGCGCTGACCTCACCATCATGGAGGAGGCTCACGAATTCCTTGACCGGGTACAGAACGGCGGCGTACTTCCGCTGATCACCTCCTGCTCCCCGGGATGGATCAAGTACTGTGAGCATTATTTCCCGGATATGACGGAGAATCTGTCCAGCTGCAAGTCTCCGCAGCAGATGTTCGGCGCTATTGCCAAATCTTACTATGCGGAGAAGATGGGACTGGATCCGAAGGATATTGTTTCCGTCTCCATCATGCCCTGTACTGCCAAGAAGTTCGAGGTGCAGCGCCCGAACCAGGCAGCCAACGGTGTACCGGATGTGGACATTTCCCTGACAACCCGTGAGCTGGCCCGCATGATCCGCAAGGTCGGCCTGCGCTTCACTGAGCTGCCTGACGAGGGCTTTGACGCTCCTCTGGGCCTGGGAACCGGCGCAGCCGTAATCTTCGGCGCTACCGGCGGTGTTATGGAAGCCGCCCTGCGTACCGCAGTAGAGACCCTGACCGGCGAAGAACTGGCCAGTGTGGACTTTACGGAGGTCCGTGGCACAAAAGGCATCAAGGAAGCCACCTACCATGTGGCAGGCATGGATGTCAAAGTTGCCGTAGCCTCTGGTCTTGGCAATGCCAGGAAGCTTCTCAACATGGTAAAATCCGGGGAAGCCAACTACCACTTCATCGAGATCATGGGCTGCCCGGGCGGATGCGTCAACGGCGGCGGCCAGCCTCAGCAGCCGGGCCATGTGCGCAATACCGTAGATATCCGCGCTCTGCGTGCAAAGGTGCTGTATGATTCCGACAAGGATAACCCGATCCGTAAGTCCCATGAGAACCCGGCAATCAAGGAACTGTATGAGACCTATCTGGGCAAACCGGGAAGTTCCAAGGCACATCATCTGCTGCATACGACTTATGTGAAAAGAAAGATCAATGAGATCTGATGTTCTCAGAATCTGATATAGGACCGCCCCATTCGGAGAAAACTCCGGATGGGGCGGTCCTGTGTTGAGTATGGATATCCTTTTCTCTCCTGCTAATTCTTTGACAGACCGTATGATACCAATTTATCGTAATTTTTATAATACAGGTAATATCCTCCGATGTTATGCTGTACATCATCAATACGAACCCGATAGCCGTCATGCCGTACCATGAAGGTATTCCGTATTCTCTGAGGATTTTTCATATACATGGCATATTCGGGATAAAAGTATCCATTCAACTGACGGTTAACCCGGACAGCTATGGTATCCAGGAAGCTTTGCCGGTCAAAATCTCCCGCGTCCATACCTTTTTCAATCATCCGGTCATATACCTCAAAGGTAGCCATCAGCAGCTCCAGATAGGTATGATAAGTAGTGTCACGTTCACGGATCTGCTGAAGATTTACCTGTGCGTTTTTAAGTGCAAAATCATAATAAGCTTTGTTATCCGTGATATGTTTGGTTATTTCGTTCATGCTGTAAGCTACCCAGTGATCTTTATACCTGGAATAATCCTCTTTTATGAAATGTTCCACAGCACTTTGGGCCGCATCCAGCCAGATCTCCTCGCCGGTAAGGCTATACAGCCGGCAAAGGGCAAATGTTGCCTCTCCGTCGTAATAGACCGTGCGAAACTCTTCCTTCCTGGTAAAGTCTCCATGGAAAACATGATAATATTTTCCGGATATTGGATCCATCATCTGAAGAATCCCTCGTCCCAGAGCGCAGCAGATTTCCTTATACTTATCGTTTTGAAATACTTCCATATATTCTGTCAGTGCCACTACCGCCACACCACAGCCCCCCAGCTTAATCTCCTCATCCTTTTCTTCATAGAGCCAGGCCCGGCCATCTGAATCATAAATCACATAATCAAGCATGAATCCAATGCTCCTCTCAATCTTTTCCGCTAAATGCTCATCCGGCTCCAGACGATAGCGGCAAATCAGAGACCAGAGAGTGCTGGCATGACGCACGATATTATAATTGTCAATATTATTGTCAAAGCGAGGATAAATCCCATAGAGGAAGGAACCATCCTCCTGAATCTGATCCACCAGAAACGCAGAGGCATTCATAATCAGTTCTTTTGCATATTCAGCATCAACCGTTTCTGTCCGGCGCCCGTAATCCAGCGCATCTGTGCTCAGCGGAAAGACCTGGTTATTCTCATCGCAAATCCATCCCCTGCATTGGAATATGGTATAAATTTCCGGCAGCTCTTCGAGCGCATTCCTTCCTGACTTTTTCAGATAGCTGTTCAAGGCTTTCTTGTCAATACCACCGTTCTCATATTCATAAATTTTTGCGCCGTTGAGTTCTGCTTCCAGCAGCGCTGTCTGAAAACTCCGGTCAAATGCTATCCCATAGCGACAGAATTCGTGCCGTGCTCTCTTCACCTCCCGTACAAGCTCCTCGGTCTGAAGCGTATCTGACGACTCCGCCACATCAACTTTTACCCATACCGGATCATAATTTCCTTTCTTCAAAAACTTTTCCGTCTGTGCTTCGGCATCTTTCCAGGCAGCACGCAGATCCTTCCCGGTTCCGCAAAAAACGCTGGCCCGTTCTGCGGTATTGCATACCGAGATAAATACAGCATGTCCTGCCTGACCGCCTGCAGGACTCTTACCTAACGCCTCTGCCGTCTCTTCTGTCATAATCTGCCTTTCCAGAAGGGCCAGTTTTTTCCGGAACACAGCCGTATTAGGCGATATCCACCCAAAAAATCTGACAAACAGACAAACCGCCATAACCAGGAGTATTGCGGCACAACAGATGAACATCCGTTCCTTATGCTGGCGAAGCAGTTGGCTTTTGGCCGTTTTTTTCTTTCTCTGCTGTCTACTCATGAGCTTCCCCTCTCTTTTCGGAATCATTTAAAATGTGCGGCCCGGCTGACCGGACCGCACTTCTTTGTTTTCATATTTTTCTACTTCTCTGCATTCCCTCTCACGCTTATGCGGTTGATCTGGCAATCCCTGCATTAGCTTTCTTTGCGTTTTCTCAGTCCCTCTGCTGAGAGAAGCATTCCCTGTCCGGTTATCATAATCAACAGCCACAGCATTCCTGCCTGTCTTCTGTCACCGGTCTTTGGCAATGCTGCCAGAGGTGTCTCTGTATCCTCGATTATTTCCAGTTCCTCCTGATGCTGTTCCGGAAAGCTTGCCAGAGGTACCTCCGGCATATCGATCGTTGTCGTAGCTCCGGGGCCGCCGGAAGGGGTACTGCCTGTATCCCGGCTGCTGCTTCCGCCGCCACCGCCACCGCCACTGCCGCCGGGACGATTTGGAATCGTCGGAATCTCCGGAGTCGGGTCTGTAGGCTGTTCTGGTGCCGGGTCCGTCGGGTCCGGAGTCGAATCGCTGTCAGTGTCGGTATCCGCGTCCGAATCAGCATCGGCGTCAGCATCCGCATCCGAATCAGCATCGGCGTCAGCATCTGCGTCGGCATCCGCATCCGCGTCAGCGTCAGCGTCAGCATCGGTGTCAGCATCCGCATCGGCGTCGGCATCGGCATCCGCGTCAGCATCCGCATCGGCGTCGGCATCGGCGTCAGCATCCGCATCCGCGTCAGCGTCGGCATCCGCATCGGCATCCGCATCCGCGTCAGCGTCGGCGTCCGCATCGGCGTCAGCATCCGCGTCAGCGTCGGCATCCGCATCGGCGTCAGCGTCGGCATCCGCATCGGCGTCAGCGTCGGCATCCGCGTCAGCGTCGGCATCCGCGTCAGCGTCGGCGTCAGCATCCGCATCCGCGTCAGCGTCGGCATCCGCATCCGCATCGGCGTCAGCATCGGCGTCCGCATCGGCGTCAGCATCCGCATCGGCGTCAGCATCGGCATCAGCATCCGCATCGGCGTCAGCATCGGCATCCGCATCGGCGTCAGCATCCGCATCGGCATCAGCATCCGCATCGGCGTCAGCATCCGCATCAGCGTCGGCATCCGCATCGGCGTCCGCATCGGCGTCAGCATCCGCATCGGCGTCAGCGTCGGCGTCGGCATCCGCATCCGCATCGGCGTCAGCGTCAGCGTCGGCATCCGCGTCATCGTCTCCTTCCTCTTCCATCACATATATCAAAGTAATTATATTCTCTTTGGAATTTTCCGACAACACCAAGGTATCAGGAGTGCTTTCTTTGTAGTCAAAAATCAATGTCTCACCGTCAAGGACATACTTTACCCAATCAGGATTATCCGCTGCAAGATTTTCTCCTTTTATTTTCTCACCTACAATGCCTTTTTGATTTTCACGTTTTACTGTGGCTATTAAGGTTTCCTTATCCGTATAATATTTGCGGATAACCGTGTATGTTGTCTCTGTCTCTCCATTTCCCTCTTTTTCCCACACAGCATAAAGTGTTTTCTCAACAGGGTTCTCTTCGCTTCCTTTTCCCTCCTCCCAGTTCAGAGCAACTCTGTCACCTCTCTTATATTGTTCCTTATCGGCATCTTTCTCCTCGGCCCATCCTAAGAATTTATATCCGCTACGTTCTGGTACTGCGCTTGTAACTGAAATCTCTGTTGATGTTTTCGGCACCTTCTCCACGGTCGGGGACACATTGCTGCCTCCGTTACTCTCATATTTCAAAATATATTTTGCGTTAACTGCAACATTCACAGTTTCTTTATCTTCAATCCATTTTCCTTTAAAAGATATTTCACTATATACCTGGCCACATCTTTTACATTGCTGCCAGCGATAGTAATAATAGTAATTCTGATACGTCTGAAATTTAATTTGGCTGGTTCCAGGTTTTTTCCCGGCAACATCCATCTGTAGAGCAGGATATCCATCGTATGAGAAATCGCTTATGTCATCCGGCTCATAGCCTTCCAGACTCCATTTAATATCGTCAACCCCAATAATATCTTCGTTACTCGTTGTCAGCTTTCTCCTGGAATCAACGGCAATCCAATCCGGAGTCACTTCTACAAGCACATTTCCGCAGTGACAGATTGCTGATTTTGTATATAGCCTCTGATCACTTCCTGTTTCTCCAACCATCAGTTCAATACTGGTTGCAGGATTCGTATAGGAATAAACAGGATTGTTCGGATATGTTCCCGTATAAAGCTGGGCAACCTCTTTTCCATTTCCATCATAAAATCTGTCTGCCGGCGTAAATCCAGGTATTCCTGCCAGAAGAGGCCGTCCTGCTTCCATCCCCTCTGCATCCAGCACTGCCTCAAAAACAGCATAGACAGTGTCCATAGCGTCCATGACATCCTCACGTTCGGAAAACTCCTCATCCAGATTTTCCCACATGTCGATAACATCATTGACCTGCTCACCGATTTCCTCAGCATTTTCCGCAGTGATAGCGGATATTTCCGGCAAAGCTGCCACTGCATCCAAAAACTCCTGAACCTCCGGCGGAATCTCATTGCCTGTCTTATCAAGAGCATCTTCCTCTGGCTCCGGAATATCCTCCAGCTTTACCCGATACGCCCTGGCATTTACATTTCCCCAGATTGTCACCGTATCCAGGGCTGCTCCATCCAGCCCGCCATGGTTTTCTATGGAGTCATCCTCCAGAAGCTGCTCATCTTCGTTCTTGATTATACTTTCTTCCGTCTTCTTGTTGTCCGTATCGGTATTCTCTGCCGCAGAAGGTTGCTCTGTGGCAGTTTCTGTAACATTTTCCTCCTCAACAGCATCCCCAACCGAAGGCCCTTCCTCTGCCGGTCCTTCTACTCCTCCTGATGCTTCTGTACTTTCCAGATTATCTGTCTCTTCGTCATCTGCAGTCGATTCCTCCGACGGATTTTCATTGTCTGGGATCCCTGCTTCCGTTTCCTCTGGTTTGTTCTCACCTGCGGATCCTGCCTCACTCTCTGTTGTGCCCGGATCCGCCTCCTCTTTTGGCTCGCCTTCATTCTCCAAATCAGATTCATTTTCTGTAGGTTCTGATTCGCTTTCTGTCTTTCCCGGTCCTGCCTCAGCTTCTGTCATTTCTGACTCAGTCTCGCCTAATATCACAAGGATATCTGAGTCGTCTTTTGAATCGTCCTCATTAGAATTTTCCTTTTTTGAAACAGTCTCTGTCCCTGCAGCCACTTCCGCCTCACCTGCTTCTGACCCTCCATCCTCAGAGATCCCTGCAGAAATCCCTACCATTACTGTCAGATGATCCGATATGCCTAAAATCTCTTCGGATTTGGCATTCTCTTCCTGCTTTTTCTCTGTTTCCGGCTCTGTCTCAGCCTCCTGTTCCGGCTCCGTCCCTTGCCCGGCTTCCTCTACGGCTTCGCTGCTGTCAGAAGTATCGGCTTCCTCTGATATTTCTTCTCTGCTTTCTGTCTCTTCGGTCTCCTGAGTATTCTCTTCTGTATAAACAGTCTCATCCGCGGCAGCGCCTTCTTCCGGCAATGACAGCTCTTTATCTTCCTCGTCAGCTTCCGGTGTTACCACCTCCGCAGACACCTTTTTCTTCGTGTCATCGATCATATCAGCAGCTTCATAATTCTCGCCACGGGACAGTTCTTCCTCGTCTTCTGCTTCCATATTAGCGGTATTCGGCCTTACGGTTACGCTTCCCGCCTCATATCCGCTGATATTCACACGGTAATCCACTACCAGATTGCTCTCATTGAGAAATAAGAACACTACTTCTTTTGTCCCGGCGTGATAGAACACCTGCACGGCTGTCCCTTCCGGGGCATAACCAGTGTCAATATCCACATCCAACTGATACACATCGCCCTTTTTCATACCCAGCAGCTTTTCATATTGATTTTTAATGCTTTTCTTCCCCGCTTCCAGGCCCAGAGATGCAAAGTCAAATTTCTCTCCCTGTTCTACTGCTTCCCTGACTGCCTCATGAAGCTCTCTGCCGTCCATCAGGAAAAGTGCATTCTCATTCTCGCCTGCTGCAAATGCAGTACCCAGATTTCCGCCAACATTGAGCCCTACCATAACGGCAATCAGCAGAAATGCCACCAGGCGTCTGTAATTCCTGCAAACTCCTTTCCACATACCCATTCTCTCCTTTTTTATTCTTTTTCATCTATATTGAACATTCCCTTTCCCGGAACGTGTGTTTTCCTAAACGACCAGTGTTCGGATAGCAGAACCATCAATTCCAGGGCACTGCGAAAACAGACCTCCCCTGCCTTCTGTCTGATCCGGATTTTCCCCTGAAGGCTCATATGCTTTCTGCCAATCAGCTCCACACAGACCATGTCACGTTTCCCTCTCCTGTAAAGATTCCTCCCAAAATTATCCGTTGTCCGTCCCAATGAAGAAACCGTTCTGCAATATTCCTCCGGCAAGATCTGGCCTTTTGTCTCTGATCTTCCGTGTAAAGACCGAAAATCCGAATCCTCCCCCGGAACCTGCAGCAGCCGGGCAATCCCCTCCAGACGGAAAATCAGTTCTGCCAGGCCATGATAAGGAACCGGGGTCTCCAGATACCAGTGTACAATCTCACCGTATGGCTCTCCCGCCTCCACCCCTGACAGAACAATCATCATCTGGTTATAAAATACCTGGGCCGCTTCTTTTGTAAGCCCCCTTTTCGGCTGTTCCTTTTTTACTACAGGCATATAACCACCCCCTCACTGCCTCGCAGCGTTTTATAATAAGAAATATAAGAAGCAAACAAAGAGATATCTTTAAAAACAGGAGTTTATCTGAAAAAACAAGAGATATTTATTCCGATTTTTTCCAGAAATACCTTGATTTTTGAAACCGAATGGTGTATTATCATAACAGAAGCCCGATTTCTATAAAATCAGGAAATTTTCACTTGGTATAATTCTTATTATAGGAAGTAAGATCAACTCCTATCATCAGATTTACAGCGCAAAGGACACGCCTTTTATCAAAATTTGCTTCGCAAAATTTGATACGCCATATTATAGAAAATAGTTGCAGAAAAAGCATAATCCGTAAAAAACAGAGGTCAGATATCATCAAAAAAGATATCTGACCTCTGTTTTCTTTATTTTCAGCCCCTGTGGTTTTTCCGGTTCCCATACCTGTCGGAGCCTTCCTTGCTCAGGATTCCTTTTGCTTTCCGCTTTAGCTTTTCATGGACTGATTTCCTCCCCCACACAAGCCAGAAAACGCTCTCCGTATTTCTCATATTTGAATTCCCCCACTCCGGATACCTTGAGCATCCCAGCCTTATCGCAGGGCCTTATCTTACTCATTGATATCAGTGTCTTATCAGAAAATACAATATAAGGCGGAACCTTCTCCTCCCTGGCAATCTCCGTCCGCAGCACGCGAAGCCGCTCAAACAGCTTTTGCTCCGCTTCCGTAAGCTCCACGCCGGAAACCGCACTCTTCTTTTTTTTCTCTTCCTTCTCCCGTGCTGCCCGCTCCTGCTCCTTTGCCATACGCATCACAATCCTTTCCGCGCCTTCCAGAACCTGCCGGGAATCTGCTGTCAGCTTCACAATCGCGTACTCGTCATTGGTCACAGTCAAAAGCTGCCGAAGCTGCAAATAGTTCATCACCTGGCGCAGGCGGTAGGTCGGCACCTTTGCCAGCTCTCCGTAATGAGGATTCTCATTCATCCGATACTGACGAATCTTCGCTGTATTCGCCCCGTGCACGGTATCCAGAATCACATTGACCCCATATCTCTGACGACAAGCTTTCACACACCCCACGATTCCCCGGGCAATCTCTGTCACATCCACATCTTCAAACTGTGTCAGGCAGTTCTGGCAGTTGCCGCAATAGTTGGAACCATATTCCCCAAAGTACCGCAGAATATAGTCTCTCAGACACTCATTCGTGAAACAATAAAAGGTCATCTTGCGCAGCCTTTCCCGATCCCGCTCCTGTACCAGAGCACGGGTCAGGGCATCCAGCTCCTGGTTATCCTGATTGTTGTCAATAAAAAACTGGTTGGTAATCACATCCTGACCGGCATAAAAAAGAATACACTCCGCTGCTTCCCCATCCCGGCCTGCGCGTCCTGCCTCCTGATAATAGGATTCCATGTTCTTTGGCATTCCATAATGCAGGACAAACCGCACATTCGACTTGTCAATCCCCATCCCGAAAGCATTGGTCGCCACCATAACCGGCAGCCGGTCATAGATAAAATCATCCTGGTTCTGTCTCCTCTCCTGATCGCTGAGTCCGGCATGATACCGCGTAACTCCAAAGCCCTCCTGCCGCAGCTTTTCACAGACCTCCTCCACCACCTTCCGGGTCAGACAGTAAATGATACCGCTCTCCCCCGGATGCCTCTCCAGATAATTCTTCACAGATGCATAGCGATCCTTTGGCGACATCACTCCAAAATACAGATTACTTCTGTCAAAACCGGTAGTCATCACCAGCGGATCTCTTAACTGCAGAATATCCAGAATATCATCCCGCACCTCCTTCGTGGCCGTAGCCGTAAAGGCGCTGACTACCGGACGCTGAGGCAAAAGCTCGATAAACTCTACAATCTTTAAGTAACTGGGACGAAAATCCTGCCCCCACTGCGATACACAATGAGCCTCATCGACTGCCACCATGGCTATCCTTGTATGAATGGCAAAATCCAGAAATTCCTCTGTCACCAGCCGCTCAGGCGCCACATAAATGATCGGATAACGGCCCTGCCTGGCAAATTCCAGCGCTTTATAATACTGATTCATCGTCAGAGAGCTGTTGAGATACGCCGCGTGAATTCCGGCCTGGTTCAGGCTTCCCACCTGGTCTTTCATCAAAGATATCAACGGAGAGATCACCAGCGTAATCCCTTCCATCATCAGAGCAGGAATCTGAAAGCAAAGCGATTTCCCTGCTCCGGTCGGCATGATTCCCACAGTATCCCTTCCCGATAAAATACTTTCAATCAGCGTTTCCTGCGCATCGCGAAAGTTGTCATATCCGAAATATTTCTTTAATATCTCATATTGATTCATTGTTATTATCCTGTCCCCTTTCCCTTTCTTTTATTTCCGCGAGCAACGAGCCAGTGGCGCATGACCAGCACCGACCGGAACGAAGCGCAGACCAAATACCCCGCAGCTTTCTGCGTTGCAGATCGAGTGCCATGTTGCTTGCAGCGGGGTATGTGATTTCTTGAAATGCATGGCCTGGAAAAGGGCAAGCTGCAATCCCTGTCCAAAGCTTACAGACATCCTACATTTTCTTACAATATCCCTATCCGCATTGACCCTGGAACACTTCCAGGGTTTACACTATCAATCATAGTACAATACTGCCACTGTCTCCAGACAGAACTGTCCGGCGCATGCCATTACCTATTATATAAAGGAGGATGTATCATGAAATCTGCATGGAAAACTATCCCAAGGACTGTTGTTTTAACCTGGTTTTTGATGCTTCTTTCAGCCACACTTCTGCCGGCCTATGCGGCCGACAGCCGTGAGAAGATCAGCAGTGTCAGACTGAACGTCAGCTATGAGGAGAAACCGGTAGCCGGGAAAACACCAGGCACCGTAACCGTCAGCACTTCTGATGAAAGGATCGAAATTCCCGAGCCTGCACAATATTATGATACCGATGATACCGTCTGGATCCGCGGCGAGGTTCCGGTAATCCGGGTGGAACTGACCATAAAGGACAAAGAGAACCATCGTTTTGCTTCTTCCACAAAGGTCACGGTATCCGGGAAGCACAGTGAGGTAAAAACAAAAAAGCTTCTCGATAACGGCGATGGGCTGCGAATCGATATCCGGCTTCCCAGGGTAAGCGGGCCGCTAAAGGAAGCCGAGGATCTCTGCTGGGACGGGAAACGCGCCAGATGGTCAGAAATAGAAGGAGCAGATCAGTATGAGGTACGATTATACCGGGGAAGCTCTCAGGTAGCAGCCGTAACCACTGCCAATACCAGCTATAATTTTTATCCGCATATGAACCGGGGCGGTGAATACGCCTTCCGTGTACGGGGAATCAACCGCTCTGACGGAACAAAAGGAAGCTGGACTGATAAGTCGGAGGAATTCTATCTCACCTCTCAGGATGCCTATCAGGGATCCGTCCCAAACTCAGACCAAGGGAACACTCCCTCCCCAGGATGGAACCAATCCCGATCCGGATGGACCTACCGGAAAGAAGACGGCAGCCTCACACAGGACTCCTGGCTTTTCACGGACAATCAATGGTTCTACTTCGGAAATGACAGCCTCATGAGAACCGGGTGGATCTTTGTAGATCAGCAATGGTTTTACTTAAACCCGGTATCTGACGGAACAAAAGGCGCCATGAAAACCGGGTGGATCTTTGCGGATAACCACTGGTTTTACCTGAATCCGGTGTCTGACGGAACAAAAGGCGCCATGAAAACCGGGTGGATCTTTGCGGATAACCACTGGTTTTACCTGAATCCGGTGTCTGACGGAACAAAAGGCGCCATGAAGACCGGATGGACCTTTGTGGATAACGGGTGGTATTATCTGAATCCCGTATCTGACGGAACAAGGGGCGCCATGAAAACCGGTTATGAATATATCAACGGAAAATGGCATTATCTGGATAAGCAGACAGGCATTCTCTGGACGAACAGGCAGACTCCTGACGGGCGCTTCGCAGACCGGAACGGGGCGCTGTCTGCAAGATAACCCATCTGCATTGCAGAAATTCCGGTGGATTCCGCACTCGCTATTTCCGCAAGACAGTACTAACCGCCCGTTTCCTTCATCTCCCACATTTCTTCAATAAGCACTCATGTATCGCAGCCATCGTAACCAACAGTACCAGCAGATACAAAGGAAACAAAGCCATGGCAACATGTTCCGCCAGGATCCCGAATAACGGCGGCATCAGGCAGATCCCGATATAAGCGCTCGCCATCTGCACTCCGATAATCGCCTGAGACTTGTCCGCACCGAAATAATCCGGCGCCGCATGCATCAGGCAGGGATAAATCGGAGAACAGCCCAATCCCAGAAAAACCAGTCCCACAGGCGCCAGGGTTCCCCCTGGCCAGGCAAACGCAGATACCCCGGCCGCCGCCGCCACCAGACCAAGCCTGACCATCTGTGCGTCACTCAATGCAATCGTCAGAAATCCGCTGATTGCCCTCCCGGCCGTAATCCCGATAAAGAAAAGTCCCGCAAACTTTGCCGCCACCTCAGGCTGAACCTTGCAGTAAAGCGCCAGATAACTGCTTCCCCAAAGTCCTGCCGTCTGCTCCAGAGCACAATAACAGAAAAATGTTCCCATAGCAGCCTTTGCTCCGGGAATCGCTGCCACCTCACCCAAGGTCAGTGCCTTCTGAGAGCCCTTCCCGGTTCCGGCGGATATCGCCTTTACCTCCCCTGCCTTCTGCTTCCAGAACGGCAGCGTCGCCGCTAGAACAGCTGTCAGAAGCATCTGAAGCACGGAGATGTACCGATACCCCATGTTCCAGCTTTGTCCCGAAGTCAGCGTATATCCCATGATATACGGTCCCAGAGAGGTTCCCACTCCCCACATGCAATGAAGCCAGCTCATATGGCAGCTTTTGTAATGCAGCGCCACATAATTGTTCAGAGAGGCATCTACACTTCCTGCCCCCAGACCATACGGAATAGCCCACAGACACAGCTGCCAGAACGAATGGCTGACAGAAAAAGCGTACAGGGCGCCTGCTGTCATTGCCACACTGATTGCCGTGACTCTTCCGGTTCCCAAAAGCCGGGTCATCCGGTCGCTCTGCAGGCTGGATATCACGGTGCCCAGCGCGATAATCATGGAAATCGCTCCGGCATAGGATACCGGCACTCCGAATTCCCCATACATGGACGGCCAGGCAGAACCCAGCAAGGAGTCCGGCAATCCCAGACTGATAAAGGACAGATAGATAACCGCTAACAGCAAATGTACCATCAGACCTTCGCTCTCCTTCTTCTGTATATAATTTCTCAAAATTAAGTATAGAAAAAAAAACGCAAAAAATCAAGAGCCATTAAGTTTCCTGTAAATATGTCGATATATCGAATAAGTGATATTATGCATAACAGAAAATATTTTTTCAGAGACAGGGGGGATTTTCGTGAGTTTTACCATGGTCACTTCGTTAAATACGTACGCCAAAAATATGAAGATGCAGATGAAATGGGAACAGCGCCGGACAAACGGCGATTATTCCCATGACAATACCACATCCTTTGCCCGTCAGCTTCAGCAGGAGGCCGCCGGCATCAGCGGTGGCCTCGGAGTGAACGGAATCGGAGAACCCACCGGCGGCAGTTCCCATCAATCCATCATGAGCGGAATCCGTGCCAAGCTGAATGCCGGCAAGAAGCTTTCCTCCTCCGAGCTTTCCTACTTAAAGAAGAACGATCCTGAGACCTACCAGCATGTCAAAGCTATGGAAGCTGAGCGGAAGGCCTATGAACAACGTCTGCGCAGATGCAAGACAAAGGAAGAGGTACAGCGCCTGAAAGCCTCTCAGATGGCTTCCTCCCTGGATCGGGTCCGGGATGTCAACAACAATCCCAACATTCCTGACGGCGAGAAGCTGAAGCTGACCATGCAGGAGCATCAGAAAGTCTCTTCCGTCACCGACGCCACCACCAAATTCGCAGAGAGCGGCGAATACCGCAAGCTCCCGACCGAGGCCGAGAAGAGAAAAGCCGAGAAGGATCTCAAGGAAGCCAAGGAAGCCGAGATGAGAGGCGAGACCAAGAATGACAAGAATCAAGTGAACGATGAGAAAGCCTCTCAGACAGAAGACAAAGATCCGGCAGCTGACGAGAAAGCCTCCCAGACAGAAAAAGAAGATGTGATAAAGCCTGATCCTGACAAAGCTGCTGAAAAGACAAAGGAAACTGCCCGCCAGACCGAAGTCAGGGAGGCCGGAACCGCCGAGGCCGCTTCCCGGACTGCCAGGGCTTCCGAGGCCACGACCATCAGCGGAAATACCTACAGGCGCAATGTCCGGCAAAGCGCGCATGCCAAGCCCGCAGATGCCCAGATCGCCAAAGCAAAGGAGATCCGCCGCGCCTCCCAGAAGACCCGGGTTGAGGCGGAACTTACTCCCGAGGCCCAGAAGGTAAGGCGCTCCCGGGCACGCAGCGCTTATGCCCAGAATATGCAGAGCAATGAGGTTGCCATCAGCATAGACACGAAGAGCTGATGAATCCTGTCAACTCTTCATGTCCAGCATCTCGTTCAGATAGCGGAAAGCACCTGATTTTTCTAACCCTCCAATCAGCACGGCTGCCATCATTGTCCCGCAGGCCGTGCTCATCAGGAAGGGTATCACATAGGCAAATATCGCTGCCTCTTTTCCCATTAGTAAAGTTGCCACAGGATAACAGAGAAGCCCGCCCAGAATTCCGGTTCCGAACACCTCTCCGGCATAAGCCATGACCGGCTTTTGTGTATGCTGATAGAGCAACCCGCACAGGTATGCCCCTGCCATGCTGCCCGGAAAGGCCAGCAGGCTTCCGGTACCCAGCAGGTTCCGGATCAGAGCCGTGCAGAATGCCATTGCCATCCCATATACCGGACCCAAAAACACCCCGGCAATCACATTGCACAGATGCTGCACCGGAAAACATTTGGATGCACCGATCGGTATGGAGAACGTTGAGAGGGAAACTGCCAATGCTGTCAGCATACCGCTGACTACTACCTTTTTTGTATTGATTTTCATTCTGTTTTTCTTCCTTTCCTGCGGATTTTATTCGTCATAGATATTAACAATCTCCCCGTCCAAAATGCGGTTCATATTTTTAACTGCACAGAAATTCCCGCACATGGAACAGGTATCCTCTTTCTCTGGCCTTGCCAAAGCCCGGTAAGCTCTTGCCTTGTCCGGATCCACAGACAGGCGGAACATTTCCTCCCAGTCCAGATTTTTCCGCGCCGCACTCATGGCCCTGTCCCAATCCGCCGCCCCCTTCACTCCCTTGGCAATATCCGCCGCATGAGCCGCGATCCGGGCCGCGATGATCCCTTCTCTGACATCTTTTTCGTCTGGCAGGCGCAGATGCTCTGCCGGAGTCACATAGCAGAGAAATGCTGCTCCTGCTGCTGCCGCAACCGCCCCGCCTATCGCCGCCGTAATATGGTCATACCCCGGCGCCACATCCGTTACCAGCGGTCCCAGCACATAAAAAGGCGCCCCCTTGCATACCGTCTGCTCAATCTTCATATTGGCAGCAATCTGATCCAGCGGCATATGCCCCGGCCCCTCGATCATTACCTGCACGTCTTTTTCCCATGCTCTTTTCGTCAGCTCTCCCAGGGTAACCAGCTCCTCTATCTGGGAGATATCCGCAGCATCCGCCAGACATCCAGGCCGGCAGGCGTCTCCTAAGCTCATCGTCACATCATACTCCCGGCAAATCTCCAGAATCCGGTCATAATGCTCATAAAACGGATTCTCCTCCCCGGTCATTTCCATCCACGCAAAGATGATAGAACCACCCCGGGAAACAATATTGGTCAGTCTCTTTGCCTCTTTAAAACGCTTCGCCGTATTCTTGTTGATCCCCACATGGATTGTCATAAAGTCCACACCGTCTTTCGCATGCATCTCTACAATCCGAATCCATTCCTCTGCGGTAATCTCCCTCAATGGCTTGTGATAGTATACCACTGCATCATAGATCGGCACGGTACCGATCATGGCCGGGCATTCTGCTGTCAGCCTCCTGCGAAATGCCCGGGTATCCCCGAATGAACTCAGATCCATAATCGACTCTGCCCCCAGCTTTACCGCATCCTGCACCTTCCGCAGCTCCATGTCCACGTCCTTCCAGTCTCTGGAGGTCCCCAGATTGACATTGATCTTCGTTTTCAGCATCGAACCAATGGCATTGGGATCCAGACAGGTATGCAGACGATTGCAGGGAAGGATCGCTTTTCCTTCTGCAATCAGCTCTCTCAGCTCTTGCGGTTCCATCTGCTCTTTTCTTGCAGCGGCCTCCATCTCACCAGTCAGGATTCCCCTTCTGGCAGCTTCCATCTGTGTCGTGTACTCTCTCATTGTTCTCCTTTCTCTGAACGCATTTTCCTGTCTGGTTTTCTGTCTTGTCGTGTTGCGATCTACGTTCCGCTTCGGTCGTTGCTAAACGAGTACCACTGGCACTCAGCAACCTCAAAGAATGTTTTGTTTCCTCAAACGGTTTTCTTATAAAGGAAAAAGGATCCGGCCCGCAGAACATTTTCTATCATACAACGCACTTTCATGATACGAAAAAAGACGTCCTGTGCAAGGCTCTTACGCTTACACAGAACGCCCATAATTTTGCATTCCGACCGTTCGCCGGATACTTTTCTCTGCAAGGAAGCTCTTCATCCGCCGCGGATACATCATGCTGCCGTCTTCTGCAGCTGAAAGCCCCGCTATGTCTGTCTCCCGGATGTCCTTCCCCTATGGCCATCACATTCGCACAAGTCCCTACGTTGGCATTATCCAAATCAGGTAATAAAGGTCGAAGTTCGATTACTTCCTCTCAGCCCGCCGCACGAGCTCCCTCTGATTGCGTCTCTGTCTTTTATTCTACCACCATCCACGGATTCTGTCCAGAAAATTTTAAACAGTTAGTCACTTACGCCGTTTCGCCATTTACTTTTCACGAGGTGAGGTAAGGTTCCAAAACTGAACATCCCGTTCCCCATTCTTTTGAGGCTGGTAAATACCATCTCTGGAAAAAAGATTCCCTGAATTGCATCCGAAACCAGCAATCCGAGAAATCCTTTTTTCCAGATCGTACCTTTCGGAACCCCACCTCGTGAAAAGCAACTATAAACTTACGTGTACCGTGGAATAAAAAGAATTTAATATTGAATATTGCCAAAAACAGGGATATACTGATAGATGAGATTGAAAACGCGTCAAATCCCAGGCTCCACCTCCACCAAGCTGTCCCTCTTTGAGAATGAAAAATGTCTTTTTACCACAGATGTTTTTCATGATTCCTCTGTACTCAGGCAGTTTCCGACGATCAATGACCAGCTGGATTACCGCATGGAGGTAGTGAAGGAATTCTTAAAGGAGAATCAGATCGACTTGGCCGGAATTGACGCCATTGTAGGGAGAGGCGGGGGATGCTATCCGATCGTCAGCGGGATCTACCAGATCGATGACTGTCTGATTCGGGATACAAAAGCTGCCGAGGCGGTGTCCGTCATGCATCCATGTTAGGAGTCCAGATGGCAGAGCTTCTGAACCGACATTATGGCGGCCAGATGTTTATGATAGATCCCCCTGTTGTGGACGAGCTGTGCGATCTGGCCCGGATGACCGGAGTGGAGAATATTTACCGCACAACCGGCTCCCATGCATTGAATCTGAAAGCAACCGCCCGGAGGCACGCCTCGGTTCTGGGAAAAAATACGAAGAATGCAACTTTATCGCGTGCCATATTGACGGGGGCATCTCCATCACTGCCCATCAGAAAGGAAGGATGATTGATGCCAACAATGCAGGCGGCGGAGAAGGTCCCTTCAGTCCTACCCGTATGGGATCTATGGCGGTAACGGATCTGCTTACTTATTTTGGCCCCGGGGATATCGAACGGCTCAGATCCCTGTGCAGCCAGACCGGCGGCTTTGGCAGCTATTTCGGAACCTCGAATTCCGATACCGTCCACAAGATGGTAGAGGAGGGAGATCCCAAAGCTGTCCGGGTATGGAATGCCATGATCTACCAGATTATCAAATGGATCGGCGCCATGAGTACGGTGCTGAAGGGGGAGGTAGACAGTATCCTTCTGACCGGCGGCCTGCTGCGTTTTCCAGATGTAGCAGAGCAGATTCGTGAAAGCTGCGAATGGATTGCCCCGGTATCTGTTTATGTCGGTGAACTGGAGCAGGAGGCCATGGCAGAAGGCGCTTTGCGGGTCCTTCGTGGGGAAGAAGAGGCCAAAAAATATCCCGGCCGTCCGGTCTGGACCGGATTTCAAAATTAGAACATCATCAGAAAAGGAGAACAACATGAAATCATCGAACGAACTGCGCACCCTGCTGCGCTCCATTGACCATAAAAGCTACCCAGCCTATAAATCTCTGGCAGGCGCCTACCATTTCGGCAGCTATTCCCTTTTTATTGACCATGTGCAGGGGGATCCCTTTGCCTCGCCGTCCAGCCTCCACGTAGAGATCGCCCACAAGGACGCCGGCTTTCCTGCTGCCACATATAGCCGGGACTGTTCCCGCATCGCCCTTCAGGATTTTCTCACCCGGAAGCTGTCCTCCCTGTTTGAGGACTTTAATTTCAAAGCCAAAGGCTCTGGCAAGAGCGGTCTGATGTCCATTACCCGCTGCGGCCAGGAGGTACTCGAGCGCAGTGCCTGCCAGATCACGGATTCGAAAATCATTGCCCGCTTCCACATCGGTTTTCCTGCCTTTGGCCGTACCATCAATGCCGGCGAGCTGGACAAGATCCTCTTTGATTTCCTTCCCCGGTGTGTGGAAAGCTGCTTTTTCTACCGCCGCCTGGACGCAAAAAAGGTGCAGGATACCGTCTTCCTGGCTGAAGATCAGGCCGCTATCCGCGAGCTTTTGAGGAAGGAAAATCTGGTGGCCTTTGTGGCCAACGGCGCTGTGCTTCCCAGGAAAAGCGGCGTATCCGACCTTCCTTTAAAGGACAGCATCGCTTTCACCTCACCGGCTGCCATGGAGCGGACCTTTCTGCTGCCTCACAAGGGTGAGATCCGGGGCATGGCTATCCCTCAGGGCATCACCCTGATTGTCGGCGGCGGTTATCATGGAAAATCCACCCTGCTGGAAGCATTGCAGATGGGTGTCTATAACCACATCGCCGGAGACGGAAGGGAATATGTCATCACAGATGACACTGCCATCAAGCTGCGGGCTGAGGACGGGCGCTCCATCCGCAATGTTGATATCTCATTGTTTATCAATGACCTGCCCAACAAGAAGGATACCTCGTCCTTCAGCACCCCGGATGCCAGCGGAAGCACCTCCCAGGCCGCCGGGGTGATCGAAGGTGTAGAGGCCAACACCCGGCTGTTTCTGATCGACGAAGACACTTCCGCCACGAATTTTATGGTGCGGGACGATTTCATGCAGCAGGTCATCAGCCGGGAAAAGGAGCCGATCACCCCGTTTCTGGAGCGTGCCCGGGATCTGTATGAAAAGGCCGGCATTTCCACAATTCTGGTAGCCGGCAGCTCTGGTGCGTTTTTCTATATTGCCGACAAGATTCTGCAGATGGACTGCTATCGGCCGGTGGATATTACCGGGCATGTCAAAAGTCTCTGCCAGGATCACGCAGCCCCCAGGATCCAGGCGCCGGACTTTGCCATTCCTGGTTTTTCCCGTGCCCTGCCTGCATGCCGGAGGGATTCCAGAGACAGCCGCCGCGGCGGCTATGGCGGTCGGGGCGGGCGCGGTGGTTCCTCTGACGGCCGTGACAGCCGTCATGAACACAAAAAGATCAAAACCTTCGGCAAGGATTCCTTCTCCCTGGACAAGGAAACCATCGATATGCGCTATGTAGAACAGCTCGCGGATTCCGAGCAGACCAATGCCCTGGCCCATCTTTTGCGTTTCGGCCTGGAGCAGGTCATTGACGGCAAAAAGTCCGTCCGCCAGACCGTACAGCTTCTGGCGGATCTGCTGGATAAGCAAGGCTGGGAACCCTTCTGCAGCTCCTATGTTCCCTGCGGGCTGGCAAAACCCCGCCGCCAGGAAATCTTTGCCTGTATCAACCGTTTCCGTGGATAAGGAATCCAAAAAGGGGCGCCGCTTAATTCACTTTGCGGCGCTCCTTTTTGGATTATACTCTTCTTTTTTTATTTTTCTTCTTTCTTACCCTCCGGATCCGTTGCTTCTCTTTTTGTTTCCGGAGTACAGTCTTTCCTGTCATCTTTTGCTGCCTGTCTGCTCCGGCTTCTGGTATTTTCCCCGGCAGATCTTTCTTCTGACCTTCTGTATTTGGGACTGTCTCCGGCTGTCCCTTCTTCCGACTGTTCACTTCCGGCTCTGTTTCCGTTACTGCCTTCTTCCCGTTCACTTCCGGCACTGCCTTTTGTATCAGCAACGCCCCCTTTTCATCTGACTGCAGGCAAATTGCCCCCTGATACATACTGCCGTCCCCGGTCATCCGGTACAGTTCTCCCTTCCATACTACCCACTGACTTCTAACCATCGCACCGCTGCTGCCAAGAAAATACCACCTTCCGTCGGAACCGGTCTTCCAGTCATTCTGTATCATCATTCCGGCGCCGTCAAACCAATACCAGTCTCCTCCGTCCTGATACCAGTCATTGCGCACAGGTTCTCCGGTATTTCCCAGATAAAAACGCCATCCCCCGTCCTCTTCTACCCAGCCAGACTTTTTCTCCGGCAAAGGCTTTATGATATTATAATACAGAGCAATGGTTTCCGCCTGTGCCCTGGCCAGCCGATCGACATTTTCCTCCTCCAGCAGCCATCTCGTGATCCTCGTATTCGTGTGAAAAGAGTTCTCCAGGATCAGTCCCGGCGTCCCGACTGCCGTCGCCCCCCGCAGTACTCCGTAATAATCCCCGTGCTGTCCGCGCCGATGTTCAATCCTGGCCTGCTGACCGGTTCCTATCACCTGCTCCACACACTGTGCCAGAGCCATCCCGATTCCATCCGCTCTTCCATCAATGGCACAGTATGCTGCCGGATAATCCACCTCATCATTTACCACCGTTCCCACCGCATTGGTATGATCGGAAATAAACAATGCACAGCCTCGGGAGGCTGCTCCGCGGCTGTAAAGCCCCAGATCCTTTTTCTGATCCTCGCGGGTAACAATAACTTCAATCCCATACTCCTCGAGATATCTTTTCTGCAGCAAATGCAACCTCCAGGTCAATTCCGATTCATAATACCGTCTGTCCGCCGGACTCTGGTTGTACCTGCCATAATGACCGGCATCAATACAAATTTTCATAAAAACATTGTCCTTTTTTATTATCTTATGAAAAAAGGAAGCAATGTGTAACAGATAACTTTTAAACTGTTACTAAAGCTGTTACTTTCCACGGGGTAGGGTGAGATTCCGGAAGGTACGCCTTGAAACAAAGGGAGAGCGCTGCGGGAAATGGTCTGCGGCTCTCCCCTTGTTTCAAGGCTGAACATCCCATTCGCCGTTCTTTCGAGGCTGGTAAATACCGGCTCTGGAAAAAGGGTTCCCCAGATTGCGCAACAAAGCTTGCGTCTCCCGCAAAAAAATCCCCGAAACCCTTTCGTCTCCCCTCAAGATATGCTATACTTTAACTATCTATCAGACAGGAGATGATTCTATGGCAAGAAAGACTGTTCTTGTAACCGGAGCTTCCCGCGGAATCGGGAAAGCAATCGCTGTGAAATTCGCCAAAAAGGGCTACAATGTGATCATCAACTGTGCCCATCGGGAAGCCGAGCTTTTACAGGCACAAAAAGAGATCGAGAACTACCAGGTAGCCTGTACCGCATTCCTCGGAGATATGGGAGATTTCGCCACCTGTGAAAAGCTGTTCCGGCTGATCCGCAAACAATATGGCTCTCTGGATGTGCTGGTCAACAATGCCGGCATTGCCTATATCGGCCTTTTACAGGATATGACTGTCAGTGACTGGCAGCGTATCGTGAATACCAATCTGACCTCTGTCTTCAATTGCTGCAAGCTGGCCATTCCCCTCATGCTTTCTGCCAGGCAGGGGAAGATCATCAACATCTCCTCCGTCTGGGGCAATGTCGGCGCCTCCTGTGAGGTCGCCTACTCCGCCACCAAGGGAGGGATCAACGCCTTCACCAAAGCCCTGGCCAAGGAACTGGCTCCCAGCAATATCCAGGTCAATGCTGTCGCCTGCGGCGCCATTGATACAGAGATGAACCAGTGGATGGAGGAAGAAGATCTGATCGGCCTGGTAGAAGATATCCCAGCCGGACGCCTGGGGCGGGCCGAGGAAGTGGCTGATCTGGTATATCACCTGGGCTATAAAAATGCCTATCTCACCGGACAGGTCATCGGACTCGACGGCGGCTGGACTTAAAGCCATTCCCAGCCAATGAGTCCGGATATCAGAATCGCCGGATCTGATCCTCCCCGTCATCCGTATTCTCGATCTTTCGGACGGTCACATAATAGCTACAGGCCTCATTCGCCTGTACCAGCACCCGGTCTCCGACCTTTTTGTGCAGGATGGCCCGTCCGAGAGGCGATTCCGTACTGATCATATTGTGCATGGAATTCCCGCGGATACTGGTGACCAGCTTATACACCTCTTCTTCTTCGTCATCCTCCATATATAATGTCACCGTATTGTTCAGACCCACCTCATCCTCCCGGGATTCCTCGGATATAATAATGGCGTTTTTCAGCATATTTTCCAGATACCGGATTCGGCTCTCATTCTGATTCTTCTCCCTTTTCGCCGCATGATACTCAAAATTCTCACTCAGGTCTCCGTGCGCCCGCGCCTCCTTCACCGCCTCCAGGCATTCCTTACGCACCACCAGCTTCCGATGCTCAATCTCCTCTTCAATCTTCCTGACATCACTTTTTGTCAGCTTCTCTCTCATCCCTTTTCCTCCCGTTCTTCTGCTCTTCTTTCCCGAAAACTAACACTCAGTATAACTTTTTCCTTAGCTTTTTTCAAGACTTTTCCTCTCCTGATTCAGGTAAACACTATCTTTCGACTATCGGCCATTAAATATGTCTAGTACAGCCTTGGAGGGAGGGCGGGAGCCAGGGCAGGTGCACTCTGGAAAAAGGATTCCCCGGATTGCGTTTGCAGGATGCCTGGAAATTCTTAGCTCGCAGAAATCTGCATTTTTGCTCCTGCCTTTAGCAGATTTCTGCAAGCTTAGAATTGCCGCATCCGAAACCCGCAATCCGGGGAATCCTTTTTCCAGAGTGCACCTGCCCTGGCTCCCGCTCTCCCTCCAAGGCGTACCTCTCGGATTATAAAAAACTCACATTTACCGTCCTTCCTGATTTTTCCAGAAAAAAACCGGAAAATATACAGATACTGTATAGCGAAGCCATATCACGCTTTTCACTAAAGGAGGCCGTAAACCATTCATGAATCAGTTCAAACATTCCGGACATCTATCCCATATTCTGCTCCTGACACTCCTGGCGCTCACCACCTTTTTGCTGACTGGCTGCAGTCAGAACCAGCACCGACGCATTGTCCGCATTGGACATAACCAGTCTGTCAATCATCCGACCCACATCGCCCTGACTGCCTTTCAGGATTACATCAATCATAATCTGGGAGATCGCTATATCGTCGAGGTCTATCCCAGCGAGCTTTTGGGATCCCAGACAGACATGGTGCAGTTAACCCAGACAGGCGCCATTGATTACTGCATTGCCAGCAATGCCATCCTGGAGACCTTCAGCAAAAACTATGAGATTTTTAACCTGCCCTACCTGTTTGCCAGTGCGGATTCCTATCACCATGCCATGGATGATCCCCAGATCACCGATCCCATCTTCACTGCAACACAGAAAGCCGGGTTCACTGCCGTTACCTGGTTGGACGCAGGTACCCGCAACTTCTACACGGTAAAGAAACCCATCGAAAGTCCCTCGGACTTAAAAGGCTTGAAAATCCGCGTCCAGCAATCCCCTACCAATATCGAAATGATGCGGCTTCTGGGCGGTTCCGCAACCCCGATGGGCTTTGGTGACGTGTATACGGCCCTGCAGTCAAACATCATTGACGGCGCGGAAAATAATGAGATGGCACTGACTGACAATGGCCATGGAGATGTCTGCAAATATTATTCCTACGATATGCATCAAATGGTGCCTGACATTCTGATTGGAAATAATGCCTTTATTCAGGGCCTGCCTGAAGAGGACCGTGTCGTCTTTGAGGAGGGCTATCGCCTGATCAATCAAATACAGCGCAAGGAATGGATCAAGGCCGTGGATACTGCCCGTGAAAAGGCGGCCAGTCAACAAAAGGTTCGGTTTTTGTACCCTGACCAGGCTCCTTTTGTCAAGGCCTGTGCCCCGCTGCATCACACAGTGCTGGAGAACAATCCCAATATCCGGCCTATCTATGATGCCATCCAACAATATAACCAGCTTTATCCCACAATCACAGAATAGGAGACTCCTATGAATTCTCTCAGAAAATGTTTCAATCAGATCTTAAATATCCTGGCCGGCGGCAGCTTTCTGGCCATGGTCGTTCTTACCTGCTGGCAGGTGCTGACCCGTTATGTCCTCAAAAAGCCCTCCTCCTGGTCCGAGGAGCTGGTATCCTACCTGTTTGCCTGGATGGCTCTCTTCGGCTCCTCTCTGGTGGTCGGTGAGAGGGGGCATATGAATATCCCCTTGCTCACAGATCGCCAAAAGCCAGAAATTCAAAAGCTTCTGGCTGTTTCAGGGGAAATTGTCGCCTGCCTGTTTGCCGGAATTATCCTGGTATTTGGCGGCATTCAGATCACAAGCCTGGCTATGGGGCAAATGACCTCGTCCTTGGGGATTGCCATCGGCTTTTTCTATCTGGTGCTCCCCATAAGCGGTATCTTAAATATCTTTTATACGATTTTAAATATTGTGGAAATTCTTACAGGCAAGATCCCCTTAGAAACGGTAAACGAGACGGTTCAGGCCGCCGAAAAGGCCAGAAAGGAGACGTAACATGGCAATACAGTCCTTACTCATAATTCTGGTGGTACTGGCTGTGCTTCTGATTCTGGGAGTGCCGATCTCTTATTCCATCGGCATCTCTTCTTTGGCTGCTATTTTACAGGTAGTGCCAATGGATGTGTCTGTTCTGACTGCTTCCCAGCGCATTTTTGTCGGTATGAGCAAATTCAGTCTCACCGCGATTCCCTTCTTTATTCTGGCTGGAAATCTGATGAACCAGGGCGGCATTGCCCGACGTCTGGTAGATTTCGTGCTGGCTGTCCTGGGAAAGCTCCCCGGATCTCTGCTGGTGACCAATATAGGAGCCAATGCTTTGTTCGGAGCCATCTCCGGTTCTGCGTCAGCCGCAGCCGCGGCTGTCGGAAGCATGGTTCGGGACGGCGAAGACGAGCAGGGCTATGATCCGGCTCTATGCGCTGCCACCAATGGAGCCTCTGCTCCTGCCGGTCTGCTTATCCCGCCATCCAACGCCCTGATCACCTACTCCCTGGTTTCTGGCGGAACCTCTGTGGCTGCCCTGTTTCTGGCCGGGTATATCCCGGGCGTGATCTGGAGTGTCTGCTGTATCGCCGTTGCTGTGGTAATTGCCAGAAAAAACGGCTATCGGGGAATCCCCGGAAGATTCGACTGGCAGAATCTTCTCCATGCCACACTGCATGCCATCCCGGCCCTGTCCCTGATCCTTGTGGTCATCGGGGGGATCATCTCCGGAGTCTTTACCGCCACCGAAGGCTCCGCCATCGCTGTTATCTACGCCCTGATTCTCAGCATCTGCTACCGGAGCCTTTCCTGGAAATCCTTCTGGCGCATCGTAACTGACAGCGCCAAGATGAGTGGTATGATTGTCTTTCTGATCGGTGTCTCCAATATCATGGGCTGGGTTATGGCCTTCACCCAGATCCCCCAGGCGATCTCGGCCGCTCTTCTGGGACTGACTGGCAACCCGATAATCATCCTCCTCATTATGAATGTGATCCTGCTGGTGGCCGGAACCTTTATGGATGTGACTCCTGCTATCCTGATCTTTACCCCGCTGTTTCTTCCGGTAGTAAAGACCTTCGGCATGAGTCCCATCCAGTTTGGCCTGATCCTGGTCTACAACCTGTGTATCGGTAATATCACTCCTCCGGTTGGAAACACCTTATTCGTAGCCATCAAAATCGGCAGAAGCTCACTCTCCCGGGTCATGCCTTATATGCTGACCTATTATATAGCGATTCTGGCCGGACTGATGCTGGTCACCTATGTCTCTGCCGTCAGTCTGGCACTGCCGATGGCCGCCGGTATACTCTAAAATTCCTCAGGCTTTTTTGCTTTTGCCTTTTGCCCTGTTCATCCGAACAGCAGCTGCCTGCCTCTATCGAAATGAGGAATACAGCTTCCCCGGCTCTAATGCGCGGCCCTTTGCCGCTGCCATCTCGCTGACCGTTACCAGCTGATATCCCCGCTTTGTCAGCTCCGGAATAATCTGCATGGATGCATCACCAGTCGCTCCGTACAATTCATGCATCAGGATAATATCACCATCCTTAACCTGACTTAACACCACCTGGATTGTCTGCTGGGCATTCTTGGTCTTCCAGTCTTTGGTATCGATATTCCACTGAATCATCGGCATGTTGGTGCTGGCCAGCACAGTGGCATTATAATTCCCGCCTGGCAGGCGCATCACCCGCGGCCGTACTCCGCAGGCAGCTTCTATAGCATCATTACAGCGGTTCACCTGTGCCTGGATCTCGGCTGCTCCCAGTTTCTGGAAATACTTATGGTTCATGGAATGATTCGCCACCTCATGTCCCTCTGCCACCATCCGCTGAACCTCTGCTGCATACGATCCTACCCGTTCCCCGACCATGAAAAAGGTCGCCTTTCCGCCATACTGCGCCATACAGTCCATAATACGGTTGCCTACGGAAGGCTGAGGACCATCATCATAGGTCAGAGCCACCATCGGCTTTGACGGATCAATCACCCGGCCGGATGCCTGCCTGGCCGCCGCCTGTCTGGCCGCTTCCTCTGCCGCTTGTCTGGCGGCTTCTTCTGCTGCCTGCCTGGCCGCCTCCTCTGCCTGTCTGGCAGCCTCTTCTGCCTGTCTGGCAGCTTCTGCCTCTGCTGCCTGTCTGGCCGCCTCCTCTTCCGCCGCCCGTCTGGCTTCTTCCTCCGCCGCCTGGAATGCCGGTCCTCCGCTTTGCTGCTCATTATTCTGACCGGCCAAAATCACTGCCGATGTCTGACCGCTCTCCTGTCCCGGTGCTGCTGCCTGGCTCGTATCACCGCTGCCCGACTGCTCCGGTGCTGCTCCCTGAACTGCCTCGCTGTCTGCCGCCTGGCCAGATGCTTCCTGAGGCGCCTCTCCGCCACCTTCCTGTACCGTTGCCTCCGGAACCGCTTCGCCGCCGCTTTCCTGACCGGCTGTCCCCTGCGCAGCCTCACTCCCCGCTTCCAACGCAGTCGCCGGCACGGCATTTTGAGAATCCTGCAGCCATACTGTCCCATTCTCTCCCTGCCCTACATTGACCCAGTCCTGCTTTTCCAGAACCATCCTCTCAGCACCGTCATTCACTCCGGCTGCCAGAGCCGGCTGTGCCATCAGACACACCGCTCCCATCACCGCTATCAGCATTCTTTTCTGCCGCTTCATATTCATCCTCCCATGATTTAAAATTCTCCTCTGATTATACAACCTTTCCCTCATTTTGTCATTTTACTTTTACGATTTTGTGGGAATATTCAGCAAACAATTTCATTTAGATACATTTTTCCCAGTTGCGTACCGTCATTAAAGCTCCCAGCCTCCTCCCCTATCCACTCTCTGTCTCCGCGAGTCCCGAATGCAACAGCCCTCCTTCAACAGAAAACGAGGTTCCCGGATTGTATTTGCAGGACGCATAGAAAGTCGCAGCTCACAGGAAACTGCGTCAGGAGCAAAATACACCTGTATAAGCGCAGCGAGTACAACGTACATGAGATAAGGTTTTTCAAAAGGTATGCCTTGAAAAAAAGGGAGTGAAGCCGCCGGAAATGGTCTGCAGGCAGGAGAATGGAAGCCTGGGCAACTGATAACGTATATTGATCAGTTGCGGCGTTTTCGCCCCATAAGCCAGTGCCGGAAAGAAGGCGACGCAAGCTAGCTTGCGTCGCCTTCTTTCCGGCACTGGCTTGCCCGGCTCAATGGCGGAGCATGTCTTCAACAAATATCCCGTACCCTCGGGTGGAGTCTTGGACGAATACGTGGGTTACGGCTCCTACCAGTTTTCCGTCCTGGAGGATGGGACTGCCGCTCATACCCTGGACGATTCCTCCGGTCAGCTTTAGAAGCTCTTCGTCTACAATCCGGATCACCAGGCTTTTGTTTTCCTGGATGGGATTATAATCAATCCTTTGGATTTCTATTTCGTAATCCCGCGGTTCTCCGGATACGCTGCTGCGGATCCAGGCCTGGCCTTTTTTTACATCCTGGCGGTATCCGATTTCGAGTGCTTCTCCGGATATGGATTTCTGCAGTTTTTCATTTACCTTTCCAAAGATTCCCACCCGGGTATTGGCCTCGATGGACCCCAGGCGGGAGCCGGGGCCGTAGTAGATCACGCCGGCCATGACTCCCGGATTACCGGCGCTGCCTTTCTCAATGCCCATGATCTCTGTCTCATACAGAGCTCCCTCATCGATTTCCACCACGTCACCGGTGTCGCTGTCGCTGATCCCGTGTCCCAGCGCCCCGAAATTGCCGTTGGTATCCACATAGGTCATTGTCCCGATTCCCTGTGTGTCATCTCTCACCCAGGCCCCCAGCTTGTAGTTTCCATCTGCCGCCTGAACCGGGTTCATGCGGATCTCCAGTTCCTCACCGTCTCTGCGTACCCGCAGAAGCGCTTCCCGTCCTCCGTTATCATTCAGACTGGTAATCAATGCTTCCTTATCGCGCAGCGGTTCTCCATTGATCGCTTCTATATAGTCGCCGGACTGCAGGATGCCATAAGCCGGCTCTGTCTCCTCGCCGTCCTGGCAGCGTATCCGCCCGGTACCGATCACCAGCACGCCGTTTGAACGAAGATAGATTCCCACCGGCACCCCGCAGGGAACCGCATAATGCGTATCCACCACATCCAGCTGTATTTCTTTAAATTGAAATTTTCCAAACAGTTTAAGCCCCAGGTGATAGCTTCCCAGATTTTTGGCGTAAAGTGAGAAAGGCTCATCTACCTTCAGCCGAATCTCATCTGACGGAATATCGGACTGGTTTCCCAATACCACCTCTTCGCTGTCGCTCAGAAGTGTCACCTGAAACGGCAATGCAAAATCGAATTCCTCCTTTTCATCCACCACAACACTCAGATGATCCGGAACCTTTCTCTCTACATAATACCAGGTGAATCCCAAGGTAAACAGCAAGCTCAGCCAGAATGTCCAGACCAGGCACCGGCGAAACGGATTCTTCTTTCTTTTTTTTCCTGCCATCTCACATACCTCCTCTTTCTCCTATGGATTACAAAAAGGAGCCTTTTTGGCTCCTTTCTAGTATGTGAGGAAATGCAGATTTCACACTGTTATTTTTTTGTTTTTATTCCATCCGGCACAAAAATGATACAAGTATTCTGAACCGGCTGGCCTCTTAAGCCTCTTTCTTCCGTTTTTCTGCCAATCCCTTCATCTCCCGTGCATTCTGACGTACAGCCTCCGTAATCCGGGCACCTCCTAAAAGACGTGCCAATTCTTCCACCATAGCCTCCTCATCCAGTTTCCGGATCCGGGTGGTCGTCTTTTTGTCTGCTGCTGATTTGGCTATCTCGAAATGACAGTCTGCCATGGCTGCGATCTGTGGCAGATGCGTGATGCAGATCACCTGATGGCTGCGCGAAATCGCAGTCAGCTGCTCTGACACCTTCTGCGCCGTCCTGCCACTGATTCCGGTGTCAATCTCGTCAAAAATCAGCGTCGGAATCTCATCGCTGTCTGCCAGCACAGTCTTGATCGCCAGCATGATCCGCGACAGCTCACCACCGGAAGCTACCATTCCCAGCGAACGCTTAGGCTCTCCCGGATTGGTGGAAATCATAAATTCTGCTTCATCATATCCCAGAGCCGTATAATGCTCCAGCTTCCGGAACTCCATGCCAAACTCCACATCCAGAAAATTCAGCTCCACAAGACCCTTTCGGATCTGTTCTGTAAGCCCCTTTGCCGCCAACTTTCGCTCCTTTGACAGTCTCTGGCACAGCTTCTCCATCTTTTCTGTCAGCTGTTGATATTTTTCCTCATTTTTCTTGCGGTATTCATCAAAATTCTGCAGCTGCTCCAATCTGGCCTTTTTTTCTTCCAGTGCCAGCGCTATCTGCTCTATCGTACTGCCGTATTTGGCCTGCAGGCCATGGATCTGATCCAGCCGTTGCTGCGTCTGTGCCAATTCAGCCTCATCAAAGGTCATATCATCCAGATAGGCATTGATGGAATGACGGATATCATTTAAAATTGCCTCCGCATCATAGAGCTGATCCTGGATTCCTTTCAGCTCCTCGTCATAGGCTGCCACCTCATTGACCTGATGAATTGCCTGTCCCAGGCTGTCATTCTCGACTGCCTCATACGCTGCAGACAGACTTTCCAGAATTTTCTGGCTGTTGGTGTATCTCCGGTAACACTCTGTCAGCTGCTCCTCTTCTCCCTCTGTAAGCCCTGCCTCCTCAATCTCTCCGATCTCATACATCAAAAAATCTGCTTCCCGCCTGCGGCTTTCCTCATCTCCTTCTGATTCCTCCAGAATCGCCCGCAGCTTTTTATACTGCTGGTATGTCTCTCCAATCTCAGCTTTCAGCAAATCAGTGCGGGATTTTGCAAAGGTGTCCAGAATCTCCAGATGCCTGGATATATGCAGCAGAGACTGATGCTCATGCTGACCATGAATATCCATAAGAAGTCCCGTTACCTGCCGCAGACGCGCCACAGTCACGGTCTCGTCGTTAATTTTACTGATGCTTCGCGTGGGCATAATCTTGCGGGTGACAATCAAAAGGCCATTCTCATCCGGAAATATCTCCAGCTTCTCCAGCTCTTTTCTTCGTTCCTCATTCACGGAAAAGATCAGTTCTACATAGGCGTATTCCGCACCGCTGCGGATAATATCCTTGGTGGCCTTCTGACCCAGAGCCAGGCTTACGGAACCGATAATGATGGATTTGCCGGCGCCGGTCTCACCGGTCAGAATATTCAGCCCCTCTCCGAATTCCACATCAGCCCGCTCAATCAGAGCCAGATTCCTCACATGCAACTCTAACAGCATAGTTCCTCCTTGTTTCACACGCGCTCCTCTATTACGAGTTTACGGATTTTGTCCATTACTACAATCGTATCGTCCACACTCCTCACGGCACACATGATCGTGTCATCCCCGGCAATGCTTCCCACGATTTCATAAAAATGCATGGCATCCAGAGCCGCAGCCACCGCCATCGCCATACCGGACACAGTCTTGATCACCAGAATGTTCTGTGCCATGTCCATAGAAAGATAGCCGTCCCGCAGGATGCGGATATATTTATCGCTGAAGGATCCCTGATGCTGCATCACCACATAATGCTGCCTGCCGTTCTCTCCCTGAACCTTTGTCAGCTTCAGCTCCCGGATATCCCGGGAAACAGTTGCCTGTGTCACCCGAAAACCAGCCTCCTGCAGCCGGTCCGCAAGCTCCTCCTGCGTTTCAATCTCGTATTTTCCAATCAGTTCCACGATCTTACTGTGTCGTTCCAGCTTCATTGTTATCTCCTCTTATACCCGTGTCAGTTTTTCGCGGATGTTTTCCAGAAACGACACATCCTTCAGCTGAATCAGTGTCGTCTGGCTGTCAGACTCCTGAATCTCCAACACCTCATTCGCTCCCAGATCGATCACCTGATCTCCGTCGCATACTGCCATCTGCTTCTGCCCCGCATTCTCCAGAACCCGGATGCCCACCGTATCTCGATGGGAAAGAATAATGCTTCGTGAATGAATCGAATGCGGACAGATTGGAGTCAGCACGATCAGCTCTGCCCCCGGAGTCACGATCGGACCGCCTGCCGACAAGTTATAAGCCGTGGATCCTGTCGGTGTAGACACAATCATACCATCTGCTGTATATTCTGTCAAAAGCTCGCCGTTGACATAAACCTGAAATTTTAATACCTGCATCACGTCCTTACGGGTAAGAACAATGTCATTGAGTGCAATCCCTGTCTCATTGGCCGGCAACTGCGGGTCCTGTCCCGGCACCTTCCGCTCTGGCGCTTCCCTCTCCGGCGACATCTGTTCTGCCTGCTTCTGTCCTGCTGTTTTCCGCCCCCTTACCTTCCGCACTGTCCCTGTCAGCATCATCCGCTTTTCCAGCCGGAAACGGCCCGCCAGAAGTGCATCCAATACAAGAGCCACTCCTTCTCCGTAAGAAACCTGTGTCAGGTACCCCAGGGTTCCCATATTTACCCCTATCAGCGGCAGCTGCAGATCCACCAGATCCCTGGCCGCCTGGATCAGGGTTCCGTCTCCGCCCAGAGTGATGACGCATTCTGTCTCCGGCGGAATCCATCTCTTATCCGTATAGCCATAGACTGCACCTTCCCGGCGCATTCTCTGGGCGCTCCCTTCACAGAACGCCCCATGGGCACGCAGATAGCTCATAATCTGCTCGGCTGCCTGCCTTGTGCCTCGTTTGGACGGATTTGCAATCAGATAAAAATGTTCCATGGATATCTCCTGTCTGTAAGGGTCACCGTTTACAGGCCTTTTGTCCCTGCAGCCTGTAGTTTTTTGTGTGCTTCCTCCACGACCGTCTGCGGTTCTACTGAAAGCTTCCTGCTTTCCTCCGGCATCAGAACCTCACCGCCCGTCTGTTCTTCCGGCTCCTGGTTAAGCGTTTCCGGCCCATGCTTCTCAAGATGCACCAGATATTCAATATTCCCTTCCGGTCCTTTAATCGGAGAATAATCCAAGTTCCGGATCACGAAACCCAGATCTTGTGCATGAGTTATCACCTTCTCGATTACCTCCAGATGGGTGCTTTTCTCCCGGACAACTCCCTTTTTTCCTACCTTTTCCCTGCCCGCCTCAAACTGAGGCTTGATCAGGGCTACGATCTGGCCGTCCGCCGTCAGCAGCCTCTGCACTGGCCCCAGCACCTTGGTCAGAGAGATAAATGACACATCAATGGAGGAAAATTCAATCGGATCCGGAATATCCTCGGGTACCACATAACGGATATTCGTCCGTTCCATGCAGACTACCCGCTCATCGTTGCGCAGCTTCCAGTCCAGCTGCCCATGTCCCACATCTACAGCATAGACCTTCCTTGCCCCATTCTGCAGCATGCAGTCCGTGAATCCGCCGGTCGATGACCCTACATCCATACAGATCTTTTTGTCCAGAGACAACCCAAAGCATTCCATCGCCTTTTCCAGCTTCAGTCCGCCCCGGCTGACATACTTTAACGTTGTTCCCCGTACCTCGATGGGCGCCTCTTTATCAAATACCGCCCCTGGTTTGTCCTCCTTTTGCCCGTTCACATAGACAATCCCTGACATGATAACCGCTTTCGCCTTTTCCCGCGAAGGTGCCAGATTCCGGCTTACCAAGAGAATATCCAGACGCTCCTTCTGTTCTTTCATACTGTACCTCAGTCCTGTTTTGTTTCCTGGATCATGTCTGAAAATTGCTTTCCGCCTGCTGTTTTCGCCAGCCGCATCCTTTCCGGACAGAACTCCCTCATGGCCCGGATGACGGAATCGCTGTCAATCCCCAGACTCTCCCGCAAAAGCGAGACATTCCCGTGCTCCACATAAGCGTCCGGCAACGCGATATTCAATACCCTTGCCTGCAAAGCCTCTTCGTGGACGATCGCAGTCACCTGCAGTCCGAAACCGCCCTGCAGTACATTCTCCTCCAGCGTGACAATCAGTCTGTGGGTACGCGCCAGCGTCAGGACCAGCTCCCGATCCACCGGCTTGATAAACCGTCCGTTTGCCAGGGTACATTCGATCCCCTCCTCCTTCAGCTTATCACGCACATGCTCTGCCGTGCTGACCATGCTTCCCACTGCCAGAAGGGCAATCTCCTTCCCCTCATAGAGCACCTCTCCTCTTCCATACTCCACCGGCCCGTCGAATTCCTTCAGGCCCCGGTATGCCTGTCCCCGCGGATAGCGGATAGCAACCGGGCCGTCAAAATGATTCACCGCAAAATCCAGCTCCCGGCGCAGCTCCCAAAGATTCTTCGGCGCCAGCACAGTCATGTTCGGAATCGATGTCAGGTAAGACAAATCAAAGATCCCCTGATGTGTCTCGCCGTCACTTCCCACCAGGCCGGCCCGATCCAGCGCAAACACCACCGGCAGATTCTGGATACAGACATCATGCAGGATCTGATCATATCCCCGCTGCAAAAAGGAAGAATACACTGCCACCACCGGCTTGAGACCGGCCGCCGCCATCCCTGCCGCCGAAGTCACTGCATGCTGCTCCGCGATCCCCACATCAAAGAAACGTTCCGGGTAACGCCTGGAAAATGCCTTCAGCCCTGTTCCGTCCGGCATCGCCGCCGTGATCGCGACCACCCGCGGGTTCTCCCCTGCCAGACGGCACAGCTCCCGGGAGAATACATCCGTATAACCTGGATAGATCTTTTCCTTTTGCGGCTTTCCGGTCGCCGGATCAAAAGGCTCCACTCCGTGAAAACGAGACGGATTCCGCTCTGCCGGCAGATATCCCTTGCCCTTTTTTGTATTCACATGAACCAGTACCGCATGATCCAGCTTCTTTGCCTCCCGGAAAATCTTTGTCATCGCCCGGACATCATGTCCGTCCACTGGTCCGAGATAGGTAATGCCCATATTTTCAAACAGCATTCCCGGAATCACCAGTTGTTTGATGCTGTTCTTGGTCCGGCTGATCTTATCCACCAGTCCCTCCCCGAACATCGGAATCTTCATCAGCGCTGCTGTCACATCCTTTTTCAGCCGGTTATAGCCTTCTCCGGAACGGATCCCGTTCAGATATTTTGACATCCCGCCGACATTCTCCGAAATGGACATATTATTGTCATTCAGCACAATAATAAAATTCCTCTTCATCCGTGCCGCATTATTCAAAGCCTCATAAGCCATGCCGCCGGTCAGCGCACCGTCCCCGATCACAGAAACCACCGCATAATCCTCTCCCAGAAGATCCCGTCCCTGAGCCATCCCGAGACCGGCTGAAATCGAGGTTGAACTATGTCCGGTATCAAAGGCATCATAAGGGCTTTCCTTTCTCTTGGGGAATCCGCTAAGGCCCCCATACTGACGCAATTCGTCAAACATCTCCCGGCGTCCGCTTAAAATCTTATGAGTATAAGACTGATGCCCGACATCCCAGATCACCTTATCCTCAGGCAGATCAAACGCCAGATAAAGCGCAATGGTCAGCTCCACCACACCCAGATTAGAAGCCAGATGACCTCCGGTCACACTGATCTTCTCGATCAGAAAATGCCGGATTTCCTCCGCCAGCTCCTTTAACTCCTCTGCATTCAGATTCCTGATATCCTGCGGTTCTCTTATCTGTTCCAGCAGCATAACGATCGCCCCTTTTACTTTTCTCTGATAATCAGCATTCGGATCAGCCCCTCCAGAAACGGATTCTCCCCCGGAAGCTCATGCAGCAGGACAATTGCCCTGTCCGAGAGCTCCTCCACATCCTGACGCGCCCTGTCAAGCCCCTCCAGAGTAACATAAGTTGTCTTCTGATTCTTTTCATCACTTAATACCGGCTTCCCCAGCTGCTCTGTCGTTGCTGTAACATCCAATATATCGTCCTGGATCTGAAATGCCACGCCAATCAGGGAAGCCATCTCTTCCACCTTCTCCAGATCCCTCTGCCCCGCTCCTCCTAACAACGCCCCGATCATCATCGAAGCTTCCAGCAAGGCTCCTGTCTTCAACCGGTAAATAAAATCCAGCTTTTCCCTGGGAATCGGCTGGTTCGTCAGCTGGACATCCACCACCTGTCCGCCGATCATCCCATAGATCCCGGTCTTTTTTGCCAGCATTCCCACTGCCTGCGCCACTGCCGCCGCATTCTCTGTAGCTGCACAGGCCTTAACGGCTGTCTCCACCGCATAGATCAGAAGCGCGTCTCCGGCCAGCACTGCCATATCATAGCCGTACTTTACCCATGTCGTCGGCAATCCCCGGCGAAGCTCGTCATTATCCATGCAGGGCAGGTCGTCATGAATCAGCGATGAGGTATGAATCATCTCGATCGCTGCCATAAACGGCTCGATCTCCTGCCCGCAGCCGCCGAACAGCCGGTACATCTCCTGCATCAGCATCGGCCGCAGCCGCTTCCCCCCGGCACGCACACTGTAGTTCATGGCCTCAAAAATCGTCTTCTGATGGCCTGCCTCTTCGGGAAGATACTGCTCCACAACTGCCTCCACCTGCCGGGTTCTATGGGCAAGCTCCTCTCTGATATCCATCTTTCCCTCCTCCTGCACCCGTGCACTGACACGTTTCTCTTTTCCGTCTGGCATTTTATTCTCCGTTTATACTTTCCTGCAGTACAATCAGCTGCTTCTCCACCTTGTCGATCTTCTCCCCCAAAGATTTTACCAGCTTCATGCCCGCCTCATAACACACAAAAGAGTCCTCCAGTGACGTGTCCGCGGCCTCCAGCCTCTCCAGAATCTGGTCCAGATCCGCAAATGTCTGCTCGATTGATTTTTCTTTGTCCATCTGCTATTCTCCTGTACTCCCTTCCTCCCGTCCGGTCACCCTCGCATTCAGCTTTCCATCCGAGATCCGCACGGTAATCGGATCCCCGATCCGCACTTCTTTCACACTCTCCAGACGCCTGCCGTCCTCATGGGTCACAAACCCGAATCCGTTACAGATCTTCTTAAGCGGAGACAGTCCATGCAGACGCCCGCTTATCAGCGCCAGTCGGTGCCTTGCCTCCCGAAGCCGCTCCTCCATCACCTGCCCCAGCCGCTCCTCTGCTTTTGCCAGCTGCTGCCGCCTGTCGCGAAGCTGCCGTTCCGGATCCTGAAAATGCAGCCGCAGCCGGTACTGCTCCATCCGATACCGCAGCCGCTCCATCCTTCTGCCCATAGACCGTACAAGATTCTGTTCGTACAGCAAAAGCCGCTCCTCAAACTGGCGGTAATCAAACACGGCCAGCTCCGCCGCCGCCGAAGGAGTCGGCGCCCGCAGATCCGCCACATAATCCGCAATCGTCACATCCGTCTCATGTCCCACCGCCGAGATCACCGGCGTCCGGCACTCAAAAATCGCCCGCGCCACCAGCTCCTCATTAAAAGCCCACAGATCCTCGATCGAGCCTCCGCCCCGACCGACAATCAGCACATCCAGCTCCATGGCATCCAAGGTACGGATTCCCGCCGCAATACTGCCAGCTGCCTCCTCCCCCTGCACCAACGCCGGGTAAAGAATCAGCTGCACATAGGGATTGCGACGCGACGCGATATTCCTGATATCCTGGATCGCAGCCCCGGTAGGCGCTGTCACCACTCCCACCCGCGACGCATATCGGGGGATCGGCTGCTTATATTCCGGCGCGAACATCCCCATCTCCTCCAGCTCATCCCGCAGCCGCAGAAAACGCTCAAACAATCCGCCCAGCCCGTCCGGCTCAATCTGCTTCGCATAGAGCTGATATTTGCCGTCCCGCTCATAAACATCCACTGCACCGGTTACCACCACCTGCTGCCCCTCCTGAAGCTGAAAACGCAGCCCGCTCCGGCGCTGTCCGGCAAACATGACCGCAGCCAGGGTCCCCCCCTTGTCCTTCAAGGTAAAATAAATATGTCCCGAGCTGTGATACTTGCAGTTGGAAACCTCGCCCCTCACCGAGATCCGGCTGAGGGCAAAATCCTGGACAAACATGTTCTTAATATAAGAATTAACCTGTGAAACCGAATAAATACCCGCCATATTATTCCGCCGTCACCAATTTTGCCAAAATACCGTTGATAAAAGCCGGAGAGTCTTTGCCACCATACTTTTTGGCCAGATCCACCGCCTCATTGATCGCCACCTTCTCCGGCACCTCACTGTCATAGCGCATCTCATATAAGGCCTGACGGAGAATGGTGAGCTCCACCTTTCCCATCCGCCTTGTCTTCCAGCCCTGAGCCACCTCATTCAGCTGTTCATCCAGCTTGGGAACCTTCGTTGTCATATCCTCCACCCGGGCCCTCAGAAATGCCTGATCCGCTTCCTTCATATCTACCTGGTGGATAATCTCCACGGTCCCGTCCTCCCTGGTATCATCCTCCTCAGGCGAAGCAAAATACTGTTCCGCCTGCCGCGCTGCCTCCTCCGGAGGATAAAACCCCACTCCAAACAGCATTTTAAAGCAATGTTCCCGCATTTCTCTTCTGGTCATGCCAACTCCTCCCGGTAACGGTATCCTGTCTATAAACTTTGTTTATCATAACATATTTTGGAAGGAATCACAAGACTGAACCATTGCAACAAATATCACTCCTATTATTCCTTCTCAAATTATTATCTGATCAATTTCTTATACATTTTACCTTTTGTACTGCCTGTACTTTCAATCACTCCTTGCCCAATCATATCTTTAAGCAATACTTTGATTCTGGATCCCTTCACATCTACAACACTTTCAAACTCTGATGCTTTATACCATTTATCAGGCTCCATAGCATTTAATATCGACTCATATTTTTCCTGTGTTTTTTTCGCCACTTTTTTACAAACTGAAGCGACAGCACTGTTCTATCTGGATCAAACCTCTCTTCGATCACTGGTTCTTCCCAACCTTCATCAGCCCAAACATTATAAATGTTTGGTACACCACTTCCTGCACGTTCACCGATATTGATAAGATTAAACATTTTCATAAGCGCCTTATTTCGCGGATCGGATTCGCCACCAATACGCATCTGCTTTTTTCCTGTTCTGACATAGCCGAGATTTGCCAAAACCAGTTTGTCTGGCTCTTTTCTGATTACAACGCCACGCAAACCATGATAATCTGCATTAATCAGACACTTTGCCAATGCTTCACGAATTGCCTTGTGTACCGGCGTATCGTCAACACGCTCTCCTCCAGACATTTTAAATGGAATCTTGACATCCCTAATAATTTTATTATAAACCCTAAAATAAAAATCGCACACATTTCCAGACCATTCACCGGAACTGGACTGTAGTCTGTCACTCCAGCGTATTGTAGGGTCTAATTCTTCTCTGTAATCCAAAAAGCATTCAGGAAAATGCCTCACAATGTTGTATTCGTCTCCAAACATAAGCATGCCTGCTGCCGTAGGATGCAACTCTCCATCTTCATCGGAGATGGCTGCCGCACCAATACTTCTCAAATATTCACGATCGCTCAAACGTTCAAATGGATGTCCTTCTTTTAAAGAACGATGACTGTTGCGATACCCATGAACGGTATCATAATTTAAATCTCTTATAGGAACTTTATCTAATACTTCCATATCCATGGTCCGCTCTGTTTGATCACGGAGCATTGTCTTCACTTGTAATCTGGTACAATGATAATCTCCCTCGTAATTTCTACGGAAGGTGCCATTGAAAATGTCTTGGTTGATATACACAGGTTTCTGTTCTCTCTTTGCCATGGGCACATAAATAACCATGATAACATCGCTATTGTCGCCTACAACATAAGCCTGCACGTCATCTTCCGATAGGAGATTAATATTTACTTTCTTTGGATTATTGATAGTATCCCAGAACTCTTTGTAAAAGTATTTTTCAAAATCCTCATCCCATTTTCTACCATAATGTTCGTTTCCATCACTTAATCATTTTTACTTTGTTTCACAATTTTCTTTTGCATGGAACATAAACCGTATACCGTCAACTGCCTTTATTCTTTTGATGTTCAGATAGGTATTTCTTTAATGCTCTTTCTATAGCAACCGTTTTTGTTTGTCCTGCCTCTTCGCAATATTGCTCTAACATTTCGATTATCTCACGCTGAATATACAAATTAATGTGGCGTCCATCTTTTTTCTCTCGTGCCATATTATTCCCCTCTTACCATCACAACATCTAAAAGTTTTTTGACTTTTTCATACAAATTACTTTTAATATCCTCTATTTGTTGATACTTTGCCGCCAATTGCTTCTGTATTTCCAAATCAAATATACCATCTTCTTTTATTGGAATAGGAATCAATAATCTTTTTATCATATCCGGCGTCAGTTTTGAAAATTCATTCTTACCTAAATCACCTTTTCGACCTTTTATACTATTTCTAAAAATAGGTTCCGCAACATAACGAATATATCTTATATCGACCTCTTCTCGTGGTATACATACAACCCTATCAGCATTAACAGAAAACTTCCCATTGAAAATAGTTATTTTTCCTGCTATACCATTAATTGATATTGTTAAAAATTCTCCATCATTATCGTAGTGATTCATATATCCAAGAGGTTTATCATTATCAGCAGAATATACAGGATATTCTCCCGAATTATCATTGCAATATAATTTCGTGTATTTGCTCTTTCCACGCTTAACTGATAAAAATATCTGTTCAAATGGTATGTATTCTATATTGCAATTCTGCTCAATCCTTACCACAATATCTTTGAGTTTTTCTGCTTTCTCCTTCAAGCTTCCTTTTCGTTCCTCTACCATATCATATTTTTCTGCCAGTTGCATCTGCATTTGCATATCAATATTACCCTTATCGTCTAAAGGAAGTTTTATATAAAGATTAGCTTTTTTCACTTGATTAACCTTTACTCTTTGATTTCCATATCCTAATCTTAATTTTCTAAAGTCAATTTGATATCTTACATATGGTAAATATACATTCTCGAAACCTTGGTTTAATACTAATATTCCACAATGATCTGTGCATGAAAATTTCCCATTTCTATATGCTGGAACACCTGCATACCCATCTGTTGACCACGTCAAATATTCACCATCATAGTCATACGTATTAATTGTTGCAAATACCCCATCATCATCTGTCTTCGATGAATACACAGGATATATTCCTTTATGTTTGTCAGCATACGACCTTGTATATTTAGGCAGACCCCTTCCTACTGAAAAAATGTCTGTCAAAAGAATGGTTGCATACTTTATTTCAGACATTCTATAGCCTCCTGATAACTTTTTATTTCGTCTAATAATTCCGATATATATCCACTAAATTCATCTAATGACATAACAGTATCCTTTTTCTTAATACCTAATTCTATCTTCTCCTCATCAGACCAAAATAGTTCAATATTCCAGTTTTCATCTACTCCAAATTTATCAATTGTTATTAATCTTGCCCTTGGATTATCATTTACCGCTGATATTGCAATCGTATTTTCTCTATTTCCACGATATAGATTATATAAATCAACGGAATCATGTAGATCATTTTCATTAATATCAAACCTGTAAGTATCCATTGTTTCACCTATCGTACTACACAGGTACGCATAAACTGGATATGGCTGTACTGTGCCTATCTCGGCCTCTGTCCGTTTATGAATAGTAAGAATAAATGTTTTTTTAGGTGTATTAAAGAAGGTTCCAACAGGTAATGAAATAATGCTGTCTACATAGCAACTTTCTAGTATCAATCTCTTCAGCTTATCATTTCCAATATTTGTAAATATGCCATCTGGCAATATAATATTTGCAGTTCCCCCCTTCTTTAATGACTTAACAATCCATTCAGTAAATAAAGCTTCTATACCTCTTCCACCAGTTGTATATGCTCTATTTTCTGTGTTTTGTATTCTAACTGACTTGCTGGCCTCACTAATAGGAGCGCTTTGGTAATACGGCGGATTTGCCAGAATTAAGTCATATCTATCTAAATATAATTTCTCTAACGTTCCCAATGTTGTATGACTGGATGTAATCACCTTGTTAAGCATCTGCTCAGACAAAATCTGTATCTTTTCAATAGAATCGCAGTTATTTTTAAATAAATCTGAATAATAGATTAACATATTTGATTTTGCAAGTATTGTCGTTAAATCATATGTATTATCTTCCATCTTTTTTTCCATACCTACTAATTCTATCTTTGACTTTAGTTTTCCATTTTCAAAATAAAAAGAAGCTGAAATTTTTGATGCCGCCTCTAATAAAAACTTACCAACTCCACATGCCGGATCGCATATACTCATACCTTCTTTTACATCAACCATACGAACCATTTCCTGCACTACCTTTAATGGGGTAAAAAACTGTCCCATTCCATCTTTGTCTGTACTATTCTTCATAAATGTTTCAAATAGTTTAGATTTAAAATCTTTATTTATATACAAAAATTTACCATTTTGTGCTTCATACTCTTTAAAGCAATCAAGTAATTTACCAAAACAATCCGAAGAACTTTCGTGTATTACCGGATTTCCTATATCATCCGTCTCCGTATGGAATATTCTTCCGTTTATTATTGTAGTTCCATCCTCTGTGTTATAAGGAAATAAATCCAACAATTTCTTTCTCACCGTTGTTAGATACTGAATAAAAGCATCTTTTGCACTTTGTTCAGAATAAACAGAATATATTCCGTCAAAAGAATAAATTCCCTTTAAAACACCTATATCAGACAAAAACTTAAACGTAAAAATTTCCACAAAAGTATATAAAGAATTTTTTGCTGACGATAATGACATATTCTGTAAAATACGTGCTACTTTCTGAGCTAATGGTGTCGGATCTATATATTCTTTAGGTATTAATTTATTATTACTGTCATTTATACAGTAACATACATCATCAATAAAATCAGCGAGTTCTTTATTCTGTTCCGAAGACAATTCCTTTGGATTGATCTTCCTTGTTATAGGCTTATCATTTTCATCAACAATTATTTCTCCTGTAGCAGGATTAATCCATATAAATGTGTCCCCATCTGATAACACATATATTTTTGCTTTTGCATTTCTTGCTACCTCCAGTTCTTGATATTTTGCCATGCGGCGTAGCCTTTCTGTCTTTAATTTATCTGGCTCCTTCATCTCTATAAAAACAATTATCTGCTTCTCTTTGTTAAGAATCAGTACATCTGGTCTATTTGCTCTAATCCTTTCACATTCCTTTATCGTAAGACCAGATATCTCTTTGTTTTTAACCAAATCCTTAATTGTAGTTGCCCCTAAACTCCTGCAAACATACTTATCAAGTTGAACTGGCGTTGAGTATAATCCATCCTGTATTGTCTGTTCTGACATATGCTGTCTCCAATCTCTTTAGTTTTTATTTATTATACTATATAATTCTTTAATTATAAAGATTTTTCTTTGTATAATTCCCAGTAATACGCATATTTAATATATTGCTGGTTCATCAATATTGGCCGTGGTTTCGGACGGCTGCCTTTCACAGATAAGTTTTCTTCAAGGCCAGCAGATACCAACTCTGCCCCTATGAAATTTCGCTTCCTTTCCATCCCACGGTAAACGCAAGCTTTTGACTATCGGCTATTGATATGTCTAACTCTGGAGGAAGGGGAGGGAGCCTGGAGATACACTCTGGAAAAGGGTTCCCCGGATTGCGTTTGCCAGGATGACTAGTATAAGTCGATTTAAATAACCTTCCATTTCGCTGGTCTGCTTTCCCGATAGCACCAAGAAAAATGCTCAGCATAGCACCACTACGCCTCCGCTTTTTCCTTTGCACTCTCGAAAAAGCATCCTCAACGAAACGGAAAGGTATTTAAATCGGCTTATACTAGAAACTCTTAGCTCGCAGGAATCTGCGTCAGGAGCAAAAATGCAGCTGTCTAAACGCAGCGAGTTCTGCATTTTTGCAGACTGCTTTTAGCAAATTTCTGCAAGCTTAGAGTTTCTACATCCGAAACCAGCAATCCGGGAAACTCTTTTTCCAGGGCGTACCACCCGAATCACAAAAACTTGTATTTACCGTGCTTTCCACCCCTGTCCCGGTTTACATTCCTCCTCGCTGTTGCTATAATGGTAACTATTACACACGTGAAAGGAAACCACATGGAATACATCCCCGCCAAGACCATTGTCACGGCCACCAAAAGCCGCGAATGGTTCGGCATTGACTACAACATGAACATTTACCGCGGCTGCTGCCATGGCTGCATCTACTGTGACAGTCGGTCTGACTGTTACCAGATCGAGGATTTTGACCGGGTGCGAGCCAAGGAAAACGCACTGTCCATCATCCGCAATGATTTACGGCGCAAGGTACGGACCGGTGTTGTAGGAACCGGAGCCATGAGCGATCCCTACAATCCCTATGAGAAAGAGCTTCTTCTGACCCGTCATGCACTGGAGCTGATCGATGCCTTTAATTTCGGAGCTGCCATTGCCACCAAAAGCACATTGCTTCTAAGGGATCTGGATATTTTGCAGACTATCCGGGAACATTCTCCTGTCCTGTGCAAAATCACCATTACTACTGCCGATGATAAGCTCAGCAAAAAGCTGGAACCCGGTGTACCGGCCTCCAAAGAACGTTTTTCTATGATTGATACGCTTCGTCAGGCAGGCATTTTCAGCGGCATCCTGCTGATGCCGGTTCTCCCCTGGCTGGAGGACAGCGATGAGAACATCCACTCCCTGGTACGTCACGCCCACGAAGCAGGCGCCTGCTTTATCTATGCTGCCTTTGGCATGACACTGCGGGGCAATCAAAGAGACTGGTACTACAGACAACTGGATCGGCTTTTCCCGAACCAGGGACTGGCGGACCGCTACCGCCGCCAATACGGCTATCAGTACGAGTGCCGCAGTCCCCATGCCTCCCGACTGTGGAAGCTCTTTGCCCGGGAATGTGAGCGTTATGGAATTCTTTACCGCATGAAGGATATCATTCCGGCCTACCAGAAAAAATACCAGATGACGCAGCTGAGACTGTTTGATTTTCCAAATAATCTTTGACTTTCCTCAGAGGAAATGCTATGATATCATTGTCAATTACACCGATTACTACAGATAACACTCTAAAAGAGACAACTTTACCACAGGCAATAGCAGATACACGAAATCAACAGCCAAGCTGCCTCAGAAGAAAGGAGTGTAACCTCTATGACAGACGTAGAAAAACTGATTCTCGAAAAACTGGATAATATAAGCAAAGAGCTTCAGGAGGTTCGGGAAGAGACCTCCCTCGCAAGAAAAGAAGCCTCCCTCGCAAGAGAAGAAGCCTCCTTAGCAAGGGAAGAATCCTCCCTTGCAAGAAAGGAAGCCTCCCTCGCAAGAGAAGAAGCCTCCCTCGCAAGAGAAGAAGCCTCCCTCGCAAGAGAAGAAGCCTCCCTCGCAAGAGAAGAAGCCTCCTTAGCAAGGGAAGAATCCTCCCTTGCAAGAAAGGAAGCCTCCCTCGCAAGAGAAGAAGCCTCCTTAGCAAGAGAAGAAGCCTCCTTAGCAAGAGAAGAAGCCTCCCTCGCAAGCCAAAAATCCGACCAGGCGAATGAACAGATCGCCCTGGTCAAGGATATGATTCTGCAAACGCAACTGCTGATCGAGAATGAGATCAGCCGAAAGATCAATATCATCGGTGATGGCCATGACTTCCTGAAAATGCGGTTAGAAGAAGCGTTGCGCCTGGAAAAGGTAAGGGAACGCATGGAATTGGAGATCATGGATCTGCGGATGGAAGTCAAAAAGATCAAGGCACATTTTCAGATCGCATAGTTTTGCATAACTGCAGCGGGTTTCCATAATGATGCTGCACAATTTTAAAGCGCCCTCCCAGAGAATCCCTGTTTCTCTGAGAAGACGCTTTTTTATTCTCCTTTCCCATCATTTCACAGCCACCCTAATCGCCGCCTCCAGCCGCTTCACCATCTCATCCACGTCTGCCTTTTCAATCACAAGAGGCGGCACAAACCTGATCACATTGCTTCCCGCGCTGATCAGCACCAGCTTCTGCTCCAAAAGAGCATTGCTTACCACCGGAGCCACTGGTTTCGTGAATTCCAGGCCCTGAATCAAGCCCATTCCCCGGTGTGCCTGGATCCCTTCATGCTTTTCCACAAGCTCATCCAGTTTTTTCCACAGATAATCCCCGATCTCGCGCACATGCTGCACAATATTCTTTTCCTCAAACACATCCAGAACCTTCGAGGCCGCCGCGCAAACAAATGGGTTTCCGCCATAAGTAGTCCCGTGATCCCCCGGCACGATCGCTGACGCCGCCTTGCCCTGAGCCAGAAATGCTCCGATCGGGACTCCGTTCCCCAACGCCTTGGCCACTGACATGCCGTCCGGCTTCACGCCATACCCCTGCCAGGCAAACATATGGCCGCTCCGTCCCATGCCGCACTGAATCTCATCCAACAAAAGCAGCGCGTCATGCTCATCACACAGAGTCCTCACCCCTTTTATGAATTCTTCCGTAGCCGGATAGATGCCGCCTTCCCCCTGAATGGTCTCCATAATCACCGCGCAGGTCCTCTCGCTCCACACCGCCTTCACGCTGTCCAGATCATTGAAGGTGGCAAAACGGATTCCCGGAATCAGCGGTGCAAACGGCTCCTGGTAATGGTCATTTCCCGTCACGGAAAGAGCCCCCAGAGTCCTGCCGTGAAAAGAATGCCGCATGGCAATCAGCTCATAATCCGGGGCCATCCCCTTATTAAAGGCATGACGCTTGGCGATCTTCAAAAGCCCCTCGATCGCCTCTGCCCCACTGTTCGTAAAAAATACCTTTTCCATGCCAGAAGCCCTTAAAAGCTTTTCTCCCGCCTCAATGGATGGAACATTGTAAAACAGATTGGAAATATGACAAAGCTTCTCCGCCTGCTCCTTCATAACATCCTTCAGCTCCTGACAGCTGTATCCCAGCCCCATGACGGCGATCCCTGCCCCGAAATCCAGATATTCCTGTCCGTCTGTGTCGTACAGATGTACGCCCTCACCGTAATCAAACACCACCGGAAAGCGATTGTAAACCTTATAAAAGGCCTGCTCCGCCCGATCAATATATTGCTGTTTCTCCATATGAAAACTGCCCTTCCTTTCCTGAACTGCACCGTTACCGCCAGACTTCTTCCGGCTCCTGTCCGGTTTTTCCTGTCCTCTCTTCAGACCTTCCCTGCTTCTTCTCACTCCCCGGGATGATAATACCTTTCGTCCTCATCCCGCAGAATCGCTGTTCCGATCCCCTTATTGGTAAAGATCTCCAGCAGCAGGCAATGAGGGATTCTTCCGTCCAGAATATGTACCCGGTTCACCCCGTTCTGGATGGCGTCAATACAGTTCTGCAGCTTCGGCAGCATCCCGCCGCCCATACCGCCTCCGTCTACAAATTCCTGCGCCTCCTTTACGGTAATCTCTGAGATCAGTGAACTCTTGTCCTCAAAATCCCGATAAACGCCCTCCACATCCGTCAGAAACGCCAGCTTCTCCGCATTCACCGCCCGCGCAATGGCGCAAGCCGCATCATCCGCATTGACATTGTAGCTAAGGAAGCTCTCATCAAACCCGATCGGACAGATAATCGGCAGAAAGTCCTTTTCCAGCAGGTCATAGATCACCTTTGGGTTCACCTGAGTAATCTCTCCCACAAATCCGATATCCTCCCCTTTAGAATACTTCTTCTGGCATTGCAACATCATGCCGTCCTTGCCGCTGATTCCCACCGCCTTCACGCCAAGCTCGTTGACCAGCTGCACCAGATTTTTATTCACCTTATTCAGGACCATCTCAACGATCTCCATGGTCGGCTCATCTGTCACCCGCAGACCATTGACAAAATGCGGCTCCATTCCCACCTTGCCAACCCATCGGCTGATCTCCTTGCCTCCGCCATGGACAATAATCGGCTTAAATCCCACCAGCTTCAAGAGAACCACGTCCTGAATCACCCTGTGTTTCAGTTCCTCATCCACCATGGCGCTTCCGCCGTATTTGACCACAATGATCTTCCGGTTAAACCTTTGAATATAAGGAAGAGCCTCAATGAGCACCTCCGCCTTCTGCATGACATTTTTATCCAGTTCCATCATCATTCTCCTCGTTTTTTCCTACCGTCCTTTTCTCCTGCAGCTCTCCGCCCCCTATGACCGATAATCTGCGTTAATCTTCACATAGTCAAAGGTAAGGTCGCATCCCCAGGCCGTCGCAGAAGCATCTCCCAGCTTCACATCCGCAATCGCGGTCACCTCCGGCTCCGAAAGAATCTTCGTCGCCTCCTCCTCACTGTAGGGAAGCGCCACCCCGTTCTCGATAATCTGAAGCTTCCCTGCCGCGCTCTCAAAAAACAAATCCACCTTCTCCGGATCAAACTGCGCCCCCGAATATCCCATAGCACACAGAATTCTCCCCCAGTTGGCGTCATGTCCAAAGATCGCCGCCTTAGTCAGATTCGATGTAATGATCGACTTGGACAGGGTCACTGCCTGCTCCTTGCTCTCTGCACCGACCACCTTCACCTCAAAAAGCGCAGTGCAGCCCTCGCCGTCCCCGGCCATCTTCTTAGCCAGGGTCTCATTTACCACATTCAATGCTCTGCAAAATGTCTCATAATCTTCATTCTTCTTTGTAATTTCCGGATTCCCTGCCATACCGTTTGCCAGCAGAAGCACCGTATCATTAGTAGAGGTATCCCCGTCCACAGAAATCATATTATAGGTATCCTTAATGTCCTCGCTCAGCGCCTCCTGAAGAAGTTCCTTAGAGATCGCCAGGTCTGTGGTCACAAATGCCAGCATGGTGCACATGTTGGGATGAATCATTCCCGAGCCTTTGCACATTCCTCCCACAGTCACCGTCTTCCCGCCGATTACTGCCTGCACCGCCACTTCCTTCTTTCGGGTATCTGTGGTCATGATCGCTTTGGCAGCCGCTGTGCCGCTTTCCAGTCCTCCGTCAAGCAGCGGAACCATCTTTTCCACCCCGGCTTTGATCCGGTCCATGGGCAGCTGCATCCCGATCACCCCGGTGGAAGCTACCAGCACCGCATCTTCCGGCACATCCAGCACTGCTGAGGCCGCCCTGGCAGTCTCCTTACAGTATCCATATCCTTCCGCGCCCGTACAGGCATTGGCAATCCCCGCATTCACCACCACTGCCTGGGCAAACGCCGAGTTTTTCACAATCTCCTGATCCCATTTCACAGGCGCCGCCTTCACCACATTCGTGGTAAAGGTTCCTGCCGCATGGCACGGCTTCTCACTGTAAATCATTGCCATATCCATCCGGTCCTTATACTTGATCCCGGCTGCCGCCGAAGATGCCTGAAATCCTGTCGCGGCTGTTACGCCGCCCTCAATCCGCTTCATATCATTCTCTCCTGTTTCCGTCTGAATTTTATTTCCTTCATTCCGTCTGTACGGCTTCGCCCTGCCCGGACTCTCTTCCCACATTCCGTTCCACCCGAGTCTTCGCCATTTAGTCTCTCTGTCCCAGGTTTGCCCGGCTCTCCCGTTGCGAGTTTCCTCTCCGGAATATTTCCTTCCAGCAGCTGCCCTGCCCAGCTCTCCTCTCCGGAACCTTTCTCCTGCTCCACACCCGCCTGCCGGTTCCTCACCTGACAAAGTCTGTAACATTCTTTTCATTCAGCGTATAATCATAATAATTGATGTCATCCCGCTTTGTCCACCCGACTCCCTGCCAGAACGCATTTCCCACCTCATTACTCTTGAAGGCAATCAGACTCACCTTATTAATCCCCTCTGCCATCAATGCCCGCATACAATGCTGTGCCATCCGATGTCCGACCCCATGCTTGCGGTAATCCTTCGCCACACACACATGGTAAAAACATCCCCTTCTCCCGTCATGCCCGCAGAGGATCGCCCCCACAATCCTGCCGTTCTGCTCCGCTACCACGCTGGTTGTGGGATTGCGCCGCAGGAATCGCTCCACGCCCTCTCTGGAATCATCAATAGACCGGATCCCGAATCCCTGAATCCCAATCCATAATGCATAAACCTTATCGTAATCATCCATGGTCATCTCCCGGATGAGAACACTCATGGTTCCTCCCATCGCTTCTCCTGCTCCTCCTTTAGTTCCCTTCTCCTGCCAACCGGCCCGGCTTTTGTGGCAATCCTGCCTGCTCCCTACGGAAATACCGCGATCTGCTTCAAACCTGTATTCTCCGGAAGCCCAAACATCAGGTTCATATTCTGAACCGCCTGTCCGGCTGCCCCCTTCACCATATTGTCAATCGCACCCATCATCACCAGGCGATTCGTCCTCTGATCAATCTGAAATGCCACATCCACAAAATTGCTGCCCTCTACCCATCGGGTCTGCGGCACCATTCCCGGATTCATCACCCGCACAAAATACTCCCCGCCATAATACTGATCATAAACGGCCTTCACTTCCTCTGCCGTCACCGGTCTGGTCAAGGTCCCGTAAGCCGTTACCAGGATCCCCCGGTTCATAGGCACCAGATGAGGCGTAAAGCTGATCACCACCGGCCTGCCCGCCGCATAGGAAAGCTGCTCCTCAATCTCTGGCGTATGGCGGTGGCTGGCTACCCCGTAAGGCTTAATGCTTTCATTGACCTCGCAATACAGACTGGGAACCTTCGCGCTTCTGCCTGCCCCGGAAGTTCCCGATTTGGCGTCAATAATGATCGTGTTCACATCGATCAGTCCTTCCTTCACCATCGGATACAATGTCAGAAACGAACAGGTCGGATAGCATCCCGGATTGGCAACCAGACGCGCCCCTTTAATCTTCTCCCGGTTCACCTCCGGCAACCCATAGACCGCCTCCCCGATAAACTGAGGAGTCGGGTGCTCAATCTTATACCACTTCTGATACACCTCAACATCCTTAATCCGGAAATCCGCGCTCAGATCAATAATCTTTGTCTTTGACAAAATCTCCTCTGTTACCTGCGACGCACAGAATCCCTGAGGCGTTGCCGTAAAAATCACATCCGCCAGCTCTGCCAACTTCGCCATATCGTCATCCTTGCACGGTTCCTCCTGTAATACATGCGCCACATTCCTGTAGATAGAAGCAAAATCCTCTCCCACATAGCTTCGGGAGCCATACCATACAATCTCCACATCCTCCCGCTGCAGCAAAAGCCGCACCAGCTCTGCCCCTGCATATCCCGTCGCTCCGATAATTCCCGCTTTAATCATAATTGTTCTTCCTCTCCTGAATCTACAAATCAAGATATATACCCATTTGAAATCGCCTGCGGCGGTTCTAAGCACCAGTGGCGCAAACATCAAGCACTGATTACTTCAAGATTAATGCAGTACTAGGGCATATTCTTTGGTTCCATAACTGTACTGACACATGGCTAATCAGCAAAGCGGTTAGTCATGTGTGAACAATAACCGTGCTTCCGCCAATCCACATTCCTGACGGCCTGCCGCTATCCATTATAGTAATTTTCTTTCAATAAGAAAAGACCCTTTTTCCAAAAATTATCAGCTTCCCCTGATGCCCCCAAAGACGCATTCCGCGACAATCCCCCCACATGACCTTCCACAACCATATCTCCCCATGGCCTTCCATGGCAATGCCTCTCTCACAAATAATCATGGAATCATCTCAAGGTTTCATAATTATACATTATATACGAATATTATGCAATCCCTAATTTTATTTTTCTCCCTTGCTCCGCTCGGCTGCCCTTGTCTTAACAGCATACTGACCAACTTTTCTCGCTCCGTCCCTCTGGAAAGCGCTTTACTGCAATTAGGAAAAAACCACCTGTTTTCTGCATCTCTTCGCCATTTTTCACAATCCCATACCAATTTTCTCCCGAAATCCATCCATTTGCACAATCTTCAAAACAATCTTCGTTTTCTCTTGCATTTTCCAGGAAAATATTGTATATTTATGAGCGTCATTTATAGTAACGCTCAGACAGGAATCCGCAGCTGCTTCTTTTTCCTACCGCAGCTGCCAACATATGCAACACACCATCGTAATGTTTCAGCCATCCTCCTGTTTCGTAACCGTTCAGATAGCACTGGAACTGTTACCCCGTTTCCGCAGCAGGAAGGCACCCCCGGCCATGCGCCGCTTTACCGGAGCATTACACAAATTTCAGGAAGAAAGAGGAACCCATCATGAAAGAGAAAGTAATTCTGGCATATTCCGGCGGTCTTGATACCACCGCCATCATCCCGTGGCTCAAGGAGCATTTTGACTACGAAGTCATCTGCTGCTGCATTGACTGCGGACAGGGCAATGAACTGGACGGCCTGGAAGAGCGTGCAAAATTATCCGGCGCCTCCAAGCTCTACATCGAAGATCTGGTAGACGACTTCTGTGACAATTACATCGTTCCCTGTGTACAGGCCAATGCTGTCTATGAAAACAAGTATCTATTAGGCACCTCTATGGCACGCCCGGCGATTGCGAAAAGGCTGGTGGAGATCGCCCGCAAGGAAGGCGCCACTGCCATCTGCCACGGCGCAACCGGCAAAGGCAACGACCAGATCCGTTTTGAGCTGGGCATCAAGGCCCTTGCCCCTGATCTGAAGATCATTGCTCCCTGGCGTATGACCGACGTGTGGACCATGCAGTCCCGTGAGGACGAGATCGAATACTGCCGTCAGCACGGCATCCATCTGCCCTTCTCCGCTGACTGCAGCTACAGCCGTGACCGCAACCTGTGGCATATCAGCCACGAGGGTCTGGAGCTGGAAGATCCTGCCAACGAGCCTAACTATGACCATTTACTGGTTCTGGGAGTGACTCCGGAAAAAGCGCCGGAAGAAGGCGAATATGTGACCATGACTTTTGAAAAAGGCGTCCCCGCCAGCGTCAATGGAGAAGCCATGAAGGTTTCCGATATCATCCGCAAACTGAACGAGCTGGGCGGCAAACATGGCATCGGTGTTGTAGATATTGTGGAAAACCGTGTTGTAGGCATGAAATCCCGCGGCGTCTATGAGACTCCCGGCGGAACCATCCTCATGGAGGCTCATCAGCAGCTGGAAGAGCTGGTATTAGACCGTGCCACCATGGAAGTCAAAAAAGACATGGGCAACAAGATGGCTCAGATCGTATATGAAGGCAAATGGTTCACCCCCCTGCGGGAAGCTGTACAGGCCTTCGTGGAATCCACCCAGCAGTATGTGACCGGCGAAGTCAAGTTCAAGCTGTACAAAGGCAACATCATCAAGGCAGGCACCACCTCCCCTTACTCCCTGTACAGTGAGTCTCTGGCCTCCTTCACCACCGGTGACCTCTACGACCATCATGACGCCGACGGCTTCATCACCCTGTTTGGTCTTCCCTTAAAAGTACGCGCCATGAAGATGGCTGAGATAGAAAAAAATAAGAAATAAAGAATCTGGCTTTTGTACCCCCATATGAGAATGCGGATGGGTACAAAAGCCCTTTTCATAGCCATGGTTTATTTTCTCCCATAAGGCACAGACTCTTCCTCCACCATCGAGAGCGATCCGTATTTTTTTGAATGCCGCTATCGAAAACGCGGGCATCCCTTTTTCCGTACAGCATAGGGCGATTCCCTATCAGCTTCAAGAGGCCTTACCACATGACTTTAGGGAATGTCATATAGAACCGGATTGGTTGCTCAACTGCCCCTTTTCTGCCAAATACAATATCGCCCGCTTTTAGTATATGAACCTTTAACCTTTCAGCTGTAGCGTCTCATACTCTTTTCCCTGTCTCCAATTCTGGTATTTATCCGCGATCTTTCTGATATCACTCTCTGACAATTCCCTCATTAGAGGTATTCGAACTTAAGGATCCATTTGCTAATACCGTTCCGCTTACTCCGCCTGCCGGACTCAAATGATGAATCATATGTTGTAACCTCGCGAAATTAGCATTACCAACTGGCGGAACCCCATATTTCCATCGGATATCCTCCCGCAGCCTCTCCCCTCCCCAATCAGACACATTAAATGGCGGATTCACCAAAATATAATTTGCTTTTAAAGCCTTATGCCGGTCATCATGAAATGAGTCCGCGTTGTGCTTTCCAAGATTTGTCTCCAACTGACGAATTGCCAGATTCATCTTTGCCAGTTTCCATGTTGTTGGATTACTCTCCTGCCCAAAAACAGAAATATCCCTGATATTCCCCTGATGTTCTTTTACAAATCGGGCTGACTGGCAAAACATACCGCCGCATCCATATTAGAACGCAGCTTATCTGCTGCCTGCCATAATTTTTCTTCAAATCCAATGTTAGTAGTTCCCGATGCCATAGCGTTTTCCCCATATCCATTCTTGCTGTTTTGATTTTACACCTTGAAATCAATTGATTACCCCATCAGGAAATCCCTTTCCCCCTGTCTCCCTTCCGCAGCATCTCTGCCGGAATCTGAGCCAGCAAAATCCCCGCAAACACCAGCCCGCACCCAAACATTTCCTTCATTGACAATTTCTGCCCCAGAATCGCCCAACCAGCCAGCACCGAAAACACGGATTCCAGGCTCATCAGCAGCGAAGCCATGGTCGGAGGCACATCCTTTTGCGCCACCACCTGCAGAGTATAAGCCACCCCGCAAGACATCACTCCCGCATAGAAAACCGGCATCCAGGCCGCTGCGATTGCCCCCCAGGACGGCCTCTCAAATAATAACATCATCACTCCTGATACCATCCCTGCTGTAAAAAACTGAACACAGGAGATCAACACCCCGTCCGCTCTCGGGGAAAAGTAATCAATGACCAGAATATGCAGCGAAAAACCAATCGAACATAAAAACACCAGAAAGTCTCCCCGACCCACAGAGAATCCCTCCTTAATGCAGAGCAGGTACATTCCTGCCGCTGCTATCGCCACGCTTACCCAAACATTTAGTCCCACCCTCTTCTTCATGAAAAGCCCCAGAATCGGCACCAGAATAATATAAAGCGCTGTGATAAATCCTGCCTTTCCCACCGTCGTATGAGCGATTCCGAACTGCTGCAGAGAGCTGGACAGACACAAAACCAGCCCGCAGCATATTCCTCCCACAACCCCGGTCCTGGTCTGCTGGCTGTGTTCCCCCGCCGTCAAAGCCTGCGGCTGCTCCCGGCCTCCCCTGCGCAAAAAGTAAATGCAGGGAATCAGCACGGTTCCGCCGATCAAAAAACGGCAGGCATTAAAGGTAAACCCTCCCACATAATTCATCCCTTCGCTCTGAGCCACAAAGGCAATTCCCCAGATCAATGCTGTCAGAACCAGCAGGCCGCTGCCGATCAATGTTTTTCTTCTTGTCTGTTCCATATCTCTTTTCTTCCTCTCTGGTCGTTATCCGGGCTTTACAGCCATCTTCCGCCGCCCTTCTTCTGGTTCCGGCGCCGCATGTACTCAATCCTTCACATAATCCTGAAATCCGGAGCTGAACACCTCACGTCCGTCCTCATACACCCAGAACGCCTCCGTATTCTCCAGGGACTCGATCAATTCCTTCCCCTCTTCCAGCGACATATTGAACACTGCCGTGGAAAGTGCATCTGCTTCGGCACCGTTCGGACTCAGAATCGTCACAGAAGCAAATTCTTCTCTCGGCATCAATGTCGCCGGATCGATGATATGATGATAGCGCACCCCATCCACCTCATAAAAGCGTTGATAAATTCCGCTGGTGACCAGGGCAAGATCCTGCAGCTTCAGCACATGGAGATAGGACTGGCCCTTAGAGGTATCCGGACTTTGAACCCCTACCCTCCAGGCACTTCCATTCCCCTTTCCACCGATCGTCTGTACATTGCCGCCAATACTGATCAGGGCTGAATCCGCCCCTGCCGCACGCAGCTTCTCACAGATTCGCTGAGCTGTATATCCCTTTGCCACAGCTCCTACATCCAGGCTCATATCCGGATCCTCCAGATATACCAAAGCCTTGTCCTCATTGATCTGTACCTGCCCCATATCCATGTGCACTGCTGCCTTTTCCAGGGCCTGCATTCCCGGTAACTCTGCCCTCTCCGGATTATCCATACCATAAGTCCGATATTCATGCCAGAGGGAAAGAACACTTCCCATGGCCACGTTCACCCGTCCTCCGGTTTTCTCATACTCCTCTTCGGCAAATTTTAAAAGCCTTATGATCTCCTTATCCGTCTTCACTGGTGTAATTCCTGCATTATCATTAATCGTCTTGATATTATTTACCCCATTATAACTGTGATAGATGTCAAATAGCTGGTGGTAATTGTCCAGCTCAGACTCAACCAGAGTCTTATATTCCTCAAACTGCCCGGCATCCTCTGCATATACGGTGAATGTAGTAAACGTATCAAAATAATCAAAATATTGGGCATCGAACTCCTGCTTTTTCTCTGCCTGCATGCATCCTGTCAGTAAAATAGCAGTCAATCCTGCCACTATCCATCGTCTCATCTTCCTGTCCTTCCCTGATCATCCCAAAGACACTTTCCTATCATATCACAAAAATATATCGGTGCAAAGTCAAAATCTGCCGGCTATTTCCGATGGCTTCTCTCCCCGTTTCCTTGGCGTACCTTTTGGAACGGCTTAACTTACTGACATTGTTTCACGGGGTGGGATTCCAACGGGTACGCTCTGGAAAAAGGGGAGAGCCGCAACGGGAAATGGCCATACCGCCATTGGACGATACAGCCATTACCGCTCATCATTCGGAACCTATTCCCTTCTGTAAGTACCAGAAGTGCCTAGTACTTACTTTACCGCCTTAAATCCCACGCTTTCCAAAAATCTTCCAAACGCGGCTCTCCCCTGGGGGGTACACTTATAGACTCCGGCATCTTCAAGCACCCGGGCAAATACCTTTCCTACCTCATCCTGCAGGATCTTCTCAATATTCTCCTTTGTCACCTTTTCATATGCCGGAAGGAATTCTTCCACCCAATCTGCATGCTTTTCCAGAAGCTCATTGCTGCGGATATCCTTTCCTTCCACAATGAACTCTCCCAGCAGAGCCAGCTCTTCCTTCAGCCTGGACGGCAGCACTGCCAGCCCCATCACTTCAATCAATCCGATATTCTCTTTCTTGATATGATGCAGCTCCTGATGCGGATGGTAGACTCCCAGGGGGAACTCTTCGGTCGTGATATTATTCCTCAGCACCAGATCGAGTTCAAACTGCTCCCCCTTCTTCCGTGCAATTGGCGTGATGGTATTGTGCGGCTCTCCGTCTGTCTCGGCATAGACAAATGCTGCCTCATCCGTGTAGCCTCTCCAGGCCTGCAGTACCTGATCCCCCAGATCGATCAGTCTCTCCGGATCCCTCCCGCGCAGACGCAGCACGGACATCGGCCAATATACAATGCCTGCCTCCACATCCTCAAAGCCCGGCATCACAAAATGCTGCTCCATTCCAGCCTTTGCCATCGCAAAGGTATAATGCCCGCCCTGGAAATGATCATGGCTTAAAATGGATCCGCCCACGATCGGAAGATCCGCATTGGATCCCAGGAAATAATGCGGGAACTGCTTTACAAAATCAAACAGCTTTACAAATGCTGCCCTCTCGATCTTCATCGGAGTATGCTGTCCGTTAAACACGATGCAATGCTCATTATAATACACATACGGTGAGTATTGAAAGCCCCACTCACTTTCATTCACAGTAATCCGGATAATCCGGTGATTGTTTCGCGCCGGATGATTCAGACGCCCTGCATAGCCTTCATTCTCCATGCACAGCAGACACTTCGGATATCCTCCCTGCTTCGCCAGCTTGGCAGCGGCAATAGCCTTGGGATCCTTCTCCGGCTTAGACAGATTGATTGTGATATCCAGATCTCCATAAGGAGTCTTTGCCACCCACTTCTGATCCTTGCACACCCGGTATCTGCGGATGTAATCCGAATCCTGACTTAATTTGTAAAAATAATCTGTAGCCGCCCGTGCTCCCTGCTCCTCATAAAGCCTCCAGAATTTTGCTGTCACCTCTGACGGCCGCGGCATCAGACAATCCATCAGCTTCGTATCCAACAGATCCCGATAGCCCACGCTGTTCTCCGTGATCCCCTTCTCGCAGGCATAATCCAGAAGCTCCCTCAGAGTTTCCTCCAGATTTACATTCCGATACTCCTGCACTGGCTCCTCATACTCATCCAAATGCAGCGCCTCCAGGAGCCGATTCGTCGCATAGATCCGGTCTCCTTCACAAATCAGTCCCGCCTCCAGTCCGTATTGTACCAGCTTTTTAATCCCGTCATATACCATCTTCATCTGTCCTCCCGCTTCCTCAGTCTCCTAATGCCTTTAGCAAATGCCGAAGTCAACAGCAAGCCGCAGTTACTGCCGGATCATCGGCCGGATCCGCTCCACAATCCATCCGCCCAGAAGCCCGATCACGGTACCGGTTACCACTCCTGATGCCAGCAGCGCCGGAAAATAGACAAACACTCCGGTTGTCCGGACTACAAACGCTGCTATAATCAACTGCCCCGCATTATGGAAAATCCCGCCCAAAATGCTGACACCTACCGGGCTGAACCAGCCGCTTTTTCTGGCAAGGATCATGACTGCCATGCTGGCCGTCCCTCCGGCAAGGCCATACAGCATGCTGAACGTATTCCCAAAGGTAAAGCCGACCAGCACGATTCTCACCATGGCTACCAATGCCGTTCCTGCCAGTCCCACACTATACAGGCCTGCCACACTGACTAGGTTCGCCAAACCCAGCTTCATTCCGGGCACAAATACCGGCAGCGGAATCATCGCCTCCACATAACTGAACACAAAGGCCAGTGCGATCAGCATTCCGTACAAGGCTACCCTTCTGCCTGCATTACGTTTTCTGTCGTTCATGATCGTATGTCAACCCCTGACATTGCATTTGCATTTTTCAAAAACCAGTATACCACGCTAACTGCTTTTTAAAAAGAGTCAATGTGAAAAAACATAGGATTCCCTGTTACTTTTCCTGCGATCTCCAGCGGAAGTTCGGGATCACATCACTCCATCTCTCAATCCCGATGATCGATTTCGCAAACTCTGTCGTCTCGAGAGTCGTCTTCCGGTTATCGATATTCTTATATACAGACCATGATTTCTTCCGCATGGTCGGCACAATATCATTGGGCTTGCTCATATCACATTTCCACAATCCGAAGGTCTGAGATGCCGCTGCCTCAGAAGGCGCATCTACCTGCCTGCTCATAATAAAGGCATCGATATAGGGGTTACTGTCTGCCACATAGTAGGCATAAGCAATCGCTGCTGCCTGCAGGTCATGATTCTCTCCGCGGGTTGCACTCGTAGACGTAAACCCCTGCTCGGAAAGAATGATATGGCGTACCTTTCCGTCTCTTCCCAGTAATGCGCCATTCTGCATATAATCCGTCAGCACATTCAGATTCTTCAGATTCACTACCGGTGAACTCGCATCGTTTTTGATGAGTCCTGTCTGATCATCGTCCCAGAATTCCGGCTCTGTCAAAGGAATCGAATAGGGATGGTAAGCCAGTCCCCAGTCCATGGCTCCGCCGGCCCCGGTCATGTCCGCAAAACGATCCACGATATCCTTTGCATTATATTTAGTGGTTCCGTTCGCCTCATGATTCCAGTTATAGTCCGTTGAGAAAAACAGACGGTCATTCTGGTTGGTGCTGCGGATTGCCGTATAGAATACCCGGAACGCCCGCTCATATTCCTTTACATACCGGTCAATCCCCATAGGCCCTACGTAATTCCACTGCTGGTTGTTAATCTCATTGCCGATAATCCAGTTCGATACCTTTCCGTACGGTGAGGACAGGCTGCTGTACCGCTCTGCCAGGAAAGAAGCGATCGCTTTGATCGTCTCGTACCCCTCTTTTGTAGAGGCATTAAAACCATAATAAAATACCTGGTCAGCCGGCTGCTTCGTCACTCCCGGGTAGACCAGCTGTGGAGTACTGTCATTCCAGCCGTTTAAGATCACAGCCGTCACTGTCATGCTTTTCTCTGACATGCGTCGAATGGTGTAATCCAGATTCTCCAACACCTCACGGCTAAAACTATAGCTCTTACCGTCATAAGTATAATCAATTCCCTGCCCCAGGATATGGTGGAAAGGAATATTGACAATCACATGATTCACTCCCAGCTCAAAGGCATCCGCCACCATGCTGTCTGTATTCTGAATCAGCAACCCCTTTTTATTCTGCGCTGTCCGGTAAGCATCCGTGTGCTTTGCCAGAACCTCCGGATTCGTAACATAGGCCGTGTTGCTGACCTGCGTATACTTCTCCCCATCATACACCGCCACCACAAAGCGGGAATACAGGCGGTTCTGCTCTGTCCCCAGATTCAGGGCAATATCAAAGGACAAGGCATCTCCCTTGGTAATCCATCCGCAATAATCGTTCCTGCCCTCAAGCGTATCCTGATAGGGCTGAAGCTCAAACAGATACAGATAATTATCATAGTAAGCCGGGTCTGACCACGTTCCCTCCATCTGCCCCCGGATGGCGATCTGATTACCCCCTTCAATCGCGCAGCTCATAATATGGGCAAATTCCGTAGGAGCCGGCTTTGCCTGCTGCGCCTCCTGCGCGGTCCCTTCCGGCTCTGCCAACACGCTCGTTCCGTTCATTCCTGTCAAAAGCGCTGCCAGCGCCAGAACTGTCATCATTCGTCCAATCGGATATTTTCTCATGAATCTTTCTGCCTCCTTTTCCGTCTTGAGTACTCTCAAAAGCCGTTTGCCGATTTGCACTTATGCTTCCGAAGGTACTCTTTCCATTTCACAGTAAATCCCCATGCTTCCATCAGGCACCACCAGGAATAAAAGGGGATTTACTGTGAGCCTCCGGCTGATGTGCAGAAAACGTAAGCGGAAGATGTCACTTCGTGACCCCGTTTTCGCACAGCTCAGCGTCGGAGCGCTGAGCTTTCATAGTAATTATATCCAATTATCTGACAAATACAAGCTGTTCCCCTCTTACGTTGTCTTACGTTTTCCTTAACCGCAATGTTCACTCCGCTATCATCCCTTAGCAAAAGCCGACATCGCCGCCAGAACGTGCGCCAGCCGGGCACACCACAAAGCCGGAGCCTGCATCTTATTACAGGCTCCGGCATGCCGTTATCCCAAATATTTTTTCAAAATCTCTGTCTTATCCAGCCGCTCCCAGGGCAGATCCAGATCCGTTCTCCCAAAATGTCCATATGCTGCGGTCTGACGATAGATCGGTCTCCTTAGATCCAGCATCTTAATGATTCCTGCCGGACGCAGATCAAAATTCTCACGGATGATCTCTACCAACTTCTCGTTGCTCAGCTTTCCGGTTCCAAAAGTATCTACCATAATGGAAGTGGGATAGGCTACGCCGATCGCATAGGAAAGCTGAATCTCACATTTATCTGCCAATCCCGCAGCTACCAGATTCTTGGCTGCATAGCGTGCCGCATATGCTGCCGAGCGGTCCACCTTTGTGCAGTCCTTGCCGGAAAATGCTCCGCCGCCATGACGTGCATATCCGCCATAAGTATCCACAATGATCTTCCTCCCTGTCAGTCCGCTGTCCCCGTGAGGTCCTCCGATCACAAACCGCCCGGTAGGATTCACATAAAACTTGGTATATTCATCAATCATATGCGCCGGAATCACTTCGTCAAAAATGTACTTCTTCACATCTTTTTGGATCTGTTCCTGCTCCACATCCGCATCATGCTGAGTGGAAAGAACCACAGCCTCCAGGCGCAGAGGCTTGCCGTTCTCGTCATATTCCACGGTCACCTGACTCTTCCCGTCCGGACGGAGATAGGGAAGCGTTCCGTTCTTACGCACCTCTGTCAGACGACGCGCCAGCTTATGAGCCAATGCGATCGGATAGGGCATATACCCTTCCGTCTCATTACTTGCATAGCCGAACATCATCCCCTGATCTCCGGCGCCAATCGCTGCCAGCTCATTCTCACTCATACGGTTCTCTTTCGCTTCCAGAGCCTTGTCCACACCCATGGCAATATCTCCGGATTGTTCATCCAGTGCCACAATCACACCGCAGGTGTTGCAGTCAAATCCATAATCTGCGCTGTCATACCCGATCTCCCTGACCGTATCGCGGACAATCTTCTGGATATCCACATAGCCCTTGGTGGTGATCTCACCCATCACCAGAACCAGACCGGTCGTGGTACAAGTCTCACATGCCACACGGCTCATGGGATCCTGTTCCATCAAAGCATCCAATACCGCATCTGAAATTGCGTCGCACATCTTATCCGGATGTCCCTCTGTCACAGACTCTGACGTAAATAATAATTTCTCCACTGATTCTTCCTCCTTGTATAGTAATATAGTGCCCCTCACGGATTCCGGTTGGCCCGAAGATCCGGACAAAAGAAAAGTCCGTAGCAATCATACTGCGGACTTGATATTCTTTGCACATCAAATCCTCTTATTGCTCGATTTCTCGCTCAGGTTGGCACCTTCCGAACACTCCTGTAAGCGCTCTGCCCGGGGTTGCCGTGACTTCACAGATCCTTTGTATCTCCATCACTCTGAATAAGGGATAATACGCACTTTTCAATTGTTATTTCTTGTTATCAAAAATATACTATCAGATTCCGGAGCCGCTGTCAAGAAAAATAATCTGTGAAATCACGGTAACCGGATCTCGCCCTTCAGGTTTATCCGCTCCTGGCCATCTCCCTGAAACAGAAAGACCTGAGTCATCACCTGCTTTGACGGCTCATAATACCCATAAAACAAATCCAGCAGCCTGCCATCCTCCCCCTCCGGGAGGACAGCACCCAGCACAGCGATCCGGCCGTCGGACATTTTCGCTGCCGCGTATTCCCTGACCTGACAGTCTGGCCGGCTATCCGGTCCTTCCCGAAAGCCCGTCAACCGAAAGCTGTCCTCCGGGTGAATCTTATCACGGCTCATTTCCTGCCCGGGAGGAATTGTGGCTCCCAGTGCTTCTGACAGCTCAGAGGCGGTATTCACATCTTTGATAAATATCTGTTGTTTCCAGCTTCCGTTCTCCTCTCTGTTAAAAGAAAACAATCCAAAATCCCCATGGAAAATCAGAGAATTCTCCGATGCAAAGTCAAGAAACACCTCGGTTTTTTTTATCCCCAAAGACTCCGTCTGTCCAGAGTCCTCTCCGTTTCCGGCTTTCTGTATCAGCATGACAGATGACAGCCACTCCGGATCTGGCAGATCTCTTTGCCAGACCATGTTCCTTTCGCTTCCCGCTACTTTTCCCGCCAGGAAGATGCTGGTAGGACCATCTGCCCCTCCGATAATGGATACGGATTCCGCTTCTTTATCTCGTATCCCCTTTTCCCTGACCGGGTTGGTTATCAGTCCGATTCCGGCTGCCGCGAGTAAAAATATCATTCCCCAGGTCAGGATATGCCCCGGTTTCCGGCAATGCAAAATATTCCGTATCCGCAGGTAGGTATCGCTCCTTCCAAATGCCGGCGGAAGAACCGCTCTGCTTTGTTTTTCCGCTTCCGCCAGCAACACCCGGGAATAACTCTCCCGCATTTCCTCACCAATGATCTGTAATACCTTCTCATCACAAGACATCTCCATGTCTGTGCACATCAGCCGGAATGCCAGCCATGCCAGAGGATTGAACCAGTGCACTGCCACCATGCCAAGCCCCAGCAGCCTTACCAGATAATCTCCCCTTCTTACATGAATCCGTTCATGGCACAAAATGTATTCCCGGCCTTTTCCCGAAAGCCCGGCCGGAAGATAAATCGCCGGACGCAAAAGCCCTGACACAAAGGCTCCCCCAATCCGGTCAGACTCCCATACCGGAATCTTGTTTCCTGTTCGTCCTGTCCCCTTCTCCTGGCTTTCGGCGGATGGCTGCGAATCCCCTTGTACTGCTGTCGCCAGGCTTCGCCGCAGCCGTATCCACTGCCAGAAATAATACCCGGTAAAAGCAAAGAAACCCATCCCCCATATTACAAAACCAGCAGACAGCCAGACCTGAATCGGATTGATCGAATTTTCCGGGTTCTCCACAGCCAGACTCTCACTCATGCCATGATTCACTACCCGGTCCACCCAGATTACCCCCGTATCAATCGACGGATTCTCCTGATAGATGATCTCCTGCCTCATGGGCTCCGGATTCACCGGGAACCAGGACAAAGAGGAGGTAAAGGTAACCGGACACAGAAACCGGAATAATACCACCAGCCACAGGGCATAAGAATAACTCCTCGGCATCCGCCTCAAAAACAGGCGCAGCAGCGCCACTATCCCTGCAGTGCATCCGCCGGCAAAGCTCATATTGAATAACCGGATCATCATTTCTTCCATCATTTCACCGCTTTCTCAATCATGGCACGAATCTCGTCCGCTTCCTCCTTTGTCAGCCTGCGATCCGACAAAAAAGCAGCCACAAATGCTGGCAGCGAGCCTCCAAAATTCCTGTCCACAGCTGACCTGCTCTCCTTTTTCTGCACATCCGCCCTCTTCACCAGCGATGTCACAACAGCCCGTTCATTCTTCACAAATCCCCACTCCGACAGCTTTTTCAGCACGGTAAAGCATGTGGATTTCTTCCATCCCAGAACCTCCAGGCAAAGCCGTGCCAGCTCCATCGAACGAACCGGCTCATGATCCCAAACCAGTTCCATAAAGCGGTACTCCCCATCATACAGTCTTTTTTCTTCCGCCCTTTTCCCCGCTCTCTTCTCTGCCCTTTGTTCTCCCGCTTCCTTCTCCTGTCCTTCCCCTGCCTTTAATTGATTTCCCACAGTCTCCCTTTCTGCTTTCACCATCTTCCCCTCCCTCGCAGTCAGATATCCGTCTCCCGATAGGTCTATAATTATAGTCCTCTTTTATTAGTCTATCATAATAGACCTTTTGTGTCAAGCCTCAATTTCCCCCTACGCACGATAAACGGAAGCTTTTGACTATCGGCCTTTGGTATGTCTAGCCCTGGAGGAAGGGAGGGAGCCGGGAGATCCGCTCTGAAAAAAGGGTTCCCCGGATTGCGTTTGCAGGAGGCATAGAAACTCTTAGCTCGCAGGAATTTGCGTCAGGAGCAAAAATGCAGCTGTCTGAGCGCAGCGAGTTCTGCATTTTTGCTCCTGTTTTAAGCAGATTCCTGCAAGCTTAGAGTTTCTGCATCCGAAACCAGCAATCCGGGGAATCCTTTTTTCAGAGCGGATCTCCCGGCTCCCTCCCTTCCTCCAGGGCGTGCCTCCCGAATCACAAAAAGCTTGCGTTTACCGTTTACCTGCAAAAAGGCGCAGCCAAAGCTGCGCCATATTCCGAAAATACAATATCCTTTATTGAACCCAAACCCCGTTCGCATCTACCCGATAGCCATCCGGCGTCGTGGTATTCGTAAGCATTGCTCCTTGATTAGTGCCCTCTCTGGGATCGCAATAATACCACTTTCCATCTCCTGCCTGAATCCATCCGGTCCGCATATATCCGGATGCATCGAAGCAATACCATCTGTTGCTAATCTGCAGCCACCCATTCGCCGGGTAGGTGCCGTTCGAATATTCATACCACCAGCCGACTTGATTCCGCTTCCAGGATCCTCCTTGATTGGATCCGGGTGCATTCGCCGTATTGCTGCTTCCGTTTCCAGCAGAATAATTCCCGTTCTTAAAGTTCTCTGCCAGATCCTCATCCACGTACATGGAATCCGACTCGTACCAGTCGCCTTTCTTCGAATTGCTATTGACTGCCCGAACCTTGAAATAATACTCGCCTTCCCGGTTCATGCTGGAAGCAAAGTTATAATACTCATTCGTGGTAGTCACTGCAGAACCCACGGATTTCTCACCCCGATACAGACGTACCTGATAGCTCTTCGCTCCGTCAGTGCTCTCCCATCTTGCTACAGGACTCTCTTCGCCTTCCCACTCAACAGAATCGATCTCCAGACTTCCCTCCAGCGCATCCAGCTTAACTGTGATTACCATGGTAGACTTGTCATTCTGCCGATGCGAAGTCACATAAGTGGCATCGTCTCCCCGAAGCTTGACCTTTGACTTACTCATCGTGTCAAAATAGTGGTCATCATCGGCTTCTAAGGTGATCTCTACCCTCGGCACATCACCGCTGGTCCACTCCCCTTCATCATTCACTACCGAAACTTCATCCACAATATAACCGCTTCCCCCGGCTTCCACTGTCACATCACTGTTATCATTCCCCGCCTCAATCGAAGATTTCACCGTAAGAGACACCTGACTGATCTTTGTCCGCTCTTCTTTGGCTGCCATCGCATTCCCTGCCATCAGCATCGCCAGCATCCCTGCACATAACGTCAGAGACAAACCTCTCTTCCACACTCTCATAACTCTTCCTCCTTTTCTGCCTGTATCCACTTTAACTGTTACTGCTCCTCTGCTTCCTAAGCAGTAGCTTTCCCTGCATCCCCGTGGTCTGACAATCAGAATACGGCTTGCTTATAGTATCATAATATCCGGAAGAAATGTACAAATTGTGAAAAAAAAGTGACAATTACCAGTCAAAAATCCTACAAAACCCTTACTGTTCTCAGCCGGTTTTCAGTCGGAACTTATTCACCTCTTTGTCGGAATCAATCATCTCAATCACAGCTCCCAGCTTTTGAAGCTTCTCTTCAAAGCACTCATAGCCCCGCTGGATATAGCCGATTCCCTCTACCACAGTGAATCCCTCTGCCGCCAGGCCTGCTAAAACCAGTGCTGCCCCGGCCCTTAGATCCGGACTCAGTACCTGTGCACCGGTAAAGCCCTTCACCCCGTCGATTACCGCCACATTGCCTTCCACCTTGATATTCCCGCCCATACGCGTCAGCTCGTCCACATATTTAAAACGGTTCTCAAAGATACTCTCTGTAATCATGCTGGTCCCTGTTGTAAGCGCCAGTGTCACCGCCATCTGCGGCTGCATGTCTGTCGGAAATCCCGGATAAGGAAGGGTCTTGATATTGGTCGAATGCTGTCTGGGCCTGCCAACCACGCGAACCTCGTCATCTCCTTCAATCACCTCACAGCCAATCTCCAGAAGCTTGGCTGAAATCGCCTCCAAATGCTTGGGAATCACGTTCTTAACCGTCACGTCTCCTCGGGTAACCGCTGCCCCGCACATAAACGTCCCTGCTTCAATCTGATCCGGAATAATCGAATACTCTGTCCCGTGGAACTTCCTCACACCGCGAATGCGGATAATATCTGTTCCCGCCCCTTTGATATTGGCTCCCATACTATTGAGGAAATTCGCCACATCCACTACATGAGGCTCCTTCGCTGCATTCTCCAGAATCGTCTGCCCCTCTGCCAGCGCAGCCGCCATCATAATATTAATGGTAGCTCCTACAGAAACCACATCCAGATAAATATGCCCGCCTACCAGGTCAATGGCATGGGCCATTACAGCTCCTCGCTCAATCTCAATTCTCGCGCCCAATGCCCGAAATCCCTTCAAATGCTGATCAATCGGACGGCTTCCAATATTACATCCACCCGGAAGCGGAACCTCCGCACTCTTATACTTCCCCAAAAGCGCCCCGATAAAATAATAGGAAGCGCGAATTCTGCGCATATAGTCATCATCTACCGAAACCTCATGGATCGTGGACGCATTAATCTTCACCGTGTGTCGATCCGTTCTCTCTACCCTGGCTCCAATCTCCTGGATTGCTTCCAGCATTACATTAATATCCCGTACATCCGGCAGGTTCTCAATAATTACATTCTCATCTGTCATAATCGAAGCTGCAAGAATCCCCAATGCGGCATTCTTCGCCCCGCTGATCTGCACCTCACCCACCAGCGGATTACCGCCCTTCATTATGTATCGATTCATTTCGCACCTCTGTCGCTCTCCGATATCAACCCAATCTCTACCAATTCATTCTTTATACAAAATCTTTACAAAAATATTAAAAAATCATTTACTCTCCTTAATGATTATACCACAGAATCAAAATTTGTAAAGAGTTGGGAATTCTTCTTTTGTTTAAATTCTTTTCCCATCAGAATACAAAAGAGGCAAAAAACATTGTAAAATCAATGCTTTTTGCCTCTTTCAGCTGGGCTACAAGGATTCGAACCTTGAAGTGACGGAGTCAGAGTCCGTTGCCTTACCATTTGGCGATAGCCCATTGCTGCAACGAAGATTATTATACACGAAATGCTCTGTTCCGTCAAGTACTTTTTTTATTTTAGCGATATTTCAGCATATTTTCAATTCGGTTGGTATAACGGTTCAGATAACACTTGAACTGTTACCAAACAGTTACTGTTCTGTCAAATCCTCCGGCTCACTCTCTGCCTTTCCATCCTCCGGCCCACCCTCTGCTCTTTCGTCGTCTGCCTCGTCTTGCTCTTCCGTCTTTTCCTCCGCAGTCGATTCTGACTCTGTCAAAGATTCCGCCGGAGCATTTGTTCCCTCCGTCTCCTCTATGGAAGCATCCTGACCTTCGCCTTTACTTTCATCGGTTTCCTCTTCGTCCGGATCCTTTTTAAATTCATCATCTGCCTCATCCGCAACCTCGGGCTTATCAAAATATCCTTTCACAGTGGTCGAAACATCGCTGTTTTTTGCCGCCAATCCTCCCAAGACAAAAACATAGCTCTTTCCGCCCTCCAGGCCACTCACCTCAAAAGAACATTCGTTGCGGGAAGTTTCATCCATCATAGCAGCGTAAGAATTCCCTTCCTCATCGCGCACAACAACTGAAGGATTATTCCATTTCACCCGGTCTGCAAAATATACATAGACCATGCCGTCCTCATAGTCCACGTAATCAATCTCAACCGTGTCTTCTTCTGTTTCCGGCTCGGTAACCGTCTCCTTTGTCGTCTCCGGCGCCTGGGTTGTCTCCGCCTCTGTTGGGGATACTTCTGTCGTCTCCTCTTCGGTGCTGCTCCCCTCGGCAGAGGGTTCGCTTGCAGTCGTCTCCGGTGCCCTGGTCGTCTCTGCCGCTGATTCTGTCTCCTTCACCCGATCTGCCAGCTCTCCCAGTTCATAAGAACTTTCTGTAATCTTCCGGGCAATCTCCTCCATGGTCATGGAAGACAGCTCTTCCATATCTTCTATATTCAGGGCCTCGTTCTGATCAATCAATTCCTTGAGAAAATATGCCTTGCCATAAGAAATGCCGTACCGCTTAGCCAGCTCCTCCATCTCCTCATCCTCTATCACCTGTTGGTCATAGACGACTGCCTCCACCTGATTCTCCTTCAGCGTCCTTTCAATATCCCCGACTACGCTGGAACGCAGCTCTCTGGCCTTCCGGACGCTGTCATTGCTGACTGTCACCAAAATCGCATTCTCCAGATCATCCAGATACCCCTGGGTTACCATGGAGCCTACGACGGCATTGACTGCCACGTTCAGATCCACGCCCTTCAGATCCATGTCATGGATGATGTTCTCCGCATCCGCATTCAGTGCCCTGGCCTCCAGAACTACTTCCTTCCGGTTGATGGAAAGTTCAATGCTGGGATTCACGTCAATGCCGATCACGGACTCTATCTTCCGGTTTTCCAGATGATAATGGAACGCGCCTCCTCCTATCAGAGTCAGACACACACAGGCAGCGGCCGTCATCGCAATTCTCCGTATGCGCCGCTGAAGGCGCAGAATCACCGCATGGTTTGCTTCCTCGGGTATCAGCTCCTGAGGATCAGAAAGATCAATCCGATCTAATATATTCGGAGTGAGGGTATCCACAGCCGACTTCAGATGCTGTTCAATCTGTCTGGTATTCAGTTGTAACCAATCGAAATCCTGCTCCACCCTGCTCACTCCTCTCTCAAGTATTGTTTCAGCTTTTTAATGGCGCGATTGTATTTGGACAATACAGTAGCCAGCGGCATCTGCAGATCCGCCGCAATCTCCCGATGCTTTAAGCCGGCCGACGCATGAAGTAACACGATCTGCCGTTCATCTTCTTTCAGAATCTCAAGAGCTGACTTCAGTACCATGGCATCCGCCAGATTTTCCAAAGGAAGACAGACTTCTCCTGTCTCCTCCCCATTCAAATCATCCAGCCCCATATCTGCCTGATGCTTTTGCTCACGGAATTTCATATAACACAGGTTCCTGGCAATGGTAAACATCCAGGCCAACGGTTTTCCCTGAGAATGATAGGATGCCGCAGAAGTCCATATTTTCAGGTACGTCTCCTGCATCACTTCTTCCGCATCTTGGGGATTCTTAAGAATAGACAATATAAAACTGTAAACTGCCCGATCCGTGTTGTGGTACAATTGGCGAAATGCCTCTGAATCACCGGTACCCACCCGATTTAAAAGTTCTTCGTCGCTCAATCGAATTCCCTTTCTGATAGTTTAATGCAACAAAACGAGTTCTTATTGCACCATCTGCCAAAGTTTTTTGTGCCAAACTTTTCCATGTTGCAGTCTTGATGTCACAAGGTGTAACCGTTCTGGCGGCACTTGCCCGGTTACCGTTCCATACAATAAGTACATTCTACTGTAATCATACCGCAATACCGATCATCTTGCTCCTTTAATCTTCGGCAGATCTCCTGTTTACATGCTTCCTGCATCGAAACCGTATAATCACGCGGCACCACCAGATCAAAGATCAGATTTATGCTCCGCTCTCCCTCTGTGATCCGAAAGTCATGCATGGTCAATCGTTCATCCACACTTTTCAGAAGCCCCTCTGTCATCTGACGCAGGCTATTCACATGCATATCCTTTACCACTACCGGATCCATATGGATTACCAGGAAAATCCCCAGCTTTTTTGCTGCTTCTCTTTCAATCCGGTCAACCACCTCATGCGACACCTCGATATCTACATCACTCGGAACCTCGGCATGAATGGAAGCCATGCTGCGGCCGGGTCCATAGTTGTGAACAATCAGGTCATGGCTTCCCATAATTCCTTCATATTGATTAACGAAGTCCGTGATCTGCTGATAAACCTCCGGATCAATCGGCTCTCCAATCAATGGTTCCAGAGTATCCTTCGCAATATTAAAACCGGCAATTATAACCAGCACAGAAACCACCACTCCTACCAGTCCGTCAATATTCACATGCCAGATTCCAAATACCGCCATGGACAAAATGGTCGCTGACGTCGCCGCTACATCCCCGAGAGAATCTGCCGACGTTGCTGTCAGAACCTTGGAATGGATCCTCTGTCCCAGCTTTCGGTTGAATAATGCCATCCACAGCTTTACTGCCACCGAAAGAACCAAAATCACGAGAGAAAACAATCCAAAAGTCAGCTCCTCCGGATGAAGCAGCTTTCCCACTGACGTTTTCAGCAGGGAAAATCCCACCTCAATAACGATAAAGGCCACAATAAAGGCGGCGATATATTCTATCCGTCCGTGTCCGAAGGGGTGATGCTCATCCGCCGGCTTCTGCGCCATTTTCACTCCCACAAATCCCACGATAGAGGAAGCAGCATCCGACAAATTATTAAAGGCATCCGCCATGACGGAAATACTCCCTGTCAGGATCCCGACTGCAATCTTCACAGCAAACAACAAAAGATTACAGCAAATCCCCACAACCCCTGCCAGCAAGCCATAGGAGGTCCGTACCTCGGGCCGTTCGGTCTGAACATAATTTTGAACAAATCTTTTAACTAAAAATTCCGTCATAAATTTTTGCAACTCTCCACTTTTTACCTGTCCAAAACTTGGATACTATCGGAATCAATATCGCACCTTCATCAGACACAATCCTTCTGCCGGCGCCGTAAATCCTGCCTGCCGCCGATCCCTTGCTTCCAGAATCCGCATCATCTCCTGCGGCAGACGTTTCCTCTGTCCCACTTCAATCAGGGTTCCTGTCAGAATCCTCACCATCTGCTGCAAAAAACCGTTCCCCACAAAGTCCAGTACAACCAGACTGTTCTTTTGTTCCTGCTGAATCGTAATATGTCTTACTGTCCGGACCGTGGACTTCTTTATCTTGGGGTTTCCACAAAAACTTTTATAATCATGTGTGCCGCACAAAAACCCTGCCGCTGTCTGCATTGCCCTGATATCCAGCGGTTCTCCCAGCGCATACTGCATCCTCCTACCGAATACGTCCCGCTTCTCCCCGGTCTCAATCTGATACCGGTAAATCTTTTCTATCGCATTCAACCGGCTGTGAAATCGTTCCGTCACCCGCCCGGCCTTTAATACAGAAATATCCTCTGGCAGATATTGATTCAGATAACGCTTCACCACTTCCGGTTCGTGCTCCTTAGCCAGATGGAAATTCGCCACCTGGCCGGCTGCGTGAACACCAGCATCGGTTCGCCCGGACCCATAAACCTCCACCGGGCTCCCGTTCAATCGCTCCAGTACCTTCTCCAGCCTTCCCTGGATCGTATTCTCCGTATTACCCTGCTTCTGCCAGCCGTGATACCGGGTTCCCTCATATTGCAGAATTATCTTATAATTGTACCCCAAAACATGTAGCTCCTATTCTCATTCTCTGTTTCTGCGATCTCTCCGACAGCCAACACCCCGGCTTCCCTACAAAAGCCCCTGTAAGAATACAGCGATGATCATCACTGGCAGTATAAACTTCAAATAAGGGTGTACCCAGACAGGAATCCGTAATCCCTTTCCTTCATTGGCCTCCCTGCAATAGCTCTCCATCCCCCATCCAAATCTCCAGGTACAGAACAGAAGATAAACCAGTGAACCCAGAGGCAAAAGCAAATTACTGACAATGAAATCCTCCAGATCTAACACAGAACTTCCTGCTCCTAACGGCTCAAACCCGCTCAATATATTATATCCCAATGCGCAGGGAAGCGACAGCAAAAAGAGCAGAATCACATTCACTAAAGCGGCTTTTTTTCTCTCCAGATTAAAAAGCTCCATACAGCATGCAATAATATTCTCAAACACAGCGATTACTGTTGAAAATGCTGCAAAAGACATAAACAAAAAGAACAGGCTTCCCCATATCCGTCCTCCGCTCATGGATACAAAGACATTCGGAAGGGTAATAAAGATCAGACTCGGACCACTGTCCGGATTCACTCCAAAGGCAAAGCAGGCCGGAAAGATAATCAATCCTGCTGTAATCGCTACAAAAGTGTCCAAAACAGCTACATTGACAGCCTCTCCCAGCAACGTATTCTCCCTTTTCAGATAGCTGCCAAATATTGCCATTGCCCCGATTCCCAGGCTCAAAGTGAAAAACGACTGATTCATTGCCGCCACAATCACATTACCGATTCCCACCTCTGACATTTTCTGAAAATCCGGGTAGAGGTAAAATCTCAATCCGCTGAGACCTCCCTCCAGCGTCAGTCCACGCACTGCCATTACAACCATCAAAGACAGAAGGCCGAGCATCATTACCTTAGTGATTCGCTCCACGCCTTTCTGCAGCCCGATCGAACAGATGAAAATTCCTATAACCACAACGATCATCATCCAGAAAACATTGATTCCCGGTGAAGCCAGCATCTCAGCAAATACATCTCCCACCTGTTTTGCAGGCATTTCGGAAAATCTCCCGATAAAAAAGCTATAAAAATAGTAAAGCATCCATCCGGCTACTGTCGTATAGAACATCATCAGCATATAGTTACCGGCCATTGCAACATACCCGTGGAGATGCCAGAAGGTTCCCTGCTTTTCCAATGCCCGGTAGGCCTTCACCGGGCTTTTTCTGCTCGCACGCCCCACCGCAAATTCCATAGACAATACCGGTATACCCATGATGGCCAGAAACAACAGATAAAAAAGCACAAAAGCTCCTCCCCCGTTCTGTCCTACCACATAAGGAAACCTCCACACATTACCAATACCAATGGCACAACCGGCAGACAACAACAAAAAACCCAATCTTGATCCAAATGTTTCTCTTTGATTCATCTAAATATCCCCCTTGATAACTTCAATGTACTCTCAGGCATCTTACCTGCCTCTCTGTCGCGCAAAAAAGACCAGCGCCATGGTCTACAGCAGCACCGCCATCGCGCTGGTCCTCTCTTGGCATCCTTTTCCTTCCGGATATCGCCCTGCTTATGCCATCCGGATAATCGCCTCTGTAATCAGCTTTTTAAATTTGGGAGCCACCTGATCAGCAGTCTCTTTTACCTCACTGTGGGTTAACGGCTGATCACTCATCCCACAAGCCATATTAGAGATACAGGAAATACCGCAGATCCGCATCTTCATATGATTAGCGGCCACTGCCTCACAGGCCGTACTCATACCCACTGCATCCGCGCCCAGAACCCGGCACATCCGCACTTCGTGAGGCGATTCAAAATTCGGCCCTGTCAACTGCAGATAAGTTCCCTCCTGAAGAAGAATCCCCAGATCATGAGAAGCCTCCCGAAGAATCTGAGATAAATCTTCATCATAGATATGACTCATATCCGGGAACCGCTCCCCCAGTTCCTCAATATTCTGCCCCAGCAAAGGTGATGGTACAAAACTGGAAATCTGATCCGTAATCATCATAAAATCTCCGGCATGGAAATTATAATTCACCCCTCCTGCCGCATTCGTCAGGAACAAAATCTCTGCTCCCATCATCTTCATCAACCGGATAGGAAGCACCACATCCTCCATGGGATATCCTTCATAATAATGAACACGTCCCTGCATAATGACTACCGGAATCTTCTCTACATAGCCAAATACAAAACGCCCCTTATGACCGCTGACAGTCGAAACCGGAAAACCTTTAATCTCATGATAATCCAACGTCGATTCAATCTGGATACTGTCCGCATAATCCCCCAGCCCAGAACCCAATACCAGCGCTATCTTTGGCCGAATCAGAATTCTCTCCTGAATACTTTCATAACAGTTCCTCAAACGCTCATATGCTGCTGTCATCGTTCTTCCTCCTTATCTGTTGTTTCTGACCATGTATCTCTATAGAAACATTATAACCGATATTTCAGAAAAACAAAACCTCTTCTTTTCGCAAAATAGCAAACAGGTAAAGAAAAAAGTCCAGTATATGCTGGACTTTTCAAGAGCGACAGACGGGACTCGAACCCGCGACCCCGACCTTGGCAAGGTCGTACTCCACCAACTGAGCCACTGTCGCATTTATAGGATAACATATACCCTCAAAACCACATATTGAAATCATCCGAACCTTCCGCAGCCCTCTCGCTGCTCCCTCCGACCTTCCTGGTTAAGCCCTCGACCTATTAGTAACAGTCAGCT
>CAJTEM010000004.1 GCA_910575255.1 Lachnospiraceae bacterium | reverse complement strand
CGCAGCGGGAAATGGTCTGCGGATGTTTCCGGTTTCGAGATCAAGAATTCCTGAAATTTCTGCAAAGTCAACATCCGCAGACCATTTCCCGCTGCGGCTCTCCCCTCGTTCCAAGGCTGAATATCCCTTTCCTATAATGAACTGACATTTGTTCACAGATTGCTTCTTTGGATGTCGCTAGTACATCGTTGCATTAATCTTGAAGTAATCAGTGCTTGATGTTTGCGTCAGTGCAAGGCGGAGGAAGGAAGCGATGCGGTGGCATCGTTGACTGACGACAACGCAGCAATGGCGTAAACAGCGAGTGCTGGTTACTCGAGAATTAATGCATCGATGTACTAGGCGTCAGCTCTGGAAAAAGGGTTCTCCGGCTTGCGTTTGCAGGATGTCTAGAAACTCTTAGCTCGCAGGAATCTGCGTCAGTGTCAAAAATACAGCTGTCTGAGCGAAGCGAGTTCTGTATTTTTGATACTGCTTTTAGCAGATTTCTGCGAGCTTAGAGTTTCTGCATCCGAAACCCGCAAGCCGGGGAACTCTTTTTCCAGAGCGTATCTCTCGGAACCCCACCCACTCCGTGAAAAGTAACCTTTGCTCAATGGCGTACCTTAAAGTACGCCTCCAGCACGCCCTTGATATGCTGATAGCGGCGGGCATAACTGTTCTCTACCCGAATCAGCTCCACCTGATGCGCCTGACAGATCTTTTGTTTCTCCCTGTCCCTTCTTGCCACCGCACTCTCCTCGAGATGCTCCTTGCCATCCAGTTCGATCGCCAGCACCGGATCCTTTCGTGTCCCGCCCTGCTCATATACCACAAAGTCAAACTTTCCGGAATAAAAGAGATCCTGATAGCTTTTGCCTTCCCCAAACACCTGCGACACTGCCACCTCCTTTTCCACCGAAAACCGGTTCTGAGACATCCAGATATTCTCCAGAGCATGATTTAAGGTCTGTAAAAACACCTCCTCCGTAGCCGCGGAAAAGGGCTTGATTCCCAATGCCCGGGAATCCGTCTCCCGCACTGCTACCTGTGAGGTTCCGTTCGAACGCACATAACGGACCAGATCGTAGAGATCATCCTCCTGTTCCTGCTGATGCAAACGCTCCAGATTCCGGCCGCTCGCCAGCACAATCAGCTGCTCCCTCGCCCGGGAAACAGCAACATTGATCAGCTCCCTGTTGTTTTTCAGCCACTCGTAGGTTCCCGCATAAGTATCGTCCGTGATGGCGGCAGAGAACAATACCACATCCTTTTCGTCTCCCTGGAAAGCATGGACCGTGCCGCAGGCCACATGGCCCAGTCCCCGTCCGGCAAGCTCCTGCTCAATGACATTCTTCTGATTCACAAAGGGTGTGATCACCCCGATGGATTTGTCCCTGTGCTCCATGGCATAGTGCAAAATCTCCTCCACCTCCGCCGGCGCCACATTCCGCTGGCCGGTCCTGCCGCTTTCCACATTGACATAGACCAATGGCTGCGGCTGTGTACTCTCCGAACGGATCAGCAGCCGGGAATTATAATATTTCTGGTTGTTAAAGTCAATAATCTTGCGGTTGCACCGATAATGATAGCGCAAAAGCACCTCGTCGCTCACCGAATCACAGGCCAGAAAGGTCTTATACAGAGAATTCTTGCGGTAATCATACTCCTCTGTCACCCCATACTTTTTCCTGAGCCGCTGGTTCGTCACCTCGTCAAGCAGGATCACCGGATTCAGCTGTTGGGGATCTCCCACCAGCATCAGATTCCTTCCCCGAAGCACCGGCACCAGCCCCACGGCCGTATTGCATTGGCTGGCCTCATCCATTACTGTCATGTCAAAATATGCTTCCGGGCCTCCCAGACGGTGTGCGGATATGCAGGTGGTTGCCACTATCGGAAACACCCGCAGAAATCGTTTCAGTCCCTCACCGTTTTTAAGATATTCCGAAAATGCCTCCAGGCGCTGATCCTCATCCCCTGTCAAAAGGATCTCCTTCAAACGGCGGCTGCCCGGCTCGTCCAGCCTGTGAATGCATTTTACCGAAGCATAATAAAGGAATTTCTCCAATTCCTCCACGTCCTCAGTCAGAAGCGAAAGTGCGTCCTGATCCGTGATCTCTCCCAGACGTGCCATCTGACGGTTCACCTGCTGTAACTGCCGGCCGCCAAGATCCGTCTCAAAGGGCAGCATCTGCAGAGAACGGCTCCTCCCCCGGCTGTATTCCAAAAGCTGGCGGATCGTCTCGCTGCGCTCCTTCAGCTCCAGCACATCCTCGTACCGGCGCAAAAGCTCCGACAATTGCCGCATTTTCTCCGCCTGACTGTCCCGGTTCCGATCCAGGGTCCGGTCATAGACCGGAATGGTCTTCACCTGCTCGTAAAGCTCAGCCAGGTCTGCCAGTGTCTCCCGCACCTTTCCCGCATTGCCCAGCCTCGCCACGGGAAACGGGATCCGTTTCCCCTGATAGCTCAGACGGCTCAGCTTGTCTGCCACGCTGTCAATCGGATGATTATTGTACGACACGAAAAGCAAAGTCTTTTCATTAAAAAATGCCGTGATGATCGTGTTGATGATGGTATTGGTTTTCCCGGTTCCCGGCGGCCCCTGCACATAAGCCACGGGATACTTCATCGCATGATTGATGGCCAGAAGCTGATCCAGGTTGATCCTGCGGTCCAGAGGGGTGATGGGAACCATCCGCCGGCTGCGGGGACGATCCAGAAGGTCTCCGAAGAATGCCCGGATCGGCGCCGGAACCTCCCCCTTCTGATACATCTCCAGAATCGCATTGTACTCCCGATGCAGATCCAGCACCAGATCCATCCCCAGCCCAATCACATAGGGAAGGTCATCCACTCCCTGCACCCGGCATGAATAGCGGGTGACGGCATCCTTGACCTTTTCCTGATTCGCCTCAAAATCCTGCAGAAGCTCATAATCCTCTGCATCCAGATACCTGCGGATACTTTCCCGGTTCCCGTTCACCGTGAATTCCGTACAAAGGGTAATATCTTCATCCGGCCGCAGGCAGCGCTGCCGGACATCCAGATTCAGCTTCCGGTACGCCAGTACATACAGTCCTCTGGGAGTATGGATGCTCATGACATTCATAGCCAGCCGCTGGATGCTGAGGCGCTTCTTCGGTGTGCAAAGCTTTGCTGCGGTTTCCGTCCCCGAAGGCAGAGGCTCCTCTCCGGCGCCATGCCGCTCTTTCTCTGCCTGGCGCTGAAACTCCTGTACAATCCTCTGAAACTGTTCTTCGCTCAGAGGATAGGCCTCCCCGTGAAAGCTTTCCCGATCCAGGTAACGCACCAATGCAAAGTCCTTCCGGTACGCGGTCGTATCCATCCGGCTGCAGTCCTCCAGATAATCCAGCACCTTCAGATTCGCTACATGGTCAAACAATGGCTTATACTTATAAGAATTCTCATGGATATCCTGCACCAGCGCCTGGTTGATCTCACAGTAGGATCCCTCCAGTACCTGTGAGGAGAGAATAGAATCAATATAGATCCGGTCGTACTGCTGCAGGGAATATTTTCCCAGATGAAGCCCGTCCACGGTCAGCGTCCTTCTGGCAGCATTCAGATCACGGATGCCAATCCAGTACCGCGTCACCTGTTCCTGCTGGTTGCGGTACTCGATCGTCAGCCATTTGCCTTCATGGATTGCCTTGAAAATGTCCCGATGAATGGTATTCATACTGTCACCTGTGCATAACTCCCGATTTTTTCTCTGCCCCGATGCCTGGTTACCAGGATCTTCTTTCCGATCCGTTCCTTCAGCTCTGTCACATGGGAAATGATCCCTACCAGACGCTCTCCTCCGGCCAGTCCGCTCAAGGCCCGGATCGCCTGCTCCAGAGATTCCTCATCAAGAGAGCCAAAGCCCTCATCCACAAACATGGTATCCAGACGGATTCCCCCCGCATACGACTGGATCTCATCCGAGAGCCCAAGAGCCAGGGAAAGCGACGCCTGGAAGGATTCTCCTCCGGATAAGGTGCGCACACTCCTTTCCGTGCCGTTATAGTGATCCACCACATTCAGATCCAGCCCGGCCTTCTCCTTCTTATTATCCCCGCTTTCCTGACGCTTTAACTCATACTGTCCTTTGCTCATCGTCAGAAAGCGCAGATTGGCCCGCCGCAGGATGCGGTCAAAATATGCCATCTGGATATAGGTTTCCAGCTCAATCTTACGTTTCCCGGACAGGGTTCCGTTTGCCGTGTCGGACAGTGCCCTGACCCAGGCATACTCCTGCTCCGCCACTGCCAGCTTCTGCCGGCTGCCCTGCACGGAATCGTAGATTCCCTGATTCTTACGCCAGGCGGCATACCGCTCCTCCCTTCTTCGGGAAAGCTCTGCTTTTTTTTCCTGCCATTGCTGCTTCCTGGCAAGGATTTCCTCCTCTGCAGGCAGCCCGGTGTCCGTCTCCTGGCCGGTAAGCGCCTGAATCCTGGCCTGCCATTGCACGGTCTGCTCCCGGCACTCCTCATAGGCCCGCTCCGCCTGTTCCCGTTCCTGCTTCAGCCGGGCAAGCCTTTGCTCATCCTTTGCTATCTGGCCAGTCAGCTCTTCCTCGGTTCTGTCCCCCAGCACAGATAACAGCTGCAGCCTCTGCTCTTCCAGGTTCTTTTGCTCCGTATCCAGTCTTGCCAGGGCAAGCCCGGCCTCGGAAAGAATCCGGCCCTGTTCCTCCAACTGCTTTTCCGTCTCGGGAAGCTCCTTCTCCAGGGCTGCCTTTCTCGCCAGCTTCTGTCGGTTCTGTCCGGTTTTTTCCTCGGTATCTGCCAGCAATTCTCCCAGGATTTTTGCTGCCTGGGCCCCACGTTCATATAGCTCCTCCACGGTCAGACGCGATAGTTCCTCACTGCCCAATCCCCAGGGCTGCCTGGGGCTCAGACACTGTAAAAGCCGTTTTCTGTCTTCCGTATTCTGGTTTTCCAGGATCTCCAGGCGGCTTTTCTTCTCCCGGATCACCTCCTGGCAGCGCTCCCGGCCGGCAAGCTTCTCTCCTGCCTCCTTCTGAAAATGACGGCGCTCATCCAGTTCCTTACGGATTCTCTCCTCCCGCTCAGACAGACCTCTGATTGCTTCCGCAAGCCGGTGCAGCAACCTTGCGCCGTCAGCCGGTTCTCCTGTCAGCACATCCTTTGCCGCAGCCAGATTCTCACTGCTGCCGGCCTCTTTGGCTTTTTCACTGCCTGCGTTGCCTTCCCCGCTGCCCGCGGCGCCGCTCTCCCTGACACCACTGAGTGCTTCCATTGCCAGCAAGCTTTCTGAGGCTATCTGCTGCTGCAAGGCCTTCTCACTGCCGGACAGGGCATCCAGGACAGAGCCGCACTGCCGAAGCTGTTTTTCCAATCCCTCCAGCAGGCTTCTCCGTTCCTTTTCTCTGTTCTCCCTGTCCCGGCGCCTCTGATTCCTCTTCTCTGCCTGCTCCAGCCTGGCTCTGGCTTGTTGTAAACCTTCTTTCCGTAATTCTTCCAGGGCAGACAGCGCCTCCTGCCGTTTTTGTTCTTTTTCTGGCATGTTTCTCCTGACAAATGCCGTAATTCTCTCATGCAGGCCCAGATTGCCATTCGTCCCTTCATCCCGAGAGGAAATCTCTTGAGAAGCATTTTCCCCTGCCGCGGAATTCTCATCCGTATCGGATACCCCTTCCCAGAACCTGGCCCACTCTGCCTCCATCTGTTCCCGCAAATGACGGATATCTGCGCTAAGCTGCTGCACCCTTGCCTCTTTTTCGGATAATGCCTGCTTTTTTTCATCCAGCTCTTCCTTTTGCAAGACCTCCTTTGGCAGCCTGGCCGGCATCGGATGGCGGAGGGATCCGCATACCGGACATCTCTCGCCCTCCTTCAGGCTTCCTGCCAGAAGTCCTGCCTGCGCATCCAGAAACTGCTTTTCCCGCCTGTGATATTCCTCCCGCAGTTCCTCCCACCATACCATTGCCTCCTGGTACATGTCCTGCTTGATTCCATACTCTTTTTCATATCCCCGCAGACACTTTTGTCTCTTTTGGAATTCCTCCCAAAGCCGCCTCTGCTCCTCTGCCTGATAGCGGCACTCTGCCTCCCTCCGGTCCGCATCCTCAAGTCCGGCAAGCTCCTCGCGCAAACGGGCCAGTTCGTCCTTCCCCTCTGCCTCCTGCTTCGCCAATCCGACCGCTGTCTTCTCCTCTGCTTCCTGGCGCTTTTTTGTTCTTTCCAACTCCTCAAGCTTCTGCCCCAGTCTCTCTTTCTGTCTGCCCAGCTCTTTCTTTTTCCCGGACAATCCCTCCAGAAGCACGTCCCGATCCGCCAGAGCCTCTGCCTGTCTCTGAAGCATTTCCCCTTCCGCCTTCAGATGCTCTGCCTGTGTCTGTTTTTTTTGCAGTACGCACAAAAGCTCCTCCTTCTCCCGGACGAATTGCTCCCTGCGTCCCAAAAGCCCCACAAGCTCCTGTTTTTTCTCTGTCAGTCCCGCACGCCGGTTCTCCAGCCTTTCCCGCTCCTCGCCGGCATCCTTTAAGTCTTCCAGTTCTTTTCTCTTTCCTGCGGCATCCTGCTTTCGCTCCCGGACCGCCGCGGCCGCCTGCCGGCTTTGCTCCTGCTTTTCGGCCACCTCTGCGGCTTTCTCTTCCATCTGCCCTGACAGAAACCGAAGCTGGCTGTATTTCTCCCGCTGCTCTTTCCCTGTCCGGATCCGCTGTAACAGATGCTCCTCCTCCCCGGCCTGGTTTCTGGCGGCTTCCCTGGCCTTATCCGCCGCCTCCAGCTGCGGCAGCTTCTCTGCCAGCATTTCCCTGGCCTGTTTTAGCTCCTCCTGCAGCTTTCTGGCCTGCCAGATCCTGCCCAAAAGCCGATCCTCCTGCTGGATCCTTTCCTCCCAGCTTCCCAGCTCCTGCTCCATCTGTAACAGCTCTTTCTCATCACACTGCAAAAGCTCCTGCAAAAGCTCCAGGCCATGCTCTGCCTTTCCTTCAAAATGCGTCTTTTCCAGCTGCTCCCACTCGATCCTTTTGAGACTGTCCATGCACGCCACGCCGCTTAAATACTGGCTGATGCTCCTGCGGATCTCGTCATATGTTTTCCACCGCTCCTTCATGGCATCCTTAAGCCGGTTCTGCAGCTCCTGATACAATCCCGTGTGAAATATCTGCCGGAATATCTCGCTGCGCTCCTGAGTCCCTGCCAGCAAAAGCTTCTGGAAATCTCCCTGGGCAATCATGGCAATCTGCGTAAACTGCCGATAGCTTAAGCCTGTCAGCTCCTCCACTGCCCGGGTCACCTCCCGCATCTTCGTCACCGGCGGCCGCCCGTCTTTAAATTCCAGCACTGCGTCAGCCTTCTGCAGGGTATAGCCGCTTCCCCGGCCCTTCGGACGCATATACTCCGGATTTCTGGTAATACAATACTCCTTTTCCTGGTACGCAAACTCCAGCTTCACAAAGGTCGGCACATCCTCGCCGGCATATTTGCTGCGGAACATTCCCGCCTCCCGCACCTTTCCGCTGGCTTCCCCGTAAAGGGCAAAGGCAATCGCGTCAAAAATCGTCGTCTTCCCTGCCCCGGTATCTCCCGTAATCAAAAAAAGCCCGCATTCTCCCAGCCGGACAAAATCGATCACGGTTTCCTCCGCATAAGGCCCAAAGGCGCTCATTGTCAGTTTTTTAGGTTTCATCCTCTCACCGCTCCTGAATCTTCTGAATCAGCTGCATGACAAATTCTCTCTGTCTCTCACTAAACGGCTGGTTGTTCTGCAGCTCATAAAACTCCTCAAACAGCTCCAGCTCTGATTTCTGTTCCGCCTCACATGTCCCCGATATCTCCCGGTTGTCCCTGGTTCTCTGGTTGTCGTACTCCAGCTTCATCAGATTCGGATAGATCACCCTCAGCTTCATAAGTCCGTCAGGCACATCCTCCTCATCCGTCAGAACCGCCTGAATATAATCCTCCCGGTTCGTATCCTGATAAAAGGACAAGGCCGTCAGTTCCAGATATGTCCCCCGGATCCGCCGCATATCCCGCAGCGGACGCAGCGGCACGGTCCGGATCCCCACCTGTCCTTTTTTTCCCAGCTCCACGACCGTCACGCTCTTCTCCTGCTCTGCCTCCGAAAAGGAATATTTTAACGGTGTACCGCAATAGCGGACCGTCTCCCGCCCCACCTGCTGCGGGCTGTGGATATGCCCCAGGGCCACGTAATCAAACCGGTCAAACACCGATACGTCCACATTGTCCAGGCCGCCTACCAGGATCTCCTCCGACTCGCACCGAAATGCCCCTGTCACGAACTGATGTGCCAACAGCACATTCCTCTTCTCCTCCTCCGCAGCGATATGATCCACGGCAATCCTCACCGCCTCCTGATAACTGCCTGCCTCCTCATCCGCAAAGACATGGCGTACCAAGGCCGGCTTCACAAACGGCAAAAGCCAGATCACAGCCTCCCCATATTCATCCTCCAGAGTTATCCCTGTCACCTTCCCGTCATACACCGGGGAAAGGTACACTCCCGTGCCGCTCATCAGCCTCGCGCCGAAAGCCACCCGCTCGGCACAGTCGTGGTTGCCGCTGATGGCAAATACCGGTATTTTTCTTTCTGCCAGCCGGGTCAAAAAATCGTCAAACACCTGCACGGCTTCCGCCGGAGGCACCGGCTTGTCATAAATATCCCCCGCTATCAGTACCCCGTCCGCCTGCTCCTGGTCAATAACCGCCAGAATCTGTTCCAGGATGTACCTCTGATCCTCCAGCAGAGAAAACTCGTTGACTCGTTTTCCGATGTGGAGGTCTGATAAATGAATCAGTTTCACTTGCTGCTCCTTGTCTGTGTCTGAATTCTTACTTGTTTATGGTTCCTTTGCGTTTTTGATGGTTGAATACAAGCTCTGAATATCCTCATAAAATCTGCCAAAACTAAGCGGACAGCGTTTTCTTACGGTCTGTATATCCAGCTCTTCTGCCAGTTCACAAAACACTTCCCGGTTGCTGTCTTTCTTTCCTTCACTGACATCTGCCAGAACTCTTGACAAATAATTTTTCGGATAATCCCCCAGATCAGCTCCCTTTTTATTTCAGATGCTTTAGGCAAATGTTTATAATCTCCTGGTTATCCAGATTATAAATAATCTCTCCCGGATACATATACTCCAGCTTTTCCTCCAGCTCAGGCAATTCAAAAATCCTTACCGCTTTCGTATTTCCCTGACTCTCTTCTCTGTAAAAATAAACGATATCCTCCTTCTTGACAAAATCCAGAAACACGACGCTATGAGTCGTTGCCATAAACTGCCTGCCTGCGATACACATTTCATAAAAAATATCCATCAGCTTCTCTGCATAACTACTGTTAATCCCATTTTCGATCTCATCCCACAAAAACAAAGAACCATCATCCCCCTCGCTGACTCCAAGAAAGGCAAGAAGCCGCAGCGTTCCGTCACTCAAATGACGGGAGGATACCGTATATCGCTGATTTTGGTATTTCTCTGTTATATTCACATAAGTCCATCCCGGTTTTCCTTTGGTCTCTGCTGTCACATTCTCAATCCGTTCTTCCAGCAATTCATGAAGCTTTTCCAAAAAACGCCGCCTTTGCTCCTCTGTCATACTCTTCAAAAAGGATGGCAGATTCCTTCCATATGCTGATAAACTCTTGCTTTTCCCTCTGCTGCTTGCCCGCATCTGTTCTGGTGTCAAAAGCTCAAAAGAACGAATCCCCAGTAAAAATCTCTTTAATGCGACCAATTCCGGATGGTCCTTTTCCTCATATCCAATATCCACAAGCACTTTCAGTACGGAAGAAGTTCCTGAAATTCTGGGGAACCGTATCTGCTCCTGATCTTTTTTATAAAGAAATACCCCTGCATCCTGATACTCGATATACACCCTGCCGGATTCTTTATCTGTGACCACCTCATGCAAAAGCGTCAGCATATTTTTTTGAACCGCATATTGCAGAACCATTTCCCATCGCAGAAAATAATCCTTTTCCTTTTGTTTTAAATGGAATTCTGCAGCCAAAACCATTCTTGAAGATACTTTCTCCCTGCATTTGGAGCGCAGATCCGCCGCATTCCAGCCTCTTCGGTTCAAAATTCCCGAAAAATCCTCCTGTACACTGGTGAACATGAAATCCAGCACCTGCAGCAATGTGCTTTTTCCGGATGCATTGTTCCCTACAATAATGGTCAGCGGATTGATCTCTATATGAAATCCATTGAATGTCTTAAAATTATCTACTTCCAGCCTGCATAGCATTCCTGTCACCTCGCCTGACTTGTCCAGTCTGTCACCTCGTCCAACGGCCCCTCTTTTCCTTTCCATACTCCCTTCCTAATCCCCCTGGATCTCTAATACCTATCATGGTGTAACACCATTATAGGTATTTTATCCTCTCTTTACAAGGGAAATTTTCGTTCCTTATTCGATTGTTATGGCATCCAGCGCTTTTTTATAATAGCGAAACGTATTCTCATCAAAGCAGACCATCTGCACCTCCATGTCCGGATGCTGTTTTAGAAATTCCAGAATCGTCCCTACCGCAATCACGGATGCCTTATCAAGGGGGAAGCGGTATATTCCCGTACTGACAGAAGGAAACGCCACTGTCTTGCAGCCATGCTCTGCTGCCAGCCTCAGACAATTTTCATAACAGCTTTTTAAAAGCTGCTCTTCCTTCTTTCTTCCTCCATTCCAGACCGGCCCTGGCGTATGGATCACATATTTGGCAGGAAGCCGGTACCCTTTTGTTATTTTTGCCTGCCCGGTCACACAGCCATTAAGCATCCGACACTCTTTCAGAAGCTTTGGCCCTGCAGCTCTGTGAATGGCGCCATCCACACCGCCTCCTCCTAAAAGACTGGTATTAGCGGCATTTACAATAGCATCTGCTTCTATCTTGGTAATATCTCCGAATGTGATTCTCAGCATAATCTTCTCTCCTTTCCCAATTCCTTCTTCTTTCTGTAATGCAGCCTTCTTCTTGTCCCCGTCCGGCAATATAGAATTTCCTGTTCCCATTCCATCACCCAGACCTGTGTCTGCAAAACAACAAAAGACATTACAGACGAAATGTCTGCAATGTCAATCTTTTTCAACCTGTTCTACTGCAGCGCCACCATCTGGGATGCCACAGTCTCCGCTTCCTCCTCGGAGAAATATCCGCAGGCCTTCATCCTTCTGAGCACCTGCATCTGCCGCTTCTCCGCCAGCTCCTGGCTCTTCGTCGGCGCATAGCGTCCCGGTGCATTCGGAATACCGGCCAGCAATGTAGATTCATATTCATTCATCTGCTCCGGCCCCTTCCCGAAGTAGCCTCGGCTGGCATCTCCTGCCGTGTAATAGCCGTCTCCAAAATAAATACTGTTCACATACAGCTCCAGGATCTCATCCTTGGTATAGTTCTTCTCCAGTTCAAGAGCCACAAACACTTCCGCTGCCTTCCTGGTCAGCTCCTTCTCCTGGGTAAAATACAGATTCTTCGCCAGCTGCTGCGTGATCGTGCTTCCGCCCTCCACATAACGTCCTGCCTGAATATCATGAACCACTGCCCTCCCGATGGCAATCGGATCCAGCCCGAAATGACGGTAAAACCGGTGATCCTCCACAGAAACCACTGCATTCAGGTAAACCTGGGGCAACTCCTCCAGCTTCGTATAACCTTCCTTATTCCGAATCTCTGCTACCTTATCCTCCAGGCTCGTCGCCTCTACTGCATCGCGATACAGCTCGTATCCCTTTCCGGCAACGGTGAAACCAGCCAGCAGCATTACGCTCATCACTAACAGGATCACAGACCGAAAAATATTCTTTACAATTCTCATGGCATCACCGCTCCTCTCTTTTTCCTGATGATAACAGTATATCACACAAATTATCAAAAGACTTTAATGATCCCTTAGAGAATATTGAATATTTTTCGACAATTCTAACGATAATCTTACGATAATTACAAGACTATCACATTTGTAACACTTTTGAAATGTGTTACTGTTCACGGGCAATGTCAGGGAAACCTTACGTTTTCTTTAACCCCATTCCCATTTACTTCAAAATTCGGTATAATGTACTGAGAATCGACATATTTTGCGAAAAAGCGCCGATACTGCAGACAATATCATTTAGACAGGCTACATGTCTTATTTCCTCAACTGACTGATATTGCTCATATATAAAAATTCACACAGGAGTCCATCATATGAAAATACATCCCATTACCCAAAGATTGCTGTCCCTCACTGTATTCTGCGCCGCCACGCTGACGCTCCTGGCTTCTCCTGGCCTGGCTTCCCAGGCTCATGCAGCCGCCAATGAAAGTGAGACCGCTGCAGCTTCCCAGACCAATGCCGGCGATCCCGCCGACTCTGGGAAATCTTCCCCGGATCCGGCTGCCTCGGCAGAAGCCACCACAGACAATAGCCAGCCCGCCCTTCCCCCCACCCTCTGGGTGGCAGGCGATTCCACTGCCGCCGAATTTGACGACAGCACCTACTATTATCCCCGTTACGGCTGGGGTACTCAGCTTTCCCTCTATTTTCCGGGAATCCCTGTAATAAACCTGGCCGTATCCGGAACCAGCACCCAGAGTTATCTCCAGACTGCTCAGTACCAGCGTCTCCTCCAGGAGATGAGAGCCGGGGATTACCTGCTGATCGGGTTCGGACACAATGACGAGAAGCCGGAATCCCTCCGCTACACGAACCCCAACACCTCCATCACCACCCCTGGTTCCATCCAACATTATCTGTTTGAATATTACATCCGCCCGGCACAGGAGGCTGGCGTGAATCCGATCCTCTGTACCCCCATCGTCCGGCGGGATTTGGGCAACAATTACACCGGAGCCAGCGGCCACATCACCAGTACCCAGACTACCATTGACGGAACCTTTGAGGGCGGGGATTACGCCAAAGCCATTCAGCGTGCCGGCGTTGCCAAGAATGTACCGGTTCTCGATCTCACGAAACGGACCCGGGAAGTTTACACCCGGCTGGGCGCTCAGGGTGTCAAAGACCGCCATGCCCGCAGCTCCTCCCGGGAAGCCAGTATTGACAATACCCATACCAGCCTCTACGGCGCTGCCTGCAATGCCTGGCTGATTGCCGATGAGCTGTCCAAAACCAGCAGCCCCTTAAAGAATTATCTTGCCGAGAATATCACCCAGCCGGATCCCTCCATCCTGGCCGTGAATCCCCTCTATCAGGAGCGGGCCTTTTACCGCCCGGAAGGCGAAAGCGCCCACTGGCCCACTGTCGGGGACTGGAAGGGCACAGTATTCGGAGACATCGAAGCCTATGAATACATGAATAATGTCTATTTTAACCTGTCTCCCTACGCAGACGAGATGATCTGGATGAAAGCCGGCCGGTTTGAGGAAAACAGCAGCTCGGCTGCCAGCGCCAGGGTAGGCAAAATATCTGCAGATACTGACGGGATTGCCATGTATTATCAGGCCATTCCTGCGGACCGCAACTTCACCCTCTCTGCGGATGTAACGATCTATCACCTGGATCCCAATAACCAGGCTTCCTTCGGCCTCATGGTACGGGACGATATCTACTTAGATACCGTGACCAGCGATACCCTGGGTGATTACGTTGCCGCCGGTCCGCTGATGCTTGGCTCTGACGAACCCTGGAACTGCTTTGCCCGCAAGAACGGCCAGCTGGTCAGTGGAGGTACCGCCACCAAAATCTACAAGCCAGGGGAGATCGTTCATGTGGAGATCCGCAAAACCTCTGACGGCTATACCTGTACCTTTGGGGACAATCCCCCCATATCCGCAGGCTTTGATTTCCCGCTGACCACTATTGATTCGGAATATGTATATGCCGGAATGTTCGTGGCAAGAAGCGCAGATGTGACCTTTTGGAATATTCATCTGGAATTGGAATAAAATCTCACAACATTATGACTGTAAATCAACTTAACAAGCAAAACACCTTGCGGTGTAGTAATCCTAACATAGAGATTAGCCTGAAGTCGGCTAATCTCTATTTCTCTCAGACAGCTTCTGCGTTCAACACTCCCATCAGATTCCTGCCGGACTCTTTTTCAGGTTCTGTCAGAATATCCCCATCACCTTCACATAATCTTCCCTCTTATCCCGCATCAGCTCCAGCCCTTTCCTCAGCTCTGCAAGGGCGAACCGATGGGAAATCATCCCGGCCGGAGCAATCCTTCCCTGTGCCAGACGTTCCAGCACATAATGCCAGTCATCTCCTGGCTCCTGTGTAAAAGAAGAATTCCAGGTGCCCAGAATTGTCAGCTGATTCCGCAGAATCTTCCAGTACACTTCCTTTTTCAGCATCATATCAGAGTATGGATTCCCCACCAGCACTACCCTTCCCGCAGGCGCCGTGCCATCCGCCGCCAGCTCATAGGTCTCACTCTTCCCCACACACTCATAATACTGATCCACTCCTCTTCCATCTGTCCGTTCCATCAGCCATTGATGCTGATCCTGCCTGCGGCTGTCGCAATAGAACTCCTCCGTCACCCCCAGCTTCTTTGCCATCTCTTTCTGAAAATCCTTATTTCCCACCGCATATACCTCCCGGACTCCTGCTTCTTTTAAAAACATCAAAAGCAGCAGGCCGATCGTTCCCAGCCCGCAGACAGCTACGCTGATATTCCCGGCTTTTTTTTCTGCTTCTGCCTCTCCGGCAAATCCCGCTCTTTTGCCATTCTCCGATATCCAGATATCGCTCTCTGACAGCATCCTCCTCATCGCATGGACTGCCACTGCCATCGGCTCCAGCATGGCAGCCTCCTCATAGCTCACCGACTGCGGCAGCGCCAGAAGATTCCACACCGGAACCGCCACATACTCTGCAAAACCGCCATCCCGGCGGGAACCCAGATAATCATAATTCCGGCACATTTCATACTGCTTCCTTCGGCAGGGCTCACAAGACCGGCACGGAATCAAAGGAAACACCCCCACGCTCTTCCCCAGCCAGCTCCTGTCCACATTTTCTCCCAGCTCCACCACCTCTCCGGAAAACTCATGCCCCGGAATCAAAGGATGTCTGTGCGCACCGGTACGATAGACTCTGGGGATATCAGAACCACAGATACCGGCTGCCCTCACCGCAACCAGGACTTCCCCGGATCCCAATGCCGGAACCGGCACCTCCTTAAGCACCAGACTGTCAATTCCCTGCAATACCCATGCCTTCATTCTTATCTCTGTTCTCCCTTCCATTTTTCTCAGAATCCGGCCAAAATCCGTCAGTCTCCCTTACCTGATTCCTTTTCTTTCCTCCATGATCCGCTCAAACCGCTCCAGATCCGCCTTTGTAGTGATCTTAAAGTTCCCCTCATCCCCCGGAATCATGGCAATATCCATCCCGGCCAGAATTGCCGGCTCCGTGGAGCCGTTGATCCGCAGGATGTCATCCGGCAGAAGTCTTCGATTCGCCTCATAATACCGCCCCAGCACAAACACCTCTGGTGCCTGTCCCGCATAGATGGTACTGCGATCCAACAGCTTCCCCACCGTCTGCCCGTCCCGGCTGTAATAAACCGTGTCCTTCATGGGAAGAACCGGCATTGCTCCATCATGGCCCGCCACCCCTTTTAAACAGACCGTGACCTGTTCCGGAGACAAGAGCGGTCTTGCCGCATCATGAACCAGCACCAACGCCTCATCCCTTGCATACTTTTTCATGTCCTCCAGGCCATGAAAAATTGACAACTGCCGGTTCTCTCCCGGCAGTGAGAATCCGCGAAACTTCGCATCCCAAAGCCGACCGTCCGGCAGCTGTCCGCCGCAAAAGGCGATCGTCTCCTGCCACGCCGGATCCGCCACAATCTGAACCGCATCGATCTCTGGATGGGCAAACAGCGTTTCCATACAATACGAACAGATCCGCCTCCCCCCTGCCTCGATATATTGTTTGGGAATATCCGTACCCATCCGGGTTCCCGTTCCCCCGGATAATAACAATGCAATATTCATTCGTCCCTTCCGCCTCCTGATATCAACCTATCTCTGCTAAAAAACGCCCCGGCCGAGCAATGCGTTATCCAAACGCTTACCCTGTCCGAAGCGCAGTCCTGTCTGACTTTACAATCTTTCTTTATAAAAACCCCAATGATCTGCAGGAATACTCATGGCCGACATAGCCTGATCCTCAGTCCACTTCATGTTAGCCATCAGATTTCGGATCGTTTCCAACAGGGTTTCCTGTTGCCCTTCTTTTCTTCCTTCCCGTATTCCTTCCCGTATTCCCTCCTGCATCCCCTTCTGTCTTGCCAGCTTCATCTCCGCATCAATATCTTCCTTAAATAAATCTCTCAATGCATCAACCATCCTGTCTCGCCTCCTTATCTCTTCATATAAGTCCCTGTTTGCTGCAATACTCGCCTGCAGAACAGCCTCCGCATTATTCCGGTCTCCGGGATCCTTCATCCGCATAACTTCCTCTGCAAATGCTTTGACATCCTCCTCACGTATATGGCGGGAAAGCAGGCGCAGGCTCCGATGCGTGTCCCCTTTCAGGCGGCTCGTTACAATAATCTGCGTATCAAAAGGAATGGCTCCCTGAATCGAATAGATCCCCTCAGATTCCTCCTTTATCTCAAATCCTTCCTGCTCCAATGCCTGAAACAGGCTTCTGGGGTACCTGTCTCTAAACAGAGATACCGTCAGCTCCTTTGCCGGGATCTGATTCACGCTATCCCCAAGTCCTTTATACAGGCAGGCATAACCGATCGTCTTGTAAAAATCGTCAATGGACAGCTCGTCATCCGGACTCTTGTATTCAACGATATTATACTTTTTGAATCGGCGGGCAATCTCATTTTGAACCGGCTTTGTCTCTGACAGCTTTTTAATAATCAGCAGATCCATCCTCAGCGGCTCCTTACTCAACGGATATTCTCTCAGAAACTCAAACAATTGCTTATCGGAAACCAGCACCATCTCCATAGCTCCGCAAAATGCCGGATGCCAGGAAATCCCTACCTTTTCGAGATTCCTCCCCATTCTTTTCCTCCTGCTTTTCTTTTTTCATGGATTTAAAAGCAGGATTTCATATAGAAAGATCAGAACTCTCAGACGCAGCGTTGCTGCAAAACCGGCCCTTTTGCCCCGGCTGGGGCTGGCCGCAGAAATCATTGCTTTGAAATAATTATAGCATGGATGCATCCAGGCAGCAAGACCAAAACAACAAAATTCCCAGTTGCCTTTCACCGGGTGAGCTTTCGAAAGGTACGCCTCCGTGAAAAGCAGCTATTTCAGTCCTAAAATCTCAGCTCCCGGATATTCTGCAAGGTCTCCCCATAAGACCTGCCCTTGCCAAACAGCAGAGTCGTCCCCAGGACGAACCCCTTCACCCCTTTTGGCGCATACTCTAGGATCTTGTCCGCGCCGCAGGCACCGTCCCAGTAGATCTCGAAATCCATGTCCTCCTTCAGTGCCAGAAGCTTCGTGATCTTCTTCCCCACATAGGGCAGATACATCTGCCCGGCGTTTCCCGGGTTCACTGACATCACCAGCACCTTTTTCACGATGCGCAGCATCTCCATCACCGTCTCCACAGAGGTGCCGGGGTTGATGGCAATACCGGGAATCATCTCTGCGTTGATGATCTTCTGCAGGGTAGTGGAGGGGTGGTATTCCGCCTCCGGGTGAATGTACACCGTATCCCCCTTGCGCAGGTCGCGCAAAAACAGGCTGATACAGTTGTTGGGGTGCTCGATCATCAAGTGCACGTCCAGGGGCTTCTTTGTGGCTCCTGCTATGTAACGCATGTCGTTTAAGGACATGGCAAAATTGGGGACGTAACGGCCGTCCATGATGTCGATGTGGAAGGAGTCGATGCCTCCCTCTGCCAGTTCCTTTACTTCTTTCTCCAGATTGCCGTAATTGGCGCACATCATGGAGGCGGTTAATTCAAAATCCATTCTTTTTAATTCCCTTTCTCTTAAATAGGCCTGATTCCCTTACCTGTGAATCGAACAGGACCTCCTGTCATGATGGCAAAAAGTTCTTATCCGCATATACCAGTTTATATTGATTTCTGTTTTTCTCCAGAAAAAAGGTAATCAGCCTCTCAGCGATAAACCCTGGATACCGGTTCGAATAAGGATCTTCTTTATGTCCTCCGCATTCCGCCACATAGAACAGGATCGGAAACAGCCATTGACACAGCTCATCCAAAACCCGCTTACGCGCAATCAGCATATTGCAGGGCGAGTACAGATTCCCCCTAAAAAATTCATTTGCTTTCATATACATCCAGGGATCCTTTTTCTGTAAATACTGCATCATATGATCCCAGTTTTCCGCCTCATGACGTTCTTTAAAATTCCCTTCAATACTGGGCGCAACATATAATGGCACTGGTAAAATAACGTCAATCTCATGATACAGCATTCTTTCTATCCAATCATCAGGAAGAATAAAATGCCTGCGGTAGTGAGCCAAGCCCACAATATCCTCCCTGGCATTTTTCCAGACCCAATACAGACCCGTTAATTCACAAAATTGCTTATTCCTGCCGGAAATATGCTCCCCGGTATCGTCAGTAAGGATATCCTTCTCTATACACTCCTCTGTCAAAACGGCTCCCACTTGTAAAGCTCTTTCGTAGGATGCAAGCTCATAATCCTGCCTCAATGGTTTATCACTCACTGATCTTGCCACATAAATCCCTGCGGATTTTTCTGAAAGCTTCTCTTCCTTGGTCCGCCCTTCCCACAGAGAAACGCTATCCATATTCAATCCGTCAATTTTCATGAATACGCGCCCGATGTTCTCATAATACTTACTTAAATATTCATTTCTCAGTTTCAGATCCAATTCCACAGTTACCGGATATATTTCCATAAATCCCAGGTTTCTTAATCTTTCTGTAACAGATTCATGATAAATTCCCCTTGTTCCTATGTACACCGGATTTTCTGTATGAAAAAAAATGCTTTTCTTTAAGGGGAGCACCGGCACTCCATCCAGAACGGAAGGATTCTCCTCTTCATTATCATACAAGAATGCTTCTATCACCAAGTCAGGATACAAACTCCGCAGATATTCTGCCAGAGTCCGTCCTCTGGAGTGGGCTCCGAAAATATAGATCTTATCAGCCATACTTATTCTCTCCTGTTGTCTGCAACCATTTTTTCGTAATCCTCAATCCTGCGACATATAACATCTTCCATCTTCGGAAACAGCAGACTCACAATCTGATTTTCCTTTACGCCCCTTTCCAGCAGCTTTTTCCGAACTGCCTGCTCTGCCCTATTCCGAAATATAGCTATCAAAATCTTATCCTTTTCATTGATGTCAATTTTCTCTATGATTTTTACCGGAAGCCCTATGTGCTGGTATCTTTCCGCATTCTGATCCGCCCATGCCTTCACATTTATACATGCTTCTGTCTTTCCATACTGATAAATAGCCCGTCCCAATGCTCCCGCACCATAAATCACAACTGGATCCTCCGCCTTTATTTCTTCAGATAACGGCAGTGACTGACTCTCTCCGCCCCATAGTCCAAATGCTCTGGTCAGATAATTATTCACCGTATACCGCTTCAATTGCTGCTCCAGGCAATACCGGGAGGATACATCCGAAAAACAAGCCTTGAAATGCCGGTACAGCTTTACCACACCGGCAATCTCCTTTTCCTCCCCTTCCTTCTTCCAGATCATGGATGTTCCTCTGATACAGTAGTGATAATGGCATCGAGAAGAAATCACAATATTCTTTGCTGCAAGAAGAGCAGGATAAATCACTGCTGCATCCTCTCCCACCCGAATGGAATCCTCCACCGCTGTCATACACGATTCTGCCAGTTCTCTGCGGATCAGTTTATTCCACAGATAGGGCTGAATTCCCATACAGAAATAATCTTCGCAATTCAGCATATTCTGGTATAAAAAGGCCCGCTCCTCTTCTTTCCGGTAATTCCCTTCCTTTATCTGATTCCTTTTCTCCCTGCATTCCCCCGAAATATCTTCCATAAAGCCCTCTGCAACAATATCCGCACCGGTGCCCAAAGCAAGCTGGTACAGATCAGAAAACATATCCTTTTCTATCCAGTCATCACTGTCCACAAAGCCGATATAGTCTCCTTTTGCTAATTGGAGGCCGGATTTTCTGGCGCTTACCAGGCCTCTGTTAGGCTTATGTATCACACCAATTCTTTCATCTGATTTTGCGTATTCGTCACAAATCTCTCCGGACAAATCCACAGAACCATCATCCACCAATATAATCTGAATATTCTCCAGTGTCTGACTTCGTATGCTTTCAATACACTTTCTCAAATACTTTTCTGCATTATACACAGGTACTATAATACTGACCATAACTATCTTCTCCTAGACACCTATATAATTTTTAATCCCTTTTTTCTCAAGAGAAGCAATCACCTGTACCTGATTTTTCTCATCCAGACACAACACGACTCCGTAATCTTCCCATTTTACTATTTCGGACAGATATCTGACAGGCAATCCCTCCAGTTCTTCTTCTTTATTTCTCCCATCCGATACAATAAAACCCTCTACATTCGGCAAAATATCTTTATAAGCTCTTGCCATATAACCCGTACCATAAATCAGCAGACGGGAATGCTTTTGGCAAAAACTTTGCAGCGCCCCTTGAAACACCATCTTCTTCATAGAAGAGAAATCACCAAAAACGCCATACTGCCTTCGAATCTGGACTGCAATCTGCTGCAGATAATACTCCAGATTATTTTCATTCATGGCTGCATAGGCTTCACTTTCTACAATTCCGGAATAATACCCTTTATCCTGCGCCAGATAACTCCACAGATAGGGAAGATACTGGCTGGATGTTACGGGCAGGCCTCTTAAGCCTTTTAAAACATTACCACGGATCCAAAAGCTTTCTGTCACGCGAAAAGGCGCGCGAATCTCGGAAAGCTGGCATTTCAGCCCAAGACTCCCTGTGATCTCTGCCACCTTCTCAAAGTTTCCATTCCATCCATTTCCCAGTTCTCCAAAATATTTTGCAAATACTGGTTGGGGATACGTTAGAAAACCAAGCCGGGGATCTTCCTGAAAACATCTCAAAATCCCTCTCACCTGGCTGCCGTCTTTCAGCAGATTCTCCCACTGATTATAGAAACCAGATTTTCCTGTACAGCTTGGCCTTTTCCTGGAACTGATATCCTCGTCATGGAGAATACACACAAAATCATGATTACTGAACTTCACAAAAAATTCCGGTTCTTCACTATGTATTTCCTCACATTCATATCCCAGTTCCCGATAGGGTTGTAAGATATTCTCCTCCCGGGAGAAAATTCTGACAGAATAATCCGGACACAACCGGCCTAAATATTCCAATACATATTCCTCGGATTCCTGATATGCAAGAATCACTGCAATCATCACGGTTCCTGAGATCTTTGCATATTCTTCCCTTGGGGATATCCGATACCGGAGGCATAGATTTCTCTGCAAATCTGCCATATTCAGTGTTCGGATGATATTTTCCCAGATGAGGCTGACATCGTAATCCGTATGCTGATCAATATACTCCATAGCCAAACGAAGATGTTCCTGAGTCTGATTGCCCAAAGTATCAAAAGCCATTTGCTGCTTTTTCAAAAAAGGAAAATTGCGCTTCTTTATCAGTTCATAAGAAATTGCCGCATACTGGCAAAAATTATGGTTAATATTTTCCGAATCATTTGCTTTTGTGTCTGCCAGCGCATCATAGGTATAACCCAGATCTGCAAAATACCGGGTGAACCTGAATTCATATTCTTTAAATAAATCGCTGAACACCTCATAATAAGGCATGGTTTCCCAATACTCTCTGAAGGCCTGGCTATGAAGCATTTTCGACCGCACAACAATAAAGTAAGACTGGATATGTTCCGGGACATCCTTACCAAAATTCTCCTTGCAGGCCCCGTATTCCGCCTTTGCCAGACCCCAGAAATCCACTGGCTTTGACCCCATCTCTGCAAAGATTTCTGCCATTGGGCGAAAGGGGCCGAAGATAGAATCATTAACCAGAATCAGTTCTTCGTACTCCAGAATCTTCCGCCAGCCCAGCAAATGGCACAGGGCATCTTTCATCCCCCCTGCATCAAAACCTTTGTTTTCGCGGTAAAAGACCTGATCCGTATAATTTTCAATATTTTCTATTCCCTGGCATATCTTTTCTTCATTGCAAACCACTGCCAGATAATCCGCGCAGCTTCGCAGTTCCTTTAGCATATATCCAATATACGCGTCCGCAATATGGTCTTTGTCATAGGTCAAATAAATACAAAGCCTTTTCATCGGTAAGACCCCTCTGCACTCCTTTCATCTATATCCCCGCACTACGGCCCTGTTCAACCGGGTTGATACATAATTTTGCCGTATGGTCCAGGGAAACCAAATAAATCCGGAAGTTGTATGATACTGTAAATTGTTTTTATCCATAAAATCTTCTATCAGCACCTGGTCAAAATCACCATGGTAACAACATATTGCACATTTCAAATTGATGGATTCCTGAATGATTCTTTTTGCCCCCTGCAAAGCGTCCCACTCATTGCCTTCTATATCCATCTTTATAAAATTTACCGGCCCATTAATTAAGGAATCCAATGCAGCCATATTCCCGTCATCATAAGAGGAAATAAATTTTTCTATAATAACAGCCTTGTCTGAATAATCTTCAAATGTCGCCTTCAAAGCCTCTACCCACCCAGGGTCTGCTTCCAGGATATATAGCTTTGATACCCTATCAATAATTTCTATCGAAAAAAGCCCTTCCGCCGCCCCCACATCAGCAACGACACTGCCAGCCTCTATCTCCTCATACTGTGAAAGATACTTATGGGGGGATTGGGAATCTTGTTCCATCAATAGAAAGCGGTAATATTTCGTTACCTTTTGATTGTTATCCAAATCTCTGGAAAAATAGAGACGTTTCCTCTTATGGATTACATAAAACATGCCCCTATCTGAATCCCAAAACACTTCTACAGGGATATTTTTATATTTCTCAGCAAATTCATAGTTAAAAATATCCAGGCCATTTTTTTTAATATATTTCAAAACCTGTAATATTTCCCTGTCTTCTGTCATTTCATACCGTTTCAAAATACTTTCTTTATAAAAGAAATTTTTGTTTTCAATCTTAGGTTCCAAAAAAGGGGATATTCCCATGATCTGCTGGTATATTTCTTCATAGGAATCCGAAAGAATCACAATCCGATCCGGCTCAGTTTCTTTGAGAATTTCTGGTGCATATACCGGAACCTCCCAAAAAACACTCCCTTGTTTCTCTGGATTATTATCGATAAACCCTAATACTTCATACTGGGATAATGTCTGGCATTGTCTTAAAAATGTCTCCGCAACATTCCCGGTTCCCCATAAAAAAACTTTCAAAACAATGTCCCCCTTCCCTATTTGCTTTACAAAACATAGTCCATCACCTGGCTCATATAGGTCTTGATGTTCTCATCTTCCCTATCCGTTTCCGCCATTTCATAAGAAACAATTTCACTCACCCTCTTATATTTCAAAGCACATCTCTCTTTAACTCCTAAAAGAAACCAGCCATATTCAATATCAATCTGTCCGATATCAAGAATCCAATATCCTTCTCTCGCGAGGTCATACGACAGCACAGTGGCTGTCGGGCCAAGTATGGCAAGTATTAACTTATTTTTTCCATGCATGCATACCTTATCTTTGATCTTTTGGTACTGGTCAAACGCATTTTTAGCCGGAGCTATGATCCTCTCTACCCTCCTTGCATTGTCAAGAAGGTCATTCCCTACCCCAAACCGCGTATATTCGCCCTCTACGATCAGTACTTCCTCATCCTTCCATAAAGCTTTAACCTGATCAAACTTTTCTTTTGAACTTGTTTTATCCCTATAAATCATATACGGCCTGGACAAGTAAGCATCGTAATATGTCCTGTTTAAATCCAAAAGACGCATATGACTTTCACGGACCTCTTTTGTCATATACATCCGGATATCCCTTGCCGCTCTGTCTGTATATTTTTCCAAAGAACCATAGTTATCGGCTATGGCAACCAGCAGGTTATCCTCATCCGAAGCCAATACCTCCCTCAGACGCCCTGCCAATCGGAAATCAACATCTTGATAATCTGTCCGTAACCGCCCAAGCATCAGTTCAAATTCGTTATCGCCAAATCTTGCCAGGCATTTTCTCTCATGAGCCAGGATCCGGACTGTACTTTGAGCATCTACAATTTCGGGACATATTTTTTTCATATCTGTTGAATTTGCATATAACTCGTAATTTAGATTATCTATGGTGGGGATTGTGATTTCTGTATAATGCTTCCATATTAATTCTGTCCGCCATTTATAAGGATTTATCACATTCCAATATTTCTCGTTGGAAGCATCTGCAAAATCGAAGAATGAAATAATTTTCTCTGATGGGATTCCCTCTTGCACAAGGGAATCCTTCACACTTTCATAGTCTAATAATGTTATTATTATGTAGTCATAGGATCCGCACAATCCACCCTGTTTCATAACAGGCTTTCCCGCAAGGGAACTCATGTTATTCGCTTTATAATTGTCAATATATCCGGATACCGTCACGGCTTTTCGCAAACAACGGTCTAAATACTTTTTCCGTTCTCCCAATCCAAAAATATATACTTTCATTCTAATCATCCTTTCTTTTGCTACTGCCTTCTTTCTTGTATTGCCGCCGGTATACGGTGATTAACCGCCTCTGCTCCCCTGCAAAAACGACACATGTCTAAGTATCCTTTATCGGAATAACCCATCTCAAATTCAAATAAATGCTTCTTATCTGCTTCCCCGCTTAAATCAAAATAATCTTCCATTCCTACATATCTTTTCATATTTTCAGAAACGCTTCTCGCCATGACACAATAATAATACCTATTGCCACGAATTTCCCTGCAAGGCGTCTTACAACGGTCAAACACATCCATCAGTATCTCCGGGTCACTGCCATGGTCCACACTTTCAAATCCATAATCATACCAGGAATCCGTATCATCTGTATCCCATACCAGGGTATGGATCCCCTGGAGTTTCTTATACAACGCTCCATATTGCTTTTTCAGTTTCGGCAACGTAGCCGAATAATCAGAAACCCGGATTGTAACATCATATTTCCTGCACAACCCCAAAATCGTATCATCGGGGGTAATCGTCCCATTCGTAGTAACGGCGAATAACAGCATCTGCTTCCTATACCTCTCGCCAATATATGCAATCGCCTCTTCCAGCCTTTTATATAATAAAGGCTCACCCCCGATCAATACGAATTCTTTTACAAAATCAACATTTTCAAAAAAACAGTCCGCACTTTTTTTCACTTCCTCCAGGGGCATATCATCCGCAGATATCGGTACATAGTTGCATGCATGGGCACATTTTTGGCAGCGCAAGGTACATCGTTCCGTAACACAGATTTGCGCCAGTTCCACATATAATTTTTTAAAATAATAAAAGGATAATATGGGAAATACTTTTCTCGTAAATTCTCCGTATTCCCAGACATCCTCCCCCATCCTTTTACCAAATTTTCCTAATTGTTCCGCTATCTCTCCTGTATGCTCCAGCGTGGCAGCAATCACAATCCAGGCGTTTGGATATTGGGATAGATATTCGCTGGCATCCCAGACTTTTTTTCCATCAATGCCGTTTTGCTGTTTCTCTGGACTGTTATCAATGAACCCTCCGAAAATATGGTAAGACTCCAGCAGGGGCGCTAAATCCCTTCCCAGGATCCCTCCCCCGAAAATTGCAATCCTGCCTGCAGATTTGTACTTTTGTAGAATCATCTCTGATTCTGTGTCATACTCTTGTCCCTGTTTTGTCCACTGCATAATATTCTCCCAGCATAGCCTATGCTTTTTCTTTCATTTTATAAAATTTCTGCAAATAAGTGTTCTGTCTGAACCGGTCTTCATACAATCTTCTCAACCGGGATATGAACCCGCGATATTATAAGGAATTCAAATGTCAGAACACTTAATTTTTCTATGGATTCAATAGTAAAAAAACACTTTTCTGATTTTTCTTTTGAGACATACTTATCTATCCAGGCCACAATGTTTTTGGCCTTTTTCATTTTTCATTAACTCTAATACAGATTTCCCCCTGTCCCCTGAACCATAAACCCAAACTTTCACTAACCTCATTTCATATTTTTTGTTGTCTTTCCTTTATGAATAATTTTATTCCCTGTTCTATTGTCAGCTTACTTCTCCATCCACATTCCTGATAAATTAATGAAACATCTAACATAGAATTCATTAAATCGCATTTTCTACTTCTCTTATATATAAGTTTAGCACGCTCTTTTGTTTCTTTTTCTATTAACTTAATAATCTCCTGTATTGAATAACTTTTTCCTGTTCCAATATTAAAAATCCTATATCTGCCTTTATATTGATATATCGATTCTATTGCATCAACAACTTCATCAATATATATGTAATCTCTTCTGTTTTCTCCTGTCCCCCATATTTCTATATATTCGCCACTTAATATCTTTTGGGTAAAAATAGGAATAATCCCTTGTTCCTTTTTTTGATTTATTTCAAATCCATAAGGATTGGAAATACGTAAAATATACCCCTGTATTCCATCATATTTTTCGTATAACTGCAAATAATTTTCTATAACTGATTTCTGCACTGCATATACACAGCCCGGAGAGGTTTTATCAATCTCTTTTGCCGGAACTTTGCATTCACCATAAACTGTTCCTCCTGAAGAAATAAAAAAAATTTTCTTTACATTTTTCTTTTTCATAGTCTCCAATAATCTTATAGTTGGCAATATATCACTATTAATATCATCCAAAATTTTGTTTGTTCCATCAAAAGGAATTGCAGAAGATATAAAATGAAACACGACATCAATATTCTCTAACAAACTCTCAAAATCTACGCACCTAAAATCCCCTTTTACAAATTCAATATTACTTTCCTCAACATCATATTTTTCAACTCTTCCAAACACCCTGACTTTTTCTTTTTTTGATATCCTTTTCACAAAATTATATCCTATAAATCCATTTCCTCCTAATGCTAAAATCATCTCCTATCGATCTCCTGTCATACATTAATGGATATTCGCAATATATTATTTATCAATCAAATTCTCAATATAATCAATATATCCCTCCAGATTACATTTTCGCATAACAATATCAGTGCATTTCATACCAAACTCCTTTAATATTTCTCTGTTATTATCTAAAAACATAATGTTTTTAGCTATATCTTTAATATCTCCGACATCTGATATGAATCCATTTCTAATATTTTCTATAAAATCTCTCACTCCACTCACATCAGTTACTACAGGAACACATCCCCTCATCATCGCTTCCAACATAGTCAAGCTTGTCCCTTCAAATTCCGAAATATTTAAATACACATCCTGATTATACAGAAACTCACCCAATCCCTTTTGTGATAACTTCCCGTACATTTTCACCCTATCTTGCAAATTTCTTTTTTCTATATATTTGATAATTTCTTTTTCATATTCTCCCTCACCAGCAATATTCAACACATAATTAGTTCTATTTTTTTCCAAATGATCAATCAATTCAGGCAGCATATCTGCACGTTTTTGTTGGCATACTAATCTGCACGGGTAACATATTCTTAATGGATCCATTTTACTTATCTGATAATTCCTTTTAATCCGTTCCGATTTAACAATAAATGGCTCTTTATAAAAGACTTTTTCTTTATCTATTCCATAAAGATCTATCAAATTAGATTTTATTTTACTACTTATACATAAATATAAATCTATATAGCTGTTCCATTCACACTGACATTGATATGTACTGGAATTATCATTTAAAATGGAAGAAATAATCTGTATTTCTTCCGGATATAATTTTTTCAAATAGCTTGCAGCCCATAACAGTTCCATACTCCATACATTAAACAATGTAAATGGTTTCCTAAGCCACAACCAACTAATCAATTCCATATATATTTCATAGAATCCGTTAGTCCTCTTATCTATATATTTTATAGATCTCTCGAATTTTTCTTCCATCGTTGCATTAATATTTTCAATCAGCTCAACATTATAACCTCGTGATAATAAAGATTGATAAACTCTATGTGCCCAGTCCTCTGCTCCTCCCCATGTGCCATTTATATTATCAACTATAATAGTTCTTTTTCTGTAATTCTGAATAGGATTTTCTTTTTTATACTCTTCTATTATCTCTTTTCTTTCCAATGCTATCCTTATAGCATGATCAATTGAAATAATTTTATCTGTTAAACCCATTCCTTTTAGCTGTTCTGATATTGTTTTTACATCAGAACAAGCTATAATAATTTCAATTTCTTTTATCCTTTTCAACATTTCTGGAGCAAATACTTTTTTTCCGAGAAAAAATGTTCCCCATTTTTTTGAATTATTATCTATATATCCATCAATATCAACTGATAATTGTTCTAAGAGTTCTGTATATTTTTTAGCAATTTGGCCTGCTCCAAATAGAAACAATCTTTTATTCATATGATTTTATTCTCCAAATATCTAATGCAAAAAGTTATTTTATTCCTCTAACAATACATCTACGTAATCTTATAGATAAATAATTCCACCTGGAGACTGGAGGAATCCACCAAACATATCCTGGAGTTGTTGAACATTTCATTTTATATTTTTCTAATATATCCTTAATCAACACCTCATCATAATTTGAATGATACGAACATATTGCACACTTTAGTTTTTTTGACTTTTCAAATAAATTTTTTGCCCCCGAAAGAGCATCCCATTCATTTCCTTCAATGTCCATCTTGATAAAATTAATAGGTTCACTAATTATATGATCAAGTGACCCATATTTTCCCGCATTTACTGATGTAATAAATTTTTGAATAATCACCACCTTTTCCTGATATTTCTTAAATGTTTCTCGAAGTGCCTCTATCCATTCAGTCTCTGATTCAATTAAATACAATTTAGAAACCTTATCTATTATTTCCAAAGAAAAGTTTCCTTCCGCTGCTCCAACATCTACAACAACGTCTCCTGGATTTATATTAAAATCATTATCTAAATATTTGTGTGGCGATTCTAAATCCTGTTCAATCAAAAGACATCTATAATATTCTCTTACCTTTTCTTCTGAATCTAATGATTTAGCAAAATATAATCTTTTATCATAATGACTGACATAATACATCTTACATCTAGAATCGAATTTCACATCTATTGATAGTTTTTTATACTTTTCTACGAAATCATAATTAAACATTTGTACGTCATTATGTTCTATATTTTTTAGTATGTTTTTAATTTCTTCCCTGTTATCATCTTTATACCGTTCCAATATTGCACATCTATAAAAAAAATTCTTATCTTCAATTACCATCCCCATATCGGGATACATACTTATAATTTGTTTTTTAATCTCGTTATAATGATCAGTTAAAATCACTATTTTGTCAGGCTTTATCTTGTCTAAAATATCTGGCAAAAAAACATGTTTGCCTTTAAATAAGCTATTAGCTTTTACAGGATCATTATCAATAAATCCTAAAACATCGTATGTATCAAACACATCTCCATCCTCTAGCACGCGCTTTGCTATTTTCCCTGTTCCCCATATAAAAATCCGCATAATCTTTTCTCCCTGAACATTACAAATATCGACAAAAACTATTTCCAAGCACTCCTTTTAATGAATAAATAGGACAATCCACTTTTGTTTTCAAAACATTCCAAATTTCATTATAATAATAATCTGCTGTTACAATAATTGCATCCACTTTAGGGAATGTTTGTTCTGGTGAAATTACAAGGAAATCCCCTTTTATTTGGTCTGCTTCTTTATCAATAATGCAAACCACCTCTATATCTCCATTCTTTGCTTCCTCGTAAAATCGTTCACCCAATTCCCTCATTCCATATATCGCTATCCGTTTTATTCCCTTTTTTTGTAAATATTCAACCGCAGACCTTCCCTTCTGTTTCATCTCTAGCCACATATTCATCATTTGAAAGTATATTTTTACTTTTTCATATGAACTTTGAATCTGCTTAATCTGTTTTTTTTGCAAATTTATTATATAAATAAATACACTGCAAATTATCGTAAATACCAATAAAATTCTCCGCATATATTATCACACCTGCCTTGTTCTTGTTAAAGTTAATAATAACTTCCGCATTTCCTCTTTAGATTTTACATTTTCTAATCCAAACACATAATCTCCAAATATTTTTTGTTCTCTAGTAATAACAAATCTGTTCTCATTAAATATTTCATATGCTTTTCCAACTTGACTTTCAAGTTCAAAATCATTAGAATTATTACAACCAATTACCTTGTGTTTCACTTGTTGCGATATTACTCTAACTGGACGATTCATATACATAGCATATGCCATCCCTGTTGTAACAGCATTCATAACTACTGCATCGGACAAAGATATTATATACTTTAACCTATTTAAAAAATACGGACTTTCTATATTGCCTGCTGAAACAATACAATATCCTTTATCTTTATATAGTTTCCATAATCCTCTTTTCATATCTTCAAAATGCATACATACTAATACTGTATCAAAACCTTTTTTTACACTCTCAATTTGTTGAATAAATTCGCCTATATTATATTCAGCAACATCTTCTTGTGTAGAATGAGCAGGCATAACAAGCAAAGCATGACCTATCCTCTTTTTCTTTTCTGTTATCTCTTCTTCAGAGCGATAGTTTTTAACATAAGCAATATATGGCCCGATTGCACAAGGCTCTAAATTTGTTAACTCTTTTATAACCTCTTCCCTAAAAGGACTAAAAGTTAATATGCGAGATACATAATGAGTTACTTCAATTTGGCATACTAATCTTGAAAAATACACTCCATGTTCAATAGAACAATTATTCAGCAATATATTAGTATTAAGACCTGCAAACTTTTTTAAATGATAAGGTATCCCATATGGCCACATAAGGCTTGATGATAAATAAGAAACTTTTTCTTTCAAAAGTTTCTTTATATCAAAAACTTCTATTCTATTCGAGTTTTTTAATGCATCCTCTATTTTAGCTTCTCTGCTTTTTATTAAAATAATGCTATTCATATTGCCCTCTTTAAACTATATAATGTTAGTATAGAACGAATATAATTTTATTCACCATATAATAATCTTAAAATATCAATATCTTTCAACAGGTATTCCATATTTCTTACATAGTCACTGAATACCAAAATCTCTGCCCTCTGAATTCCATAATCAAGTCCAAACTGGACAGTTCCTAAACATAATTCCACGATTCCGCCTCCACATGGTTTAAATTTTACATGTCTTTAGACTTTGCAGTTCTCTATAAAATCACTTTATTGTATATAGCTTTTCCTATATTCCCCTTATTTTGTTTACTTTTGTACTTATCGCATTTATCAATCATTTCTATGTATATATCTAAAATATTTTTATCATCTCTGATATCTAATATTTGTACAATATCATCTTTCATTTCTAATAATGGTGTCCCATCATGTCCATGCCAGAAAAAGCAGTTGTCAAAAACTGTAGCAGAAACATATACTTTTTTTCCTTCCTCATTAAAGGATAAAATTGCTATTTCCTCTTCAATATCCAAATTCTTATTTAATCGAAATACTTTCTTCCTGCTATTAGCCAAAATCCAAAGCTTTTCCTTAAATCCTACTGCAATACAAATTTCTCTCTCTGGAAGACTCTTTATAGGGTATTCTTTTTGTTCAAAACAATCAGCATTTATATCATATATTAATAACTTCTCTTCTTTATTTATAACAATGGGTAAAAAATATATTTTATTTTCTATATGAATCGGAAATAAATTCTCTAAATGATATCCCTTTGCATCAACAACTACAATATTATTATTAATAATATGATATATGATCAGAATATCCTTAGAACATTCTGACAAATACAATTGATTTCCAATCTGCACTGCACCAGAAATAAAACTCTTCTTTTCTCCTGGATTCACTTTCAATAATTCTATACTTCTCATACTATGATCCAGTAAACTCATTTCAATCAGAAACCTGTTTCTTCCATGAGGAAGAATGTATGCTCTTTCTTCCATAAAAATTATATCAAAAAAGGGAATAGCTTTTTCTTCTATCGTATTAGGAATATCGTAATATTCCATTTTTCCAGAATTTATATTAAAACAAACGATTTTACCATCCAAAAACGGCAAAAGCCATAACTCCTCTTTATAGGAAAGAATCTTATAAAAATTCATTTTCACATAATTTATATTGAATTTAGCTACACATTCATATTCTTCTGTTTCAAAATTATACCGAAATAATCCTGGCGTTTGCTGATCACAAAAATACAACCATTGATCCACCACTGTATATGCAAAGGGTGCCAATCCTTTAGTTTTTTTATAAACCAACTCTTTCTGCCCCATAAAATATCTTCCTCACCATTTTAAATAAAATTTTACAACCTTTTTGACCGCCGCTATTACACTGTCTACATCTTCATTCGTCATTGCAAGATATAATAGTATCGTAATAATTCTCTCATACAAATTTTCCGCATTAGGACATAACCCCTTTTTATATCCCAGCTTTTGATAATATGGGAAATAGTACACGGGAATATAGTGCACATTCCAACATACATTTTCTGCTTTCAGCGCATCAAATATCGCTTTTCTCCCAACAGTCAGCCTTTCTAATCCTAACTGTACCAGATACAAATGTCTTGCTGTATTGGACTCAGATATTTCTTTTTGTAATATAACTCCCGGGAAATCAGCAAAAGCCTTATTGTATTGTTTCTCAATGTCCTGTCTTCGAAGTTTAAATTGTGTTAATTTATGTAATTGGCTTGTGATCAATTCAGCCTAGATATCTGTCATTCGGCAATTGTACCCTAATGCAATCTGTTGATAGTACCAATCTCCCAGATCCTGCCTTTCTTCTTTCCATTCTGTTTCGAAATCCATCCAAACATTATCTCTGGTAACTCCATGAGAACGGAACAAGGTTAACATTTTATAAAGTTCTTTATCATTTAGTAAGAACTGCTTCTCCTTCGCCTCCTGTAACCGTTTTTACCGGATGGAAACTAAACGTTGTTAAATCTGCAGTACTTCCTATTGGCTGGTTCCGATAGATTGTGCCCCATCCTCTATCAATAACAAATGATATTTCTCACATAAAGAGTGCAACTCGTCCAATTCTGCTGCCTGTCCCATAAAATCAACTGCAATAATTGCTTTTGTCCGCTTACTAATATGTTATTCAACAGACTTTGGCGATATATTATAGGTATTGGATTAGCATCTGCAAATACTGATCTTCCTCCCATATACAGAATACAATTGGAAGATGCTGAGAAAGTCAGAGGAGTGGTAATTACTTCATCTCCCTTTCCAATTCATGCGGCATAACACGCCGCATGACGGGCTGCTGTTCCATTGCTAACTACTAATGCATATTTTACTCCTGTAACCTTACGCAATTCTTCTTCCAATGCTGCAATTTCTGGCCCGCAGGTAAGATAATTGCTTCTAAGTACTTGCACTACTGCATCAATATCTTCCTCACCAATCCATTGATGCCCATAGTTAATTGGTGTTTTTCTTACCAGAGTACCACCATGTATTGCCAGTTTTCAACTTTTCCGCCTCTTATTTTCAAAGTTTTTCTATATCACTTTTTAATAACTCCCGAAGACTCTCTACGGTAAGCCATTCTTTGTTTTTTCTGAGCTATATTCAAATCCTGTCTCTACCGGCTTTCTACCTGGTATCAGTTCTTTTTTCCACCAATTATAATTAAGATAAATAACAATATATCTGTCATACTCATAAGTGTGAATGGCATCCTCATGCGTGATCATAATTCCATGGAGCATTTCTCCTTAGCATATCCCTACTTCTGGCTTTCTGCATCCCGGAAGTATAGCTTCTACCAAATCCGTAATTTTAATTGATGGAATTTTGGCAATAAATGTTTTTCCTCCTCTGACATTTTCCAAAGCATGAATAACAAGCTTTACTCCATCTTCTAAACTAATCCAAAATCTGGTCATCCAGTAATCTGTAATCGGCAGTTCTTCACCTCCGTTTGAGATAATATTCTTGAAAAATGGAATAACAGATCCCCTGCTACCTGCCACATTACTACATCTTACTACCGCAAATCTTGTTCCATCTGCTCCGGAATAGGCATTAGCGGCACAAAACAATTTATCAGACACCAATTTAGTTCCGACATATAGATTGATGGGATTTACTGCTTTATCAGTCGAAAACGCAATTACCTTTTTTACATTTGTCTCCAATGCAGCATTGATAACATGAACCGTACCATTAATATTGGTTTTAATTGCTTCATTTGGATTATATTCACAGGCAGGAACTTGTTTTAATGCTACTGCATGTATTACGTAATCTACATTTTGCATTGCTAATTTTAAACGTTCTGCATCCCGGACATCCCCAATAAAAAAACGCAACTTATTGTACTGTGGATGCGTCTTATATTCATTATCCATAATGAACTGTTATTCATCCCTGGAATATATGATAACTTTTTGAGGGCAATAATTCTCTAATATATAATTTGTAAATTGATGTCCAAATGACCCTGTTCCGCCTGTAATTAAAATCGTCTTGTTATTCAACATTTGTATTCCTCTATCCCTAATTATTACATTTCAAACCCGATCTCATTGATAATTTCTTATACCTGGTTTTATTCATAAATCAAATCTAATGCTTATGATTTGCGATTTCAGTTTCAACAATATTCCATAATATCATTTACATTCTGTATTCTAATCATTTTTCCAGATTCTCTAAACAGTTGTACAACACTGCTCCAATCCCCATAATAAGCATCCGACACCTCAATCGCTCGATCCAGTTCCACCGAATCATCATATATCCCCCATCCAGCCTCCTTATACGCCCTTACTATCCCCTCATACTCCCCCAACAACTCCGGCCTCATGCTCTCAATCGTCGCCTTAATCAGCGGATGCGGCCGCCACAAAAACGCCACCTCATCCTTGTTCTCCTCAAAAACCAGGAACACATCCCGCATCTTTGTGAGCATCTTCTCCCCATGTTCCAGCAGCGCCGTCACACTGGTATTATAAAAGATAATCTTCTTCCAGCTTCCGTCCGGTTTCTCAATCACCCTCAGCCACTCTTTAGGTATATCCAGATCCTCTTTCTTCGTGCTCAGAACCTTGTCCACCTTCGGAGACCCAAGCCCCAGAATCTTCTCCTCCCAATACTTCCGATTCGCCTCTGCATCCACCTCCCGACCTTTTGCCGTAAACTCCACCATCACCCTGATATAAGCCTGCCGCATGGCCTCCGACTGCACAATCACCTTATCCACATAGATCACTCCAGGTACGGTACAAAAATGAGCCATCCCTCTGATCGATTCCTCATTCTCCAAATCCGGCTCACCTAATATAAAATAAGGTATATATACTAACTTTTCCGTAAACTGCTTCAAGTTCTTCGCATAAAAAAACGGGTGCACACTGGTCACATAGTTGTATTCATCATATGGATTATGGATAAATATCATATCCGGCTGACGCTCCGCAAAGTCGTAGTCCTCATACCACGTCACCGGCACATACTCCGGATATTGATCCCCTTCATAATGCATCTCCCGGAAGCTCCCGTCCGGGTTCTTATCATAATAGGGAATCGGGATCACATAGGCGTCACAATCCGGATCCTCATCCGCAGCTTTCCAGACGCTTTCCAGAGAATCCCACATAGATGCTTTATAAGGAAGAAATACTGCCTCCCTGCGGATCTTGATATCATTCTTTACACTGTTCTCCACCGGGATCAAGGCCCTGCGCAGGCTCTTATACACCCGGGAGGCGTTCACCCCCACTGGCTGGCTGAGCAAGGTATAGACCTGGTACACTGCCTCGCAGTAATGTTCCAGACAGGACACCGTCGCAAAACCCTCGCCCTCGATGGCTTCGATGGTCTCTCCCAGCTCGATGGCGCTTTCCTGACACTGGGACAGCAACTCCCTGGCGCTGTCGTACTGCCCTCTCTCCACAGCCTTTTTGATTCCGTCGTGAACATTGCCTAAAAGCCGGATAATATTCTCTGCCTGTTCTTTTTGTGCTTTTTTCATAAGTTCTCCGGCCTCCTTGCTTTTATTATCCTCGAATACTCGGCAACCGTTCCGATAACACTTGAACTGCTGCAAGATTCATTCATCTGTCAAAAATAACCATCGGATGTTCCTTGCGATGAATTCTCTCTGGAAATCCAATGCCCGCGATGAATTCAGATGTATTCTAATATATTATCGTCAATATTTCAATAATCTTAATCTCTTTTCCGCATGGATTTTTTTAACAGTTCAGATAACCCTTGAACTGTTACGATTTTTCCAGCTGATATCTGCCGGCCTCTCGCCCCCACGAAACAATGTCAGTAAGTTTAGGAAGCAAAAAACGCAGCCAGGGAAACGGGAGAAAATCAGCTGAAAATGTCTGCGGATTCTGACTTTGCAGATCTTAATAATCCCCATCCAAAACCCAAAATCTCCCCTGTCTCTTCATCTCCCTCTCCAGGCAGTGATGATACACCAGACATTCATAATCCCCAATCAGCTGTTGATAAGGGCACGATTCCGACCTCGCCTCCTCCCAGCTATAGAAGCTTCCGTCCTTCCCATAACACCCGATCGGATGCACCACCGGGATGCTCTCCGACATTTCCAGAAGGAACCTGTGAAAGGGCATCAGCTCCAGATTGGCCAGTTTCAGCACATAAGAGGAAAGAAACACAGCTCCCAACCGCCCCATACCCTGGTACGGCTGTTCGTAATTCGTCCAGATGACAAAGGGCGTCTCATACCACATCAGGCGTTCTCTGGCCGGAACATCGATGCTAGCAACGCCATAAACCTCGTCAAAAAATTCATCCTCCACAGCTGGCTGATGATCCCCGAACATGACAATCATCGTCGGCTCGTGTTGAATACCTTTGATGATATCTATAAAGAAATGCTTAGAATCCGCCTCAAGCAGTAAGAACTGATGGATTTCTTGCGGTGGGAAACCAAAGGCTATCATTTTGCATGATAAACCATAGAAAAAGCCAGCAGCCATAAGCAGGAAACAGCTTATGATTACTGACCTTTTTTGCATTTCTACTTTTAATTGATGCGTTTATCCTGAGATGAAACCAAATGACAAAGTAAACTGATACCAACCATATTTATGCATATTCATTCAAATTCGCAGATGTTCGGGATTATTCGGGATTGTTCACTACTTACGTTTTGCTTATGGTTGAGTTGCATTTTGCGTGCGGCATAACAACATTGTTGGTATATCGCCTGCTGGAAGTCAGGCTGGATGATCAAATGACCCATATAACACCACAGAATCTGATCACGACCTTACGGAACATGAATGTCACCAATATCCATGACCTTGAGTATATGGCGTTATATAGCGGAAGCAAAACTCTGGATGCTTTGAGCCAGTTAACAGATCTGGATCTGGGCAGACTCCATTACAGGTCCAAAGAGCTGCATGGGAAAATAAAAAATTTATTGAAATAGCATTCACATACAACATTTGAAGAAAAAGAGAACTCCGATAAATCCCATATTTATGGGAACTATCGGAGTTTTGTACCGTTTAAGTGTCGAAAACGGGATATATGCTTCATCAATCTTCCATTCCTTGGGAATCTTCCAGTCAAAAACTTCCGTGCCGTTTGGAATTTCATAAAGCGTAATTTGAGAGATCTCTCTGAAATCCTTTTAATTTAGGTCTCGTTCCCTCCCCTGTAATACTCCTGCAAGCAGGAAATAATTCCTCTGCAAGCGCATACATCCGAGCGCCTGTACAACTGTACATTGCACATCTCACCTCATCACTTATATCATATCCCACGTAAGAATGATGTCCTCTTGTAAATCTCTTCTTGCCATTCTCCCTACAATAATATCAATATACTCGGGAGAAATCCCCGTACCTGGACGTTTTGGCATGACATCTTCTTTTCTGATAGTTTCCCCTTTTCTTATATTTCTTGTAAGTACCAAAGAACGTCTTGCCTCTTTTCTGGAAACAGTCTCGCAATCAAAAACTGTTTTCTCACCACATCCAAGAACCATATCTATCCATCTGAAATTTGCTATCGCCTTTTTGAAATCATCGGGATCTCCTGCATGATAATGATCGTTTCCTGGTAATGTTTTATCTAATGTAAAATGTTTTTCAATCACCTCTGCTCCCAACATATAAGCTGCCGCAAGAGTCATCATATTTTCATCCGGAGCAACATGATCGCTATAGCCAACCTTAAGATTTGGAAAATTCCTTTTAAGTGTCTCAATAGCTTGAAGATTTGCATTTTGAGGTTCTGTTGGATAAGAAAGAACACACTGTAAAAGCACGATATCTTTACAACCAGACTGTTTTAATGTTCGAATAGCTGTATCTACTTCGGAAAGATAAGAAGCTCCTGTAGACAAAACAACTGGCTTACCCTTTGAGCCAATGTGACTAATAAACGGCAAATTGGAAATATCCGAGGACGATATTTTATAAAAATCAACCATTTTTTCCAGATAATCCGCAGAGTTATAATCAAAAGGTGTCGATGTAAAATTCATACCTCTCATATGTGTATATTCACATAACTCCTGATATTCTGCTTCTCCGAAACTGTCATGCTTCAAAAATAGCTCATATTGTGTTTTAGTTGGTTCCTTAGAAACATCCCAATATGCTGGGGAATTTTTTGATACAATTGTTCCCGCCTTATATGACTGAAATTTTGCACAATCAACCCCAGCATCCGCTGCCTTATCAATATATATCTTTGCCGCTTTCAGCGGTGTAATATTCATTACTCTTGCCGTATCATAAAAGTTAACACCAATTTCTGCAATCACATATGGTCTGTTCATTTTCTTCCTCCCCAAAAACTATAAATTCATAATCATGCTCATTACCCGCTTACGACCGTTTCTCAAATCACTGGATAATAGTTTATCTTGTAAATCTTTTCTGTCCTTCTGTGACATAGTAATATACATATCAAGAGCAGATTCAATCATATGTTTCGACGGACTTGTACCCATATATAAAAACCCGTTTTTATCACATACAAACCCGTGTCCTTCCTCGCGAGTATTTTGAGACAGAACTATTGCCGGAACTCCTAACATTGCTAATTCAAATGCTGTTCTTCCTCTTGAAGTCATACCAACATCACATTCACTCATCAATTCAGGCATATTTTTCACATCATACCAGACATCAATATTTTCATATTTATTAAATTCTAAAACAGCATTTATATTCATTTTTGCACGTCCTATGGCAATTACAAATTTCATCCTTTTATATTTGTCTTTTACTATGATATCTAACAATTGATCTGTATAATTTTGGGGATCTGCTCCCCCAAAACTGATGAATACTTTCTCCACTTTATCTTTAATTTGTATTGGTTTATAGAGCGCAAAAATTTTAGGCGCTATGTAATACTTTTCTCCTCCGTAAATATTTCCTTCAACTTTTTCTGAATACAAAGCATTAAAAACCAAATCCGCTTGTCCTGCCCCTTCTCCCTCATCTTCAAAATTTACAATTTTTCCACCTTTAGGCATAACGCTTCGAAGGCCAATCATATAATCAAGGGAAGTTGACAAAATATCGTTGATTACAATTGTATACTGTTTTTCTTTAATAATCTGAAATAACTCAACAATTCCATTGACTGGTTTTAAATTATGCGTTGTTTTTCCAAACAAGCCCCTATCCGTCTGGTTTAAATCATAATATATATCTGGCTTTGATAAAAACTCATCCGCAAGTTCTAAAACTCTGTAAATATGACCAGTTCCTCTCAAATTATTGCCATTGACATAAATAGCTACTTGTTTTTGATTCAATATTTCACCAACAGCATATAAATCAATAAAGGTGTCTACATCAATTGACTCATTCTCAGACACCTCAAAAATATCCACTTTCTGGCCTATTCTTGTGCGTTCACATACAACATCCTTTTTGGATATCACAAATGCCCCCGTCTCCACATAATTTGCCGGAAGATATTGTCTGTTTACCCTTTTCTTATAATTAGGTAATTTTATACCACTCTCTTCACGCCATGATAAATGTGGAGTATTAACTGCAGAAATAACTGTATCAAAGCCATTGTCAATCGTATATTTTATTGCTCTGTCAAGTGTTGATACTTGTAATGTAGGTGATGTTGGCTGCATAGTAATAATATAATCAAATTTATCTTTATCATCAACAACCGCATTATATACAACTGCATCCAATGCTACATCATCTTCACATAACTCCGGACATCTCCAATGACACTTTACTCCCATCTGTTCTGCAATAATTTTAACCTCGTGGGAATCTGTGGAGACAATCACATCTGTTATATACTTTGATTGTATTGCATTGCTAATTGCATAGTAAACCATTGGCTGACCATGAACTAATCTAATGTTTTTATTTGGAATCGCTTTTGAACCAGATCGTGCAGGAATCACTGCAACAATACGCATAAAACACCTCTGTTTTCTTTATGAATCATAAAATATCATTGATACGATACAGGTAATTATTCATAATGTGATAAAAAAATTCCATTTTATCATATGCCATCTCAAATACTTTATAGTTGTCTTTTTCTAAATCATTTAAATAATCATCCAATTCGCAAATTGAATTGTGGTTGATTTCCAACTGAATTTCTGGATTATATTTTACAACATGATAAGAACGCATTCCTCTTGTTCCCAAAGCATGGTTAGCACCTGCTCCTCTCCCATCCTCTTCAATCAAAACTGTCGGTATCCTATGACTCATGCAATATATGTCCGTGCACCCTGAAGCCAATATGTAAATCACATTCATCATAGAATTCTAGACCTTGACTCGAATAAGCAATGTCCCGTACCTTAACCCCCTCGTTTTCCAGTCTTTCTATCAATTTGTAATTAGTAAATCCTTGATGGGCTAAATAAACTAACTTCACAATTGATGTATTTTTTGCAAACACTCAACTAATGGCAATACTAACTGATGATTTTCAGCATAGGCTGGATTGCTGATTCCGATTTTTCGAAACGAAATATTGACTCCCTTATTGATCTCCTTTAAATCTATATACTTAGGCAATTGTTAAATTGCCAAACCCATTGATTTTATTGGATTTTCTTATTGTTTCTATATAAATTTTCTCTCCGCTTATGTTAAAATAGAGTTACCAGACAACCATCTTTTCATAAACGGAGGAGAAAATTTATGACTGTTAAATACCATCAGATTGCTTTAAAAGATATCTTTTCAGACTGCCAGGATATGTTCCTAGACGATACCCCTTCCTTTTTCCAGCTTCTTGATGAACATTTCGCTATCTCTGAGTTTATCCCGTCTGTCTTCTATAACGCCTTTTACCAGCGCCTTGGCAGGAAAAGGGATTCCCCCCTTACCGGCTTCCTTTCCGCCCTCATCCTCCAGAAAGTATTCTCTATCCCTACGGATTCCCTGCTCATCCTTCTTTTAAGCCTCTGTAGGGAACTCCGGGATTTCTGCGGCTTTCCTAAGGTCCCGGATGCCCCTCTCTTTACCCGCTTCAAACTCGGTTTTACCGACCACATTGAACTCATGTTCCAGCGCATGGTGGATTTCACCGAACCTATCTGCCAGGCCATCGATTCTTCCCTCGCCTCCATGCTTACCTTCGATACCTCCGGCATTGAGCTTTACGTTACCGAAAACACCCCCAAAACGCTCAATTCCCTGATCCGCAGGCTTAAGGCCTACTATAAAGATAACTCTGACGTTGACCCTTATAAGATGGCTTATGGCCTCATGCCCTCACAGGCCGCTTCCTGCCCGGATGCCAAACAACAGTATATCAACGGACATTTCTGCTACGCGGATAAATTCGCCATCCTCACCAATGGACTCGGCATTGTCCGCCATATCTCCTTCCTGAATGATGCCTTTAATGCCGCCCATCCCGAAATGCCCGTCGAAAAGAAATCCGATTCCCCTGACCAAGACAAATCCATTGGCGATTCTTCTTTAAAACCGGTCCTTTCTGATTTCTTTTCACTCCACCCGGATTTTCGCCCTGACACCTTCCTGGGCAATTCCGCTTTTGACTCCATTGACATTTACGGCTTCCTTAAGGAGGAATTCCATTTTTCCAAAGCCCTGATCCCTTATAACCCGAGGAATGAATCTACCCTTGAGAAAGTCGGCTATAACGCTTACGGCTATCCTACCTGCCCAAAAGACAGCTCCCTGGACATGAAATACGCTGGGCATTGCCATGAGAAAGGACGCTCAGACCGCGACAAATGGGTCTGCCCTAAGGTTCACATGGTAAAAGGGCAGTGGGTCTGCGATTGTAAGGAACCCTGCAGCACGGCCAAAAAAGGACGTACCACTTACACTTACGAAAACATGGACTTCCGCATGTTCCCTGGCATCCAGCGGGATTCTGACGAATGGGCTTCCCTCTATAAAATAAGAACCGTTGTGGAACGCACCATCGACCATCTCAAAAGCAATATGTGTGCTGCCGGGAGAAAATCCCGGAACCATACAACGACCAAGGCAGATGTTTTTCTTGCCGGGATTGCCTGCCAACTGACGGTCATCGTTGCACACCGGATGAACTGTCCCCAGTATATCCGGAGCCTCAAACCTTTAATTGCCTGAAAAAACATACAATTGTCATAGTCCTTTTATGGGCTTATTAAGATGCGCCCAAAATCTGATGTTCTATGTCAATTCAGAAACAATTCTGAATAATGACCGTTTTTCTCTCCTTATATAGTGGAAAGTTATCCATATTAAATGAAAAATCATTTAACAATTACCTATTTATTATCCTCGAATACTCGGCAACCATTCCGATAACACTTGAACTGCTGCAAGATTCGTTCATCTGTCAAAAATAACCATCGGATGTTCCTTGCGATGAATTCTCTCTGGAAATCCAATGCCCGCGATGAATTCAGATGTATTTTAATATATTATCGTCAATATTTCAATAATCTTAATCTCTTTTCCGCATGGATTTTTTTAACAGCTCAGATAACCATTAAACTGTCAAGGCATACAGCTATTTAAAATCGCTTCACGATGGGCCGTATGCTCGCGATCACTACGTTTTACCCAAAGGGCACGATGTCTTACGGTCAGCGCGGTGAACGCGTAGACCCATCTGAACTGTTACGATTTTTTCCAGCTGATATCTGCCGGCCTCTCGCCCCCACGAAACAATGTCAGTAAGTTTAGGAAGCAAAAAACGCAGCCAGGAAAACGGGAGAAAATCAGCTGAAAATGTCTGCGGATTCTGACTTTGCAGACCTTAAGAGTCCCCATCCAAAACCCAAAATCTCCCCTGCCTCTTCGCCTCCCTCTCCAGGCAGTGATGATACACCAGACATTCATAATCCCCAATCAGCTGTTGATAAGGGCACGATTCCGACCGCGCCTCTTCCCAGCTATAGAAGCTTCCGTCCTTCCCATAACACCCGATCGGATGCACCACTGGGATTCTCTCCGACATTTCCAGAAGAAACCTGTTAAAAGGCGTCAGCTCCAGATTAGCTAGCTTCAATACATAAGAGGAGAGAAACACGGCTCCCAGGCGTCCCATATCCTGGTGCGGCTGTTCGTAATTCGTCCAGATGACAAAGGGCGTCTCATACCACATCAGACGTTCCCTGGCCGGCACATCGATACTGGCAACGCCATAAACCTCATCAAAAAATTCATCCTCCACAGCCGGCTGATGATCCCCGAACATCACAATCATCGTCGGTTCCTTCTTCTTTTCAAAATACTCCGTCAGCTCCCGGAATGCCTCATCTGACCGCTTTACCAAAGAAAGGTATTGATCCGTCTTTGGATATTTGCCCCTCAGGGAGCCGGTAAGATGGACATCCTCTTCAAAATTGTCATAGGTTCCCTCATAGCCGCCATGATTCTGCATGGTAACATTGAATACGAACAGCTTATCCTCCGGATGTTTTTTCTGCTCCACCATTTCGATGATCTTCTGAAAATCCGCATGGTCACTGACATAGTTGCGGATCGTCTCACTTCCCGCATAGTCTTCCCCAGCTATAAATTTCTCAAAGCCCAGATAATGGTAGCACTTGTCGCGGTTCCAGTTCTCGGCCGGATAAGGATGCATGGCTACTGCCTCATATCCCTGGGATTTCAGGGTACTGACCAGGGATTTCGTATCCGGCCTGACATAGAATTGATAGGCGATTGTCCCGGAGGGAAGCATGGCAACGGAATCCCCGGTCAGAAATTCGAACTCCGAATTGCTGGTCCAGGATCCAAATACCGGTATGCACAGACTCCCCCACACCGTATTTTCCCTCAGGCTGTTGGTATAGGGGAAATATTCCTGGTTCGTGCCAAACTCTCCCACAACCCTCAGGTCAGACAGGCTTTCATTCATGATACAGTGTCTTCCCCGCCCCTTCCGCTCCTTCTCCCATCACCCGCTCATAAATCTCATCCAGCCGTGCCAGAGTATACCCCTGAGGAGGTTTCTTCACTATATATTTCAGGGAAACCGCCGTGGACAGGATATATCCCTGATGCTGGTAGGTATCATTCATCTCCCACATATTGATCTCCAGCCTCTGCCCAGGCACAACCTTCATATAAAAGCAGCACACCAGCCCAATCGCCATCCCGGCAAATCCGATCCCGCCAATCAGCCATTCCTTCCACCACCGTAGCTGTGCCGGAAAGATCATCACCAGAAGATTCAGCCATAGCAGCATATTCCCCATCTCCCGCATTGCGTCGGTCAGCTCGATCTCATAATTCTCGGCCACGGTCATAGCGGTCTCCACGGCCAGGAGATCCCAGACCATCATGGGGGTTCCGCGGAATTCCTCCACCATGGCTTCTGCTGCCGCAAACACAAAGAACAACAGGGAGATCAGCGGCACTGCGATCCGGCTAGTACCGCTGACCGCAAAGGCGATCATATAGAAAACCGCAATCCAGAGGATATTCCAAAGCATCCGTTCCTCCCATATCCACTGCAGGTTTCCGGTAATGGTCTCAAACGCTATAAAGGAAAATACCGGCATCAGAAAAAGCAGCAGGAATCCTGCCGCCTTCCGAAACCATTTTATTTCCATTTTTAAACTTCTGCTGCATTTCTTAACCACTGCTGTTTTCCTTGTCTTCTCTGTTACAGCTGTTTACAAGTATTTTACAAAGGAAAGCTACCCCAACGGAAAGTGGCAAAACACCTGCCGTTCTCCCACCTTCCGGCATCCCGGCGCCTTCTGCCTGCAGATGTCCTTCGCATAAGGACATCTGGTGTGGAAACGGCACCCGGACGGAGGATCTACCGGAGAAGGAATCTCCCCGGAGAGCAGCTCCTTTTCCTGGCTGCGCAGCCTCGGGTCTGCTTTCGGTATCGCATTCAGAAGAAAGCGGGTATAAGGATGCAGCGGCTTAGCATACAATGCACCCGTCTCTCCGATCTCGCATATCATTCCCAGAAACATGACACATACCCGGTCTGCAATGAACTTCACCACACTTAAGTCGTGGGAGATGAACAGATAAGTCAGGCCATATCTTTCCTGCAGATCCTTTAACAGGTTGAGCACCTGTGACTGGATGGACACATCCAGCGCAGACACCGGCTCATCACAGATGATCAGACGGGGATTTAAGGCAATTGCCCGGGCTATGCCGATCCTCTGCCGCTGCCCGCCGGAAAACTGATGGGGATAACGATTGTAGAATTCCTGGGCAATCCCCACCTCCTGCATCAGCTCTCTCACCCGCGTCTCCCTCTCCTTCTTATCCTTCATTCCATAGGTCAGAAGAGGCTCCCCGATAATCTCTTTCACATTCATACGGGGATTCAAGGATGCGTAAGGATCCTGGAAAATGATCTGCATCTCCCGGCGCAGCCCGGCAAATTCCGTCTCCTTCATCCCCACAATGCTCCTGCCTCGATACAGAATCTCACCTGCAGTCGGCTCCAGCAGCCGGATCAATACCCGTCCCAGGGTACTCTTCCCACAACCGGACTCTCCCACCAGAGCCAGGGTCTCACCCTCCAGGATCTCCAGGTTCACATCCGTTACTGCATAAACCACCTGAGGATTGCGCCTGGTTCCTCCTGCCGGAAACTCCTTGACCAGATGACGGGCCTCCAGAAGAGCCACATTCTTCTCTGTCCTGTCCATATTCCTCTCCCCGCTATTCATCCAACTGCCCTCCGCTTTCATACCGGAAGCATCTCACTCCATGGCTGGCCGGCTCCTGGCCGGAGTCTCTCCGAGTGTGAGTCTCCGCCTTCTCCCGGACTTCTCTCCCCTGGCTTCCCGGCTCCTGCCCTTCCTTCTCCTGCCCGGCCCGGCCCTGGCTATCCTCGCCGTCCCCCGCATGCCCGCACTCTCCCGGTTTCCGGCTGCCGCCTCCTGCCATTCCCTGCATGTCCGCACTCTCTTGGCTGCCGGCTGCCGACTCATCCAGGCCTGCTCTCTTCCGGCTGCCGGTTGCCATCTCATTCAGGCCCACACTCTCCCGGACGCCGGCTGCCGGCTCATTCAGTTCCACGCTCTCCCGGCCACCAACTTCCGGCTCATTCAGGCGCACTGCCTCATACAGGCCAGGCTTCTCCACAAAGCATCTCTCCTGTGCCTGATCGCAGCGGGTACAAAAGCTGCAGCCCTTGGGCAGATGCAGAAGGTTGGGCACCACCCCCTCAATGGTATACAGCCGCTCGGCCTTCTCATCCAGCTTGGGAATGGATTTTAAAAGGCCCTGGGTATAGGGATGGCTGGGCCTTTCAAACAAGGCAAAGGTCTCGGCCTGCTCCATAACCTTACCGGCATACATCACATACACATAATCGCATACCTCTGCCACCACTCCCATATTGTGGGTAATGAGGATGATGGAGGTTCCCTGTTCCTCACACAGTTTTTTCATCAACCGCAGGATCTGCGCCTCAATGGTCACATCCAGGGCTGTGGTAGGCTCATCCGCAATCATCACCTTGGGCCGGCAGACCATGGCCATACCGATCATCACCCGCTGCCGAAGCCCGCCGGACAGCTGATGCGGATAGCTGTAGTAACGCTTCTCCGGCTCCGGGATCCCTACTGACCGGAAAATATCCAGCACCCTGGCTTTTGCCTCGGCCTTGGAAACCTTCTGGTGCAGCAGAATCGCTTCCCTCACCTGCTTTCCCACCGGATATACCGGATTCAGGGATGTCATAGGTTCCTGAAAAATCATGGAGATCTCATTCCCCCGCACCTGGGAAAGCTCCCTTGGCGACAGGTGGGTGATATCCCGTCCCTCCAAAGTGATACTTCCTCCCACCACCCGTCCGGGATAACGCAGAAGCCCCATCACGGACATAGCTGTCATGCTTTTCCCACAGCCGGACTCTCCCACGATACCGATGATCTTCCCCGGCGGCACCTGAATACTGACCCCGTCTACAGCCGGCACCTCACCCTTGGCTGTAAAAAAATGAGACTGCAGATTTTTAATATCCAATACCATAGCTTCACTCATCGTCTCTCCTTCTTAGGAACTGTCATGAAATAACTTGTAATTTGCGACAGTTCCTTACTGCTCTTTCAGATAAGGATCCAGCACATCGCGCAAGCCGTCTCCCAGGAAATTAAACGCCAGCACCACCAGCATAATTGCCACGCTGGGGGCAATCGAAAGCCAGGGCTCCGAGAACAGGTATTTCTTTCCCCGGACCACCATCAGGCCCCAGCTGGCGGAAGGAGGCTGCGCCCCGATTCCCAGAAAGCTTAAAGAAGCCTCCGACAGGATCGCTGACGGAATATTTAAAGTAAACAGTACAATCAGCGACGGCAGGCAGTTGGGCAGGATATGCCGGAACATAATGGTCCATTTCTTTACCCCAATGGACCGTGCTGCCTCCACAAACTCCTTCTCCTTCAAAGATAATGTCTGAGAGCGCACAATCCGTGCCGTACCCGCCCAGTTCACCAGGCTCAAGGCAATGAATATATTAATGAGGCCGCCCCCCATGGTATACATCACCACCATCGCCAGCAAAAGGGAGGGAAATGCCAGCATCACATCTGCCAGACGCATGATAACAAAATCCGTCTTCCCGCCGTAGAACCCGGCGCACAATCCAAGAACCGTGCCGATCGCCATGGAAATCAGGGTCGGCAGCAGACCCACGGTAAGGGAAATCCGCGCCCCAAAGATAATCCGGCTTAAGACATCCCGCCCCAGTTCATCCGTACCCAGCCAATGGGCGGCGCTTGGATCCTGCAGGCGATCCGTCAGGCTCTGCGCCAGGTGATCGTAAGGCGCCACCCACGGGGCAAAGACCGCCGCCAGAATCATCAGTAAGATCAGCAATGCCGAAAAAACCGCCAGCTTATTCTGCCGTACCAGAGTCCGCAGCTTATCCTGCCAGGTATCCGCTTCCCCCAACTGCGCTTCGGCCTCCCCGGAATCCGGTATCCGCTTTCCTGCCGCAACGCTTTCCTCTGCCGCTGTCCCCTCTTCCCGGACGCCCGCAAAGCCGTCTTCCGCCGCTGCCCCCTCTTCCCGGACGCCCGCAAAGCCTTCTGCCGCCACTGTCCCCTCTTCCCGGACGTCCACGAAGCCGTCTTCCGCCGCTGCCCCCTCTTCCCGGACGCCCGCAAAATCTTCTTCCGCCGCTCTCCCCTCTTCCCGGACGCCCGCAAAACCTTTCGTCTCTCCGGACATCTGTCCTTCCTGATCCTCCCGGTTCCCCCTGGTCAGCCCTGTTCTCTCATCTGTCATCCTGTGTATCCTCCCGGCGTTTTCCGCCTGATCTGTCCGTTCCAGCCCAAAGCCTGAAACACTCCCCCGTCTCTCTCATCCTATGCGCCCTCCCGAATCCTGGGATCCAGCACATTGTAAAGCAGGTCCGCAATCAGATTCCCCAGAATAATCAATATGGTAGTAAATACCACCGTCCCCTGCAAAAGCGGCATGTCACGGGTCTCAATCCCGTTCACCGCCAGCCTCCCGATCCCCGGCACACCGAATACACTCTCCGTCAGAACCGCGCCGGAAAGCATACTGGAAAGCTGCAATGCCATCATGGTAACCACCGGCAGCATGGCATTCTTAAGCGCATGTCCGATGATCACGCCATTCTCCCGCAGCCCCTTGGCCCGGGCAGTCCGGATAAAATCATTCTGCATGACCTCCACCAGATTCGAACGTGTCATCCGGGCAATGCTTCCCGCCGAATTCCACCCCAGTGCAATCGCCGGGAGAACCATCGCTTTGAAAGAGTCAAAGCCTGAGACAGGAAACCACTTGAGCTTAAACGCAAACACATACTGAAGCACCAGCGCAGTCATAAACACCGGCATGGAAACACCCATCAGGGAAACACCCATGAACAGGCGATCCAGCAGCTTATTCTGCCGGATCGCCGCCACAATCCCGGACACAATCCCGATCAGCCATGCAATCACAGCCGCCAGCAGCGACAGCTTTACCGTATTCGGAAATGCCTCCAGAATAATGCCGGTCACATTCCGGTTCAGCCGGTAAGAAGTGCCAAAATCCCCCCGCAGAGCATTGGCAATATAGCGGAAAAACTGGACGTACAACGGCTGATCCAGCCCCATCTCACGGCTGATCTTCTCAATCACCGCCGGATTCACATGTTCTCCCATCATTGTGGTAACCGGATTCCCCGGAACAATACGCAGCATGATAAAGATTGCCAGCACCACCCCCACCAGCACCGGAATCGATATGGCGATACGCTTCAGTACCCTGTTTAACACCTGTCTGCCCTCCTCATCCCAATCAATCATAAAGTATATCTGACGCATACCTGCGACGAAACACGGTTATAACGTGTAAAAATGTAGCAGTCCAAGGTTATCTGAACTGTTACGTAAAAATGCCGCAAAATCGATTTCTCCATTCTGCGGCATTGATTCTCTCAAGCAGTCCCTCTAAGCGCCGGCAGCACTTATTGGAAGCAGCCGAAGCTCATGCTGTACTAGGCCTGCCGGTCTTTATTCGCTCAGAGAAACCCCATAATACATCCGGTCACTGACCCCGCTCCATACCGGCTTGAAGTTCTGCACCCGGCTGCTTACTGCCCACAGATGAGTCCGGGAATACATCGGTACCCATGCCGCATCCTCATGAATCAGCTTTTCTTCAAGTGCCTGATACTCCGCCAGTCTCTCATCCTCATTCACGATTCCCCGTGCCGCGCCCACACGATCCATCACGGCTGTATCCGGATAATTGATAGAACGGATCCGGGTCTTTTCTTCATTCCCGAAGAAGGTATAAATGAAATTCTCCGGATCATTGAAGTCCGCCGTCCAGGTAGACATAAAGGATCCCAGTTCACCGGCCTTACGGGTCTCCAGCCAGGTAGACTCATCATAATTCTTAATCTCGGCATTGATGCCCACGGCCGCCAGCTGCTCCTTGATGATCTCCAGCGCCATTGTCACCGTATCCGAAGCCGAAGCATCAGCCGCCAGCTCCATGGTAAAGCCATCCGGATAGCCTGCCTCTGCCAGCAGCGCCTTGGCCTTTTCCGGATCATAGCTGATCTTTGTCTGTCCCTCATTGAACCCGATCAGGCCGTAAGGATAGATCCCATGCTCCACCTGTCCGCGCCCGCCGTACAGGGCATCGAGAATCGCCTGACGGTCGATGGCCATCTGCACTGCCTGGCGCACTTTCAGATCCTGAAACGGCTCAATATTAAAATTCATGGTAAAATAGGTAATGCCTACCCGCGGCCCCTGTACGATCTGCTCCGGATAAGTCTCCAGGAAACGATCCGCGGCATCCGTCACAAAGTCCAGATCCAGCAGATCCAGTTCTCCGCTCTCGAACATCATGGTCTGCGTCTCGGTATCCGGAATGATCTTGATGACAACACCCGGCAGCTCGGGCGCACCCTTCCAGTAATCCTCGTTCTTCACCAGCACCAGCTGATCATTGAAGGTCCATCCTGCAAAACGGAACGGTCCCGTACCGACCGTCACTGCCGGATCCATGCCGAACTGATCTCCTGCCGCCTCCGTAGCCTCACTGTCATAGATCGACAGGCCCGGAGCCGTCAGGCAGGACAGAAATGCCGCAAAAGGCTCTTTCAATGTGATCTTAACCGTATAATCATCTACCATTTCCACGCCTTCCAGCGTATCGGCGCTTCCTTCAATCACCTCTGCCGCTCCCTTCACCTGATCCAGCAGCTCGGTGTTGACCCCGTTCTCCACGGTCAGCAGCCGATGAAAGGTGTAAACCACGTCCTCGGCAGTGAAATCATTGCCGTTCTGGAACTTGACATCCTGACGCAGATGGAAGGTATATTCCAGTCCGTCTGCGGAAATATCCCAATCTTCCGCCAGGCTCGGCACAATCTTGGAAACACCTGCATCATCCACCTCGATCTCCAGCAGACGGTCATAGATATTCTGCGGCAATGTGTAATCCTTGCTCGTCTTCTGCACATCTGCAGTCTGAATATCCGCATTCAGCACATCGATCATAAATCCCGCGGTGTCAACTCCGCTATCCCCGGACGCTGTTGTCTCTGCAGCCGTAGTATCATCTGCCGCAGGCACGGAACCGTCTCCGCCTCCGCTGCCAGAGCTTGTGTTATTGCCGCCGCAGCCGGACAATATCAGCCCCAGTGTCATCACAGAGGCAAGCGCCAGGCTCAGTTTCTTTTTCATAATGTCATCCTCCTCTTTTTGTCCGCCATACCTGCCAAAACGCCTTCGGTACGAAAATATCCCGGGACATGATTCGTAATCCTCCAAAGAAACAAGGGATCCCCTATGATAAAAAATGGTGCAATTCCACCCCGGGTTGCACCTTCGCACGTACGCATGTATGTCGGAACTTTACCTTAATGTTCAAATGATACCACATGGGCACTTAATTTTCAACTGTTTTTTCTTTTTGGATACTTTTGGATACTTCCAAAAAATCAAAAAATATCATTCTTTAAATCCAGCATATTATTATATAGAAACTGATTGCCCATTATACAAAGCAGCAGGCTCCCTGCATTCTTATGAAAATACATGGATAATTTACAGGACATATGATCCGAGATTAGCCATCCCTCTAATATCTCATGAGAATCATCAGATTTTTCATCGATTCGAAAACAATTATGTATATCTCCCTTAATCCCGTTATGGCTCCCCCAGTCCCGGATCTCCAGCTTGTATAATCCAAATTTCAATAATATATCCAATACCATCCGGCTCCGCCTCGGTATTTCTTTATATTCTTTGATAGTTGTTCTTCCCACAGAAGGATGGTGAACTGCCTGCGTTACTATAATTCCACTTTCACTGCCATGCTTTAACTCTCCAATTAGTTTTGCCAGTTTTTCTCTTGCCTCCCTCTTCTCGTCTTTAACGGTATCAGAAACCACACATTGAAATTCCCTGTCAAAAGCAGAATTCTCACACTTGCAGGATATGGAAATAATCTTATCAGAAAATTTTGTATAAGAGGGCAAGCTTATTATACATCCACTCTTTGGAGATTCCCTATAACACTCCCCTGCCAGAGAATGAAAAAAATCATAATAATCGGTCTCACCTAATAAATGTCTGTCCGCTTCCGGATACAAACAAAAAATTTCACTTGTAACAGAGCAGGCACCAGTATCCACATACACAGCCATGGGCTGTACGACCGCATAAAATGTCTGTTTTAATCGGCTGACACGGCCTCTTAGCTTAGTATCTTTTATATCCGAAATTCTGACAGGTATGAAAGACTCCCCCGTTTCTTCAATTATTCTTTTTCCCAGCACGGAATCAATAACAAACCGATGCTTTCCCTGTGCCATAATCCTCAGCAGTTCTTCAAACTCGTCCAAAAATGCAGAAATCAATCGATCCTGACTTTTATCCGAGAAATGTATTGCCGACGGTTCTATATAAAACAAGTCCTTCTCCATGCTTTCAATTTTCCTTTGCATTTAACATCTCGAAAAACAAGGACTGATTCTGATCCACAAAATCCTTCGGATAGTCAATCTCCCCATTCTTCCCCAGCCGGCCTGCATACACAAACGTCCCCTCTTCTTTATTTGCAAAGAAATTCAGACAAACCTTATCTTCCTGGACCCTTCCTTTTAATAAATGATAACGGAACCTATGCAGCATATATTCACTATGTGTTTCTATTATGATCTGCTTCCCCAGTTTCGACATTGCTATAAAAAAGTCAACCAGCCTGCTTTGGGAATAAGGATGAAGATGAAGCTCTGGCTGTTCATAAATCAGAATGGAATCATCCGGGCTGATCAATCCCATAATCAACACTGGCAAAACCTGGCTGGTTCCTATCCCTACATTCATAATATCTGCCTTACTGTCATTGATATTATGTACTCTGATATTCATACCAAAAGAATAGGAAGAATCCACATGTATTTCACTCGCCACCTTCAAATACTGACACCATATTCCCAATGCATCAGAAAATAAGATCTCTTCCTGCTTCTCAAAATCCGGAAGCATCGTCATAATCGGTTTATTCTCAATTGTTGTCAGCACCGAAGGAAAATGTTCTCCTCTGGTTCCCACATAATTCGGGTCAATGTCTATATCCCACTGATATAAGCTTTTGGGATTCTCTCTTAACGGTCCCAAATATCGGATTCCTGATACCAGTTTTCTTACAAACTCATTGTAGCTTTTAATCAAAGGCCATAATTTAATATCTCCCTTTTTCCCTTTTGCTCTTGTAGACAAAAACTGTTCCAGCGAAATTCTGTTGTATGAGACATATTCCTCTTGCGTCCCTGGCTTTTTGCCCTTATATCTTTCCCAAATCTCATCGAACCCCCGATAATCCAAATCCTTCATTAACATAGAAGGCAAAAAGAGAATTGCCTGGCTTTCATCAAGAGAATCATCCTGTCGTCTTAGCATTTCCATAATATGACTGAACACTGTAGCGGCTTTCCCAAAGTGTTCTTCTGCATTTGATGTCCGCGGCTGTTTCTGTAACTTACTGAACAACGATGTTGACAATCTTGTAATTTGAGATGATACCAGAATATCTTTTTTAATTGTAACAATATTTTTTTCAAGTCCACATATCCAATTGATTGTCTCTTTAATAAAATCCTGCAATATTTTGTCATATTCCCTGTCATAAGGAAAAATTATATAGGAAACAAACATATTATTCAATTCTGCTTTTACCTTCTGTCTTTTCCCATTTATAAGGACAGAATACTGATTATTCTCTTCTAATTGGATACTGATATTACTGGCCTCAGAAAATTCGATCTTTCTCAGCTCCACGCCATTGATGAATTCATCATTTCTGCCAAATTCCCATCGGATTGTCATTTTTTCGGCAGCTTCCTCATCCTTTCCAGCTTCCACTCCCATCTGAATAGCAAAATGATCTTTCTCATGAGCAATTTCATTCACAACATCGGAAAAAGAACCCAATGTCACATACTTTCCATTGAGCAGTAAACCGATATGCTCCTGCCCGCTTTCGCAGGTCTGCTTTAATGCAAGCAGGCTTTGGATACAACTGCTTTTTCCACTGCTGTTCGCCCCCATTAATATATTAATGTCGGACAAGTCAATGGATTGCTTTTCGTTATATGCCTTAAATTTCTCAAGAGTAATATCATTAAGCCTCACTGCCATATATGTCCCTCCCCATATCAAATCCAGAGTCATATCCCCTCTGAATTCAAACAGTTAATAATTCTCATGAAAATACTTTCTAATTGCCCGATTGCTGATCAGAGTTCCTTCCTGATATGCATTCCGCCATGGAGCCTCTTCATGAGTCATGGTAACCAGCTCCCCTGCAGATTCCATCCCATACTCTTCCCACACCCTTTCAATCGTCTCCAATTCTTCTGGTGACGCACATCTGGGTCTCGCCCCTTCTTTATAAGGAATTTCGGAACCTTTATAAATCTTAAACTGATCATATACTTCCCTGTTAACAGGCCCATACTGCCATGCCTCAAATACCTCGGCAAACATGGGCTTATTATCCCATAAATAACTCCATCCCTGGACATAGTAAAGAACCTTCTGCAATTTTAAAGGTGTCAGAGAATAATTATTACCATCGTGATAAGATAAATAAATCAAATAGCGGGCGACATCCATAATTGTCATAGCAGTTCTCCCTTCTGTATTTATAATATATTTCTTTCCACATCTGAGAACGAAAATACCGCTGCCTTCTAAAATCTCTTCCCGCAAAGCAAGAACATATGTTTGTTTTATCATAATACAAATCTTTCTGTATGTCAAGTTCTAGGATCCTCTTTAGTTTTTCTAACTTTTGCAGCCATATTCTTTATAAATATAGTATACCAAATCATTCTTTTTTACAATCAGAAACTGACTTCCTCCCAAACTTCCAACCATGCCAGACAGCTCGCATGCCACTCTTCCCAGGCATCCCGGACTTCATTTTGCCAATACCGGGATTCCCGCCCGTGTTCATCCCGTTTTGCCTTCTCTGCTTCCTTTTTCCTTTCCCCGGCCGCCCGGCCGCTTCCTGCCAGGTCTTCTTCCTTAGTCTCTGCCAGGCCTTCTTCCGTCCCTGCCGGATCTTCCTTCGTCCCTGCCAGGCCTTCCTTCGTCCCTATCGGTTCTTCCCCCGTCCCTATCGGTTCTTCCCCCGTCCCTGCCAGGTCTTCCCCTTTCTCTACCGGATCTTCTTCCCTCTCCCCCGGTCCTCCTGTCGCCCATTCCCAGAACTCCCGGCTTTCCTGCCAGCTCTTCCTCCATTCCTCTGCCTGACGCAAGATCTTCTCATAGCGTTCCCCCGCCTCTTCCATCCTCTCCCTCGCCGGACGCAGCCTCCAGTCTTCATAGGCGGCTTCTGTGCCCACCTCTCTCAGGCTGTGGCGCTCTGCCCGGGGCACGGCACGCAGTGACTCAATCAATGCCTGATCCTCTGCCCGTATCTGCGCCGTCAGGCTGCCACCGTTCCCCTTCTTTTTTTTCTGTTCCAGATAATGCTCATAGCCAAACGGATAATACGACGCCCGGCCGTTTTCAAAGATCAGAACGGACTCTGCCACCTGGCGGATAAAATACCGGTCATGGGACACGAACAGAATCGTCCCCGTATAGGCACGAAATGCCGATTCAAAAGTCTCCTTTGCCCTAATATCCATGTGATTGGTCGGCTCATCCAGAATCAGGAAATTCGGCCGGCTCTGCAAAAGCTCCGCCAGCACCAGTCTCGCTTTCTCCCCACCGGACAAATCGCTGACTCTCCGGGAAGCCTCCCTTCCCCCAAACAGATAAGCTCCCAGAACGGAACGGACCTCCTTTTCCGTCAGCACCGGAAACTGGTCATGAAAATGTTTCAGCACACTCTTTTCCGATTCCAGCTGTGAGGAATGCTGGTCAAAATATCCTATGGTTATATGATTCCCCAGGCTCCATTCCCCGGCCAGCGCCGGCAAAATTCCGGCCGCTGTTTTCAAAAAAGTGCTTTTCCCCACGCCATTCGGGCCCAGAAGCCCGATCTTCTGCCCCCGGCGGATCCGCAGGGACAGCTCCAGAAGAGGCCGGTCATATCCCAGCTTCAGATGTTCCGCCTCCAGCACCCACTTCCCGCCAGGGATCTGGGGATGGATCTCCCCGGTAAACAAAGGAAACTCCTCAGAATCCGGTGGTTCCGCCTTCTCCATCCGCTCCAGCTGCTTTTTCTTTGCACGGGCAAAAGCCGCCTTGGAAGGCTTATGCTTGAACCGCTCAATCACCGCTTCCAGGCGGGCTCTCTCTTGCTGCTGCCGTTCCCAGGCCTTTTTCTGCAAAATGGTATTTTTCCTTTTCTGCTCCCGATAGCGGGTATAATTCCCCGGATAACGGACCAGTCTCCCTTTTTTCAGCTCCCAGACCACTTCTGCCGTCTGATCCAGGAAAAACCGGTCATGGGAAACCATCACCACCGCATGTTCATACCCCTGCAGATATTCCTCTAACCACTGAACCGTCTCCATATCCAGATGATTCGTCGGCTCATCCAGCAACAGGATATCCGGTTTCTGAAGCAACAGGCGGATCAGGGCGATCCGTGTCTGCTCCCCTCCCGAGAATTCCTCCAGCCGCCTTTTCTTATCTTCCCTGCAAAAACCAAAGCCGGTGAATAAAATATCATATTCCCGCTCATATTCCAGCCGCTCCTGGTCATACCCGTCACCCTTGGGACAATGCTCCAGAAGCTCCTCCTCCACGCTCTTGCTTCCATCGAAAAAGGCCTGCTGTCTCAGCATGCCTATGGTCAGCCGGCGGGACTGGCTGATTCCCGGCCCGCTTCTGCGATCATCCCGATCCAGCTCCAGCTCCCCGGCAATCAGGCGAAGAAGTGTCGTCTTCCCCGCCCCGTTACTTCCCACCACGGCACTTTTCTCTTTTCCCTTAATTTCAAAATAAATATGTGACAGAACCACATGCCCGCCCATGGACAAGGTTCCGTCCTGGATCTGATACAGCATCTTTGCTTCCCTCCAGCTGCTCCTGATACGCCGTTTTCCTTCGGACAGCGCTCCCCACGTTCTCCCTCCCTGGAATCCTATCCGTTTCCTTCCTGAGCATGTTTGAAAATCCATTCCCGGCAAAGCAATTTTCAAACACGCTCTCGACCCATTTTTGTCAACGATTCCTGTTCCCGACACATTCTGTTATTGAATCTGAGGAACCAGATTTTGAATGCCGGGTTTTGGATCCCGGATCTTGAATCCCGGATTTCGATTTCGATTTCGAGTTCCGAGTCCTGCAGATCAGAACCGCGAATAAATAAAAGAAGAACTGTCATACCCCTTGCCATAACAGCCAAACACCAGAATCAGAAACAGCATTCCAAAGCATGCTATGGTCCGGATTGCCTCTCCCCGCAGAAGCTTTTCCTCTCCCCGCTTTTCTCTCCACAAAGAGATCAGAAACAGCACAGTCAGAGCGATCAGCAGAACCGCAAAGTCCGCCGCTCCCAGACCGGAATGCCAGACACCTTCTGCGTATTCCGGATACCGGCTCTGCCTGAGCATCCCCAGAAGAATCTCACCGGCCATTGTCAGCGTATCCGAGCGGAACAGCACAAAACCGACCGTAATCAGCACAAAGGTACGGATCCGGCGCAGAAGCCGCAAAATGGGTGCTGTCCGCTTCACCCGGACAAACCGAAAAAAGGCAATGGCCAGCGGTTCCAGCAATGCTCCGATTATCATGTAGACGCCCTGCAGCAGTCCGGTGCCGATGATAAAGGTCCATTTCCCCCCATGCCACAATCCGCTCAGCAAAAACACTGCCAGGGTATTGCCATACTTTCGCAGCACGCCCTTCCGGTTCCCGCCCAGAGGAATATAGACATATTTTCTCAGAAATGCCCCCAACGTAATATGCCAGCGCCTCCAGAATTCGGACACGGATTCCGAAAAGAACGGCTGCCGGAAGTTCTCCGCCAGACGGACGCCAAACAACCGGGATACCCCGCAGACCAGGTCCATACAGCCACAGAAATCCGTATACAGCTGCAGGGAAAAAGCAACCGCTGCCAGCATCAGATACCCCCCGCCGTAAGAGGAATAATCTCCATAGACCGTATCCACCATCACGGCCAGCCTCTCTGAAATCACCAGTTTCAGAAACAGGCCGGACAGGATACGCAGACATCCGTCCTGTACATCGGAAAACGAAACCCTCGCCGGCGAGGCCAGGCTATCCCCGGCCCCCTCCCAGGTATCGATCGGCCCCTGAAGAAAATGCCCGAAATATCCCGTAAACAGAGAAAATTTCGGAAAAGAGCGTACCGCTTTTGTCTCTCCCCGGTACACATCGATCTCATACCCGATGATCATCAGAGTATAAAAGGAGATTCCCGTCAGAGATACCCGCTCAATCAATTCCCATTCGTACTCCCGCCCGGTCAGCTCATAAAAAGCCTCCGCCGTATACCCCGGGAGATTGGCATATTTAAACCAGGCCAGCAGTGCCAGCTGAAAAGCCACGACTATCAGCAGAATCCCTCTTTTTCGCCTGCCTGCAAAAGCAGAAGCCCCGGCAGGTGTCTCATCTTCACCAGGCATACGGCCCTCTCCGGAAGTCCGCCTCTTCTCCTCCCGTCTGACTCTGAAAATACGTCCGGCTGAAAAATTCTCCTCAAGCAAAAGCGCGGCGGCAAACCCCGCCGCCGTGCTGACAAACCAGAATAATACCGTCTCATATCCGCCGGCCGCTGCCATGAAAACCAGGCTCATTGCCAGCAATACCCATCTTTTCCCTGACTGGCGTAAGATCCCCGTAACGGCCAATCCTGCTGCTGTCAGAAGGAGAAATCCGTACGATGTATAGCTCATCATTTCTTCTCAGCCGCCAAATAGGTGATCGTCTCTACCTTGTCGTCCTGAAAACCGCAGTCGATAATCAGCTGGGTCTCTCCCAGACTAATGGTGTAAAGCCCCATCTCCCCCTTGATCCCAGGATATGCTTTTTTTACAGAAGAAGGAAGATCCCCTACCTTGATTCCCTCCTCTGTACTTACCTGGCTTCCCGTCAGCGTGATCTCCTTGACCACCTCCTTTTTCCCTTCCCTGGAAGTGATAACCTCAAACTCATCATAGAGATAGGCCTTTTCAGTGCCGCTGTCATCGGCGCAGTTCACCAGGATCTTGGAACTCTTCTCCTTGCCAAGAATCTTGAAAGCAGCATCCGCCGCCATACCGACCTCTACCTGTTGCTCCTGATAGGGAAAACGATATTGGTTCTTCTGCTCCGCTGCCATCGAACCAAAGGAAGCCGTCCAAACCATCACCGCAGCCAATGCCGCCGCTGTCATCCTTCTGCCTGTTCTTTTCTCTGTCCTCATACTCTTATTCCTCCTGAAAGGTATATTTACTGATATAACCCAATTCCTCGAATTCCGCCTTCTGCTCTGCTTTCTCCCATATATATTCCTCCAGGCGCTTGTTATATACCTGAGCCAATGCTTCATCCTCGCGAAAATCCGTCAAGCCATATCGTTCCTTCAAATCTTTCCCCAACCACACGGAAAGCTTCTCCGCCCCATATACATTCAGATGCAGTCCTTCGTCATAGGTATCCACATTCATATCGAGTCCTATCTCATCTGTGTAGAGCAGGGTATTGATATAATCGATATTCCTCTCTCTGGCAAACTCCGCTATCTGCTCCTCATAAGGAGGTACCCATACCGGATACAGGCTCGGCGCCTTCATCAGAACCAGAGCAATCCTATTCTCCCGGCACAGCTGCCAGATCCGTTCCAGATATCTTAAGTTCTGCTCGGGAAAGGTATAATCAATCCGCCTGCGTTCAGTCGGGAACTCCGTATAAGGCCGGATATCCGCCCGCAGATAATAGCCATTGTAGCTTGTAAGCGGCTTTTCCTGAAACGCATAGCGAAAATCCTCTTCGGAAAGCTCACTCCAGCGGCTGTGATAGCGGAGAATGGGAAAAAGATATTCCGTCAAAGATTCTTCTTTGGTTCTGCTGCTCAGAATCCCCTCCAGCTTATCCCCTGACCACTTCATCCCGTCAAAAACCATACGGTTATATTCTTCCGAGCTCTGTCCGTCCACCATCATCGCCTGAATATTCAGAAGCACCACCTTCGGCCTCTCCTTCCGCAGCGCCTCCCGCAGAAGATAATAGGACTGCGGAATCAGCTGATTGGAATTCCCCCGGATATAGCTGGTAATCCCGTACTCTTCCCACAGCTTCATGGGAGAAAGATTCTCATAGGACTCGCAGTTCCCGATGATCAGCAGCTCATGCTTCGTAGAATCCCGATAGTATTCCTCTGTAAAATTCCCCTCTATTACGGTTCCCATATATTTGGGGATCAGAAGCTGCTGTATGACAGCCATTGCACATAGAAACACTGCCAGCATTCCCGCCAGAACCCCGTACCTGCGCAGCCTTCTCTCTGACTGTTCTCTCATGGCGTCTTCGGATAAGCCTCAATGTCATAATTATGGGATCCCCAGCTCACTTGCTGCAGATAGGATGTCGGCACCAGGCACCAGTTGCCGCCCAGCCGGCGCGGAGTGGCATCAAAATGATACCAGGTTCCGTCCACGTCAACCAGATTCCAATAATGATGATTGTCACTGGCCCGCACCACTTCTATATTCGGCATTCCTGCAGCCAGAAGCAGATAATGTGACATGGCATAATATTCATAACAACAGCCGGAATGCCTGCGGAAACCGTACATGGCTCCTTCCACCGGATCCCCGATAGGGCCATTGCTGGTATAAGTCATATTCCCCTGCACCCATCGATAGATCGCCGCTGCTTTGTCCGGCTTCGACATACTGTCATTCGTAATCCGGGAAACAATCCCCTGAGCTAAGGAATACACTGCCAGCTCAGCCTCTGACATCTCCTGCGGATTCCCGTTCGTCACCTCGCCGCTCTCATTCAGCGTATAGGTCTTGCCATCCACCTCGATCTCCTGCGAACTCAGCATCGCCCCGTCACTGCCCAGCCGGTAATACTTTCCGTCTGTCTCAATCCAGCAGTTTTCCTTCATATACCCCTCAGCGTCAAAATAATACCACTTTCGGTTGATCTGCTGCCACTGATCCGCCGGATAAGAGCCGTCCAGATTCGGATGCCACCATCCCCTCTCATCCTGCTTCCAGAGGCTGGCAACTCCGGGGCCGCTGTCCGAATATGCAGCCAGAGACCCCATCGACATCAGGACGCTAAAGCCTATCGCCGCCGTTAACACGGGAACTGCCTTTTGCCTTTTCTTCATGTCCCTCTTCTCGCAATCTTTTGCTCTATTTTGTTTTTATACTTCTTTTCTATTATATCGGTATGCTATCAATCTGTCAATTAAAAACGCTGCCGGGATCTCCCGACTGGGAACTCCCGGCAGCCATGCTGTTACTGTTCTCTTTCCACCTTTGGCAATGCCTGAATCGCTTTTGCCAGTTCTTCATCTGAGGGTACCATGTCAGTCATTTCCCCGTCATTATAGCGCTGGTATGCCACCATATCAAAATAACCGGTGCCTGTCAGACCAAAAACAATATTCTTTGATTCGCCGCTTTCCTTGCATTTTAAGGCTTCATCAATCGCCACCTTAATCGCATGGCTGCTCTCCGGTGCCGGCAGAATCCCTTCCACCTTGGCAAACATCTGAGCCGCCTTAAACACCTCGGTCTGCTCCACGCTCCTGGCGGTCAGAAGTCCCTGGTCATACAGCTCAGACACCACAGAGCTCATACCGTGATAGCGGAGGCCTCCGGCATGGCTGGCTGAGGGAATGAATCCGCTTCCAAGCGTATACATCTTCGCCAGCGGACACACCTTACCCGTATCGCAGAAATCATAGGCATAGACGCCTCTTGTCAGGCTCGGGCAGGATGCCGGCTCCACGGCAATGATCTGATAGTCCGCTTCTCCTTTAAGCATCTGGCCGGCAAACGGAGAGATCAGTCCGCCGAGATTGGAACCGCCTCCGGCACAGCCGATAATGATGTCTGCCTGAATCCCGTATTTGTCCAGGGCCGCCTTGGTTTCCAGGCCGATCACGGACTGATGAAGCAGCACCTGTGACAATACAGAACCCAGCACATAGCGGTAACCATCCTGAGTCACGGCTGCTTCTACTGCCTCAGAAATCGCACAGCCCAGGCTTCCGGTCGTACCCGGAAATTCCTTATTCATCTTCCGTCCCACCTCCGTCTCCATAGAGGGAGACGGCGTCACCTTCGCTCCATAGGTCCGCATCACCTCACGGCGGAACGGCTTCTGTTCATAAGAGCATTTTACCATATAAACCTGACAATCCAGATCCAGATAAGCACATGCCATGGACAGCGCTGTCCCCCACTGACCGGCTCCGGTCTCTGTCGTCACTCCCTTCAGCCCCTGCTTCCTGGCATAATAGGCCTGAGCAATCGCAGAATTCAGCTTATGGCTTCCCGAGGTGTTATTGCCCTCAAACTTATAATAAATATGCGCCGGAGTCTCCAGCTTTTTCTCCAGGCAATACGCCCGAATCAGAGGAGACGGACGATACATCCGGTAAAAATCCCGAATCTCCTGAGGGATATCAAAATACGGAGTTGTGTCATCCAGTTCCTGCTTTGCCAGTTCTTCACAGAAGATCGCTGACAGTTCCTGCAGCGTTACCGGTTTCAAAGTCCCAGGATTCAGAATCGGCGCCGGCTTCTTCTTCATGTCGGCACGCACATTGTACCATTGCTTCGGCATCTCCTGCTCTTCCAGATAAATTTTGTAAGGGATGTTCTGTTCCATATTCGTTTCCTTTCTCCGCCTTGGGTCTTTTTGTCTAATTAGTTGCAAAGAACAAAAAAACTCCTGTTCCTACATTAACCATAGGACAGGAGCTCTCACTTCTGCGGTGCCACCTAAATTCATTCTTCCGAATGCACTTTTTTCCGTGTACTGACATACCGGCTCTGCTGTAACGTGCAGACACGTCTCACCTACTCGAAATCTCTTTCAGCTCGCCCTCCCGGGTCCATTCCCTGCCCTTCCTGTCACCGCAATCCCACCATCTGCGGCTCTCTGTGCATATTTCAGGCAACTACTCGTCCCGGTCATTGGTTTGTAACTAATCGACTTAGCGATAGGATACCCTATTCTGGCGGAAATGTCAAGAAGAATTTATTTCCCCCTGGCACCGCCTCTCAGCTTAAACCGGTCCACAAGGCTCTTCATCATCTGGGACTGGCTGGACAGTTCTTCACTTGCTGCCGCGCTCTCCTGGGCAGTTGCCGAGTTTGTCTGCACCACACTGGAAATCTGGTCAATCCCCATGGTAACCTGGGAGATGGAATCGGCCTGAGCGCTGCTGGCCTCTGAAATCTGTCCGATAATGGCCGTCATCTCGTCTACGCCATTTACTGCCTGATACAAGGACCGGGCCGTCTCATCGGCAATCCGGGTTCCGTTCTCCACTGCCTTTAATGAATTCTCAATCAGGACAGAGGTGTTCTTGGAGGCCTCTGCGCTTTTGCTTGCCAGGTTGCGGACTTCATCGGCCACCACGGCAAACCCCTTCCCCGCAGCCCCTGCCCGGGCCGCTTCCACCGCAGCGTTAAGGGCGAGGATGTTGGTCTGAAAAGCGATATCTTCAATGGTCTTAATGATTTTGCCGATCTCATGGGAACAGTTGGTGATATCCCCCATTGCCTGTATCATCTGCTGCATTTTTTCGTTGCTCACATTCATCTCCGCGCTGATGCTGCCTGCCTTTTCATTAGCCTGCCGGGCATTGTCCGCATTCTCCTTCACCTTGCCGGAGATTTCATTAATGGTGGCAGCCAGTTCCTCCACGGAACTTGCCTGCTCCGTCGCTCCCTGGGAAAGAGCCTGGGCGCCGCTTGACACCTGTTCGGATCCGCTTGCAACCTGGGCAGAACTCTGGTTGATCTGCAGCATGGTGTCGTTAAGCTTGTCCGCAATGCCCCGGAAGGAGACAAGCAGAGGATGGAACCCTCCGGTATATTCTTCTTCGCAGACAGAATCCACCGTAAAATCCCCGGCAGCCATTTTGGCCAGGAACTTGTTCTCATCATCAATGATAACCTGAAGCTTACGGATCAGCCTGCGTACCTGTTCCGCCAATACCCCCAACTCGTCCTTAGAGGTATAGGAAATCTCCACATCCAGATCCCCCTCTGCCATTCTTATGGCAGCGCCCTCGATCTCGGAGATAGGGGTCTTGATCAAGCGTATGACCACAACCGAAAAGAAAACTCCCACCAGGATCACGGCAAGGATCACCGCTGCCATAAGAAGGGTGGCTGTCCGGTAAAGGAAAAGGCTTTCCTCTGTGGCATCGTCACTGCCCTCTGTATTATACACGATAATATCATTGAAGGCGTTGTTTAAGGAATTGTAAATTCCCACGCATTCGCCTTCCAGCACGGCCCGGGCCTCATCGGGGCGTCCCTGTCCGGCCAGTGCCATCATCTCTTCATCCGCTTTCTTGTACTGAGTCCAGAGATTCATGGCATTATCATAAAAACCTCTTTCTTCTTCGTCAATGAGCCCTCCATATGCGGCTAAGAGGGTATCCATCTCCTCCTTTTCCTTTTCCAGGTACTGAAGGCTGGATGCTTCTACCTCATCGGAAATCGCGGTAAGATAGCCTAATTCATTCAGACGGATATTGGAAATGGTGGCGGCCAAATCCCTTGCCGTATTAATGCTGGGAAGCCAGCTTGTGGAAATATCACTTGTCATTTCATTCATCCGGCCCATAAGGCTAAATGACATGGCACTGATGATAAGCATGCCCATCAGGGCAACTCCTATGAGGATATAAAGTTTCAATCTGATTTTTAGATTTTGTATGTAGTGGATCATGTCGTTAGCCTCCTTTTATGTTCTGCCGCCTATAATGAACCATTTTGAAAATGGTTCCTGTTCTCCCTGCTGCTTGATTTCCGCACGGCATTTTTAATAATATATCGGCATGTTTTCCTGTTTGATAAATAAAAAGGGGCGTATCTGTCCTGAAAATGTAATTCAGCAACCGTTCAAAAGTCAATGCCAGAGACAGTTTTTAACTGAATATAATGGTGTGATGGTGTCAAAAGGTCTTTTGCCCTCTCTGATACCGGATTGCACCGCCGCCATTCTTTTTAATTCCAGAAAAAAGAGGGAAGAAGAGGACCTTGAAAGTATTATCCCTCAAGATCCTCGATTTGATTCACTTGCACTTGCTTCAGCTTTCTTCCCAACAGTACAGAAGGATTCTATATGTCTTTTTATATTTTAACCATATATTATTCACTTTTTTACAGACTACTACAATAGATTTATGGTTAGTACCCCTTACAGCCAGTAAGGAATTATCCATCTTGTTGCTTAAGCTGTTAGAATGATAAGAACAATCGGTATATCGGAAACCTCCTTGGACTTCGCGTCCGTACGAAAGTCTGATAACCAGCTCCTCATTCGCAGCGTTCGTTTTATGCAGGTTGAGCCGCCCTCTCGGTGCGTTCGCGTCACACCACAGTAGATTGAATGGGCAATGAGTAAAACTGGCACCGACCAATTGCAATCTTTATTTAGGAGTGACATTTTTATGAACATGAACGCAGTAGGTATTGATGTTTCCAAACGAAAACTTTCCAGGATAGAAAAATGCTGATTTTTCGTACAAAAAATGATATCATAAAACCAGAAACCATCAAAGAGGGATCCGCCCATGCTGACCGGACCGGAATACCAGGAGCTGCTCGAACTGCGCAGGCTTGTACAGGAGCAGGAACAGAAAATCGAACACCAGAGCCATCAGCTCAGACAGCAGCAAATCCAGATCGAGAACCTGACACAGGCGCTCCTTCATGCAAGGAAGAAGCTGTTCGGCCCTTCCACGGAAGTCACACAGACAGAGGGACAGATGAGCCTGTTCGAACAGGAAGAACTGCCGCATTCCCTTAGACAGGGACAGGAAGAGATCGTCATCACAGAGCATAAAAGGAAAGCGCGGCAGCCGGGAGTCCGGGCGGGAATGCTCGCCGCTCTTCCGGTAGAAGTGGAGAGATGTATCGTAGATCCCAAAGAGCAGTGTCCCGTATGTAAAAGTCCGCTCATAAAAGTAGGGGAAAAGGCGGTCCGTACCCTTTGGCAAGGCAGGAGCGGGACTGGTACCGCCTGGGACTGTGCCTTTAGCGCTCCACAATGGCAAACTGGGTGATCCGCTGCAGTGAAGAGTATCTGCTGCCCATTTATGAGCGGATCCACCAGGAACTGCTTGGCTGTGGGATCCTGCATGGGGATGAGACCCGCATCCAATGCAACAGGGAACCAGGGAAAAAGGCCAGCAGCGGGTCATTCATGTGGGGGATCCGCAGCGGGCGGGAAGAAGCAGTGTTCTTCTATTATGCAAGGAGCCGGGCAAGAAAAGAGGCGGAGAAGCTCTACAGGGGGTTCCAGGGATATCTGGTCACAGATGCCTATACAGGGTATGACTCCCTGGATGGGATATGCAGGGCGTTATGCTGGTCACATGTACGCAGGTATTACATTGACAGCATCCCTTTAGATTCCTGCGGGAAAGAGATCAGCGGCTCCAAGGGCGCAGAGGGACGGGAATGGTGTGACCGCCTGTTCCAGATCGAAAAAAACCTGAAAGCATTCCCTTCCGAGAAGCGTCCGCAAAAGCGTCAGGAACTGAGCAGGCCTGTCCTGGAGGGATTTTGGGCGTGGGTAGAAGAGGCCAGTGCAAAGTATACTGCCAATGAATCTCTCAAAACAGCCCTTACTTATACAACAAACCAGAGAAAATATCTGGAGACATTTCTGGAAGACGGGCGCATTCCGATCTCAAACAATGACTGTGAAGCCAGTATCCGTCCCTTTGCAACCGGATTTTTATCCGAGAAATAGGATAAATAGCCTTTTAACCCTTCCTCCAGCTTGTCCGTGATCTCCTTTACTTTCTGTTTTTCTGTTTTTGCGTCTGCCATATTTGATTTTCCTTTCCTTTTTCCACACAAAAATACCGCCCTGAATATTTACAAGACGGTATCCCGAAAACAAAAAAGTGCATGGTATTGATTTTTTCTCTACCATGCACCTGAAGCTTTTACTATAAAATTTTTCGTTACAACAGTTTTAATAACTGTATCAGCTCATGCGGCTCCCCTTTGGAGGAATCTGTCAGTCTTGTATCGAACTGCTGAAAACCGTTCTCACGGTAGAAAGACAAAAGCCTTTCTTCATCCGCTGCCTCCAAAAAGATAACCATGCCGCCCGCTAAATACTGCAGCTGCTGTATCTGCCGTATTGCAAGCCCTAACAATTCTTTACCTGAAATGCGTTCATTTGCGTCATTATTATAATTTTTCCCAAGCTGTGCAATCAGATACGCCGCAAGATTATAAGTCTGATCCTGTTCATTCAATGTACTTACTCTTGACAGTTTCCTTTTTACGGTATTACTGAATGGTTTTGCGTTTATGGTAATCGGTTTGATTGTGAGTGCAAAATATCCAACCAGCTCTGCATCTTCCGTTGAAAATACCAGATATGTAACCGACTGTTGTTTTTTTGCAAACTCTACAGACTGTTTCTTTATGAATCTTTCAACATCCGGGTTTATCTTACATGAAAACTCGGAAAGAACCTGAAGCAGCGTGTCCTCTCCAAGTCCATGACTTCCATCGCCCAAATACTCACGAATGTTGAAAACTGTATATTTACTTGTTTCCTGCATTCGCTTTCTTCCTTTTCTCCATAAATTTCGCTATATCTTTCGGGTCAGTTAAAAAAGTAGCGCTGACATTGACAGGAGGCGTAGGGTTATTAGCAGATGCTTCAATCGCATCAGCAAACATCTCCACCTGCTTCTGGCCTGATATAACAAAATTCTTTGTAATGCTTGAAGTTGCCATAAAAAACACCTCCTTTATCAGTATGGCTCTTTTTACATTCCGCATACTATCCCATCTACATTGTACGGTTTTATCATCGCTTTTGCAACAGGATTTTTATGAATTTTTTATGCCTACATTGTTACCTCCTTCCCCTTTTCCTTATGCTTCTCCTGTTTTTCTGTTCCAGACACCTTCGCCTTGAACGTTTCCAGTTTCTCTCTCAGCGATGTCCGCTGCACAGGCTTGTCAGCCATTGCCGCCGCCAGTTTCGACCCCTGCGGTTTTCCATTGTCCACTGCGTAATTATGCCCTGCGTTTTCTACCGGGTATGGAATCGGCACATCCACAGCGCTTTCTCCTGTTTCCGGCTTTATGGAAGCCTCTTCCTCCTTCCCTGACTTCTGGACATCATGTCCAGAAGTTTCCTGTCCTTCGTTTTCTTCCTCCGGCGCATCCTCCATGCCGAGTGCGTCATCGCCCTTTTCGTCCATATTGAGCAGGGCATTTAAGGCGGATAAGCGTTCCAGCTTCTCCGCAAGTTCCGCTTCCTGTGCGAATGGCTTTGTAACCTCCTCTTTTGCGGTTTCAAGCTGGCGCTCCACTGTTTCCAGTTTCGTCTGCGCTTCAGCAAGCTGTTTCGGCATGGATTCCAGTGCATGGTTGATACGGGCAATGTTGCCAAGAGGGTCAGAGCCGATCTCAAGGTTATGGGAAAGCTGCCCCTTCAGATTCATCACAAATTTGTGGTTAAAGGAATCAAAGTACACCGCCATCTTAAACCCGGCGTATTCCCCCACTGTGGCAGGCACATTGACGGTTTTCGTTTCCTTGCACATTTCCACAAGTGCGGCCCCGGCTTCTTTTTTATCCGTATAAGCCTTATCCCCGACTTTCATAAAAAACTGTTCCTTATCTGCCGGAAGGTTTGCCTTTGCTGTCTGAATGTCAGCTTCAAAACAACGGTTTCGTTATCAACCATAACGGTCGGGAGGAAATGAGCGGCGCTGCCATTTTATTATTTGGCAAAAATCCGCAGCGCTTTTTCAAAAGGGCAAGGGTGCGTTTTATCCGATATGACGGCATAGAAGCCAAGGTTGGAACCGAAATGAACGTCATTAAGGATGAAATGTTTGAAGGCCGTATTCTCGATATGGTTCGCAGTTCTCTCGACTTTGTACGCAGCCAAATCAAAGAACACACAAAGCTTGGCGCAGACGGTCTTTTCCACACAACGCCTGAGTACCCTGAATTTGCATGGAAAGAAATTATCATTAACTCCATCGCTCACCGCGATTACAGCATTAAAGGAACCGATATACAAATTAAAATGTTTGATGACAGAATCACGGTTGAAAGTCCCGGCATCCTGCCCGGAATTGTGCGCCTGAATAATCTCCGCACCGTCCACTTCTCCCGCAACCCAAACATTGCCCGCTTTCTCCACGAATATGATTATGTGCAGGAATTCGGCGAAGGCATTGACCGTATGTTTAATGAAATGGCAGCAGCAGGGCTTCCTGCTCCTGAGTATCGTGATAACGCCTTTATGCTCAATGCCACAATTCGGAATGGGGTAATAAATGAAACGGATGGGGTAATAAATGAGGTGATAAATGGGGCGATAAACATCTCTGACACCGAGCAGGCTGTTTTAGCAGCAATAAAGAAAAACCCAAGAATTACAAAAGCGGAATTGCAGAAAGAAACTTCTTTTGGGAAAAGTACAATTGACCGAGCAATTAAAGCCTTAAAAGAAAAATGCTTAATTAAGCGTGTCGGCTCTAATAAAACAGGTTATTGGGAAATTATAAACAAGGGGCTGTAAAATGCCCCTTGACTGTCTCATGCTACAAAACTTAAAATCGAAGCAACTCTAAAGGGAATATATCAGATCATGCAGCACTACTTCCTCCGCCCTGCTCCTGATGCTGTTCATTTTTTGGAGCCAACAGAGCCAGTCATCGGATTTAAGCTGCTCCGTCACTCCCTCTTTCTTTGCCATCTGCCTTACGAGCCTGTCCATCATCTCATTACATTCTTCATCAATTTCCGCAAGATGCTTCCATAAGATTTCCGATAAAATCATATACGAATAAATGCCTCCATGATTCTCCTTCAAAAACCGCTGCCTCATTCTCTAAATCACTCCTTTCAAAGCCGGCAGTTCTGGTGGCTTAAAAGTTATGCCCTAAAATATCAAATCGAATTTTTGGAATTTTCTTCAAAAAACACTTGACTTTTTATTAGCAAGCTACCACATGGAGTACATCTGCCTCTCCACCGTCAGCGTCATGGAATTCTACCGCCAGCTCTGCTCTGTCCTGGGGCTAGAGCCAAGGGGCGGCAAGCCTGGCATGTTCCGCGCCGTACAGGAGCAGATACTCTACCTCTACAAGGACAAGAAGCAGCCCCTCCTCCTGGCAGTCGATGAGGCACAGTACCTCTCCACCGGCATCCTGGAGGACTTAAAGATGCTCATGAACTATGGGTATGACTCCCTGAACTGCTTCACGCTCATCCTCTGCGGGGAGCCCCACCTGAACAGCACCCTGAAGAAGCCCGTCCATGAGGCCCTGCGCCAGCGCATCACCGTACACTACAACTTTTCCGGCCTCTCAGACTCGGAAGTGGCGCAGTACGTCCTCCACAAGATCGCCTGCGCCGGAGGGGCCGCCTCCATCATCGACCAGGCGGCGCTTTCCGCCGTCCACAGCCACTCCCAGGGAAGCCCCCGCCTGGTGGACAACCTGATGACCGATGCACTGACACTGGGGGCGCAAATGGAGAAGATGGTGATCGATACGGATGTCATCCTGGCCTCCGTCAGCAGCCAGAATCTCGGATAGGAGGTGCCGGACATGAAATATGACTGTATCCTGAGGCACGGCTCCCGCAGGGAGACATGGACAGGGGAGCTCATCCGGCTGGACGGGGGAAGCGGATGGTATGAAACTGAGATCAATGGGCGGGGGACTTACTTCCACATCCTCGACGGACGGCATAAATACGGGAATTACCTATGTATCCCAAACCACGATATAGGGTGCGAGCTCTCCGATTTCTCCGATATCTTCTGGAATGAAGAAAGGATTGGCTCCCTGATGCGCAAGGTGGATGCGGTGACTGTTGCCACTGGCCTGGTCCATCTTCCTGTCCTGGCCGACAGGCAGGGGAAAAACTAAATGCTTCATATGGGCCGTGGGTCTCATGACGGGATCCATGGCCTTTTGCATTTCAGACAGAAAACAATACCGACAACAACGTGCAGCATTTGGGGCTGGATTGTGCATTTGCAGACAGCACTGCGCTGTCAATGGGATAAATGTCGGAAAAATAATTTGCTGTTTGTGTCTCCCTCAATTCGCTGTCCGACACCCTTGTTCCGGTACAGCTCCGAAACTTCCGTCACAGCCACTTTGGGCTGTCTTTTCAGGATCTTCTCGAACCACTTAATATCATTCTTCGTTCCCATCAGTCGAATTTTCAGCACGTTTCTTCTCCATTTCTGCAAGGATTTCCTCAACAGACCGCTGTTTCTGGCAGTATTCCGGGTAACGGAGCTTGATGCCCTGCCAGAAGTACATTGCATAGCCGCAGCAGAAAATATCGCTTACGGAATATCCCCTGCACTCGCCTATCTGCTCGTCCTTGCGCTTATAATCATCAACACTTGGCGTTCCGTCCGTGTAAAGGTTAAAGGCAAGCCTTACCACCCGGACACTGCCGCTTGTCTGCCAGCCCTGATGCAGACACTCTGTTTTGATGTACCCGGACTTAATATCATAAATCTGGCTGAAATGATTCCTTGTATCCTCAGATATGCCGAGAATATAAATCAACGCCTTGTGGTAGCAGTCCTGATACCTCGCCTGTTCCAGTTTCTTATAATAAAACTTTTCATGTTCCTCGTTTGCAAAAACCATGTGTGTGTTGTTGGCGCTCTGCGCCCCTGCTCTTAACGCTGTGTTGTTCATACCTGAACCTCCTTCATTAAAGATATTGAATAAAAAAAGGGAACAAACCCCGAAATAGGGTCTATTCCCAAACATCAAACAAGGGAAAGCACTTTGCTTTCCCTTGCAGAACTTATATATAGACTTTTACCACAATATCCTTAAATCTGTTAGCCTTCGTGTACTCCGGACGTTCAGCCATAAATGCCCTCACATCCTCTCTTGACACCGTTAAGGTACAGAAGTAAATATATGGTTGTCTAATTCCTCTAGTTGTTAATAGCTGCCTGAGCTGCCGCCAGTCTGGCAATCGGCACCCTGAACGGGCTGCAGGATACATAATCCAAACCAATCTTATGGCAGAACTCTACGGAAGTCGGATCGCCGCCGTGCTCGCCGCAGATACCTACATGCATGTCCGGACGTACCGGCTTGCCCAGCTTGATGGCCATCTCCATCAGCTTGCCCACACCGGTCTGATCCAGCTTGGCGAAGGGATCATTCTCAAAGATCTTGGCATCATAGTAAGCGTTCAGGAACTTGCCTGCATCGTCACGGGAGAAGCCGTAGGTCATCTGGGTCAGATCGTTGGTACCGAAGCAGAAGAACTCCGCCTCCTTGGCGATCTCGTCAGCAGTCAGGGCTGCTCTCGGGATCTCGATCATGGTGCCAACCTCGTACTTTAAGTCTGCACCTGCAGCCGCGATCTCAGCGTCTGCGGTCTCAACCACAAACTTCTTCACATATTTCAATTCCTTGATGTCCCCGATCAGCGGAATCATGATCTCCGGAACCAGGTTCCAGTCCGGATGAGCCTTCTTCACATTGATAGCGGCACGGATAACCGCCTTGGTCTGCATCTTGGCAATCTCCGGATAGGTGACAGCCAGACGGCAGCCGCGATGACCCATCATGGGGTTGAACTCATGGAGGGAATCGATCATAGCCTTGATGTGCTCCACGCTCTTGCCCTGGGCATCGGCCAGCTTCTTAATATCCTCCTCCTCAGTGGGAACGAACTCATGCAGCGGCGGATCCAGGAAACGGATGGTAACCGGGTTGCCTTCCAAAGCCTCGTAAAGCTTCTCGAAGTCGCCCTGCTGCTCGGGAAGGATCTTCTCCAGAGCCGCTTCTCTCTCCTCCAAGGTCTCCGCACAGATCATCTCACGGAATGCATCGATACGGTTGCCCTCAAAGAACATATGCTCGGTACGGCAAAGGCCGATACCCTCGGCGCCTAACTCCCTGGCCTTCCTTGCGTCAGCCGGAGTGTCAGCGTTGGTTCTTACTTTCAGCTTTCTGTACTTGTCAGCCCATGCCATGATACGGCCGAACTCACCGGCAATGGTAGCATCCACCGTGGGGATGATGCCGTCGTAGATCTTACCGGTGGAACCGTCGATGGACAGGGGATCGCCCTCGTGGAACTCCTTGCCTGCCAGGGTGAACTTCTTGTTGGCCTCGTCCATGGTGATCTCGGAGCAGCCGGATACACAGCAGGTACCCATACCACGGGCAACCACAGCCGCATGGCTGGTCATACCGCCGCGGACGGTCAGGATACCCTGAGCAGCCTTCATACCCTCGATATCCTCAGGAGATGTCTCCAGACGGACCAGAACCACCTTCTCGCCTCTGGCAGCCCAGGCCTTGGCATCCTCAGCGGAGAATACGATCTTACCGCAGGCAGCGCCCGGTGAAGCAGCCAGCGCCTTGGCAAGAGGCTCAGCCTTTTTCAGGGCCTCCGCGTCAAACTGGGGATGAAGCAGGGTGTCCAGATTACGCGGGTCAATCATCTTCACAGCCTTCTTCTCATCGATCATGCCCTCATCCACTAAGTCGCAGGCAATCTTCAAGGCAGCCTTGGCTGTTCTCTTACCGTTACGGGTCTGCAGCATGTAGAGTTTCCTGTCCTCAATGGTGAACTCCATATCCTGCATGTCTCTGTAGTGATCTTCCAGGGTGTTGCAGATTTTTACGAACTGGTCGTAAACCTCCGGCATAACCTCCTTTAACTGGTCGATCTTCTGGGGAGTGCGGACACCGGCCACAACATCCTCGCCCTGGGCGTTCATCAGGAACTCACCCATCAGGTGTTTCTCGCCGGTAGCCGGGTCACGGGTAAAGGCAACGCCGGTACCAGAGGTCTCGCCCATGTTGCCGAATGCCATCATCTGTACGTTAACCGCAGTACCCCAGGAATAAGGAATATCGTTGTCCCGGCGGTATACATTGGCCCGGGGGTTGTCCCAGGAACGGAACACAGCCTTGATGGCTTCCATCAGCTGTACCTTCGGATCAGCGGGGAAGTCCTCACCGATCTTCTCTTTATACTCAGCCTTGAACTGGTTGGCAAGTTCCTTCAGATCCTCGGCGGTCAGTTCCACGTCCTGAGTGACGCCCTTCTCCTCTTTCATCTTGTCGATCAGTTCTTCGAAATATTTCTTTCCGACTTCCATAACCACATCGGAGAACATCTGGATAAATCTGCGATAGCAGTCCCAAGCCCAGCGGGGATTGCCGGACTTCTTTGCCAGAACATCCACAACCTCTTCATTCAGACCCAGGTTTAAGATGGTATCCATCATACCAGGCATGGATGCTCTCGCACCGGAACGAACGGATACCAGAAGCGGATTCTCCTTGTCGCCAAACTTCTTGCCGGTGATCTCCTCCATCTTGGTGATGTGCTCCATGATCTGACCCATGATCTCGTCATTGATCTTTCTGCCGTCCTCATAATACTGGGTACATGCCTCGGTGGTGATGGTAAAGCCCTGCGGCACCGGAAGCCCTAAGTTGGTCATCTCTGCTAAGTTGGCTCCCTTGCCGCCTAACAGGTTCCGCATGTCGGCATTTCCCTCGGTGAACAAATACACCCACTTGTTTGCCATAAGTGTTTTCCTCCTAAATAAGTTGTTAAGTTGTGTAGACATTTTTGCTGGTTATCTCCGCCTTTGGTAATTTTTTCACACGCCGCAAAAGAAGCGCCGCCACAAATAAAAACATGACGAAAAAACCTATGGGCGGTCTGCTATAAGTATAACATATTTTGATTTCTAGTAAAGTTCTTTTCTTCAAAATAATGGAAAAAATTTATCCAAAAATCTGCTAATTTTTGTGGAAATGCTTTCATATTCTGTCTTTTTCGTATATGTGTTCTCAATTCGCAAATGCGATTTTCGAATATTTCTACTGGAAAGTCCGTTGCCGATTCCTGTCAGCAATATTGAATTTTAGCCTTCACACTTTCTGCCGCTTCTTCGTCGATCAGCAGTCTAACCAGTTCAATCCCTAAATCAATAGCAAAGCCAAGTCCTCTGGCTGTGGTGATATTCCCATCGGTTACGACTCCCTGTCTGGTATATTCCCCTCCCTGAAATTCTTTTTCAAATCCCGGAAAACAGGTAGCTGTCCTGTCTTTCAGAAAACCATGGCGTCCCAGCACAACTCCGGGCGCCGCACAGATAGCCGCGATCCTCCTGTTATCCGCATTCGCTCTGGAAAGCGCTGCAATCAATGTCTCACAGGAAGACAGATTCTCTGATCCAGGCAGTCCTCCTGGCAGAAAAATCACATCTCCATCCGAGAAATCGATCTCATCCACTGTGGCGTCAGCTTCAATTTTTACTTTGTGGGAACTGACCACATTCCTGGTTTCACCCACAGCTACCAATACGGTCTCAATGCCGCTTCTGCGCAAAATATCAAGCACCGCCAGACACTCCACCTCTTCTGTTCCATCGGCAATCATCGCATATACCTTTGCCATATTCTGTTCCTCCTTTTGCCCATGCACGGGAAATATTTTAATGAAATGATTCTTTCATATACCCTTGGTATTTTACCAGATTTTTTTCATAAAAACCATATCATGATGTTGGGGTCAAAAGGTCTTTTGACCCCTCTGATACCGGATTGCTCCACACTTTGTGCTCCCGCAATCCTCATATCATTTGATCAATTTCATTTTGCGTACAAAAAACATCTTTCGATTCTTATGGCAAATTCATGCAATTTATGATAAAATATTCACAAAACGGAAGCTATCATGCTGCACGCCAAACCACAATCAAACAAAGGAGCACAACACTACTATGACCACCACACCTCTCACTGTCATCGTTTCCCTTATCGTCCTTGCTTTCGGTCTCGTCTGGTTCTTTCTCCAGATTGCTGCATACTGCAAGATTTTCGAAAAAGCCGGGGAATCCGGCTGGAAAGCCCTGGTCCCGTTTTATTCCACCTACATCCAATACAGATTTTCCTGGTCCACACAATATTTTTCCCTCTTTTTGGTGACCTCTGTTCTGGTAGCTGCCTTTCAGCTCATGGAGCCGCAGTCTCTCTTGGCCGTCTTGTTTTCCCTGGCATCTTCCCTTGCCTTTATGGCTGTCCATGCCGTTTCTACGCACAAGCTGTCAAAGGCCTTCGGACATGGCATCGGCTTTACCCTGGGACTGATCTTTTTCGAACCCATCTTTGCCCTGATCCTGGCCTTCGGCAGCTCACAATATCAGGGACCGCAAAAATAGGCATCCAGGATGAACGCGCCATATTTTCCTATGGTCACCGCGATGAAATCACAGCCCCGCCGGAACAGATACTTTCCACCACGTATCTCACACTCTCATAATCCTTATCAAACACCGGCAGATTCATTCCCGCATACATCAATGCGCTTCCCGAATATACGGAGTCTGCCGGCTCGTATCCTTCGTTTGCCGCATCCCGTTTGCTCACTTCATCGGTCAGCCTCTCACACCGCACCCGATACCACGCATCCTCCTTCAGTCCCTTCAGCCGTACCCTACCAAACAACGGATTCGAACGGGCACGGAGGCACACGGCGCTTACCAATGCCTGTCTCTGATCCCGGCTGACAAACTGCCATGCCGCCAGCTCCTGATTCTTCTCTGCCTCCGTCAGACGATAATAATCTCCATACAGGATCAGCTCCTGATACTTCTGATACCGCCGAATCTGTTCTTTTACCAGTTCCCGTTCCTCTGCACTCAGTTTACACACATCCAGCTCATAGCCAAGGACCCCGGCCATGGCCACGATCCCCCGGGTCGTTAAAGGCGTCACCCGCCCGGTCTGCAGATTCGGGCTGACTGACACATGGGCTCCCATGCTGCTGACAGGATACCCAAATGACGTTCCGTACTGAATGGAAATCCTCTCAATGGCATCCGTATTGTCGCTGCACCAGATCTGCGGCATATAGTAAAGGATCCCGGCGTCAAAACGCCCGCCGCCGCCAGAACAGCCTTCCCACAGAATAGCAGGAAACCGGCAGACAAAGCGCTCCATCAGTTCATAAACTCCCAGCACATAGCGGTGGCTCACCTCCCCCTGCCTGTCTGCCGGACACGCAAGGGACCACACATCGGAAAGATTCCGGTTCATATCCCATTTGACATAATCCACCTGCGCCTGTTCCAGAATTTTGCCGATGCTCTCAAACAGATAATCCCGCACCTCAGGCCGGCTCATATCCAGTACCAATTGCCCCCGCTCCCGGTTCGGCGTCCTTCCCGGCGCCCGCAGGCACCAGTCCGGATGCGCCCGGAACAAATCGCTGTCTTCATTGATCATCTCCGGTTCCACCCAGATCCCGAACTGCATCCCCAGTTCATGAATCTTCCCGGCCAGGCCCTCCACCCCTCCGGGAAGCTTCCTGCGGTTGGCCTTCCAGTCCCCCAGTCCGCAGCGGTCATGATTCCTGCCTCCGAACCAGCCGTCATCCATCACAAACAGCTCCACTCCCAGCTCCTTCGCCTCCTTTGCCAGAAGGATCAGCTGCTCCTCTGTAAAATCAAATTCCGTTGCCTCCCAGTTGTTGAGAAGTACCGGACGTCTCTGGTTCCGGTATTTGCTGCGCATCAAATGCTCCCGGTACAGACGGTGAAAATTTCCCGAAAGCTTCCCGTAACCACTGTCACTAAATGAAAAGATCACCTCCGGGGCGATGAATTCCTCCCCTGCCTCCAGACGCCAGCGAAATCCCTGGGGATGAATTCCCATCACAAACCGGGTCTGGTCGAGCTGATCCACCTCTGCCTGTGCAAGAAAGTTCCCACTGTAGACCAGGGACATGCCATAGCATTCTCCCCGCTCCTCCCCGGCGCCGGACTCACAGAGGATGACAAAAGGATTCTGCTGATGGCTGGATGTGCCGCGCAGACTTTCCGCCGACACCTTTCCATGGCGGCATTTCCCCCGTTCTATTTGCCGTTCCATCGTATGACGGCCATAAAAGGTCATCATCTCCAGATCATTGTTCTGAATATCCAGACAGGCAGAAAGAACCTGTTCCAGCCAGATTCCCTTCTCACCGCGGTTTCGAATCCTGCATGCCCTGGTGATGACCTCCTGATCCTTTAGCACCCCATAATACAGCGTCACCTCCACCAGAGAAGCCTTATCCCTCAGCACGATCTCCAGAGTCTGTGCCTCCTGCTCTCCTGCCCATACGGCAGGCAGACCAGGCAGGTTATATTTCCCCTGCCGGATCCGGTACGAATCAAAAAGCAATTCCAGGGCCTGGCTCCCATCCTCATGCACCACGTGCAGGCAGCTTGAACGGTAGTCTCCCACACCGTAAGCAGAATATTCCTGGGGCCATGTATCCAGAGAATACCCCCGGTCCTCCCCTGCTTCATAGGGCGCTCCCGAAAATCCGCGGTTAATTCCCCGCGCCAGGTAGGACAATTCTCCCTCCGGAATTTTCTTTCCGTAATATAAATGCAGAAGATGCCCGTATTTGCTGACCATCATCTGCCATGTGCTGCCCTTCGTCTGAAGAGAAAATACCTTCGCTTTTTCATAAAATGTAATCGACATATGCTTTCTCCCTGAAAAATAACTTCCAAAAGCCATGCGGACGAATCTAAGCATTCCTGTTCCCGGCTGCTCCGTGAGCATAACACCCGTAATCCGCCTGCATGACTCCTGACTCAGACAACGCTGCCCTTTCTGAATATCCTTACAGCAGCGCTTACTCCTCTGCCAGCTGTTGATTCATAAATGCTGCAATATCCTCGCAGACCTCATCCATGGTCATCTCCCCGGTATAAGCCTTTACCATGGTTTCCTGAGAATAATCCTCCCACACTTTTGTGTTTCTGCTGTAAGGACGGATTACCATGTTCTCTGACATATCCAGCAAAGCCTGCAGATGGAATTCCGGCGCGCAGGATACCCAGGTATCCGACGTACCTTTGTACGCTGACATGGTTACCCCCAGCTCCGCTTGCCTTTTCTGTGCTTCTTCGCTTCCTAAATATTCCAGCAGCTTCCACGCCTCTTCCGTATGAGAACCATTGGCATCCGCCGCCCAGCCAAGGCCGTTGTAGATGGAGACCCGGGTTCCGTCCCCGGATTTCGGCAGTACGGCCACATCACAGTTCGCCGCCGTATACTCATTGTCCCGGAAGGCCGCCACCATCCAGGATCCCTGCATAACTATCGCCGCCTTGCCGGATCCCAGAAGCACGTCCGATGTATTCTCCCCCATAACCTGCTGCGCAGGCATGGAAACCGTCCTGATTATAGGTCGCTGCGGAGGAAAATCCATACTGGCTGCCATCCTCCTTGGTCAGCTTCCTGGCCGCATCGGCAAGTGTTTCCCAGGTCCAGCTCTCATCCGGGTAATCCAGCCCCGCCTCATCAAACATCGTCTTATTATACCACAAACCGATCGTATCACTGTCAGCCACCCTGTCTGTCAGGTCCAAAAGCATATCGTTGCTCATAAATTTCTGGCTGTAATTGGAATGCATCCAGAACACATCCGGCAATGTGCCTCCCTGGGCGCCCGCCTCCAGAAGGGTCCAGTACTGATCCCAGGGTACTACCTGGATCTCCACCCCGATTCCTGTCTTCTCTGTAAAATCCCCCATGATCTCTGTCAGCCCAGGGAGCTGGTTATTATCCCAGATGGAAACCGTCAGAGTATTACTGTCACTGTTTTTGGAATCCGCTCCTCCTGCGCTTCCTTGGCATGCTGTCAGAGAAGCCCCCATCACGCCTGCCGTCAAAACTGCCAGATATCGTTTCCAGTTCTTCATTTTCCTCTCTCCTTTTCGCCTTTTTGCAGATTCCGCACAGCACATCCGGAAAAGTTCCTGTCCGCAGCGCCTGTTTCTATCTGCTGAAAATATATCATTTTGTCACATTCTTTTTTCCTGCATATCCCCGGAGAAACAGAGTCTGCAGCCCCTGTAACCCCTGTTATATTCTTTACACAACAAATCATATCACCACTTGACATCTGCGTACATACAGTGGTATGATTTCCTATATACCAAAATGTGCGCTTTCCTTTTTCTGTCTTCCAACTGCACACATTATGGTATATCTATTCGCCAAGGAGGCCTCTATGCAGAACCATCTTTTCCTGAGCAACGACTATTTTGACATTACCATCTACCAATACGGCCGGGAGCAATGCAAAGCCCATCACACCTTCGGCCCGGCTATGCGCAGCCATTATCTGATCCATTGCATTCTTTCAGGCAAAGGCATTTACCAGACCGGCACCCGGAACCATTCCGCAAGTTATCAGCTGTGCCAGGGACAGGCATTTCTCATTGAACCCAACTATATTGTCCACTACAGCGCTGACGGAGAGGATCCCTGGGAATACATCTGGATCGAGTTTGACGGCTTAAAAGCCAGGGAATTCATCCATCAGGCAGGTCTTTCTCAGGAACACCCTATCTTTCATACCGCAGGCCAGACGTCCGAAGAGGTCTTTGCACCTCTGTGTCATATGCTGGAGCATCCTGACCTGCTCCCTGCCCAGACCATGGGCTATGCTTATCTGTTTTTCGGATCCCTGATGAAGCACTCTGCCACCGCCAAGCCCGCACCTGCCAATGATATTAAGAAATTTTACGTTCAGTCCACTGCGGATTACATAGAGACTCACTATATGGAGGATATCACCATTGAAAATATTGCCGGGTATTTAGGGCTCAACCGAAGCTATTTCAGTAAGCTCTTCAAAAAAATGACGGGGAAAAGCCCCCAGGAATTCCTGATCGCCTACCGCATCCACAAGTCCTGTGAATATCTGCGGTCCACTGACCTGACGATTGCAGACATCGCCGGACAGGTGGGCTACCCTAACCAGTTCCACTTTACACGCGCCTTTAAAAGTGTCATGAACCTGCCGCCCAACGAGTGGCGCAAGCGTAATCACAGTGGATGAGGGGGGGACTGTTCGTTAGGTTTTACCGGGAGGTACGCCTTGGAAAAAGAGGGAGGAGGCGCTCCAAAATGCTCTGCTGTTTTTTCCGGTTTCGGGATCAAGAATTCCTAAAATCCCTGCAAAGTCAAAAACAGCAGAGCATTTTGGAGCGCCTCTTCCCTCTTTTTCCAAGGCTGAGTATTCTCAGAGCTAAACTAAATGACATTGCCTGTGAACAGTAGCAATAGAGAACCAAAAAATAAAACTCACACAAGGAGAATCGATTCATGAAAAAAATTACTGTTATCGACGGCCAGGGAGGCAAGATGGGGAAAAGCATTATCGAGCAGCTGAAAAAGCAGTTCCCTCAGCAGGAGATCCTGGCCATCGGCACCAATAACGCTGCCACTGCCGCCATGCTGAAGGCCGGGGCTGATTTCGGAGCGACCGGTGAGAATCCGGTGATCGTCGCTGCCCGGGATTCTGACTTGATCATCGGCCCCATCGGTATCGTTATCGCGGACTCTCTCTATGGAGAGGTGACTCCGGCCATGGCTGTGGCTGTGGGACAAAGCCATGCCAGACAATTGCTCATGCCTGTCAACCGCTGTAATCACCAGGTTGTGGGCTGCAATCATCTGTCGCTGAATGATATCATTTCTCTGGTAATCGAAGAGGTCCGGAAATTCCTGTAGGGGGAATTTCCGGACCTCTCCGGCCGCAAACCGGTTCTTCTGTCAACTCACTTTTTCTTCACATCTATCCACCCATAATTTCGCATTTCCTCCCGAAACGCGCGTCTCCGGGAATACTTGTCCTTATAGGATGTCATAAGCCTCTGCTTGGCGCCTTTCTCGCCCAAAGACTCCTGTACCTCGCCTAAGGCGGCAAGATATGCCGCACATTCTCCATAATAGTTTCTGCGGTTTGCGTCCATGATCCCCTCTACCCTTTTTTCGAGCAAACCTGCTATTTTTTCTATTGCGCTGGTTCTGACAGACGGCTCCATCTGCACCGCGGATTTCCATTTCAAAAACACTTCATAAAACAATGCGTTTTCATCTGCGCTCTTGTCTTCACCAATGCCCCGCAAATATGCTTCCGCCGAAAAGCCCATTGCAGATTTTACGGCAAGAGCCATCGCAGCGATTCCCTTTCCCTTCTGCCGGCCTTCATAAAGATACAGAAGATACAATGCGATTCCCTGTTTCATAAAAGTACCGGACCATCCCAATGCTTTCGTTTTGTTCAGACCCTTTGCCAGCACATCGGCAAACTGCCCGTCCAGAAACCTGAGCAGTAAAAGCATATTTCCGTCTGGTTTGTTCTTTTCCCTCTCAGAACAGAAACCGTCTCTTCCCTGCCCGTCATAAGAATCCGCCTTCTTTTCTGCGGGTAATGTCATGAATACTTTTTGAAGTTCTCCTCTTTTCTGTTTGGTTCCATATCCATTCATAAAAGCGCGAAGATAATTCAATGCAGAGGTATCCGATTCATAGGCCACAAAGTAGCATTTCTCCAGCAGAGAAGAATCTTCCTCTGTTTTCAGCAGATACTCCGCTGTTTTCAAGGCCACCCTGCTCCGCATCTTATATTGCTTTGGCATAATCTTCATTGCTTCCATTCCTATGGATGCCATACTGTCTGCATCCGTATGCCTGTCATCCTCCAGCAGGTTCAGATATAATCCCGGATGGACAGCTACATATTTCTCCGCGTATTGAACAGAAGCGGAAATATCATTCAATAATCCAACAGCTTCCAGCATAAACCGGTCAGCTTCACACCCTGTTTTCGTCCCCAGATATGCGATCCAAAGCTTCAGAAAGTCCTGAAAATCAGGCAGTTCTTCCTCTCCGTACTGCATAATGACCTCTAAGGTGATCTTATCATTCTTTCCGGCATTGACAAGTACTTGGTACAATGCCTCGGGCCGCTTTTCCAGGGATACCGAACGATATGCGCAATATGCGGTATCCAGAATCACCCTCGTCAGGTCACATTGCAAAAGCCCATAATCCACCAGATCTCCCAGAGAAATCTCCTCTTCGCCATAATCATCATAGCACAAAATTTCCATGAAAAACAGCTGGTTTCCGATCTCAAAGCCTTCCTGGTACCTCTCCCTGTCCATACAGGTATGAACAAAATCGCAGGCCTCTGCCATCATGTCCGAAATACCGCTTTCGTCCTCATAATAATATTCCTCTATGCCATCATCATACCATTCGTCATATTCTTCATTTACTATAGCGCTGATTGCGACTTCCTGGGAATCGATGATCTTTAAATGATCTCTCACAGACTGATACCTCTCATCAAACCCAGGTTCATTCTCCGGAACCGCAGCCGGTTCTCTTTCTGATTTCCCTCCTGCCGCTTTCAGCCTGTCCAGAAAATCCTCCCTGCCATGTTCTGGCAGGACCCGTCCGATATCATGAATGAATGCGACAAGCTGCTCTTTGGAATATTTTGCCGTAAGAGCATCTGTTTGTTTTAAAAAATTAGTCAGGTTCATCATCTGGCCTCCACTTTTGTGAAAATTATTACCCCGTATTGCTTTATTCCTTCCCTCTTATTTTTGAATAAAACTCCACAGCTCTGGCAATCTCCTCTTCTGTTGGATGTCCTTTGGCAATCCCGCCCACCAGCTTGAACGGGCCGTAAGTGTCATAACCCTTGCAGCCATAGTTTCCCACCACCTTTGCCCCATTGGCCTCCAGCGTTCTGGTGATACTCTTCACATACCCGCCTGCCGGATTCCCGCAGGTATAAAGAAGAAACACCCGGGCGCCGGCCGGAATTTTCTCGGCAAATTTCTCCATACGCTTGTAAAACTTTCCAAAAGCAATCCCAGAGGCAAGGCCAATCCTGTCATAGCTTGACAGGTCTATGGATTCCGCACCCTCAATGCTGGCAGTCTCCACATGATACTTCGCCGCAATTGCCTGCACAAGCTTTTTCGTGTTCCCATGGTGGGTGGACTCATAAATGATAATAGCTTTCATAAAACATACCTCCGTCCCTTTTCTATTGTCTTTTCGCCATAACGTCTGAAAATTCTTCTGATCAGGAATTCTGTTTTCGCAAGTAAGGAACATGGGGCTTCCCGATTTTTCGGAAAGCCCCATAAAATCCAACTTCTTACTGTTTAACAATCGCAGCAATCCTGTCAGACCCAACAGTCCTGCCACTCTCTGTCACACTTTAAAACCGGAACTTATCCTCAAAATAAGACTTCAGCTCCGCGATCAATACCCTTTCCTGCTCCATGGTATCCCGGTCACGCACAGTCACCGCATGGTCAGTCTCTGACTCAAAGTCATAGGTCACGCAGAACGGCGTCCCGATCTCATCCTGTCTGCGGTAGCGCTTTCCGATATTCCCCCGGTCATCGTACTCGCAGTTATAATATTTGCTCAGTTCGCCATAGATCTTCTCCGCGCCCTCTGCCAGCTTCTTTGACAGCGGCAGCACACCGATCTTCACCGGAGCCAGGGCCGGATGGAAATGCAGCACTGTGCGCACATCTCCCTCACCGATCTCCTCCTCGTCATAGGCGGCGCAGAGGAAGGCCAGCGTCACACGGTCAGCGCCCAGGGAAGGCTCAATCACATAGGGAATATACCGGTCCTTGGTCTCATCGTCAAAGTAGGACAGATCCTGCCCTGAGGTCTCCTGATGGCGGCTCAAGTCATAGTTGGTCCGATCCGCAATGCCCCACAGCTCGCCCCAGCCAAAGGGGAACAGGAATTCGATATCCGTGGTTGCCTTGCTGTAAAAGCTCAGTTCCTCCGGCTCATGGTCGCGGGCCCGCATCTCCTCATCCTTCATACCCAAAGACTTCAGCCAGTCAATGCAGAACTGCTTCCAATAGGCAAACCACTCCAGATCCGTATCCGGCTTGCAGAAGAACTCCAGCTCCATCTGTTCAAATTCTCTGGTGCGGAAGGTAAAGTTTCCGGGAGTGATCTCATTGCGGAAGGATTTACCCACTTGGGCGATCCCGAAGGGCACCTTCTTACGGGAGGTGCGCTGCACGTTCTTAAAGTTCACAAAGATTCCCTGAGCTGTCTCAGGACGCAGATATACCGTGTTCTTGGCATCCTCGGTCACGCCCTGGAAGGTCTTGAACATCAGGTTAAACTGGCGGATATCCGTGAAATCATGCTTGCCGCAGCTGGGACAGGGGATATTATTCTCGTCAATGTACTTCTTCATCTCCTCCTGGGACCAGGCATCCACAGATCCCTCGGTCTGAATGCCGTGCTCTTCCATATAGCTCTCAATCAGCTGATCTGCACGGAAACGCTCCTTACAAGCCTTACAGTCCATCAGCGGATCGGAAAAGCTTCCCAGATGTCCGGAGGCAATCCAGGTCTGAGAGTTCATCAGGATTGCACAGTCCACCCCTACATTGTAGGGACTCTCCTGAACAAACTTCTGCCACCAGGCTTTCTTTACGTTATTCTTTAATTCCACCCCCAGATTTCCGTAATCCCAGGTGTTGGCAAGTCCCCCGTAGATCTCGGAACCCGGATATACAAACCCTCTGCTCTTTGCCAATGCCACAATCTTATCCAATGTCTTTTCCATGGTAATCATCCTCTCTTATTGAAATATGATGTAATTCATCCCTTCACCGGTCATCACCGTATGATCATCCAGCACTGCCTTCACCCCGGTAGATGCGGCAACCAGTTTGCCTTCCACACATACCACAGCAGAACCCTCCACGGCCACTGCCCGATACCCGTCCTTTGTCAGACTGCCTGCCTCCACCGTACTGCCGTCCGGGGCAGTAAAGCTCTCCTCGCTTCCGTCAGCAATAGATATCAGCACAGAGGCTGCTGTCCCCGTCTGCAGCGACGTGACCGTATGGGTGGTATCCCCGGTCTCTTTCGCAAATCCCACAAAATCTGACGGTTTTCCATAATCAAATACCAGTCTTCCGCTCTGGCCTTCCAGGCTGCAGGACTTCAATGCCACCGGAAGCTTCGCTTTTCCATTCGTATTTTCCGAGACTGCCTCCGCCCCGTTCGCTGCATTGTAATCGCGGATCCACTCACCGGCCTCTGTCGCCAGCTCCTCCTGACTGTACAGCTCATTCGCCATTGGCGCAGTGAATACCATCGCGCTCTGAATCTGCAGATCCTTTGTCACATAGATGCTGTTTTGATCAGCTGCCCACTTGGTCCCTCCCAGCCTTCCGCAGGAAACCATCAAAAATCCAGCCATCCCCAGAAAAAGAGACCTGGTGAATTGCCGTTTTGCCATAAAATCCTCCTGAATCTGTTTCTGTGTTACGGTTTTGATGTCCTTCCCAGTAACATTCCTCTTTCGGTATGCCCTATTATATCCTCTATTCCTCAGATTTTCAATACTTTCCTGAAATTCGGACAAAATAGCCGTCTGTGCCCATTTTATCCTCCCAGCTCCCGCAAAATCCCCAGCGACTTAAACTCCCGATCCAAAAACCGGCGCTTGTTGATTTCCACACACTCTTGCAGCTCCCGCTGCACCGCTTCCTTCAGCACAAAGGTATATAACTTTTCCAGCGGCGAGGAAATAATGAATTCCCAGGCATATACCGCCGATTCGCTGACCGGATCGGGCGGATATGCCGTGTATTCTCCATTGATCGTCATGGCCCGCAGTTCAAACACCAGCTGCACCAGCGAATTGGGAATGGCCGGCTTTAAAAGCGCCCGCAACGACTGATAGAGAAGCAGCAAAAGCTCTTCCCCCTCCACATTCTCCCGGCCGTAATAATCCGCAAATTCCAGAAAATACGAACCGTAGCACGCCGCCTCCACGTCAGCTGCAAGCTCTGTAAAATAATTCTTCACCTCCGCTGAAGCCAGGCTGTACGAATCCCGCCCCTCATACAGCCGGAAATTCGCAAACACAAAGGGTCTGCAGACCGCCATCAGGGCATTCCCTGTCCGCCTGGCTCCCCGGGCAAAGGCTGTGATCTTTCCCCTCTCCCGGGTCAGAAGCACCAGCCGCCTGTCATATTCTCCCAGCGGGGCAGATTTTAAGACCATCCCCGCAAGATTCACCGATTCTCTCATCGTGCTGCCCCGCCTTCCTCGCCAGATACTCCGGATCCCCCGTAAGCCAACAGCCTCGCTGCAGGCAATGGGACATCTAACCGCAGAAAATGAATTCACAGATCAATCTCCAAACTGTCTCCTACATCCCTCTTGGTATACAGGATCACCATATGGCTGAGGTGACCGGATAGATATCCCCATATCCCACGGTAAGCGGTGTGGACATGGCCCGCCAGATTCCGGAAAACGCGTTTTGAAAACGATCCGGCTGCACATCATGATTCTTCCGCTTCCCATGAAGTCTTATCGTTCCTCCCCCTTCACCTGCACAATCATCAGGCTGGGAAGGCAGACGATCATCTCCCCGTCCCGCGACTGCTTTCCCTGATGGACACACACCTGATCCGGACATGTCGCCTCCTCGCACCAGATCTCCCCGTCCTTCACCACCAGGCGGTTCACTCCGTTATGGGCGCCATGAATCGTGACCTCCTGATCCTTTGACAAATCCAGGGTCTCCGCCAGCTTCCCGTCAATCGTAACCTCAGCCCGCATGGCAGGCTCACGATGGAAAAAATAATATCCCCCGCCCAACGCTGCCGCCAACGCCAGGAGCGCCACTATTAATATAGAATCATGCTTCTTCTGTCTGTTTTTCTTTTCACTCATATGGCATCTCCCGAACTTTCAGTAATCTGTTGCAGAGAATCCTCTCTCTTTTCCATCAGCTATCGTTTACCATGAGATCGGACAAATAACAGATTGGCGATTTTATTTTTTTCCTATGCTCTTTGTACCTTACTGCTCCGGTACCACAGCAAAAAATATCAGATCCTCTTCACCGTTATTGATCATCGAATGGCTATGGCCCTTCGGGCAATAATGGCATTCGCCTGCATGGACCTCCTCTGTCCTTTCATCGTATAAAAAATCCGCCTTACCACTCAGAATATAGATGACCTCACTGCTGGTCTCATGCTTATGGAATCCGATCGATGACCCCGGCTCCAGCCTGCCGTACAGGATCTTTCCTAATTCATCCATATGCATTCGGGCAATCATGTCTCCCTTGCCGCCCTTAAACTCCGGCAACCGCTTCTCTTCCATCTTACCAAAATCCAGCTTCATCTGTTTTCTCCTTTCTTTTATCACAGCTCAGTCTCTTCGAACGGTTTTCTCCCTTTCATTCTTTGTGTCCGGCCTTTTCAGGCCTCTTCCTATGCTTTTCAGAGTTCTGTCCGCAACAGCTCATACATCCCCGCGGTATCCGTAATTCTTCATCAGCAGCTCATTATCCCGCCACTCCCTGCGCACCTTCACCCACAGCTGAAGATTTACTTTTGTCTCCATCATCTCCTCGATCTCGCGCCGCGCCGCAGAGCCGATACGTTTCAGCATGCTGCCGCCCTTGCCGATAATGATCCCCTTATGCGAATCCCGCTCGCAGATAATCGTCGCCTCAATATCCATAATACCGTTTTTGCGCTCCGACATTTTCTCGATCGTCACTGCAATCCCATGCGGGATCTCCTCCTCCAGCAACCGCAGCGCTTTCTCCCTCACCAGCTCCGCCACGATCTGCCGCATCGGCTGATCCGTCACCGTATCCTCATCATAGAACAGCGGCCCGTAAGGCAGATACCGGAATATCATTTCTGTCAGCACATCCGTATTCCGCTTCTTCAGTGCCGACAGCGGGACAATCTCGGCAAACGGGCAGATATCCTTATAAGCATTGATAAAGGTCAGAATCTCCTGAGAATCCTTCAGGGTATCGATCTTATTGATCACCAGGATCACCGGCTGTTTCACCTGGTTCAGCTGCTCCGCGATATGCCGCTCTCCGGCTCCGATGAAGGTAGACGGCTCCACCAGCCACAGAATCACGTCCACCTCCGCCAGTGTATGCTCCGCCACATTCACCATATATTCCCCCAGCCGGTTCTTCGCCTTATGGATCCCCGGCGTATCCAGAAATACGATCTGTCCCCGTTCGTCCGTATATACGGTCTGAATCCGGTTACGGGTGGTCTGCGGCTTGGCTGAGGTGATGGCGATCTTCTGCCCGATCAGGTGGTTCATCAACGTGGACTTCCCCACATTGGGCCGGCCAATCAGGGTTACAAAGCCGGACTTTTTCTGTTCTTTCTTTTCTTCCATAATCGCTCCTTTAGAGAACGGCCCAAACAGCAGTCCGCCCTCGCTTTTTCTTAAACTACAGGAAATGTCATGTTTGCTATAGAATGATTACTTCTATTTTACCATGCCAAAGAGAGAGGGGCAAGAAAAAATCCCGTCAGCTAAAATTCCCACATCGGTTTCATTTCACTGGATGTGGGAATTTCGATTTTCATCTGCTATTATATTTTCTATTGACTGTTCCTGGCATTCATTTCTCTAAGATTAAATAAATTCTGAATCCCAGTAATTAAATTTAATTCTTTTACTTCCCCGGTCTTCATGCTCACCTCAACTTCGTATAATCTTTGGCTTGCATAGGAATTCCCCGGCACCCCACATCTCACATCACAATAATAATAGCCTTCCTGTGCCTCACCTTCCATTACTGTAACCTCTGACGGATCATTGGCATAATACTTTTGCAGTTCCATATAAACCTCTTCTCCTGTAGCATATCCGCTCCACGCCGGTTTATCAGGCAGCATTACCCCGTCAGAACCCACATAATAATCTCCTACCCAGGTATCTTTTACCATGTATCCCTGCCCGTCAAAATAATACCATTTTTCATCAATATATCTCCAGGAATCCGTTGGATAGGTTCCCTTATCTTCTTCATACCAATACCCGATGGAATCCATCTTCCACTGCCCTGCATAAACAGGAAAACCTGCTATGGTCATGATTACTCCTGCTGCAACCATTATGAATAACTTTTTCTTCATTTCGTGTTCTCCCTTCTCGGATTCATTGGGACTGTTTACTTTCTTCCCACACACCATCACGATTGACATAGTATTCCCCAACCCAGCTATCTGTAAGTAGTGCTCCTTTCATACCATCGGAGTTCTCGTTGAAATAATACCATTTCCCATCAATCAATTGCCATCCCACCAACATTTTTCCTTTTCTTCCATTAGAAATTGGATTCAAATAATATTTTCTATTATTGTCAATAATCCATCCTGTTGCCATGGAACCATCTGGCCTCAAATAGTACCAGTCTCCGTCTATCAGCAGCCAACCGCTCCACATATATCCCTTTTCATCGAAATAATACCACTCATATTGATTCCTGTAAAGAAGAAATGCCCACGTTTTTGCCGGGAATCTGCCATCTTCATATAAATACCACCACCCTTTCTCATCTTTCATCCATTTCCCATTTTCTGCAAAATTCCCTTTGCCACCTGAAGAATTCCCGCCCGACGAACCATGCGATGAACCATGGTTTGGTCTTGAAGGTTTTTCTGCGGGCGGCTTTTTATTCGGCTCCTCAGGTTTCTCTGTATCCTCACCTCCAATTTTTACTGTTACAACACAAGTATCTGTCTTTCCATTCATAAGAATCACACTGATCCATGCTGTACCCTCTCCTATAGCTGTGACAGTTCCGTCCTGTGTTACCGTTGCCACCGCTTTATCAGAGCTTTTCCATACAACACTCTGTTTTTCATCAGTTTCTGGTATAATAGAATACAGCAAATCATACCTCTGCCCCTTTTGTGTGAGGAGGAGTTCTTTAACATTCAGTTCGACACTTTGTCCTACCGGATTGCCTGATTCTTCCCCAAGCACAAGAATCTCACAGGTTTTTGTTACTTTTCCTCCAAATGCTGAAACAATAATAGTGGTTTTTCCCGGATTTCTGGCCGTTACCACTCCGTCCGACGAAACTTCTGCAATTTCAGGCATACTGCTCTCCCATGTTATGTCATTACCAGACGATGTATCCGGATACGTCTTTGCATGCAGTGTGAAAATTTCTCCTGGTTTCATTTCATAATGAAGCCAATCCAGATCCAAATGTCTCGATTCTCCTAATTCCTCTGATGTTACATAAGGGTTATCAACTGTTATCCAATAACGATTATTGGCGTCCAGCGCCTCCATAGCATCTGTTTCTACTGTTACATACAACGGAACTGTTTTTCTCTGTGTCTGCTGCAACACTGACTTTTTCATTGGCAGGCTGACCACCTTTATCCCCTGAAACGTTAAATCTACAGTTTTGGGGTCTGATATACTTTTTCCATCAGAGCTTATCAGTCTTAAATTCACAGATGCATCTTCTATACGTTCTGTAGTAGCATTACGAATATAGGCCAAAACCATATAATCATTGCCATCCTTTAATAATTCCACCTTATCCACACTTACATCTGGCAATCCGATTTCTATACTGCTTTCATTGTTATAAGGATTTACATCATCCGGAACCTGAAGCTTCACCCACAAATCTTGTCTGATGATATCCTCCTCAAACATGAAATTCCCTTCGATTATAGTTTCTTCACCAGGCAAAAGCTCTATATTGTTTTCTGTGGTAAAGACTTCGGTTTCTCCTTCCACATCCATAGTCACAGATGTAACTTTTTTCAATCCCTGATTGCTTATCTTTACCATAATAGGAATATCCGATTCCGGTTTTACATCGGACTGAAGATACATAGGTTCCCCCTGAATTTCAATGTCTGTATATGGTTGAATTGTCTGAACCTCCATATCTGCAATTTCCGTATCACTATTCATTTGCATATTTACAATATGATATTGTCCTTTATTGTCCTGAAATCCCGCAAAATCGTAGATAGAATTCTCACACTCCGTGATCTGAACCGGTTTACCCCATTTTCCAGAGTCCGTATCATAAACCAAAGCCTGCAGTTCCTGACCATCTCCTTTTCCACTATCAGCAACATGCATCACCAGCAAATCATTTCCATTTGTATACACCTGAAACTTGGAAAACACCTTTGGATCATCTGGTTTGGTAATCATACTTTGTATATCCCAGGCTGTCTCTTTTCTCAAGGCAATCCCTTCTCCACTGTAAGTAACTAAGGTAGTTTGCCCCTCGAATTCTGAAAAGCAAGGATTAGCATCCATAACATCATTAGATGTCAGGCGCACTACTCCTCCTTGCTGTAGAAGGAATAATTCATATCCTTCACCATTTACTTGCTTGCGATCCATATCAATAATCAATGCAGCTCTGGGTACTTGAGTAGTCTTGTCAGTTTCCATCTGGACAATGGTATGTTCTGTTTCAAAAACAGTCCTCTCTTGATTCCAGCCTCCGTTGGAATAGGTACTGGTTTTTAGATAATTTGTCCCATCCATCAACAGATAATTATCTGAACTGCATTCTGTCCAGACTGCCTGAACGCCCTGGCCATCATTCATCAACATCGGCATTGCCTTGATGCCTGTACGGCTCGACAATATCTGCTGATCTGTGAACTGTCCTGTAGATGGTTCCATAACGGCTGCTGATATTTCCAGATCCTTTGCCATCTCTGTGAGAGTTGTATCTTCTGGTAATACGGATTTGATATTTTGCCATACTACAAATACTCTTCCATCGTTAACCAGCAGATCGAAATCAAAATCTGCTGTTCCGTCATCACAGACCGCTCTCGCTTCTGACCAGCTTCCATCTCTGCTGCAAATTGAATACATTAATTTTGTCCGATTTACGCTACTTCTCTCTCTCGCATCATCCAGCCACATTAGAATCTGCCCATCTCTGTATGATGCCAGCTTGGGAGATGCATTTGGATAGACATTGGTTTTAATAAGCTTCTGCTTTGATGCCTTCCATGAGGTTGCTTTTGCTGCATATTGACGGCTCATCACCTGATATGAGGCAGGGTCTGAAATAGCAGTCTCTCTTTCCGGACTGTTATTATAAAGAGTCCAGGTACGTTCCCATATTTTCTTTTCAAAAGAAAATATCAATGCCGTAACTTTCCCTTTTAAGCTGGCTTTCAAAGACACCTTAATATTATCAAACAGCTTAGATAATTCCTGGCTAGGCAACGGCTTTTCTGCTATATTCCGATTCGTTCCCATATCTATCGGAATTTCTGCACTCCCATTCAATTCTGCATTCAGAAAATCTTTTATTCCGACCCCTGGTCCAAGAGATGCATGGGGCTTTATCTGAAAATTTCTAAATGTGTCTAAATCCCTCATGGATGTAAATGGTGTATCCTTCATTCCCACTTCAAGAGTTCCCTTTACCCCTCCGCTAACACTGCCATATACCGGCACCGGACCAAGCATACATACATAGCTCGTAGCATTATATGAAACATCCATATCCCCGGCAAACTTCCCTTCTACTACGGTCCAGGCTCTGTTTGTATCTGCCACTGCTTCAATATAACCAATAGCTGTTGTCTCTGTCTTCCAGCCAAATCCATCACTTAGCATCCCATAAATTGAGCCAAAAAATATCTCAGCAATCCCTTTTCGGGTTTTAAATTGATTTACTGCCTCTTTAACTTCATTCCATTTTCCGAAATCTTTAAGAATCTTTAATAGATCTTCATCTTGGTTATCATTTTCCTCTTTTTTTACACAAGCAATTAAGACTGTAAGTTTATTTCCTTTTCGCTTGATATCAAATTTAACTGGAATTTTCGGATATTTAAATCCCATATCCACTCCACCTACGACTGGAAAATTGTCTGGTACTTGCAAAGAAAAATTACGCCCCAAAGAAAATCCGACACCATCTCCTTCTAAAAATGTAATTCCCTCAACTACCTTCAAATTTGTAAAATATTGAGGACTTTTCTTTCCATCTGCACTTTCTGCCACCAAATAGATCGGAGCCTCTTTTTCTATATTGTCTTTTTCATCCTTTACTGTAGTTTTTTCAAAATACTCTCCTATTGATACACGGATATGTGAATTTTCCTCCAAATTCAATTGCTTTTTAATTGTCTGATCCTTACTTGTGTACAATTGTTCCATATATACCTTGCCTGGAGTATTTCCCCTCCAGTCAACATACGCATAAATTGTACTCAGTTCGCCTGGCAGCGTAGTATATTCTCTGATAACCTGTCCAATATCACAACCATAAGCATCTCCTTCATCAAATAATGACACATATCGAATAACCGGAACACTCGGATCTTTGTCACGGTACAAAGTAACAATTCCAAAAGCATTTCCATAGGTATCTAATCCGAGATCACCTATTTTCTTTGTTCTCGAAACATATCCAGGTGCATTTACAACTAAAAAATCATTCAAATTCTCCTGGCTCAGATCCTGAATATATATATTGGCGATGCCTTCAGAATCTGGTACAAATAATTGATGTTGTGCATAAACCTTCGCAGTCGGAACAGGGTCTCCATTCTCATCTATTATTTTCAATATCAGCTTGGCACCATTAGCTTTGGTGTAAAATACCCAGTCATCCTTTTCTCTCAATCCTTCAAAAACTTTTCCTCCTAAGATAATGCTCCCTTCATCTGCCAACACATATATTTTTTTGTCAAACGGCAAGTTATAGGAAGGGATTTCCAGCGTACTGTTATCTTCTACTTTACAATCAGATGTGTATATCCGTTCAATTAATTCATCTGTATTATAGTCAAATAATTCAATACTGCCCAGATCTACTTCAACTACATCATTGAACTCTATAATCAATTTACAATATTCATCATTGATTTCTTTCGGATAGATAGATTCTTCATATCCTGGTATCATCCAATAATCTAAAAATCTCAGCTTTGGGCTTCCCTCTTCCACATTCCAAACTCTCTTCAGATCCCAGCCAATGTAAGAATCCGGATCTTGTTGTTCTGCAAGTGTTAATCCATAAGAGTTTTCTACCGAATCATGAAACCACGTTGTAGTGAATGAACCTAATTCACAGGAAACATGGTCTTTATTGATGCCCAATGCCTCATATGCAAAATAACTGTTTCTTACAATCGTTTCCTTATTTCCGGAATACCAGTTAATAATGGCTGCTTTACTGCCTGCATCCATTGTCCCTGTTACATAAACATTTTCGATTACTGCACCATCAATTTTTTTACCGCTGGTCGCTCCCAAAACGCCCCCACAGACAGAAGTTCCACTGGTACATTGCGCTGTAATATCACTGTCAATAAGAATATTTTCTATCATTAAAGTATACGTCTGATCAAAATTCACCATTCCGATCGCTCCGCCGGTATGCGTATAATAACTTTTACAAAAAACGGAACCTTCATGAAAACATTCCTTCATCTCAAGACTCACTTCATTACTTCCTATTATTCCCCCTGCGTTTGCATCACAATAACCGCTCCAGGTCGTCTGTACGTTTACACTTCCTTTAAAACCCGATTGGCTTATCATGATAAATGTACCTGTCCCCGAAGCCGTCGTCCTTCCGATCAAACCGCCTGCCGTTGACTGCATGTTTGATCTTGTTACTATTTCGCCCTCTGACTCACATCTTCGAATTTGCACTTTCGCGGCTTCCGATAATTCTGCCTTTCCAATCAATCCGCCTGCCGTCGCATTGCTGCCAATACCTTCATTCCCAACACTTTCAACATCCACCTTTACCAGGCATCTTGTTATACCAATATTGGAATCGTTATTCAAATCCAGTACCCCTATCATTCCCCCTTCAATCCGGTTTTGACTCCTCCCATTGACATATATTCTTCCATTCATTTCACAATTATTTATTTGTATCTTTGCTGATCCTTTTCCGTACAAATTAGCTATCATGGTACCTGCAATTTCCATATTTCCCACACAGATATCCACGGAATCGAGTGTCAAACCTGAAATGCTACATTCCTGGTCTATCTCAACAAATCCAAAAAATCCTGCATTTTTATCCGATAAAGTACTAATTACAACATTGGATATTGTTTTTTGATTACCGTCAAAGCTCCCTTTAAATGGATGAGAACTATCAATTCCAATAGGAACCCACTCGTTTTGCAATTCAATATCTTCAACAAGCAACAAATGTTTTCCTTTCATATCATCTGCACCCGAATTAACCCGGTCACTTATCCACCGCAGATGTTCTTCTGTTTCAATATAATAGGTTTCATTTTCGTAGAGTGGTTCCGAATGATCAGGAATAGATAATGTTCTGTCTATGCCGGCTTCCACGTTAGACGGTGTTGCGTTTGACGGTGTCGCATTTGATGGCGTCGCATTTGATAATAATCCACGGTCATCAATTAGTTCCCCATCATCCAGCCAGAATTCTTCTTCATCCTCACTGTCTTCTGACTGGATGTTACCGGAAGGGGTTGCCTGCATATTCTCCTGATAGCCACTGATATTCCCTATTCCTTTTACTTGTGCTATTACATATGGGATCGGGATTTTTTCTCCAATGATGCAAAGGCATAATATGACTGCCAATCTTTTTTTGATGTTTTTCATATTAACCCGTATTCCTTTCACACTAATCTCTTTTCATTTTTCCATGTACAATAGTGTTCTGTAATATCGCTAATATGGAATGGTGATAAACCCTTACTTTATCATCAAAGCACTCAGCAAATTAATGATTACACATTAGACATAGAACTGCTCCGCAGCATATACATCCGCAACAATTCTCTCCATTACAGGATCCTTCGGAATTCGATGAACCATAACCGATACAAAACCACAACAACGGATCGCAATTACAATCATTATCATAATCGGCATACAAAGAAATTATTGCATTTTTTAGAATATCTGTATCTTGTACAATCTTCTCCATATTTATCCAATGTCCCGCTGCCTTTTCGTAAAGAAAATCCTTCTTAAAATTCATTATTTGACGCACATCATTCAAACGATTCATTTTCAATTTTTCCCTTTCTCCAGTGGTCTGCAGCCTTACACATACTATTTCTCATACCATAGGTCAATATGTTCTCAATGAGTTCGGCGTTTTTGTTCTGATTCATTTCTTTAAATTTAATAAGTAGATCCATTTGCATTAACATTAACATTTTCTGCACTTTGTCCAATAAAGCATTTCCATCCTCCTCGATATACACCAACGGATTAAATTTGCCTTGTTTCCTATCCATTTCATAATCATCCATTGCATCAATGACATAAATCCACATACCGAAAATTTTGCCAAAAACAAATAAACTTTGTTCTATTTTTTCATCCTCAAAGTTTTCCTGGTTATATTCAGTTATTCCTTGATAAACCTTACCTAAAAATCGCCAAACAAACCACTGTAGTCATCAAGCGAGCAATATATCCGTCCCTTTTCTGCTTCAATATAGTGAAAATAGTAATCTTCGAGCTTTAGGAATAATTTTTCATGATCTGTTTGAAATCTGCGATATCGTCTTGTCTTTTTTAAAAGAAAAGCCAATAATCCACATAACCAATTATTATCATCTTGAAAATTATCTTCCAACTTTTTGATAAACAAATATCCATTAATTACAGCAGCATAATCCAACATGGAGATATCGCAATTTAATTTTCTTTTTCTCAATGGCGTAAAAGGGCAATAAAATTGATATATCTCGGAATTTATACTATAATTATCTAAAAATATACTAAGGAAGGTAACGTCATAGCTTAATGAAATCCGAAAAAGCACCCCCACTGACGCTGGATACGTGAACATATTCCACAATAATAAGCATCGTATAATTTTGCGTACTTTACTTTCATTTCCCCTTTATAACATTTGACATATCCAAACATATTGCCCTCTTACAGAACTTTTAATGATATCAAGGTTTCTTAAAAATAATTCTTGCAATAAAAAGCAAGATAAAAATCAATCCAAAAAGACAACCAAGCACAATACTGATAAATAACTTTGCACAAATTCCAACAATGTTTTTCTGATCCAGCCACTCTGAACGGCCAGTCAAAAATACCCAGGCTAAATAAGTAGCTATAAGAAAATATCCATAAACTATCATTTCCATATTCGTTAATCTCCTTTCCCGGATAAACCGGAACTGTTTATCATACATCTTTCCGGTATTCATGCATATAGTCTCTTAAAAATTCATAAATTGGAGCAAACCGCATTCCTGCTAATATATACACGTTATAATAAGGATGAGTTGAAGAAAAACTTTCATTATATAACGCAGGATTTACATCTTGATCCACATAAAAGCTCAAACTACTTCTTGAAGAAGCGCACATAAAAACCCGTGAAAATCCGAACTCAAAATCTCGCACATCTGATATTGGGTATGGTTTTACATACGCACATCTCCCAACAAGTGCCCTCTCATAAATTCTCAAATAATTATCACTTAACAAATTTCTTTTAATTTCTTTCAATAGACGTCCTTTATCTCTTATTTCTTGTTCTTCTAAAATAAGCAGACTGCGAAATCTCATTAAGTCTTCGAATTCTTTATCCTGTTCCAGCATCATCTTACTCTTCTTTCTATAGTTCTAATCCCATGTCCACTCGTTGAAAATTTCTATACCTGTCTGTTTAAATGAAATATCATTTAGGAGTTGTATAGCATTTGAAATATCACTTTCTATTGTAAGCTTTACTTCTGTAGCAACTATTTTTTCTGGCATGGTTAAATGTTTTTCTTCAGAATATTCCTCAAAATATTGCAATTCTCTTATTTTTGCATCGCAATACATTTTTATAACTCTATGCCCCTTTTTTAATTTTCTTGGAGCTTTTAAACTGTATAATTGCTTATAAAGTGGTATCAGAACATCTGCTGACTTCCTTATCCCCTCCTCATCATATCTTATACTATTTTCATATTCCCGTATTTTTTGAGCAATTTGTTTTCCCCTCTCGTTATACTCACTAATTTTATTTTCACTATTGCTCATATGATCAACTACAGCTACAAAAACAATAAAAATCAATAATAAAATTACTAAAATTCTTCCTAAATTTTTCCGTCTTTTTATTACATCCATAGTAATACCTCATATTTAACGTGTTGACAATCAAACGTTCTATCCCTCTTTTTTCATCTCTACTGATTTATCTCCATTCTCTTCTTCAAGATTCCTTTCTTTCTCTTTATTGCCTATATCTTGTTTTTCTCCCCCATCTTGTTTGCTTTCTGTATTCTCTTCTATCGTTTCATCCTCTCTTTTTTTATTCTCCGTCTCTGTCCTGTCTTTCTCCTGCTCATCATTCCGTTCCTCCAAATCTACCTTTTCCTGCTTCTCCTCTTCTTTTTTATTTTCCTGCACCTCCTCATAATAAAAATAGAACACTTGACCATCCTCAGTCAGCTTTTGCTCAAATTTCTGCCCTGGTTTGGGAATATAACCGGGAAACTCGATTTTTGTAAAATGCACAATGCTATCCTTATCTGCTATTCCTCTACCTGTCGAATAAAGAATATGTCCATTCATATCTTCATAGATAGTCTTATATGTATATTTCTCAGGCTCTTTCTTCACATTCACACTCATGTCAAACAGGGGACCTTCATATATCTCAAAACTGCCCCCGTTAAAATATCCACCCCCGCTGTTTATTGTATATCCCTTTCCCTCATGATAATCATAAATATATCCTTTGGGATAGTTCACTGCCCGATGCTTCCGCCTCTTCTCCTCTGCTCCTGTCTGTCTCCCGATTTCCACCCCGTTTTCCATAAACCGAATAATGTAATCAATTTGCTTTTTATATTCAATCCTTCCCCTTTTGTAAATGTAATAACAATTATTTTCGTCAACGTCCTTATAAACCTCCTGATCCCTGATCTCCTCTACTTTTGATCCATAATTGGACAAAAGTCTTCCGTATACCCTGTTTAGCAAGTCTATATTTAAATTATAAATATCAATATAAGAAAACAAATCCCCTTGCCTAAAGTTGCTCGTTATTACATATTCGAAGGTTTCCTGACCTTCTTGAATCTGGTTTTCCATATATTTTTGAATTTGACTAATGGTTTCCTCCAGATTCGTATGTTGAATCACATTGTTTTTCTGACTGGTTGCCAATCTTCTCAAATCTTTCCCGCCAGATCTCTCGCTGCTTCCTTTTTCCAGATACCACTCTACAGCAATTGGTCCATATTTTACCCCTTTTGCTTTAACCGAGGAGGGTGTCCAACTGGTATGATGAGCGATTCTTCTTATACTTTCGTCATTCACATTGGTAAATATTGTTGGGCCTCCCCATTTTTCTCCTGAATCATCCCATGTCACATCCACATGATACCATTCCCCATCCAGCCTTACCAAATTCCAGGCATGATCGGTATTATATATGTATCGTACAGAAAGTCCACAGGCTTTCGCTATCTGTAAAAATGCATCTGCATATCCGGAACAACATGCTTTTCCTTTTACAAGGCAGCTGTATGCTGTTGAATACGTCCAGTCGTCATCTCTGTCAGAACATTCATAATCACAATTCTCCACGATCCATCGAATAATCTGCATTTCCTTTTCGAAATCACTCATATTATTGTCTATATATTTTCTTTTAAATGCATTAATTCGTTCATTCACTTCCTGAATCTGTGATGTTGTCATCATGTCATAATTTCCATTTGTAAAATCATTTGCTGTGGAACGAACTGTTCGATCTTCGTAATCATCCCAAAAATTACCTTTAGAGATCTTTTTCTCCTTGTTTTTTGATACTTTTTTCTTTGAAGATGTACTTTTATTGGATGCTGTGCTCTTTCCTGATGAACCTCCTCCACCAGAGGAACCTCTTTTTACTTTTTCATTATCTGAATCTCCGTTTATTCCTCTTGTCCTTACAACCCCATTCTCTATCCAGGCTCCATCTTCGTTTACCTGATATCCATCCGGAGTTATCGCACTTGTCATCAGCCATCCGTTTTCATCCAGATAATAGCACTCATAAACGGTATCCTGATTTCCGTCCAGCCAATACCATCCATTGGTCTTTCGTTTTCCATCAATTCCTTCAAAATACCATTTACCCCTGTCCTCTTTCCATATTCCCTCATTGCCAAAAGCATCTGATCTCCGGGTCTGAATGACTCCCCCTACTATCCATGCCCCATTACCATTTACCTGATATCCATCCGGAGTTATCGTATCTGTCAAACAATATCCCTGATGATTAAAATAATAGCATTCCGAGATTCCATCGCCATTTCCATCGAGCCACAGCCATTGTTCTTCTGGCCATGTCCCATCTTCATTGTCATACCACCAGCCTGTACTGTCCGAATACCACTGTCCTGCGTAGCTTGCAATTCCAATATTGATTGCCAGCACCTGTGATAATATAACTGCCATTACCCATTTTCTCATTTTCCTCTTCTCCTTGATATTTTAATAAAATGTAGGAATAAGTTTATTACTTATAGTTAAAATAAGTTTACTACATTGTTTCTAATATGTCTACTTTTATTTAAAATAAAAGTATGAGGTGAATATCATGCAAAAAAAGAAAGAAATCAATATTCAAATCGGAGAACGGATCAAAAAAAGCCGGGAGGCATCCGGATACACCCAAGAGAAATTTTCAGAAGCTATCGATGTATCTGTACAATATATATCTGATCTGGAACGAGGAAAAGTGGGAACCTCGATTGCAACTTTGTTAAAAATCTGCAATGTTCTTTATGTATCCAGTGACTACCTCTTATTTGGAAAGCAGGAAACTAATGATATTTCGGCAACCTTTGAGCGCCTGAAGTATCTTCCACATAACCAATTAGAATTAGTGGAAGAAGGAATTAATACCCTGCTGAAAGCATTTGTTATTAATTAGTTATCTGAATTATATTGTTCCGATTCTATTCATTAATGTACTGCTATTTTGTGCCGCTATTAAGGAATTTTATAAAAGAATACATTGATGTAAATAAGAAAAAACATTTTCACTTGTTATCTTCATAAGAATAAACCAGATTAAGAAAGAAACTTGCGTCATCGGGCGCACTTACCGCCAACAAAGAGGGTTGCCGCAGCAGCCCTCTTGTATTCCCTTCAACCGTCTCATGTTTTCTCTGGAAAGTTTCCCTTCCCAAAATCTCTTCACCCCACGCTCCCGGAAAGGTTCTTCACCTCCCCGAACACCTCCCGGTTGGCCTCGATCTTATCTTCATTCCCCACCACGCAGAAGCTCCTGGTGGCAAGGACTGCCCGAATCAGATCCGCCAAAGCCCGGATATCCTCCTTTGTGGCTCCCAGCACCTGATCCCGCTCCTTTTGCAGCATCTCATCTGTCACTCCGGACAGATAAGCAGACAAGGCCCGGCTCCCCTTCACGGAAGGTGTGAGCGGCGTATCCAGATTACTGATGGTGCCGATCACATATTTGGTCATGTCCCGCTCATCCGGATCAAACTCCTCCAGGTATTTTACAATTCCCTCATACACCCGATCCGTCTCTGTCAGGTTCGGATCCCGGTAAGATACCAGATAGCCTTCCCCGGAACGTCCGAATCCGCTCATGCATCCATAGGCGCCTCCCTTAACCCGGATATTCAGCCACAGATAATCATAGCTGAGGATTACCTGCAGGATCTTCAGCGCCCCGGTATATTCATAGCCCTTCTGGGTGAAATTGCCGCATCGCGCCACATAATTGACCTGGGAGGAGGTCTTCAGCCCCTCATTCCGGTTCTCCACCGGATGATGGAAGTCATAGCGCCTTTTATCCCCTGCCGGCAGGCTGTCAGTCAGCTTTTTCAATGCCTGCGGCAGCTTCTGATATCCCTCTGCATCGGCGGTATAGCTGACCAGCATATTCGCACGGGTAAACAGCTTCCTGCTCACCTCCTCCAGCTTGGCAATCACCTGCTCCTTTTGTGACTCAAAGTTTTTGCAGATCTGTTCCAGGAACCGGAAATAGGAAGTTCCTCCCACAATCTCGTTAAAATACGCTGTGGGCGAGAAATAAGACGTTGCCCGGGACACGGCTGTGCTGTGGCCGGCATTCTCCAGCTTCATCTTTGCCCGGGATCGGGTTTCCTCCAACACCTCTGCCAGGCGCTTCTCATTTCGGAAAACAGAACGGCACAGGATCTCCTCCAGGATCTCAAATCCGAAATCCAGCCGGTCATAAAGAACCCGTACCCCGGCCACCAGTGCCCCGGTAAAATGCTCCGGTTCCTTTAAGTTCGCATAAGAAGCCACGGAAATATCCACCCCGCCGCTGTTGAGATGGATCTCACTGGTCAGATCCGAATAGCTGTAATGCTCGGTATCCACGCCTCCCAGAACGGATTTCAAAAGTCCGACATAATACAGATCTTCCTGAGGAACCGTATCGGTCTCAAACAGTACCTTCAGATATCCGATGCCGGAGGTAAAGAAATCATGATGCAGCACCCGTATGCCATCCTCACATTTTTCCGTCCAGTGCAGCTTCTCTGCCTCTTTTCCGATATCCTCCCGTTTTAAAAGCGGGATTTTAGCCAGATCCTCAGGCGCTGAGGGAGTGTCCTGATAGCGCTCCAGCTCAGCCGTTGCCTTTACCAGCTGCCTAAGCTGCCCTGCATCCAGAGAGCTCTTATAGGCGGCCAGCTTTTGGGCTGTCTTCTCCTCCTGCCTGGCAGTCAGATTCCTTTGAGGACTGAGAATGACCACTGCCTCAAAGGGGTTATCCAAAAGATAATCCCGTATCAGCTGCTCAAAATACCCCCGATCCACGGCCGCCTTCAATTCGTCAAAGGTATGCTGATATTCCAGATGCATCATCGGATCCCCGTCATACAGCCAGCTGTCCAGGCTCTGCAAACCCCACATCAGGCCCTTCGGCGTGGAACCATAATCCGCCTCCCGGTATTTGAATTCGTAATAATTCATCCCGGCCAGCAGGCTTTTCCGGTTAATCCCCTGATCTGCCAGCTTTCGCAGAGTTCCCTTCACCACTGCCAGGAATTCCCCCCGCTGATCCCGGTTGGCGTCCTTGGCAATCACCGTGAAATAAGGCTGTAAAATCCCGCTCTCATATCCTCCCAGCACATCCTTGCCGATTCCCGCATCAATCAATGCCTGCTTTAACGGCGCTCCTGGCGCTCCTAACAGCGTGTACTCCAGAATCTGAAAAGCCACATACAGCATCGGATCCAGATCCGTTCCCACCACAGTGCTCAGGGAAAGGTACGTCTTATTCTCCTCCGGCTCCTCTTCGGTAATGGAATAGAAGATCTCCTGCTCCACCGGCTTTTCAAATGCCTTCTGTTCCGAAATCCGCGAATCCACCTGCCGTTCCTCATAATGGCTTAAATACTCCTGATCCAGCCATCTCAGCTTTTCAGCCATATCCATATCCCCGTACAGATAGATATAACTGTTGCTGGGATGGTAATACGTCCTGTGGAAATCCAGAAACTTCTCATAAGTCAAATCCGGGATAAACGCCGGATCCCCGCCAGAGTCCTTGCCATAGCAATTATCCGGAAACAAGGCGCTCTGCGTGCAGCGATCCAGCATCCCCTCCGGAGCAGAGTAGGCCCCTTTCATCTCATTATATACCACACCGTTATAGACCACCGGGGAATCCGCATCCTCCAGCTCATAGTGCCAGCCCTCCTGCCGGAAAATCTTCTCCTCATGATAAATATTCGGATGCAGCACCGCATCCATATACACATCCATCAGATTCTGAAAATCCTTGTCATTGCAGCTGGCCACCGGATACACGGTCTTGTCCGGATAAGTCATGGCATTCAAAAAGGTATTGAGCGAACCCTTTACCAGCTCAACAAACGGATCCTTTAAGGGAAATTTCTCAGATCCGCAAAGCACACTGTGCTCCAGAATATGCGGCAGGCCGGTATTGTCATCCGGCGGGGTGCGGAAACCAATGCAAAATACCTTATTCTCATCCTCATTGGCAAGCAGAAAAACCTTTGCCCTGGTCTTATTATGTTCCAGGACGATCCCCTCTGACTGCATCTCCCGGATCCACCGATGACCGGTCACCCGGTATGCCTCCAGCTTCTCAAGCTGCGCCAACTGGCTGCCTTTATTCTGATTCATGTCTGTCTCTCCTTTTCTATCATAATGATTCCATAACCTCCTGCACTGATACCCAGCCATGGCAAAAAGAGACGGGAGACCGCCCCCGCGGACAGTCCTCCCTACAGGTTTCCTGCCAGCCGCTCCTTTAAGATCGCCAGTCCGTCCCGAAAACAGAAATGCACGAACAGAATCCGATCCGAGGCCGATGCGATGCCGCTGATCTCCTGCATCCCCTGCTTTCTGGCAATCTTCATCGCCCGGTACAGATGGAAGTTACTGGTAAGAATCCCAACCTGATGAGGATTGCCCGGCCTTCTTCCCATCATGGAAGGCAGATAAGCCGGCAGCGCCCGTTCGTCCTGGTGATGCTCCTCCTGCCTTTTCATCCGCATCGTGTCAATGACCAGACGGCTGTAGGCAATATTCTCTACCGTACTGACGGAATGCTCCTCCAGTATCATCTGTTCTTTTGGCACTCCCTGTTCCAGAAGATACTGCTGCATTACCTCTGCCTCTGTCCTGGAATCCTCGCTCACCCTGCCTCCGGAAAGTACCAGTATCGTCTCCGGATTCTGTAAAGCATATTCCGCTGCCTTCTCCAGCCTCAGCCGGAGTGTCCGGCCAGGCTTCTCACCTCTCACCGGGGCCCCCAGCACGATCACATATTCCAGGCCTGACTCCGCCACCTGCGGCACCTTGCCGATGATCAGGATCTGCAGTATCATCATAATCGCCAGGCCGGCCCCGCAGAGCGTCACCATGGAAACCGGAAGGCGAAGCGGAAATCTCCGGGGAAACCGCTGATAATGCCAGACGCACCAGGCTGTAAAACCCAAACCTGCAGCAAATAAAACCCAGATAAAGGCATATGCCGTTCCAATGCCCGAATATACCACAATCACTGCAAAATATGCCAGGCAAAGCAATGCCCCTACTGCCAGAATCCAAGCCAGCATCCTCATCCCTCCTTTCCAGACTGCATACATAACGAAACCAACTCAGACATCTCTTTCATCCCGGCGCAGAATATCATACGGCTCCAGTCTGGCTCCCAGATCCACATACAGACGCTGACGGGCATGCGGTGCACTCTCCATGACTGTGCCCTCCTCGTCGGTAATCCCCCGCACCTGCACCAGAAGATTCCTGCCGTCCGGCTTCATCACCTCGATCTGCTCACCGACCAGGAATTTATTCTTCTGCTCGATCCGGACTTTCCCGTCAGCCAGCGTCTCCTCCACGGTTCCCAGATAGGTATAATTCTTCTGATAGGTGCTGCTTCCATAGATCTGAGCGCTCTCATCCGGCTTTCCGAAATAGAAGCCGGTTGTGAACTGCCGGTTGGTGCATTTGTCAATCTCTTCCCGATACCACGGCAGGTTATCCTGATAGCTCTGCGGATCCCGCAGCCAGTCATCGATAGCTCTGCGATAGGCCCGCGTCACCACTGCCACATAGAGAGCCGTCTTCATCCGTCCCTCTACCTTAAAGCTGTCAATCCCTGCTTCTATCATCTCCGGAATATGCCCGATCATACACAGATCCTTGGAATTGAAAATAAAGGTGCCGCGCTCATTTTCCAGAACCGGCATATATTCTCCCGGACGAGTCTCCTCCGTCAGCCGATAGCTCCAGCGGCAGGGATGCGTACATGCACCCCGGTTGGCGTCCCGTCCGGCCAGAAAGCTGCTGAGCAGGCACCTCCCGGAATAAGAGATGCACATCGCGCCATGAACAAAGCTCTCAATCTCCATATCCTTTGGAATCTGTTCCCGGATCGTCCGGATCTCCTCCAATGACAGCTCCCGTGCCGATACGACCCGCTTGACACCCAGCTCGTGCCAGAACCGGTAAGTCCCGTAATTGGTATTGTTTGCCTGCGTGCTGATATGAATATCAATCTCCGGCATAATCTTCCGGGCAATCGAGAAAATCCCCGGATCCGAGATGATCAGCGCATCCGGTTCATACTCCCTCAGCTCACGAAAATACTCTCCGGCAGCTTCCAAATCGTCATTGTGAGCCAGGATATTGGCCGTAACATAGACACGAACTCCATGAGCATGGGCAAACCCGATCCCCTGCCGGATCTCCTCACCCGTAAAATTCTTCGCCTTTGCCCGCAGGCCGAACGCCTCTCCGCCTATGTATACGGCATCCGCGCCATAGATGACCGCAGTCTTTAAAATATCCAGGCTTCCTGCCGGGATTAAAAGTTCAGGCCTTTTCATGGTTAACTGATTCTCCTTTTTACGCTCAAAGCCACCCCGTCTCCCACCGGCACCACGCTGGTCTCCAGCTCCGGCCGATGCTTCAGCTCATATAAGTATTCCCGCATCCGGGCATGTATCGTCCGATCTCTCCGCTGTACGGCAAAACGGGATTCCAGAATGTCACCGTCCTGAAGCACATTGTCGGAAAAGAGCACCGCTCCTTCATCCATCCGCCTCAGAATCTGCGGCAGCCAGTGAAGATACTGTCCTTTGGCCGCATCCATAAAAATAAAATCATACGAGCCGGAAAGCTGCCCTAACAGCTCTCCGGCATCGCCCTCCATCAATGTGATCCGCGACTCCATGGACGCCTGACGAAAATTCCTCCGTGCCTGGGCAATCCGCGGGGCATAATTCTCCATGGTGACGATCGATGCTCCCTCAGGCATCACCTGTGCCATCAGAAGCGCCGAATACCCCACCGCTGTGCCTACCTCCAATATCCGCAAGGGGCGGACAATCGCTACCATGGTTTTCAAAAATGCCGCCGTCTCGGGCCGGATAATCGGTACATGATTCTTCCGCGCTTCTCTGGCTATCTGATCACACAAGTCTCCATGTCCGCTCTCCAAAGACCGGATATAGTCGGCAATCCGGTTATCGCCGGTCATAAGGAATCCTCCTCAATCGAGATCCCTTCGTCACCCTCTCCAGGATCTTCCTCCGTCTCCGCTTCGGAAGCATCCGGCAAAGCGGTCTCCCCGGTCTCCGGCTTTACGTTAAGAATCTGAAGAATCTCCTTTGAGGTCATGGCCGTACTCAATTCATACGTGCCCGGATACGCCTCATAATCATAAAACCACATTTGGATCCGCACGGCATATTCATTGCGGATCAGACCCACATCCTTCAGCATCCTGGCTGTCTCTGCTAAGTCCTGCCCCTCGGGAATCGTCACCGAATAACGAAACCCCGGCTCCGGATCAACCGCGGTAGCGTAAAACACCTCATGGCCGAAAGCATAGCCCCGTGTCATTCCCTCCACCAGCAACAGAATCACTAACGCATAGACAATCAGCTTTCCGGAAACTCCGATAATCGTACCGGTTATCGCATTGATCTCCTTCGTCATCTGGCTCATCAAAAACCACCGCCTTTACTCCACTTCCATAATAATCGGGAGAATCATGGGATTGCGCTTCATCCGCTTCCACAGAAAATCACTCAGGCTGTCCCGGATAATATTCTTGATCTTGCCCCAATCCGTCACATGACGATCCAGACAGTCCATCACCGCATCATCCACCACACGCTTCGCCTCATCCAGAAGATCCTCAGACTCCCTCACATACACGAAGCCGCGGGATACGATATCCGGTCCGGCCAGCAATTGATTGCTGTATTTTTCCAGGGTCAGCACTACGATAATGATTCCGTTCTGTGCCAGGTTCTGACGATCCCGCAGTACGATATTCCCCACATCGCCCACGCCCAGCCCGTCCACCAGAATTCCGCCGGACGGAACATGTCCGGTCACCTTACAGGTATCCGGTCCCAGCTCTACCACATCCCCGGAGGACATCAAAAGCACATTCTCCTTGGGAATCCCCATGGAGAGCGCCAGACCGCGGTTTGCCACCAGATGACGGTACTCTCCATGCACCGGCAGGGCAAACTTCGGACGCAGCAAGGCGTACATCAGCTTGATCTCTTCCTGACAGGCATGTCCCGACACATGCGTATCCTGGAAAATGACCTCAGCCCCCTTCTGTGACAGCTCGTTAATCACCTTATATACCGCCTTTTCATTGCCCGGAATCGGCGTCGAACTGAATATCACCACATCATTCGGCTTGATCGAAACCTTCCTGTGCAGATTGGACGCCATACGGGACAGGGCTGCCATAGATTCCCCCTGGCTTCCGGTCGTGATCAGTACGGTCTGTTCATCCGTATAATTCTTCAGCTGCTCAATGTCAATCAGTGTGCCCTCCGGAATACTGATATATCCCAGCTCACTGGCCGTACCGATGACATTGACCATGCTGCGGCCCTCCACCACTACCTTCCGGCCATACTTGTAGGCGGAATTGATAATCTGCTGAACCCGATCCACATTGGAAGCAAAGGTCGCCACAATAATCCGGTTTGCCTTGTGCTCTGCGAAGATCCCGTCAAAGGTCTTGCCCACCGTGCGCTCCGAGGCAGTAAAGCCGGTGCGAACCGCATTGGTGGAATCACTCATCAGAGCCAGTACCCCTTTCCGTCCCAGCTCCGCAAACCGCTGCAGATCTGCTGCATCCCCGAATACCGGCGTATAATCGATCTTGAAATCCCCCGTATGCACAATCACTCCCGCCGGGGTAAAGATCGCCAGCGCCGCCGCATCGGCAATGCTGTGGTTCATCTTGACAAATTCCACCCGGAAACAACCCAGGTTGATCGATTGTCCATGGCGCACCACCTTGCGCTTGGTTGATTTCATCAGATTGTGCTCTTTTAACTTGTTTTCAATGAGCCCCATGGTAAGCTTGGTCGCATATACCGGCACATTGACTTTCTGCAGAATATAGGGCAAGGCCCCGATATGGTCCTCATGTCCATGAGTGATCACAAAGCCTTTGACCTTGTCCAGGTTCTGTTCCAGATAAGTCACATCCGGAATCACCAGATCAATCCCCAGCATATCGTCAGAGGGGAAGGACAGCCCGCAGTCCACCACCATAATATGATCTTCATATTCAAAAGCCGTGATATTCATCCCGATCTGCTCCAGTCCGCCCAGAGGAATGATCTTTATCTTCGGCCCCCCGCCTGTCTGCTGGGTCTCTCCCTTTTTCTTTTCATTCGGATTCTTATGACTCTTTATCTCACGAGACTCTGCTGCAGCGGGTATTTCCCTCGCTTCTTTCTGTTCTCTCGGATTCTGATTCTTTCCGCTCTTCTGATTTCTTCCATTCTGATTATGATTCTTACCGTCCTTCTGATTGTCTGTCCTCAATTGATTTCCTCCATATTATTTTCCTTTCCTTTTGCGCATTCCCGGCAATAGCCTGTCAGCTTGACCTCATGGTCCGTCACCACAAAACCTATGGTGTCATAAAGCGCCTCTTCCAATGTCTCCAGCAGATCCCCTTCAAAGGAAATCACGCTCCCGCACCTCTGACAGATGGCATGGTGATGGTGATGGCGGCTGTCTTGTCCCGCGTCACCCAGCTCATAACGCACAAATCCGTCATCAAAGCTTACCTTGTCAATCACGCCCAGCTCTACGAGCACCTGCACGGTGCGATAGATCGTCGCCAGACCGATCTCCGGGTACTTCTCCTTTGTCAGTTCGTAAATCTCCTCAGCTGTCAGATGCTGCCCCGGACGGTCGGCAATTGTCTCCAGCACCAACAGTCGCTGGTTCGTCACCTTCAACCCACGCCTCCGCAATGTTTCTTTAAAACGTTCCTGCTCCATATTTCTCCACTTTCCCGATTCCCGCTTTTTAAAGCCGGATCTACTTCTTAAGTTCTACATCTGCATCCTCCAAAAGCTCTGTAAAAATCCGATACAGATAATCGAGCTCGTCGTCATTTTCCACAAACTCGTAAACTGCTTCACTGTCCCCGGAGCCGGACACATCCTTAAGAACATAGCATTCCCCATCTTCTTCTTCCTGGGCATCTGTTACCATCAGATAATTCATCCCGTTAATCCGGGTTTCCTCCAGCACGTAAAAATCCACAGCTTCTCCGTCGTCCGTCTGCAATGTAATCTTCTCTTCCTGTGTCACGATTTCTTCTCCTGTACGGAATCCATATAGGAACGGAGAATCAGCACAGCCGCGATCTTATCAATCACACGCTTGCGGTTCTCTCTGCGGACTCCGCTTTCTATTAAGATGTCATTCGCTTCCATAGTTGTCAGACGCTCATCCCACAAGACCACGGGCAAATCCGTCCTGCGCACCAGCATATCCCGAAACTCTTCCGTCTTTTTCGCACGTTCTCCAATCGAATCATCCATATTCTTAGGATAGCCCAAAACGATCATTTCAATCTGATATTCTCCGATCAGCTCCTCGATCCGCGCCAGCGTCCTGCGCAGCTTGTTCTCCTCCTTGCGGGTAATCGTCTCCACTCCGTGAGCCGTAATTCCCAACGGATCACTGACTGCCACCCCCACGGTCCGGGAGCCATAATCCAGTCCCAACATTCTCATACGCCAACCGGTTCCTTTCCTGCGCCCGAAAAGACTGCCAGTCCGGCAAATGGCTCGGACTGACAGCCTTCCTTATCTTTTGGCAGATTGGATGATCAAAAAAACCGTCACAAGCTTCTTCCGATCCCTCTGTAACATGACTTTCTGCAAGCTCCTGGCCTTATCCCAGAACATGTCTGGAAATTGCTTCCTGGCAGATGTGCGTCACAATCTGTGGGAATAAATTTTCAAATATGCTCTAGCCTCGCATCAATATAAACTGACATCAGCTCTTCTAAAATCTCGTCCCGCTCCACCTTCATAATCAGGCTGCGTGCGCTTTTGTGGCTGGTAATGTAAGTTGGATCTCCGGATATAAGGTACCCCACGATCTGATTCACCGGATTATATCCTTTCTCTGTCAGAGCATCATATACCTGCTCCAAAACCTGGCTGACATCCATTTTATTCTCCTGTACTGCCTGAAAAAACTGTGTGTTATGAATTTCGCCCATGTTTTTCACGTCCTTTAACTATTCCTCTCTATTCTATACTACTTTGTGTGATTCGGCAAGAGAAATATTTCTTAAGATCGTACGGCCGCTTTTGGAGGATTGAGGTTCCGAGAGGTACGCCATGGAACCGGGAAGGGAAGCCGCTCAAAATGGTCTGCTGCTTTTTCCGGTTTCGAGATTAAGAATTCCTAAAATTTCTGATTTTTGCTAAGAACGAAACGAAAATCCCCGAACTCGCTTCGCTCAGACAGCGGGGATTTTTGTTTCAACGCAAAACTCAGGAATTTAAGGACTTCTAAATCTCTGCAAAGTCAAAATCTGCAGACCATTTTGAGCGGCTTCCCTTCCCGGTTCCATGGCTGAATATTCTCAGTGCTGAACGGGATGACATTAAATGAGAACAATGATGATTACCGTTGCCTTTCGGAGAGTGCTTTCTTCGAGATTGGCAGATAGCAGCTCTGGAAAAAGGGTTCCCCGGATTGTGTTTGCAGGATGCCCGGAAACTCTTAGCTCGCAGGAATCTGCGTCAGTGTCAAAAATACAGCTGTCTGAGCGAAGCGAGTTCTGTATTTTTGACACTGCTTTTAGCAGATTTCTGCAAGCTTAGAGTTACCGCATCCGAAACCCGCAAGCCGGGGAACCCTTTTTCCAGAACATACCTCCCGGAACATACCTCCCGGATCCTACCCCCGCAGGATCTCCTCTGTCAGCATCTGCCGGGGAACCACCTCCACCAATGTGTTGGGACAGAAATCGCCAGCAGGAACCGCCACCTTTACATACTCCCTGGTATGCCCCACCAGCCAGGCAGACCCCTGTATCGGAACCTCTTCCTCCAGAAGGACCTCCTGCGCGGTATGCAGAAATCTCTGACGGTATTCCCGGGACATCTCCTTTTCCAGGGTAAGAAGCTCCTCGCTGCGCCTTGTTTTGACCGGTTCCGGTATCTGGTCCGGCATCGCCGCGGCACGGGTACCGGAACGGGCGGAATATTTAAATACATGCATTTCATAAAAATGAATCCGCCGCAGAAATGCCTTCGTCTCCGCAAATTCCTCCTCCGTCTCTCCCGGAAATCCCACAATCACATCCGTGGTAATCGCAGCATTGGGAAATACCTCCCGCAGAAGTGCACAGCAGTTGGCATACTCCTCTGTGGTGTAGCGGCGATTCATCCGTTTCAAAGTCGCATCACAGCCGCTCTGCAGGGAAAGATGGAAATGCGGACAGATCTCCGGAATCTCTGCCAGTGCATCGACAAACTCCCTGGTAACGATTCTGGGCTCCAGGGAACCCAGACGAATCCGGACAATCCCCTCTGTCCCGTGAAGGCGCCGGATCAGGTCTGTAAGCGCTTCCTTTTTCGGTTCTGCAAAATCCATGCCATAAGAGCTTAAATGGATCCCAGTCAGAACCATCTCACGGTAACCGGCTGCCGCCAGATAAGCTGCCTCCTGCTCCACCTCCTGAGGAAGGCGGCTGCGCACGCGTCCGCGGGTATACGGGATAATGCAATAGCTGCAGAACTGATTGCAGCCGTCCTGGATCTTGATCAATGCCCGGGTATGATCCGCCGTACCGTCAATGTGCAGCCTCTCATACTCCTTTGTGCTGCCGATCTCTATCACATGCTCCGACGCTATCCCCTCGTTCTTCTGTCGGGAAGAGGACAAAAACCATTCTTCCAGTATTGCAACGAGATCCTGCTTTTTGTTATTTCCAATGATGATATCCACAGCCGGATCCCGTTTCAGCTCCTCTGCCGCTGCCTGAACATAGCAGCCGACAGCCACCACAACTGCATCTCTATTCTGCTTTTTCGCACGGTGCAGCATCTGGCGGGACTTCCGATCCGCGATATTGGTCACCGAACACGTATTGATGATATACACATCCGCCCGTTCCCGAAACGGCACAATCTCATATCCTGCCTGCTCCAGAAGCTGCCGCATGGCCTCACTCTCATAGGCATTTACCTTACACCCCAAATTATGCACTGCCGCTTTTCTCATAATCCTTCCTTCTCTCCCATTCTGGTGATTCTCTGTAGCAATCCAGATATTCCGTAACGATTCACTGGTTAAAATGTAGCCTGACCGGTTCCTCGTACCCCGGGAAACCTTCGAAGAACGTCGGCGTTTAATGAGCCGGGATGCTTTTCTCAGCGAATTTAGTGTCCGCTACGTTCTTCACCGGAGCGAAAGCGCGTTTTCCGGGGTACAGGGAACCGGCCAGGCGGATCTTACGAAATCCCCCGTGAACCAATGTCAGTAAGTTAAGGAGGAATCGCGAAGCACAGCCAAGGAAACGGGGAGAGAGGCCACCGGAAATCGTCTGCGGGTTTTGACTTTGCAGAGATTTAGAAATCCTTAAATTCCTGAATTTTGCGTTGAAGCGAAAATCCACACTGTCTGAGCGAAGCGAGTTTGTGGATTTTCGTTTCGCTTTTAGCAAAAATCAGGAATTTTAGGAATTCTTGATCTCGAAACCGGAAAAATCCGCAGACGATTTCCGGTGGCCTCTCTCCCCGTTTCCTTGGCGTACCTTTTGGAACGGCTTAACTAACTGACATTGGCCTGTGGACAGTAACGATTTTCTCAACTTTCTATTGACTTTTCTGTCATATCTGGGTAGTATTACTATAAGACAGAAGGAGTGAGATCCTGACGTCAACAACATAATATGAGAATGACCATTAAGGAGGTTTCGTACATGAAAACAGTTCGTATTTCTTTAAATTCCATTGATAAAGTGAAATCCTTCGTGAACGACCTGACTAAATATGACGTTGATTTTGACCTGGTATCCGGCAGATACGTCATTGATGCCAAGTCCATCATGGGAATCTTCAGTCTGGATCTGTCCAAGCCTATTGACTTGAACATCCACGCGGAAGCCGGAATCGAAGAGATCCTGGACACACTTTCTCCCTACATCATTCAGTAATTAGTACAGCATTGCTTGAATTCGGCAAGGCTGTACCAGAGCGTGTCTCTGGCGATGTCAGGAAGCCGCGATCGGTTTTCTGAACCATCACGGCCGTTTCTTATCACAGGAGTCTGATTGATCAGACCCCTGTTTTTTCTGTTCCTGTTCGGATCACACGGAATTCAAATCGGGTTTGCTGACACACGCTCAAGTCGGCCTGGCCTCACACCATATCAGTTCCGCCGTCTCCACAGCCGTTTGCACCATCTCTCCGATCTTCTCCGCCAGCTTCTCCTCCGATCTGCGGATCCGTTCCAGATTCGGCTTGATCACCGGATGCTTGGCCACGAAGATCGTGCAGCAGTCCTCATACGGCTGAATTGAAGTCTCAAAAGTCCCGATCTTCTGAGAAATATCCACGATCTCCTGCTTGTCAAAACCGATCAGAGGCCGAAAGACCGGCATGGTACACACCTCATTGGTGGAAGCCAAAGACTGCACGGTCTGCGATGCCACCTGCCCGATGCTCTCTCCGGTAATCAAAGCCCGTCCATCCGTACTGTAGGCGATCTGTTCAGCAATCCGCATCATATATCGGCGCATGATAATTGTCAGCTCCTCATGGGGACATTTTTCATAGATATAGAGCTGAATATCCGTAAAATTCACCACATGAAGCGGAATCGGCCCGGAATAGCACGCCACCTCTCTGGCCAGATCCACCACCTTCTGCTTCGCCCTCTCACTGGTGTAAGGCGGCGCATGGAAATACACGGCATCAATCTTGACTCCGCGTTTGGCAATCATATACCCTGCCACCGGGCTGTCAATTCCTCCGGAAAGCAGCAGCATCGCTTTGCCATTTGTTCCCACCGGCATTCCTCCCGGTCCCGGGATCATCAGAGAATAGATATTGACCACCTTACGGATCTCTACCCGCAGCAGCACCTCAGGATGATGGACATCCACCCTGGTCTGAGGAAATTCCTGCAAAATCACCTCTCCTAAGTCACAGTTCATCTGTTCTGAATGTATGGGATACTGCTTATCTGCTCTCCTGCTATCCACCTTAAAGGTAAAATTCTTATTCGGATAAACCTCATCCACATAATCCACTACCCTCTTTTTCAGATGTTCAAAATCCTTATCCTCTATCTGCAGCATCGGGCAGATCCAGGCAATCCCGAACACATGCTGCAGTGCCTGGATCACTTCGTCATAATCATATTCACTCTGTGCCTGCACATAGATGCGCCCGGATTCCTTGGAGGCCAGAAATCTCCCCTCCACCCTTTTCAGGGCATTTTTGATCTGATGAATCAATGCATCCTCAAACAGATAGCGGTTCTTTCCCTTGGTGCCGATCTCCGCATATTTGATTAAAAATGACTGATATACCATAATTGCCTCCTCCCTTCTGTCCTTGTACCTCTTTCTTCCTCTTTTGCCGCTTTTCTTATCCCCGGCGGTATTTTCTGAGAACCGGCAGCAATCCCTTAAGCGTATCCATGCAATAATCGATCTCTTCTCTGGTATTGAATATCCCGAAGCTGAACCGGATGGTGGCATCCAAAAGCTTCGGCGCCACACCGATTCCCTTCAGGGTTCCGCTGATTCCCGGATGATGGGCTGAGCAGGCAGACCCGGACGACACATAGATTCCCTTCTCCTCCAGGGCATGAAGCAGCACCTCACTGCGCACTCCCTCAAAACTGGCGCTGACAATCTGCGGAGCACTCTCTCTGCCCTTTTTACTGTTGACTGTCACACCCTCCAGCTCTCCCAGCCGATCCGTCAGATAATCCTTCAGTTCCAGGAGATGAGCCGCCTTGGCTTCATGATCGGTATACATCTCCTTTGCCGCTACTCCTAGTCCTGCCACTCCGGGGACATTCTCCGTGCCGGACCGCATATCATTCTGCTGACCGCCCCCGTAGATCATCGGCTTCACCTTCACGCCATCGCGAATATACAAAAACCCCACTCCCTTGGGGCCATGGATCTTATGGCCGCTGACTGACAAAAGATCGATTCCCTGTTTTTTGGGGCGGATCACATATTTTCCGTAAGCCTGGATGGCATCCACGTGGAAAATCGTATGAGGATTCTTTTCTTTAATCACCCGGGAAATCTCCTCCACCGGTTCCACGGCGCCCACCTCATTATTCACATACATCACGGAAACCAGGATGGTATCCTCGCGAAGACTGTCCTGCAGCTTTGCCAAAGAAATATGCCCGTCCTGATTCACCGGCAAAAAAGTAATCTCAAATCCGAGCTCTGCCAGGTATTCCAACGGACGATAGACGGAAGGATGTTCGATTCCCGTACTGATCAGATGCTTTCCTCTCCGCTGGTTGGCAAGTGCACCGCCAATCAACGCCAGATTATTCGATTCCGACCCTCCGGAGGTGAACAAAATCTCTTTCTCCTGTACCTTCAATGTTCTGGCAATCTCAAAACGGGCCGTCCGGATATACTGCTCCGCTTGCATACCAAGCCGGTGCCTGGCAGCCGGATTGGCGTAATCCTCTGTCATTGTCCGTACCACGATCTCCTTTACACTGTCCAGCACCCGCGTAGTCGCGGAATTATCAAAATATGCTTCCATTCTTTTTCCTTTTCCCATCCTCCCAAAGCTTCTCCAGTACATCGCTGCATTAATCTTGAAGTAAATAGTGCTTGATATTCGTGTCAGCTGTGCGTCTGCGAAGCGACGGCGTAGTGGTGCCTACGGCTAGCTTCGCAGGCGTGCAGAGGGCACGGATAGCAAGTGCTATTTACTCGAGAATTAATGCAACGACGTACTGGTACAACCTTCACTGCTCCAAATGAAACATCAGAATCGATAATGCAGCCATCCCGGCCGTCTCTGTCCGCAGGATTCTCCGTCCCAGCGTAACCGGCAAGATTCCCTCCGTCTGTGCCTCTTCAATCTCTTCCATATCAAAACCTCCCTCCGGGCCGATTAAAATCCCCACCTGCATTCCCGGACGAATCCGGCCAAAAACCTCCCTTGCCTCATCCATACCCCGGGCCAGCTCATAAGGAATGAGACCGCAGTCCATCTGTCCGGCCATTTTACATGCCTTAGAAAAACTGACCACATCCGTCACCTCGGGGATAATCATCCTTCCGGATTGTTTGGCCGCACTCTCTGCAACCGCATTCCAGCGCCGCACTTTGGCCTCTGCCTTCTTCCCATCCAGCTTTACCACCGCCCGCCTGGTAGCCATCGGAAGGATCTGATATACCCCCAGCTCGACTGCCTTCTGGATAATCCAGTCCATCTTATCGCTCTTGGGCAAGCCCTGAAAAAGCGAAATCCGGGCCGGCAGCTCACTGCTGTCAGCTTCTTCCGACAAAATCCGGGCACGAATCTCCTCCGCTTCCACCTCTTCAATCATACAGACATAATTTCGGGAAATCCCGTCCCGGATTTTGATCTGCTCCCCGGGCTTCATCCGCAGGACATTCCGGATATGGTTCACATCCTGACCGGTGATCCGGCAGTATCCCTCCTGCACCTGTGCTGGTGTCACAAAAAAATGATACATATCCTGCTCCCTATTTTCTCCGTGCCGTGATCGATACCCAGTCGCCCTGGCGGGTGGTCTCAAGAATCTCCAGTTCTTCATTGGCCTCCATGGCCTCCCGCACCTCCTCTTCCTTGGTATTGATAATCCCGGAGGTAATGAAAATGCCCCCGTGTTTCAGATGACGGCAGATCTCTCCCTGCAGAAGAATAATCACCGGCGCCAGAATGTTAGCCACCGCAATATCGTAGCACTCCTCTCCGGCCTGCCCACGGACCCTCTCATCATCGATGAGATTCCCCTGCACCACCTGGAAGCTTGCACCTGGAATCGCATTCGCCTCCAGATTCTCTTCCACCGCGTGGATCGCATTTTCATCCAGATCCGTTCCGAACACCACTCTTGCTCCCAGCTTCAGTGCCGCAATCCCCAAAATACCGCTGCCGGTTCCCACATCCAGAACCGCTGAACTGTCATTCACGTATCTGCGAAGCTGGCGGATGCACAGCTGCGTCGTCTCATGCATGCCCGTACCAAACGCCGTGCCCGGATCAATCTGAATCAGAAGCTTGCCCTCGTGCTCCTTTGGCACCTCCTCCCAGGTCGGCTTTATCAGAATATCATCTACGGTAAACGGCTTGAAATATTGCTTCCAATTATTGATCCAATCCTTATCCTCTGTCTCCGATACCACAACTGATGCCTCTCCGACATCCACAAACGGTCGCAGATCCTCCAGTCCCTCCTCCACCTGCCGCAGAATTCCCTCAACTAAAGCCGGATCCTCCAGATAAAAGCTTACTTTTGCCGTGCCGTCATCCGGAGGAAGCTCTGGCAGAATATCGATAAACATGCCTTTGGTATCTGCTTCCGAGAGTGGAATATTGTCCTCAATCTCAATGCCCTCAATCCCGATCTCATCCAGCATGCTGCCGATCAGATCCACCGCCTCCGTCGTGGTGTTCAAGGTAAACTTTGTCCATTTCATGAGAATTCCCCTTCTATGTACAGGCCCGGCTTACCGGGCTCTTTGCTTTAACAGATGTTATCATAGCATATAATTCAGGCCTTTACAACCTCAAAAACAGCCTGATGAATTCCTTCCGATATCGTAAAACTGAGACCGGACACCATCTCGTCAATATTCGGCGGCGTCACATACAGACTGCCGAACTCAGGCTCCAGCAGCTCCCGAATCAGGTCGTACTGCTCATCCGGAGACATTTCCTGGATAAAATCTCCCATGCCTTTTGTCGCCATACTCGAAGACAAAGTCTCTATCATTGTGTTTACGGTATCGTGCACGATTGCTGCTGCTCCCACCACGGTCGGCACCCCAATCGCCAGCACCGGAATCCCCAGACTCTCCCGGGTCAGACTGTGGCGATGGTTTCCCACACCGGATCCCGGATGGATTCCAGTATCTGTCAGCTGAATCGTCGTACCCAGACGGCGGATACTCCGTGCTGCCAGGGCATCAACTGCAATCAGCAGATCCGGCGATGTCTCCCGGATAATTCCTTTCAGAATCTCCGCCGTTTCCATCCCGGTCTGCGCCATAACACCCGGAACAATCCCACTGATCACCGGCAGCCCGCGTTCCTTACAAAAGCCGTCCCCGTACTGCTGCTCCAGATGACGCGTCACCTGCAGATTAGCAACCACCTTCGGTCCCAAAGCGTCCGGAGTCACGGAGGAATTCCCCAGTCCCACCACCAGAATTCTCAGATTTTCTCTTTCTTCTGCCTTGCGTTCTTCCTGAATCCCTTCTTTTGTTCTCTCCGTTCCCGTCCTGACAACCGTTGTTACTCTTTCCATCATACTTTTGACCAACTTTTGGATATGCCTGGCCAGCTCCTTTGACACCTCCTCATGATAATCCTCATCCTTCCCTGCCAGCTGATCCGCCTCCAGTGTCAGATACGTTCCCAACGGCTTTCCCATAGCCGCAGCCCCTCTCTCATCCAGAATCTTTACCTCTGTCAGCTTTACCTGGTTCTCCCTGTCCTGCCACTCCCGCAGCGAAACTCCCGATATCTCTCCCCCATCTCCCGGAAAGCTCTCCCTCTCTTCCAGAGCCAGATCTGTCCTCACCTCAAAATCCGGTTTTTCCTTCTCAATCACATAATCCTTTGCCATCCCTTTTCTCTCCTTCCGTCATTCACCTGTTTTCCTGTTCCCATCATACCGCTTTGAAAGCACTTCCTGTCCGCAGATAATGTCTTTTACCTCCTCGTAACAGTTCAGATAACCCTTGACCAATGTCTTGATGTTGGGGTCAAAGAATACATAGCCTTGGAAAAAGGAGAGGGAAGAAGCCGGAAATGGTCTGGTGCTTTTGACTTTGCAGGGAGTCAGAAATCCTTAAATCCCTGAGTTTTGCGTTGAAACGAAAATCCACACTGTCTGAGCGAAGCGAGTTTGTGGATTTTTGTTTCGCATTTAGCAAAAATCAGGGGTTTTAGGAATTCTTGGTCCCGAAACCGGAAAAAGCACCAGACCATTTCCGGCTTCTTCCCTCTCCTTTTTCCAAGGCGTACCTTTTGGAACTACTTAACTTACTGACATTGGGTGTGAACAGTAACTCATACCGATATTTTCTTCAAAATCCCCCAAATTATGTATTGACAATTCACTCTGGATTCGCTAGAATAAAAAAGTATGTTTACATTGAACTGTCCGTGTCCAGACTTTGATGCAAACCAGCGATTATCAATCATAAAATATCGGAGGTGAACAGATTGGCTAACATTAAATCTGCGAAAAAGAGAATCTTAGTTAATGAAACAAAAGCTGCCAGAAACAAGGCGATTCGTTCCAAAGTTAAGACTGCCTGTAAAAAAGTAGATGCCGCCGTGGCTGCCGGTGACAAAGCTACTGCTCAGGCTTGTCTGACTGCCGCGATTTCCGAGATCGACAAGGCTTGTACCAAAGGCGTATACCACAAGAATACTGCTTCCAGAAAGGTATCCCGCCTGTCCAAGGCTGTGAACGCGATTGCATAATATGATAGAAGATTAACCCATGAGAACCAAAGTCTCATCCGGAAGGTGTGCCGGATGAGACTTTTTTATTTCGCAGGAAATTGCGTCCTGTAAAAAAACGCTCCACTTGGGATACGCACTTTTTGTCTTTGTCTGTATAAACATGCCCGATTATGGATAATATACATGATCGGATAATGCTGGTTTAATAGAGGCAGAGGTGACAGTTATGATTCTATACGACCGACTCTGGGAAACCATGAAAGCAAAGGGAATCAGCCAATACCGGCTGATTAAATACTATGGCTTCAGCGCCGGACAGATCGGGCGTTTAAAAAAGAATGCCTATGTATCCACACATACCATTGACGTTCTCTGTACTATCCTGAATTGCTCTGTGGAAGATATTATCGAATTTCGTCTGGATACCTCCCTGAATCCCAAGCTTGGAATTGACCCATCCGTTGCCACCAAACCACCGAATACTCCTCTGGACCAAAAATAAATAGCCGGGCGCCATAAAGCGCAGGGCTATTTTTACGTTGCTTATCCATATTGCCTGGTAATCAAAAGCTCAACCGCCAGCCGGTCGGAAAGCCGTCCTGTTTTCACAGCCTCCTCCGCCTCCACACACAGATTCACATAAGACAGAATCTGATCCCGGGAGAACTGTCGGGCCTGCGGGATTACCTTTCCTACTACAAAGGGCTGCAGCTTCAGCCGGGAGGCAATCGTCTTGCGCTCCAGTCCCTTCTCCGTCAGCTCTTTTACCTGGAGAAGCTGGTTAAACTGGCGGGCAATCAGAAACAGAATCCGCATGGGCGGCTCTTTTAATGTCAGCAGATCCTCGTACAGTTCCATCGCCCTGCGTGTCTGTTGGTTGACAATTGCCGAAACCATCTCAAAAATGCGATTGCTCACCCTTACCGTACAGACTGCCTCCACATCTTCGTCCGTGATTACCTCCCGTCCCCAGGTATAGCTGATCAGCTTCTCCAGCTCCATGCGGATATTTTCCATATCATCACCGGCCATGCTCAAAAAAAGCTCCATCGTATGCCCGGTGATCTTTTTCCCTTCTTTGGACAGAATCCCCCCCGCCCACCGTCCCAGCTGGGCGGCATCCTGTCTTCCCATTTCCGCTGCATAGCCCAGGCTCTTTACCTTTTTGTACAGCTTGCTGCGTTTGTCCACCTCAGATTCCACGAAAACCAGGCAGGTGGTACCCGGCATGGACGGAAGGTACTGAACCAGGGCCTCTGACGCATTCTTAAAAAAACCGCTGTCCTCTACCAGTATCAGCCTGCGTTCTGCGAAGAAAGGCATCGTATCCGCCAGTCGGATCAGCTCGTCTGCATCGGTCCCTTTCCCTTCAAAACGGGAAAGGTTCATGGTATCATCTCCGACGATTGCCTCCTGCAGACGCTTTTTATAGCTGTTTCTCAAAAAGGCCTCTTCTCCAAAGAGAAGATATACTGGTTTGAAGGTATGGTCTTTGATATCCTGATTCAGAGTCTGCATTTACTTTCTCCTGCCAAGAACACGCAGCAGATAAATGAACAGATTAATGAAATCCAGATACAGCTGCAGAGCCGAGAAAATCGATGCCTTTCTCGCCATCTGCGGATCCTGGGCATACACCTGATGATAAGCCCGGATCTTCTGGGTATCGTAGGCTGTGAACACCAGGAAAATGAAGATTCCCACCGTGCATGCCACGATCTCAAACCGCTCCAGGTTGATAAACATTGCCGCAACCCAGAATACCAGCAGAAATACCAGGCCGCCAAGAAGGAAATTGCGAAGATTGCTCAAATCTGCCCGTGTCGTGTATCCGACTGCTGCCATTATTCCGAAGAACAATGCCGTGGCTCCAAATATAAACACCATGCTCGGCAATTCATAAATCAGGAAATAAGCCGAAAACACCACTCCGTTCAGCACGGAATACGTCAAAAACAGCGCTCTTGCCGTCCCTACCGATACCTTATTAATCCGCGCTGACATATAAAGCACGACTGCAACTTCTGCAATTCCCAATACCAGCACAGCATAAGGAATCGCAAACACATACCATACCAGCCCGGTCATGTACGCGGTCATAGCCACCAAAAACGTCACCAGCAATCCCGCAAACATCCATCCAAAGGTCTTTGCCGTGTACCGGTTCAGCGGCTCATACTCCTGCGCGGCATCATATGCCCCATAGCTTTGATTCAGATTCTGATACTCCATAATTACTCCTTTCTGACATTCCGCATTCTCTGCGAAAACGATTGTTATGATTATAATTTGATTCTATCACATTTTCCGGGTTTTGAAAACGTATTATCCTGCTTTTTCCGGATTTTTTACTTTTTTATGAGAATGAGGTTCCAAAAGGTACGCCTTGGAACAAGGGGAGGGTCGCAGCGGGAAATGGTCTGCGGATGTTTCCGGTTTCGAGATCAAGAATTCCTAAAATTTCTGATTTTTGCAAAAAGCGAAACGAAAATTCACAAACTCGCTCCGCTCAGACAGTGTGAATTTTCATTTCAATGCAAAACTCAGAAATTTAAGGACTTCTAAATCTCTGCAAAGTCAACATCTGCAGACCATTTCCCGCTGCGGCCCTCCCCTTGTTCCAAGGCTGAATATCCCTCCCCCTGTCTGTCATTCTGCCTTTGCTTCCCCAATCCACGGCTGCCACCAGATCCTTCTGCCGTCCGTCCTCAGGCAAATGGCCCCGCTTTCGGCGGTTTTCCATGTTCGTACCTTTCTTGCATCCAAAGCATCCAAAACCTGCTGTCCGGGATGCCCGTAGCGGTTTCCTTCCCCATAGGAAACAACCGCCCAGTCTGGTTTCAGCCAGTCCAGCCATTCTTCCGTCGTAGAGTGACGGGAACCATGATGCGCAAGCTTCAGGATCTGGATCTGCTCCAGTCCGGCGCTTTTCTCTCCTGCATGCCCGGATTGTTCCAGCTCCATCAGCCGTCTCTCCCCCTCTCCGCTCATATCTCCTGTCAGAAGCATATGACAATCCCCGTAATCCACCTGCAGTACCAGGGAATGCTCGTTGCGGTCCTGTAACTTTTCTTTCTGATATCGGGGATATCTGCAGGTGATCTTCAGGAGCCCCTCTCTCAGCTCATCGCCTCTTTCCATCCATTGAACCTTACCGCCCCGTTGCCTGGCCAGCTGCGCCAAACGTTCATAGACTTCCTCTCCCGCCCCTGCCCTAGGAAGAACCAGTGTGCGGACGGCAATCTCACTTTCCTCCAGAAGATAAAGCAGACCGCTGATATGGTCCTGATCCCCATGGCTGACGATCGCATAGTCTACCTTAGCGATCCCATTGCTTTTAAGAAACGGCTCCAGACGGTTCTCCCCCAGTTCCTTTTGGTCTGTACTGCCTCCGTCCGCCAGGACAGTCACCGCCTGCGTGCGGATACAGATGCCGTCGCCCTGTCCCACATCCAGAAAAGTGACCTGCATTCCCCGGATCGGCAACTGCAGCAAAAGAAAAGGCATGATTGCCAGCAGCATCGCGGAATATCTTCGCTTTTCCTTATCCCATGCAGCCACAACCGCGGCAAATACTCCGAAATAGACCGCAATCTGCCAGAGCCTGGGTCTCCCCAAAAGCAAAAGACTTCCCGGCAGTCTTTCCCAAAGTCTGCACAAAAGCTCATAGAGGCTCAGAATCACATGTCCGCTTCCTGCTGCAAAGCGGCCCGCCGGCAACCAGATGCTTCCCAGTAAAACCCCGGCCGCCCCGGATGCCACCACAATTCCCATCAGCGGAACCACCAGCAGATTAAGGAAAATCCCGTAAAGCGGGATCTGGAAATAATGATATAAGACAAACGGCAATGTCACTGTCTGCATTCCCATGCTATATGCCAGCATTTCTCCAAGCTTCTCACCTGCTTTTTGACCCCTCTGCATCCATCCGATGGCCGGTCCGTGGTTTTTACCTTCCTCTTTTCTCTCTGCCAATTCTCTTTCCTGAACCGGCACGTCTGCGTTCCTGTCTTTTTCCTCCTTTTTCTCTGCCATGAGGGCAATTCCCGCCACTGCCCCAAAGGAAAGCTGGACTCCCGCCTGGCAGAGACGATAAGGATTGTCCCATAAGAGTAAGAATACTGCCAGTCCCCATGCGGAAGGCAAATCATAGGTTCTTCCCAGGTATGCTGCCAGGAATCCGCAAAGCGCCATAATCAAAGCACGCAATACCGACGGGGAAGCCCCCGTCATTCCCGCATAAAATGTCAGGAGGATCCCGCCAAAAAGCCCCGCCTTTCCATAGCCTGCCCCCAATCTGCGCAGAGTGCCATACACCGCCGTACTGACCAGAGATAAATGCAGGCCACTGATTGCCAGAAGATGCGCAATTCCGTTATTCTGATACAAATCACGGATTTCCTGATCCAGCTGAGACTTTTCTCCCAGAATCGCTGCCTGAAAAATCCCCGAATCTTTTGGATCCGCAATCTTCTCCAGGATTCGTCCGATCGATACAGACAAACGATATTGACACTCCCTTTCCCACTTAACACTTGCTTTCTGAACCCGCCAGGAATCCGCGAACATCCGATAATGCAGCTTCAAAGAACGATAATAGCCTCTGTAATCAAATTCGCCAGGGTTTCTGGCCGGCGAAAAAGCACTCATCTCTCCCTCTGCAGCTATCCTGTTCCCCAGAACCGGCCGTGAAAAGCTGCCGTCCTCTTCCAGATAAACCTGCAGGCGCTCCAAACGCTTTGAGCCTTCTGTCCCTGTTTGTCCTCCCGACAGCACACAGTTTTCCAGTGTCAATATCTGACCGTTCTTCCCCTGCTTTATGCTGAGAACCTCACCGCAGACAGTCTGCCTGGTTCCCTCCAGCGCCAGCCCCCTCTCCCGGCTGCTCCATGCAAGGGCCTGCCTCCCCCGCCAGTATCCCAACAACAGAAAAAAGAAACCCAGGGCGATCCAGACAACCATGGCCTTTGTCCTGTGCCCGCACGCTGCAGCCTTTCTGTTCTTTCTTCCTCTCTTCTGAGAGTGTTTTTGAAAATTTATTTCTGCCATAAGGCACGGCAACAACGCCAGCACAAATGCCAGCGCCATTGCCGCAAGAAGCTTCACTGCCATAAAGCCCAGCAGGCCCAACACCTCTCCAAGTACGAATCCTGCCGTCAAGATAAGCAGTGGTCGTTTAATCTTCTATTCCTCCTCAATCCTTTCCAGTGGTTCCAGGATCTCCTGATTGTCACTCTCTCCGATATAATCCAGATTCCGCTCAAATAAGGTATTCAGCTCTATGGAATCCCGAAATTTTGTATTCTGTGCTCCATTGACACTGATCTGTACCCGATTCACCGAGGAGAGCTCTGACAGGGAGTTGACAATCGAGTAGATCGGAATGTAATCCTTAACTTCCAGTGAATTATTCAAAAATCCGATATCGAAATTCAGATAACAGACATTTTCGTTGGTAGACACATTCAAAAGCCTGGTTTGCGGATCTAAGGTCGGCTCCAGCCCCGGCTGCTTCGGACCGCTTAAAAGCTCCTCCAGAATCAACTTCTCCACCGAAGTGTTGGTATTGTGAACCACCTCCCTTTTCTCCGGAAACAGCTGCTCGCCTTCTCCGTCTGTAAAATACAACGTCAGCTCGGTCTTTTCATACGCATTGACATCACTGATGCTGTCTGTGAAATCCGATGCTGACAGCATGCCCACTGGCATCCCGTTCCTGTCCATCAAAAGCTGGTCTCCGGAATAAATGGAAATATAATGAATCCCCGGAACCTGCGTCAAGGTCCTCACCAATGCTGCACGGCACAAGATCTCCCGCCCCGACGGCATACCGGTATAATTGCTGTCAAAATACAGATAAAGTACAATGTCTTCCTGTTTGTATCCCTGATAAGTTGTCTTTTCCGACAGTGCTGCCTGCACATCGAGATCTGCCGGCACCTTCATAAACCGATCCATCAGCTCCTGAATCAGCAGATCCGTATCCTCCGTCCGGGTCCGGTACTCCGAAGGAATCAGGCGGGTCATAGCCGCATTCAGATAATATATCTGATATAATGTCTCTCCTTCCTCCAGAGATCCGGACTTTCCCGTGCATCCTGTCAGAAACAAAAGCATCAGCCCTGTCAGCCATATCCATAACCTTTTCATTCCGTATCCTCCGCCCATCCGCCACCTCGCTGATCCATCTCCCGAATCTCCAGCAAGGCATCGGGCCTTTATGCTATATAATTCAGGGGAATCCGCAGAGTAAAGGTGCTTCCCTCTCCCTCCTTGCTGATCAGCCGGATCGCTCCCTTATGCATCAGCACCACTCGCCTGGTAATGGAAAGCCCAAGACCACTGCCTCCGGTCGCCCGTGAACGTGCCTTATCGACCCGGTAAAACCGCTCAAAGATCCGATCCTGCTCCTCATCCGGAATACCGATGCCACAGTCCGCCACCTTGACATAAAAAAATTTATGATCCGCGTCCACTGTCACACGAACCCAGCCGCCGGCGGAATTATACTTGATAGCATTTTCTACCAGATTACTGATCGCTAAAGACAGCTTTGTCTCATCAATATCCGCTGTCACTTCACGAATGCTTTCCAGGATCAGCTCCACATTCCTCTTATTCGCAATCGGACGTAAGCGCTTGAGGATCTGCTTCACCAGCACCACAATATCGACCTGAGAAAGGTTAATCTCCGCCTCGGATTTATCCATCTTTACCAGCGCAAGCAGGTCATCAATAATCTTGCTCTCCCGATCAATCTCATCCGAAATATCCTCCATGAATTCCCGGTAAAGCTCAATCGGCGCCTCGCCCATGCCCATCAGAGAATCCGCAAGCACCCGTATGGAAGTAATCGGCGTCTTCAGCTCATGAGAGACATTCGATACAAACTCCTGCCGGGACTGGTCAACCTCCTTCAGCTTCGACAGGGTACTGCCAACCGCCCGGGAAATATCCCTGGTCTCCCGATAGCTCTCTGTGCTGATATCCGTATCCAAAGCGCCCGCCGCCACCTGATTCAGCTTTTTCTGAAGATCCCCAAAAGGCTTCATCAGCATGGTTACTGCCCCCATCGCCGCCAGTACCAGGACCAGCCCTATCAGAATCTCCAAAAACAGAGCCTTATCATATACCGTATCCATCAGAGACAAAATCCCCTCTGTAGATGCTGTTATCACCAGTACGCCCTCGATTCCTTTGATCGGCGTGTTGTCATAGATAGGAATTGCCTGGGCAAAATAATGCTTCTCTTTATTATATTTGCTGCTGCTCTCTCCCTGAAAGCAGCGGATTACCTCTTCCGCCACCAGAAACCGGCGCTCTGCAATATGAAAAGTATCCTGAACAATCCTGAAATCGCTGTTAACCACTACGATCCTGCCGTTGTAGACATCGGCCATCGCCTGGATCTCGCTGTCCATCGTCCCGTCCCGGGAGTCTCCTCTCAGGTATCCGGTCCGCGTCATCTTGCTGCTCAGTATCTGGCACTGATTCTGGACCTCAATCATGCGGGTATCTGTCTGAATCTGACGCAGCGAACCAATCAGCATCTGGGTACAAAGCACCATGGGAATCATGCCAAACAGTACCATCAGCACAGCTACCGGCACCTTCAGACTGACCATAAAGCCGGGAAGTGTAAACCAGTGCCCTCTCCTCATTTCATTTTTCATCCTATCCTGTCCCCTGCTGCCTTTCCTTTTCCACTCATTCTCAAAGATCAATCAGGCCCTATCTTCTCTCTCCCCTGAAAGGCAGCGGGTCACTGCCACCGCAAGCGCTCCGGGACCGATATGACAGGCTACGCTTAATGACAGAGGATTCGCAATGATTTCTCCTGTCTTCGGATACAGTTCTTTCAGTTCAGACACAAACTCCTTGGCTGCCTCCTCATTGCAGGTATGTGCCACTGCGATCCAGGTATGCTCAGCCTCTGGATCTCCAAACCGATTCTTCAGATCCTGAGCAATCGCTGCCAGCATGGTAGACTTTGCCTGTTTCATAGTCCGTGCCTTGGAAAATGCATCCAGCTTATCTCCCTGAATCTGAAGAACCGGTTTGATCCGCAAGAGTGTCCCCAATGCCGCAGCCGCCGGCGTAACCCGGCCACCTCTTTTCAGATATTTCAAAGTGTCAATCGTAATGTAAATGCTCGATTCCGCAGCAGTTCTCTCCAGCTCCTTGCGAATCTCTTCTGCCGCCATATTCCCTTCCGCCATTATCTTTGCGTCAAGCACCGCCTGTCGCTGAGTGATCGAGATACGGTGATTGTCAGCCACCTGTACCCGTCCGTCATAATCCTCAGCCAACATCAGAGCCGTCTGACAGGAGCTGCTTAAACCGCTCGACATCGGAATATGAATAATCTCATCATAATCCTCCAGAATTCTGTTCCACAGATTCATGACAGTCTCCGGCGACGGCTGGGAGGTAGAGATATCCGCATCCTCCTTTAGTCGCCCATAAAATTCATCCTGTGTCAGGCTGATATCCTCCTCATAAGTCTCCCCGTCAATCATAAAAGGCATCGGCAACACAAAAATCCCCAGAGCCGCTCCTTCCTTCTGGGTAATCCCGCTGTTACTGTCTGTCACCACTGCTGTTTTCATCGTCGTTACTCCCTCCTGTTGTTATTCCCTGCTATTCCCCTGCTATTCTTTTCCTCTTTCATCCCCTGTTCCTGCTCCTGCGCTGACTGATAGAGCTGATAATAGATCCCCTGCCTTTCCAGAAGCTCACGGTGATTCCCCTCTTCCTGAATCTTCCCCTCCGAGAGAACGAGAATGCGATCCGCATTTTGAATCGTAGTCAGACGGTGGGCAATTGTCAGAGTGGTTCTTCCCTCTGCCAGCCGTTCCAGAGACTGAGAGATCAAATGCTCACTTTCATTGTCCAAAGCCGAAGTGGCCTCATCCAGAATGAGAATCGCCGGATTCTTCAGAAACACACGAGCTATGCTGATCCTCTGCTTCTGGCCTCCGGACAATTTCACTCCTCGTTCTCCCACATAAGTATCATAGCCCTGCTTCAACTCCGAGATAAACTCATGGGCTCCTGCCAGCTTTGCTGCCTGAATGACCGCTTCTCTGGAAGCGCCGGGATTCCCATAAGATATATTATCATATACAGTGCCGGAGAACAGATATACGTCCTGCTGTACAATTCCGATATTGGTACGTAAACTCTGCAGCGTGATTCCCTTAAGCTCACGTCCGTCAATGCGGATCTCTCCATGCGTAGTATCATAAAACCGCGGGATCAGATTACATAAGGTCGTCTTTCCTCCGCCAGAAGGACCTACCAGTGCAATCCTCTCTCCCGGACGGATCGACAAAGTAATGTTCTCCAGAACAGAATTGTGATCATCCGGATACTCGAAGCTTACATGATCAAAGCAAATAGCACCCCTTACCTCTTCAAGCGGCTCTGCTCCCGGCTCATCCAAAATCTCCACCCTGGAATCCATGATCTCCACAAAACGTTCAATGCCAGTCATTCCCCGCTGGAACTGCTCTGCAAACTCAATAATCCGGCGGATAGTAGCCAGCAATGTGGTCACATACAGCGTATAAGCCACCAGATCTCCTGGCTCAATATGTCCCTTTACCATAAAAATTCCGCCGGCTACTATCACCACCACATACATCAGACCGTCAAACATTCTTATCGTATCCTGGAATGCTGCCATATACAGATAGCTTTCCCGTTTGATTTTCAGAAATGCCTGATTATCCTGGCGAAATTTCTCAATTTCGATATTCTGGTTAGCAAATGCCCGCACTACCCGGTTTCCCAGCAGATTATCCTCAATCCTGGCATTCAGTTCTCCGATCTGCTGCCTCTGCTTTCGGAACGCATGCTTTACCTTCAAATTGAAATAGGTGCACGACAGTACCATAATCGGAATAAAAATAAAGATGATAACAGTAAGCGGCAGGTTGATTCCTGACAATACGAGGAAGGAAATCACTGCCTTCAAAAAAGCAATAAAAAACTCCTCCGGACAATGGTGTGCGAATTCTGTCACATCAAACAAATCACTGGTAATCCGGGACATGATCTGTCCGACCTTGGTATTATTAAAATAGCTGTCTGACAGCTTTTGCAGGTGCTCAAAGGCATCCTGACGCATATCCGTCTCGATCCTCGTCCCCATCACATGCCCGGTATATGCCATATAAAAGGCAGCCAGACCATCCACAATCCGCAACGCAAAATAAATCCCGCCAATCCGCAAGATCATTCCCACAGTAATCGACGCCAAATCCTGCATTCCCTGATTGGTAATATACCGAAGCAGCATGGGAAATACCAGCTCGCACACCGTAGTCAGTGACGCGCAGAACAAATCAAAGGCCATGGTCTTCCAATATCTTTTATAATAGGGTAAAAAGCGCTTCAAAAGCGTAGACGTCTTCATATCCTCCTCCTGGCATTTCCTTATTTGACCAATCCAAACTTCTTTTCATTTTATCCTATTTCCTCCGGAAAGGGAAGTAATATTTTGTAAATTTACTGGACGGATTAAAAAGCTTGCATTATAATGAATAAAGTTTGTTTGCTTGATTACCATTAAGGGAGGGAAAAACATGCCTTATTGTCCAAAATGCGACATGGAATTTATCGAGGGAATTACCATTTGCAGCGACTGCGGCGGTCCGCTGGTGGAATCTAAAGAAATTGCGGATGCCATGAAGAAAAAAGAACAGGAAGAGACGCTTACCCGTCTGCAGGCCGAATATCAGGCACAGCTTAAAATGGCTGAAGAGATCGCTGCCGACGGGATGGCTGGCAGCCAAAGTGATGATTCCGCTGAGGATGCCTCCTCTGCTTCGGACAAAATCTCCTCTGCCCGTATTTCAAAGGGCTTAGGCAGAGGCCTTCCTGCCCGCGTATATGTCAAAAAATCGCAGCAATATGACGACTTAAAATCCTCCGCCTCCGCCTTTTTCCTGGTAGGCGGCGCACTGATTATCTTTGCCGCCCTCTGCTGGCTGGGTATCGTGTCGCTCCCTCTGGGTGCCATGGGCCAGATAATCATCACGGTTCTTGGCGCTGCTTCTTTGTTTGTGGCTGTCAAAACGGCAAAGGATGCCAAAAAGGTAGAAGGGCAGATCGGAGAAGAAGAAATCCGGACCCGGAAGCTGATCCGCTGGTTCATAGATAGCTATTCCGGCGATCAGCTTGACGAACAGCTTTCTCGGGAATACAAAGAGCTTGTTCCCGAGGAACTGAGTCTGAAACGATTTGAACTGATCCAGGACATTCTCATCACCAATCATGATCTCAGTGACCAATCCTATGTGGATTTGCTGGCAGAGGAAATCTATAGCAGTCTTTATCCGGATTCCTGAAAGACGGCGCCAAAAAACAGTATAAGAAAGGAGTATTCCTATGACAGATAATCCCTCACAGCAATTTTTGTTCGTAGCATTCCTGGCATTCGCCATGATCCTTTTGATCCCGATCCTGCAGAAACGAACCGGCAAGGATATCACCCGCATGCTGTTCGGCATCCGCAGCCGGAAAGAGCCTGACAGCCAGGAGAATGTCAAAAAGAACCGGGAACCTCGTGTCCGCAACGGCACCAAAAGCGATCTGACTGCGTTTGTTGCCCAGCTTTTGCGCTTCACTTCCAAAAACGGGATGCGGCTGGTAGCTCCCGGGACCGTCTCCCATGACGGAAAGACCGCCCGCCTCACTGCACTGGTTGTTGCTCCGGGAGGGATTGTCGGAGTATATTGCCTGGGCTTTGGCGGCACGATTGCCCCTGGTAACCGCAAAGAGCCTGCCGGCAAGACCGCCTCCTGGCGCCAACATATCAATGGAGAGGATAAAAGCTTTGACAATCCTGTAAAAGCCTGCCAGGAACAACAGGAACTCATCCGTTCTGCCATGGAACAGGCCGGAATATCTGCCGTATTGGAGGTGGTGACGGTATTTACCAATCCGCAGGCATCCCTGGAATCCACTCCGGCTTTTGTCTATCATCCCAAAAGCTTTCTCCAGTATTTAAAGGAAAAGGAGGAATTAAAGACCGGCACTCTGGACATTCACCAGACTGCCTTAAAGCTGGCTGAACTGGCCGGTATCAAAAAAGAAGAAAAAGAGAAGAAGGGGAAAAAAACCTGAGACAGGTATTTCCCGTCAGGCCCGGACATACAAAGGAAAATTAATCTTTCTGTATGTCCGGGCTTTCTGTTCCCATGCTGCCTGCAGCCGACAATCTCACTGCAGGCAAGGAAGCCAGGCCTGCATCGCTGCAGCGGCATTCGCCAAATGCCCGTGCAAATCAGCATCCGGCTCATTGCCACAGGAATCCGGAAAAATCAGACCGGGCAGGAAAATCATCTCACCAGCAGAGACCTTCCTGTCATCTCCTCAGGCTTTTCAAGTCCCATCAGCTCGATCAATGTCGGGGCAATGTCTGCCAGACAGCCGCCTTCTCTGAGCTTGTAAGCCGGATCCGCATTCACCAGAATAAACGGTACCGGATTGGTCGTATGCGCCGTAAAGGGTTCTCCGGTCGCATAATCGATCAGCTGCTCTGCGTTTCCATGATCCGCGCAGATAAACATCACGCCATCCACTTCTTTGATGGCATCTACTACCCTGCCTACGCAGTGATCGACAGCTTCCACCGCCTGGATCGCCGCCGCCTCCACGCCGGTATGTCCCACCATATCAGGGTTGGCAAAATTGATGATAACCACGTCATAGGCCTGGGAACGAATCACCTCCACCAGCTTGTCGCACACTGCCGGCGCACTCATCTCCGGCTTCAGATCATACGTCGCAACCTCCTTGGGAGAAGGAATCAGGAAGCGATCCTCCCCCTCATTGGGTTCCTCTATGCCTCCGTTAAAGAAAAATGTCACATGGGCATATTTCTCCGTCTCTGCGATCCTTGCCTGCTTCATCCCGTGAGCTGCCAGGAATTCTCCAAAAGTATTGGTGATGCTCTCCTTCTCGAAGGCAACCAGCTTATTGCCGATTGTCTCGTCGTAATCGGTAAAACATACATAGGTGGTCTTAACACGGTCTCCCCGGTCAAACCCATCAAATATATCATCACAGAATGCATGTGTAATCTCTCTGGCACGATCCGGACGGAAATTATAAAAAATAATCGAATCCTTCTCGTGAATCGCCGCCACCGGAGCCCCGTTTTCCATAATCACAGTGGGGATCATGAATTCGTCAGTCTTCCCTTCCTCATAGGATGCCTGGATGGCAGCAGTCGCGCTCTCACTCTTCGGACCTTCACTCCTTGTCAGGGCATCATAGGCTATCTTCACCCGATCCCAGTTCTTATCCCGATCCATGGCATAATAACGTCCGGCCACCGATGCCACCTTGCCGACGCCAAGCTCCTTCATCTTCTCTTCCAGCGCTGCCACATAGTCACGGCCAGAGGTCGGCGGCGTATCTCTTCCATCCAGGAAGCAATGCACATAAACCTTGTCAAGCCCGTTTTTCTTTGCCAGCTCCAAAAGACCGTAGATATGAGTATTGTGGCTGTGTACTCCGCCATCAGATACCAGGCCATACAGATGCAGGGCCGAATCATTCTTTTTGCAGTTCTCCACAGCCGCCTTCAACGCCTTGTTCTCAAAGAAATCTCCATCCTGAATCGATTTGGTAATGCGCGTCAGTTCCTGATATACAATCCGTCCGGCTCCCATATTCAGATGTCCCACCTCAGAATTGCCCATCTGACCGTCCGGAAGTCCCACTGCCAGCCCGCTGGCCTGTCCCTTCACAAACGGGCACTGGCTCATCAGCTGATCCATCACCGGAGTCTTTCCCTCACAGACCGCATTCGCCTCACAATTGTCATTGAGACCGTATCCATCGAGAATCATTAATACTACTGGTTTCTTGCTCATGTAAAATCTCCTTTTATTTAACGACCGGCTCAGCCGGTCCTTTGCCGTACACGGTTTTCGTGTCCATTGTACTTTATTTTAAACACTTTTGCAAGATTCAGAATAGAAGTTTCTGTGATAATGCCTTATCTCTGTTACTTTTTACAGGGTGGGGTGAGGTTCCAGGAAGTACGCCTTGAAACAAGGGCACCAGAAACTCTTAGCTCGCAGGAATCTGCCTCAGAAACAAAAATACAGCTGTTTGAGCGAAGTTTCCCTTGCTGTGTTTCGCGATTTCTTAACTTACTGACATTGGTTCACAGGCCAATGTCATTTCGTTTAACTTTGAGAATACTCAGCCTTGGAAAAAGAGAGGAGAGGCGCTTTAAAATGGTCTGCTGTATTTGACTTTGCAGGGATTTAGAAGTCCTTAAATCCCTGAGTTTTGCATTGAAACGAAAATCCCCGCTGTCTGAGCGAAGCGAGTTCGGGGATTTTCGTTTCGTTCTTAGCAAAAATCAGGGGTTTTAGGAATTCTTAATCCCGAAACCGGAAAAAACAGCAGACCATTTTGAAGCGCCTCTCCTCTCTTTTTTCAAGGCGTACCTTCTGGAACCTCACCCCACCCCATGAAAAGTGACTGCCTCTTGTTTCATGGCTCCTGCCTGCGGATCTCTTCGAGCTGTTTTGTCAGTTCGTCATCCGCATTCTGGAAGAAGGGAATCTTCCCTCCGCGGGGCAAAAGCTTTTGCTGCTCGCGGATCAGCCGCTCTGTGCGCTCCACATCCTCCTTCAGGTCCTTTGCCGACATCAGCAAACAGCCGGCTCCCCGGATAATCAGCTGCTCCAAACCATCGGAGGTAGCCACCGTCACCTGGGCATTTTTCCCCATCTGGCAGGCGAACTTTTCTATATACTGGTCCGCTGTCTCCGCTTCCTTTGTATAAACCACATGAATATTATGATAATTCATGGTATGGCCGGTGTTTCCCGCTACCTTGTAGGCATCAAACACCACAATCAGAATACATTGCCGAAATGCCTGGTAATTGCATAAGATATCCATCAGCTGATGCCGCGCCCCGTCTATCGTCTCCCCGGCCAGTTCCCGCAGCTCCTCCCACGCATAGATGATATTGTACCCGTCAACCAGAAGATATTCTTCCTTTGGCTCCTGTTTTTTATCAGGAAAGGCCAATCCTCTGTCTCTGGATTCCGGCTTTCCCTTAGCCTCGTATCGCACCTGCCGCGGTCCGTCGGCAAAGGCCTGCCTCTTTTTAGGAATCCCATAGGTACGGATAAAAATCTCCTCCAGTTCCTTGTCCGCCTCGCCAAAGGGCTGTCCCTGACTGCCCTGAGCAGACCCTCCCCAAACGGAGCCTGGCTGGCTCCCGGAGCGATTCTTCGTTCTGCCTGCTGCTTCTTCTGCTGTGGCATCGGTTTCATCAGACTCCTGGCCTCTGCCGATTCCTTCTACATGCATATATTCCTTCACCCGATCCCACGGCACCACAAAACCGGCTCCATGAGAGCAGAACACGGAACCTGTAGGGTTCTCCAGATCTGCCTCCGGATCGTATCCGGCCGCGGCAACGACCTCATCCTCATTGTGGCAGGGACCATACCCTTTTAAAACACAGGAAAACCTTCCTCTCCCCCTTGTATATCCGATGACCTCCTGCTGATAGTCCTGCAGACAGACAACCGGCGCACTTCCTGTCAAAACTGCCGCCTCCCCCTCCATCTGCAAAGGTTCGAGACTCCCATACCGCCGTTCCAGGTCAGACATAGCCCGGCCCACGTTCTCTGCCGGAACCTCCAGACGGAACTGATAATAGGGCTCCAGCAGCCGGCAGCCCGCCTCCCGCAGTCCCTGACGCACGGCACGATAAGTTGCCTGACGGAAATCTCCTCCCTCCGTATGCTTTTGATGGGCTCTTCCGGATACCAGAGTGATCCGCATATCGGTAATCTCTGCTCCGATCTGCACTCCCCGGTGAAGCTTTTCCTCCAGATGAGACAGGATCAGGCGCTGCCAGTTCCGGTCGAGGATATCCTCGCTGCAGCTGGTCTCAAACTGCAGCCCGCTGCCTGGTTCCGCCGGTTCCAGCAACAAATGTACCTCCGCATAATGGCGCAGCGGCTCAAAATGCCCTACCCCCTCCGCTGTTCTTAAAATGGTCTCCTTATATACAATATTCCCGACACCAAATTCCACATCGACCCCAAACCGTTCCCGAATCTGGCTTTTCAGAATATCAATCTGTACCTCACCCATAACCTGTACGTGGATCTCCTGGAGCTCCTCTCTCCATACCATATGCAGTTGGGGTTCCTCCTCCTCTAACTGTCTCAGGTTCCGAAGAAGGCCATGGATATCGCAGTCCTCCGGCGGCAGAATCCGGTAGCTTAAAACCGGCTCCAGAACCGGAAGCCCTGACTCCCGGGCAATTCCCAGGCCCTGTCCCGGATAAGTCGCCATCGGGCCGGTAACTGCACATACCATCCCGGCCTCTGCCTCCTTCACGGTCTCATACCTGGCTCCGGAATAGATCCGGATCTGATTGATCTTCTCGGCGCTCTCTCCCGGCAGAGAGTCTTTTACCTGCAGCCTTCCTCCGGTAAGTTTCATATGTGTCAGACGGTTCCCCTGCTCATCCCTTGAAATCTTAAATACTTTCATCCCCGGTTTTTCCGGGAACCCGGGACAGCACATCAGCCGGGCAATTCCTGACAAAAGCTCCTCTACTCCTTCCCCTTTGAGTGCGGAACCGAACCAGCAGGGGAATACTTTTCTTTCCGCAATCCGCAGGCAAATGTTGTCGTCGTCGATTTTCCCCTGCTCCAGATATTCCTCCAGAAGCTTTTCCTCACATGTGGCAAGACTTTCCCACAATTCTTCCTTCTTCTGTCCAAAATCCACGCAATTTTCGTCCAGCCTTTTCTGAATCTCTTTTATCAATGCCTGTGCGTCCGTCCCTACCTGATCCATCTTATTAATAAACAGAAAACAGGGAATCTCATATCGCTTCAAAAGACGCCACAGGGTCTCTGTATGGCCCTGTATACCGTCCGCTCCGCTGATCAATAAAATCGCATAATCCAATACCTGTAAGGTCCGCTCCATCTCTGCCGAAAAATCCACATGGCCTGGCGTATCCAGCAGCGTCACTGACCAGTCTCCCAGGGGAAATACTGCCTGCTTGGAGAAAATGGTAATTCCCCTGGAACGTTCCAGCTCATACGTATCCAGATGAGTGTCCCTGGTATCTACCCTGCCCATCTTCCGAATCCTGCCGGTGAGGTACAAAATCCTCTCTGACAATGTGGTCTTGCCGGCGTCTACATGGGCCAATATCCCGATTACTGCTCTCTTCATGTCACTTTTTCTTTCTCTGTTTTTTTCTTCTTTCTTTTCGAATCCTGTTTATTATAACGAATCTTCTGTGTTTTGTCATTCGAATTGCAGAAAAAGTAAAAATCATTCCGAAAAACGACAACAGGAGCAGGAACCAGCAGACTCTACCACCGCTTCCTTCACCGGCTGCTGCCAGCAGGGGAACCCTTCCCGGCAAAATCTCAGAAAACCTTCCGGCTGCCCCGGGAACCTCAGGAGAATAGACCGCGCTGATTCTTCCTGGTTCCTTCCGATTTTCCGTTTGGGGCGGAATGTGCGGAGCTTTGGGGCCTCCCGGCCTTTCCGGTTTTACCGGCTTTTCTGGCTTCTCCTCCTTTCTGTTTTTCAAAGTCACATCCAGCCATTCATTCCCTTCGGGCATCCAAAACTCCAGATCCTCCGATAGCTGATAACCGTCGGGCGAACGTTTCTCCCGCAGATAATAATGCTCTCCTGCCTTCAGCCTTCCGATGATCTCATGGCTCCCGCCATCGGAAATCCATTGCTCCCATACCTTCCCCCTTTCATCACAGATCTGTAAAAACGCACCGGATAACGGCTCCTTTGTCTCCGCATCAACCTTCCTTATCCTTACTTTGGTTTTATCATTTTTCATCCGTACCCGGTCTGTCTTCCCGTCCCGGCTGACTCTAAAGGATATCTCCTCTGCCAGGGCAAAACCGTCCCGCGGGCTCAGTTCCTCGAGAATATAAGTTTCTCCTGCTTTCAGAAGCCCTGTAATCTCATATGGCTTTTCCCCTGAAACCCAGGAAACCACCTCCTGTCCGTCCATGGTCTTTATCCTCAGCCGGTTGCCAGAAAGCTCTTCCTCCCCGGTAATGTCTGTTTTACTGATAAAAACATGAGTGGGGCAGTCCTTCATGACCACGGTATCTGTGCTTCCATCCAGAGATACCGTAAAACGGATTTCTTCTGCATAAGCATATCCTTCTCTCGGATAAGTCTCCTCCAGATAATAGATCCCGCCTGGCATCAGAAATCCTTCCAGCCTGTAAGGTTCCTCCCCGGATACCCAGGAGATCAGTTTCTCTCCATATTGATCCTTCAGCCTCATATGGCATCCCGGAAGCTCCCTATTTCCTGTGATCTCTGTCTTGGACAGGCACACTTTCGTCTTTAAATCCGCCGCAACAATCCCGAAAACCGCACCGTTCTCATTCAGAACAAACTGCATACGGCCGCTCTTTTGTCTGCTTCCATCCGAATACAGAGTCTCCTCTGTCAGCAAATAACTCCGCCCGTTTTGAAAAATCTCAGAATCTCCCGAAAGCTCCAAATTCGGAATCGTCTTTTCCTGTCTGACCTCACTGACCAAAAAGGAATCAAGCTCCCTGCCAGAGCTGTCACTCAGAATCCATTCTGCTTTCCGGGCCTCTCTTCCCGGAATCCGGCACAGTCCGTCCGCGTCAAAGCTCAGTCTTTCCGTTCTCTGGCTGCTGACAAACGACGAACCATTGTTGTAACAGACCCGTTCTCTCAGCATACATACCCCTTCTGCCTCCGGAAAATCCCTCCGGCAGAGAGTATGTCCGTCGCGGCTCCCTGTCCAGCTTGCAATCATCTGGTTTTGAGCACTCCAAAGCTCATATTCCACCCGGATCGGATACCGTCCCTTCACGGTTACTGCCTGGATCCGATCCTTGTCCGGATGTTCTTTATCAAAGACTGTCCCCTCCTCATCCGAATCCCCGGTATGGACCGTAATGGTATGGCAATGGTTACTGATATCCGAAATCCTCCTTCCGTCTCCGGAAAGGGTAAAAATAACCGGCTCCATCAACTCGTAGCCCTTTGGCGCAGAAAGCTCCTTCAGCAGATAGCTCTGTCCGCCTGCCAGCCCTTCTAACTCATACTCTGTGCCGTCGGTTACCCACTGTTTCTGCGGATTATCTGCATCATACAGAAGCTCATCCTTCTCATTCCTTCCTGTCAGCTCATATACTGCCAGCTCTGCACCGGCCAGAAACCATCTGCTTTGAGGAACTCCCAGTTGATCGAAATCCGCTTTTCCTAAGGAAATCCTGGTTGGCTCATTGACAATCCGCAGGTTCTTCTTTGCCTCTTCCCCCGGCCGGAAGGAATCGCCGTTTTGATTCGCTGAAAATTCCCAGGTAAATATTCTGGTAGTCGCGGCATATCCTTTGGGAGGTACGATCTCCCTGAGCTTATAGAGATAAGGCTCCACCCTTCCGTCCTCTCCGATATCACCTATGCAAAGCCCCTCTGCGCGAAGCTTTCCCTTGATGCAGTTCAGTCTCTGGCACAGCACGGGGTTGCGCATATCCTGCCGGTGATAAGCAGCCAGCTCAAACACCGCACCCTCCAGGATCTTCCCTCCGCTGTCTGTCTTTTCTACCTCCAGGCTTCCGGAGGCCAGCCGGTTACTGACCCGCACGATGCGGTTCTCCCCCTCCTGCCGGTAGTCGATAGCAACCGGTAGGAATGTTGTATAATAATCCGGACTTTTCACCTCCGATAACCAATACCTGCCATCTGCCAGCCTGCGGACCTCATGCGGTCTTAAGTCTCCTGTATCATATCCTTTCAGAATCCTTCCGTTTACAAAATCCTCATCCGTATAATGTCCGTCCTCTCCTGTGATCCATTCTTCCTGCAGGTAGTTCTCCTCTGCGATAAATTCCCCGTCATCTCCGGCCCGGTATAATCTCATCTTTGCTCCCGCAAGCTCTCGGGTTCCCTCCTCTGCAACCTTGGAAATATAAAGCCTCCCTTCTGTATTTTCCACGGTATACCTGTAGATATCTTCCGTATTTCCAACACGGATCACTTTTTCTGCTGCTTTTGCATACCCCTTCGGAGCCTCTGTCTCTACCAGTACATAGGCCCTGCCGGCCGGCAGATAATCGAAACGCCGCACACCATCTAAACTGGTATAGGCACAGGCATGGGAGTTCACCATTGGCAGAGCGCAATAATCAAACTGATATTCAAAGGAATCCTCTCCATATGCAACAACCCTGATTTTTTCTCCGGTTTCTGTCTCCAATATCATCGTGGCCACCGGAGGATGAAGCATCTCATGGCCTCCTTGCGCCGATGCATCCATCACCTCCAGGCTTACGCAGCGGGCCGTATGCTCTGTCTTTCCTTCCCGCCATCGCACAGAGGCTCCCTCCTTTGCCCCATAATCCTGATACATGGCCTCAAATGCCGGTATAAAGCTCTGGCAGGCCTCCCGGTCGCTGCTGACCCACTGATCCACAACCCTCTCCGGATCATATTCCGGCCTGCTGTCAGAAAAGATTACTTCTCCGTTTGCATCGGTACTTGCCTCATAAAGCGCAAATCCCGCTCCTGGCAGCAACCGTCTCTCTTTTCCCTGTCCGGTATATTTCTCAATCTCTGTCTTGGTATGATCGTTGTAAACCGTAAAGATCTGCACCTGGGCAGTCTCCCGAATGACAATATTGATCGGTTCTGCGGCAATGAACCCCTCTGGCGGGGACGTTTCCTCCAGAAGATAATAACCGGCCGGTATGCCCTCTGCATAGACCGGCTCTGTGCCGGTAACCCAACGGGCCGTGTTCCACTCCCTCTTTCCCGTGCGGCTGTTGGTAGACTCAAAGACAAACGGCTCCTCGCTGATCTTCTCCAGATAATATCCGCCCGGTTCTTCCGCCGAGTAGATTTTTCTGGCGGCATACAAGGTAAGCTCTGCTCCCGGAACCAGTCCATAGGTGTATCCTCCGGTTCTTTCTGTCCCTGCTCCTTTGTCTTTTCTTTTTCCGTCTGCTCCGATCTCCCATACCTGCTTCTGCCTGCTTAATGGAGCATCCACCTTGGATATCTCGATCTTTATGGTCTTATCCACCATCTCTGTATTCTGCATATCACTGCTCTCATGAACCGTTACGCCGACCGGCAGTGCCGTCACATATCCAGCCGGGCTTTTCAGCTCTTCCAGGATATAATGCCCTGCTGGCACACGTTTTAAGATATCCGGCTGTCCCTCTGTCTCTTCTGTGTGGAAGGGATCATTCGGTGTCTTGTCAGAACTCAGCCAGGTGTTTTCCAGAATATAGCCTTCTCCCTGGCGGTGATACAGCTTCTTCTGATTCTGTTTTTCTTCCTGTTCCTTTCCGTCATGCAGCTGTCTGTAACAGTTGATGCGGTAGGCATTGTTATTATATCTCTCCAGATTATCCGAGTCCTGATAGCGGACAAAATCACCGTTGCGGTCATAAAGCTCTGTGCCTTTGTCATAGCTCTCCTCACTCCTCTGGTAATATTGAGGCAATCCCCAGTCATCATAAACCGGATTCAAGGTTCCGGAAAAACTGCCGTTGTTATCATCCGTTAAGACCTCGCCATTCAGATTCTGCCCCTGTTTATTTGTGATGACAGTGGTCTCCCGGTGACTCTCCTCCTTATCCTCCGGTTTCCAGGTGCCGGAAACAGAACCAGACTCTGTGTGATAATAGGACGGACGGCAATCCTCCGGAATCTCATGGCCGGAATGATTCACCACATCCAGGATTTCCTGCTCCAAACAGCTGTCCTGATTTTCACCGACTGTAGCTAATCGCGAAGTCGTAATCTTGTCTCTGGCAATCCGGTTGCCATATTCATCTCTGTGAATCCGGACTGCCCATACCATCACTTCTCCCTCTTCTTCCATTGACGGTACATAGGCCATACCTGTATAGGGATCTACCAGACAGTCCCGGTTTCCCTCCCGATTCAGGTGATAAACCTTCGTTCCTTCTCCCACCGTGAGCACCTTATTGACCGCAGAATACGAAAGCTTCGTAAAATCTCCTCCTGCGAATTCGAGAAAGGCAATCCCGCCCCGGAAAGCAAACAGAGAATGCTCGGTGTCTGTCCGGTTAAAATTCGCTTTGTCAGATTCTGTCATTGCCACAGGAACCTTTTTATAATCTCTGTCATATCCGTAGGTGATTCTGCGCCCATCCACATTTTCTGTGGATATGACATCCAGACTGTCCAGATCATAATACAGAATATCCGTATCCGGCCGCTGCGTCTTTGCCGCCATCCATTGATTCTGATGCAGATCTTTGACAAAGCTTGTTTTCTCTCCGGCATACCCCTTCTTCACATACATCCGGGTGACATTATTGGCTGCATTTCTTTCTGTCACCAGTCCTTCAAAGGCATGGTCTTCCGTATCCCCAGACGGCTTGAGCAGCAGGGCATCAAAAAGCGTCATCGTGGCGCCTGCCACATAGGCATTTTCATCCTGTGCAGTCTCAAGCTTCCTTGTCACGTAGCCGTACCCGGCAAACACCCCTCCTTCATAAGCGATCTCCACCTGCTCTCCGGCCTGCTTTCTTGCCGTCAGATATTCCAGGGTTCCTTTTCTCCATCCATACCCAAGATAATGTCCGTTTTCATAGGCATAAGAATAATCGGGATGATTTCCGATGTCCGCCAGCTTTCCGTCAATCCTGCCGCTGACCTTATACGTCACGGTTTTGTCGCCAATCGGAGCAGCCGGATCCGCCCCTGCCTCCTTTCGTTTTTCTACCGTTAACCGGATCGGATCATTTTCCACATTCACACGGGCTGTTGTTAACGTATCCCAGGAAGCCGTCCCTTCTTTGGTCAATTCTCTGCAATCTTTTTCATAGACAGCTGCCACCACCCGTTTGTCTCTTTTTCCCTTCTTATAGTAAGTAATTTTGTCGGAATAAACCTCCAGTGCTATCGGGGCACTTCTCACGTACCCGGCAGGGGCTTTTTCCTCACAGATCACATAGACTCCCGCTCCCAGCGGCTGCGGTGTCTCCAGATATCCGATCGTCTGCAGCTGCCAGGCCAGCTCGCCGTCCGTCTCTTCTGCTCGCATCTTTATGTCTGCTGTCGTGGAATAGGAGGCGAATTCTCCGGTTTGTATTCCCTCTTCCTCTCTCAGTACAATCCGCTCTGCTTCCTCACATACCGGCGTTCCGGCTAAAACCACCCCTGTGTACCGGTTTCCCGGACCAGGCTTTTTTCCAAATAATCGCTCAAAAAATGACTGTCCTCTCACCATCGGACGGATATCCGTAGCTCCCATCGCTTCCAGAAACCCCCTGCTCCCGGAAATCGTGGTATCCCTTTCATAGAAGCATACCTGTCCGCTGCCATCCTTTGTATCCTCTCGTTTTGCCGCATAGACTGCAAAAACCGCTCCGTCATGCAGAATATTCTCATGTGTCTCACTATCCAGCTTCTCCAGGCGAAGCCTTGCTCCAAAAAAACGATTGTGAAACTTCACAGAAGCAAATCCCTGGTAACCGCCTTCTTTGTCACTTTCCTCCTTCCTGCCTGCTTTCCGATAACGGTTTCCGGATCCGCCTGGAGCTGTCAATCCCCACGGTACAAGCATGGGAGCATACTCTTTATCCTGTGCTGTCTGTACTCCGTGCATAGCTGTTGCTGTTTTTTGGTGTTCCGATACCGAGCTGTATCGATAATTGTCCGCTATGCCCTTTTGTCCGGACTGTCCCTCTGACAGATAGTAAATCACTGGTTCTGACGTGCGGTGATCCGACGGATTGTAATAATTTTTGCCGGGCCTATATTCATCCTGGCTGAGGGAAAAATAATCTCCTTTTCCCGGTGCTGTCGGTACCTGGTTCGTAATCTGTCCGATATCCATTCCATAGGGAAAGATTTCAAAGTCCCCATGATGATTGTGCGCCTGGATTACCTGATCCTCCTGGCAGAAACGAATCCGGTATCTCCTTTCCATCTCCGGTTTCGCTAAGGAAATATCATAACAATAATCATTACTTTTTCTTTCTGCCATTGTCTGTGTGCCGCCTGCATCTGCATACACCGACGGCAGGGAAACCTCCCGGGGCTGATCTGTCTGGTAGTGCTTGTTCCTGAAATCCTCCAGATTTTTCTCATATTCGCTGCCGGCATAACGCGGCTCTTGTTCCACCACTACATAAGTACCATAAGGTAAATAGGCTGAAGTGCCGCAATAACCACCAGCCGCAGCACTGCCTGGATCTGTTTCCCCTTCTCTTCCCTCCCAGAGAACATCTGCAGACAGGGTGGACGCATCCCCATCGGTTCCTCCTCCTGCTGCTTCCTCCCAGTCAATGGCATAGATTTCGTCCAGATCATAGGCAAAAAACGGCTTCAGATAATTCTCTGCTTTCTGAATCGCGGTCCACAACGCCCGATCCAGGATCTCATCCGGATACGAGACTTCTCCTTCTAAAGCCTGCTTCTCTCCGGTATTTTTCCCTGCAGGCGCTACCAGCTTTGCCAGCTCATCTTCCAGATACCAGTCCAGGGCAAACTGGCGCACGGAATCCGAAACCCTGGCATTCATCAAAGCTTCCCGGCTCCGATTCGAAGCATTGCCGATCGGCTGCCAGCTGGTATAGCCGGGCGCCGCGTCGTCCCACTTGTCCACATTTGCCACATTCATGGCATGGAAAAATTTCTCATAGTTATAGCTTTTCTCCGACCGTGACACGGCCTCCCCCACGCTTTGTTCTGTTGTCTCCAAAATTGCCGTATAACCCGGATTGGGGTTTTCATTGATTTTTCCGTCCGTATCTCCATAAAGAGTCTCATTCGCCGTCACCGCATCACGGGAATCCTGAAAAAGCGGATCCGTCTGATGCCTTACCTTTGTGTAAATCTTTCGCACCAGCTCAGGAAACACCTGCTTTTCCTGCTTCAGATCTTTATCCTCCAATTCTCTTCCCTGCCGATCCTGCCAAATCACACTTCCATCCTCAGCCCGATACAAGCGGGTCAAATTGGATTTGAGATAGCATTTAAAGCGAAAATTGTCCAGTCCTTTGGCACAGGCTTCTGCCTCGCCCCCTTTCCCAAAGCCCCCCATCAGCCTGGTAAACCAGTCTTCATGAACCTCGCCATAAGAATTCGTATTCTGATAAGAACTCTCTTCAATATCCTTCCTCACCCGGATCCTCTGAAGGATTGCCCGTTCCAGCACCTCTGCCGGTTTCTGTCTGGTTCCTGCATCCTCATAGATCCGATGCTGTCCCGGATAGACCAGATCCACTGCTTTTATGTAAGTCCCTGTCAGATTCCTTGAAGGCACCGCTTCCACGGTCAGTCCCATATTCTCCCCGGCAAATCGGTTTTGATAGCGGATGGCAACGAAAAGGCTTCCGGCTTCCGGCAATTGAGCCTCAGATACAAAAATCCTCCAGTTTCCTGCATCCGGATCATACTCTGCCTTCAGCGGTTCATAAGCGATCTTCTCCACGGTCTGGTATCCGGAATGCTCCGCATAGTATGTATATTCTTTCCGATAAATACTTCCGTCCCCAGTGCGCAGCGGCTCTCCCTCTCCATAGGCCCAAAAGGTTTTAAACTGCTTGTCACTTACAAAATCTATATCATCCAGATCCTCATAGAATTCCACCGCTTTCTTTTCCGGTCTCACATTCGGAACCCTTATCCAGCGATACCGACGATTTCCCCGTTCGTAATCCGCATCGGACAATTCCGACAGCAAAATTTTCTGATAAAGATAGCCTTTGGTATCATCTTCATCATCCAGGGAATGCCTGATATAGAAAGCCTGATCCGACGCGCTGTACACTACCGGCAGCGCGAGTCCTTCTTCCAGAAAAGAATACCGCAGAATTCCGTAAAACTCTCCTTTCTCCTCTGTCACAGCCTCCAGGCGTGCCGCATTGAATGCCGGGCAATCCTCTGCTGCCAGAAATTCATACAGCCTCTGAATCCAAAGTCCGGGATCCTCTCCCAGCGCAATCCGAAAATATGGCGCCCCTTTCCCAGGATCCTCCAATCCGATTGCCTCCAACGCCGGGTTGCAGCTGTCCGAAAAGGCTTTTGCATCCTCCCCATGGATTCCGGTCAAATCCGGGATATACTGAGTGTCAAGAGTTGTAATTGCTCCCCTCTCGCCGGTAAGAATCCTTTTTTCCGGAGTGACTGCCACGCTTTTATCATTTGCTGCCGTCACACATTCTCCGTTCGGCAAACGAATCGAATCTCCGGCTTTTGCTTCTATGTGTCTTCCGTCAATCAGCACCAGCGTTCCCGGCACTGCCGTTACTGTTTCGCAGCCAGTCTCTGCCTCCTTCCATTCGCGGTATACCTCTTTTTTTCCTTTCTCTGTACGGTAAAACTCCGGCTGTAAGCTTTCCTCTATATTCTTTATAAGCAACTCCACACCAAACTCGGTGCCCTCTGCCAGCAGCTCAATTTCTGTTATCGTCTCCTCCTGTCCGGTATCCTCCATCAGGCGGCGCTCTCCGCTGACCTTCCTGATCCGCACATTTCCCTTCGCTCCTGTATTCCCTCCGGCCAGCCAGCTGCTGCGGTTGGAAACCTCTGCCTCTATGCCATAGACCGACAGCTCATACCCCTCAGAGCGGGTCAGCTCCTGCACATAATAGGAGCCGAGAAACAGCGGTCTTCCCACCCAGCAGTTTCCGTTGACAGATTGATTGTCCGTGAGCGGATAGTACCACCGCTCCCCATTCTGCGAATCAGGATTGCTGGTGTACCGATGCTGATTCTGCCGGTAGAGATTCTCTGGGCCTGCAAAGCCGGTTTCCGTGATTCGCCCCTGATTGTAATCATACACTGAACCTGGCGCCTGCGTGATTGCCAGAAAGGAAGCATCTCCGTTTTTATCCGTAGCAGCAACCGCTACCAGATTATCCTTCTCAAACACCACCCCGGTTACTCCGTCCGGATGAATCAGATCCGTTGCTGCAAATAATCCATAGACCGCTCCCTCAAGCGTCCCATCCCCCTGTGTATCCCCATAAGAGTCATAGTCCTCATTTTCCCCCTGCTTTAAAAGCAGATCCCTCTTATTGATATGAATCTCCCCCTCCGTCCGGTGGTCACAGACCTCAAAGCTCCAGTCTGCGCCTGACCGGCCGGAATAATTCTGATCTGCCAACGGTATCTTCGATACCTGGGATGTCATAAAGCCGACCGAAGCCCGAACCGAGGTTTTGGAAGCAGACGTCTTCCCTGACTCTTTGCCGGCCGGAACTGCCGTATTTGTTCTGAAAACCGGTCGGTCAGACGGAGTTGCATGCTTCGGAAACTCGCCGTTCAGAATGGCTGCCACTTCTTCTGCTTTTCGGATCATTCCCGGAAAAATCTGCTTTTCCTCCCACGGCTCTTCCGGACCCGCATCCTCATCCAGAATCCATATTTCTTCCGGATTCACCTCCTCTCCCGGGAATATCTCTGTTTTTCTGTTCTTGCCTGCATCACTTCCCTCTTTTCTTTTTTCCTTTCCTGCATTGCTTTCCGTTGCCAGACTGAGGATCTCTTCCTCCTTCCTTTTTCCCCTTCTGGCATTGCTTTCCGTTGCCGGGTTGAGAACCTCTTCTTCTTTCTCTTTTTCCCTCCTTGCATTGCTTCCCGCTGCCAGGCTGAGAACCTCTTCCTCTTCCCCTTCCTCTTTTTCTTTCCTAGCATCGCCCTCTGTTGCCAGATGAGAAGCCTCCTCCTTCCCATCCGCTCTCCCTGCATTACTTTTTGTTGCCGGCCAGGAACCTTCTTCCCCCATCTGACTGACCTTCCCTGCATTGCTTTTTGTCGCAAAACCCTCCTGCTCCTGTGCAAGCGTCCCCTGTCTCGCGGACGGTTTCCTATCTTCCGCAATCCCTTCACCTGCCCCGCTCTCCCATTCCCTCTGGTTTCCCAGAGCATAGTACTGGCTGGAATGTACACAGACAGTCTCTATCGGCACGGTATCCCGATGAATTCCGTCAAATATATTTTCAAAGGGTTCATGGACCTGAGCCTGATTGTGGCAGATATATCCGCTGCGGGCCGCCAGCTCCCGTGCCGAATAGTCGTAGGTCAGCGAGACAAATTCCTGATAATGTCGGTCCCGATCCTCCTTTAGCATTTCTCTGGCTTTGCCGGACAGTGAGTGGTAAAAGCCTCCGGCAGCTACCAGGGCTTCACAGATCTCAATCTGCCGTTCATACTCCTCCCAGGCTTCCTCATCCTCCTCGTCCTCCGGCTCCGGGTGGCCGCCACAATACCCTTTCGTATAAGAATAATAACGGATATCCTGGTGTGCACGGCTGTCTGAGGGAAGAAGCTCTCCGGCTCCGGGGGATGATGCCTCTCTCAGCCACCCGTCTGCTCCGGTAACCTCCTGATCTCTTGGACAGGGATCCGGGCTTCCGCTGCCATAAGGACTGTCCCAGCCTTCCCAGCGCAAAAACTGGCTACCCGCATCATTATCCCAGTTGTCGTCCTCCAGCACGGTCCCGCTCAGCTGTCCGTCATCAAAAGCCTCCAGAATATCAAACCAGGCATTTTCCAGTGGCTTTCCGGTCTCTGCATCCAGCTTGCGCAGATTCACCCTGTAATCTGCCTGCCACTGTTCCTGATGCCGATAGCGCGCTACCGACGAGAAGCCGGACGGACCGGGAAGAGGATTTTCCCCGGTCACCGGACTTCCCACGACAATCCTCAGACCATCCTTTAAATGGGAGATCAGATTCCCCTGTGCAAAGGTCAAACTCCAGTTTCCTCCCAGCTTTACTGGCATGTGAAGCTCTCTTACACTTTCCTTTCCCACATTTTGGGGGATAATTCCATTGGCATTCCTCAGATCTATTTCTGCAATCGCTCCGCCCTCTGGTATCTGACCCGTCGGTGATTTGAAGTTCAGAGACGACTCTGTCATTTCATAACTCCAGTCCCCATAGGTAAGGATCGTTGCTGCTGACAGAATCTCTCTGGTTTCTGCGGTAAGCGGATAGCAGGCATAGTACATCCCGTCCGCGTTCTGCGCAGCGATCGGATGGAACAGATAACCACCATCCGAGGACTCTGTACAGGCAGACGCCAGTCTGGCCGTATTCCATACCAAACGAAAGACGGTCTCCATTTTCCCCATCATATCCTCATATACCTGTGTGCTTCCCAGCCCGGATGGGTGATAGCGGTTGGCAACCTGTGTTGCATGCCGGCGGTACATCTCCCAGTCATGCTGATGGTCACCTGTGAAGCTTGCCTCCTCCGAGAGAGTGCAGAGGCTCTGGCAGAGATAATAGTCCGCGGTTTTGACCACCGGATCGGAATTTACGGTTCCCTGATATGCCTCATAATTGGCCGCATATGCCATAATGAGAAAATTCAGACGTACCCGCTCCTCATCCGTGGTATTGCTTTTAATGAATTCCGGCAGATTTTCCAGAGTATAGGGTTCCTTTTTGATATACCAGACCGCCGTTGTCTCCATGGTAGTGTTGGGATTCTCCGCCAGCTCCCGGCTGTGTGAAATGCAGTACATATTGCGATATTCATAATCCTTCCATCTTTTTCCAGGACTGACGCTGGTCTGCTGTTTATAAATAACAATTCCCGGATTAGGATACGTCTTCGTCATATGGCCGATAAAATCCGTCCGCTCCAGATCCACGCCCTCCATAGATGCCAGCCGGTCCCATAATGCCACCAGCTCCTCCGGATAGCTAAGCTCGCCTCCGCCAAAGCTGACCGCCCCATAAGCCCTACCTGCCGGCGGCAAATACGGCAGAAATGCCATCAGTATTATCAGACCTGCCATCACCCCGGCAAACCTCTGTCTCATTGTCTTTCCCCTCCTTCAACCTGCCTTCCTTATCCCTTGTCTCTCTTTCCGCCTGTTACCTGTCAACCGTCTTTTTCAATCCACCGCCCCCTGCTGTCCGTCTCATACCCATCCGGTGTCCTTCCTCCATGCCACAAGGCTCCTCTGGTGCCGTCGGATTTCTCATTAAAATAAAAACAGAATTCGTTCCCCTCATCATCGCGGATCCAGTTCCAGCCGGTAAACATTCTTCCTTTTGTCCCGTCCGGCCTCGGATTCAGATAATAGGTGCTGCCATCCGGATCCGTATACCAGCCGCAGACCAGAAAACCCATTCCATCAAATCGGAACCAGTCGAATTCCTTCTGCCCTGCGGCAGGATCCGCATAAGGATTCCGTACCGCAGCCCATTCTCCGGCATAAGTTCTCTTTCCGTCAGAAAAGCTCCATCGTCCGGAATCATCCATTGTCCAGGTTCCAGAGACCACATAATCCGGCAGCTCTTCCGCCGCTAATCCGCTCTTGGGAACCGGTTCCTCCGTCACAGTCACATTGGATACTCCCGGTCCGCCGGAAGAACTTCCGGCCGAAGAGGCTGCACCTGCCGGGGAAGATCCGCCTCCTGAGGAAGATCCGCCTCCTGAGGAAGACCCTCCTCCCGAAGAGGAACCCCCGCCTGAGGAAGATCCACCTCCCGAAGAAGATCCTCCCCCGGAGGAAGATCCCCCTCCGCCCGTGCGCAAGAGGTTGGCCTGAAATGACAATCTCACCTCACAGTGCTCTTCCAGTCCTTTTTCTCTGGTTCTCGCCGTAATGATCACCGTCTTTTCTGCCTGGTACGGATAGGCTTGTAATGCCTCTGCTATCCATGGCGCATGATCATGAATCACGAGGCTTCCCTTGTCAACGCTTACTGTCTCCGGATCCGAGGAGGACCAGAGAATCTCCCGGTCATAAGGCCGGTATTCCTCAGAATCCGGCAGTTCTGGAAGAAGAGACGCGCAGATCCTGTCCCTTGTGCCAAATCCGTTCCGGCGCTTCACAGCGGAACGGATATTTCCCGTATAGTCATAGGAAAGCGCATAAGAAAGCTCCTTTTTATCCAGAGTAAGCTTCTCCGGATAAATCCTGGTCTGATCCTCTGTCACAAAACGAAGCTTTACCGGACAGGAAGCCGTCACATGTCCATGGGTCTGATCCTCGCTGACCGCGGTTACCAGTTCTGCTTCTTCCGCATATCCTGTAAGCCGTGCATATGGATCGGATTTTCTTTTTTCGTTATCTGCCAGGATACTGTTACGGATCCAGGCCGGACAGTTCTTCTCATCACGGTCATAGTTCACCTTAACCTGACACTCCCCGTTCGCATCCCCCACTGGAGACAGAGACAGTTTTCCTCCCTCCTGTGTATTCCAGGATACGTTTTTAAAAAACGGACGTTCCGGAAGCAGGGTTGCTGCCAGAACCGCCGGCTCTGAGCAGGTAATCTCCTCCTGAGGATTTCTCCGGTCTCCTGTCAGCCTTCTGGTAACCGTAAATTCCAGCTGCTGACGGTTCAACGCCATTGCTTCCACCCGAACCGTGGTATTATCCACAATCTGAAAGGTCACATTGACCCGGCAATTGCCATAGACGGATCGGTTGTCTGCAGAAGTGTCCGGATTCGTCGCTGCCGTTACCACGGCATGGGCAGTATAAACCGTGTTGTTGATCCTTTCCCGATACTGTCCGTCTGCCTGTGCCTGGATTTCCCGTTGGAGGATGCCCTGGACAAAAGAGGAATCCAGATTTGGCATAATGACAGCATCGGTTATCGTATAACCTGCCTCTGAGCGGTTGAAAAGCAGATTCTTATCATCCACAGACCATCTCATGGTACGGTCTGCGGTCTGGCCTTCCCCATTGTGCTCCCCGTGGATGCGGATCGGCTGTACCTCAACAGAGGTGTCCGGATTCTGGTCAATATAGCGGGCAATCAGAATGCCTTCCTGATTGGTCACCTCAGTGACAATCTTCGGATTCTTGCGGTCACCGCTGCGGGTGTGAACGATATGGATCGCGGTTTTTGCAGGTTCCACTGTCAGCCGTGTCGTCACCTTGATATATTCCGCATTCAGCTCCGTATCGCACTCCGGCATCACAAAACTGTACGAACCGCCCATTACATAGTCCATCCTTACCGGATTGCCAGACTCATCCACATAGGTAGGAACGCTTCCTGCTGCCATCTGATACCGGTTTCCTCCCTTGTTTTTCGGAGCCGTTGCCACCGTCACGACGGATCCCGGAACCACGGCTGCTGCATGCTCCTTGTCAATCATCCTGCTGTAGGAATTGCTGGTGGCAGAAATCGCCGTCAGCTCCGCCACATCCGTATCATAGGTGCCGTTATCATTTCTGGCGTCAATCCTGGGAACCGATACCAGGCAGCCCCGCACCGGCTCTCCCATATATCCCGGCGCAAAATGATCCAGCCGGAAAGAAGTTCCTTTTGCATAGTCGGTTGCCGTGAACTCCCGGTTCAGCTTCTGCGTTATCAGATACCGTACCGCATCCTCCAGCTCCTCATAGAAAAACCGTTCCCCGCCAGAGAACTCTGTCCTTCCGGCCACCAGTACATACTTCCTCTCCTGATCCGTCCAATAACCAATGTGCGCATCTTTGGTAAAGGTATTGTCCCCGTCAATCGTGCTTCCCAGCACCTTCTTTGCCCTGGCCGCATCCCTGGCAAAGAGATAACTAAAATTGTCCTGCTTTTCTGTCCCGTAGGTAAAGCGATCCCGGGATGCCCGCGTGCCCACAAAGGTGCCCTCCCGGGATGCCGTTCCGTTATTGGTAGCCGCAACGGTTCCTGCCATCCGTGCCAGGATCAGATTGCCGCTCCGGTATTGTCCGACGATACCGCCCACTGCCTGGCTGCCGTTCCCGCCGATCGTACCGCTGACATACGAATTGTAAATATCCGTCTGGTTCATTCTGCCGGCAATTCCGCCCACATAGCCCTTTCCCCGAATCCGATTGGCATCTCCGTTCTGGGTGGTGACAAGATTGTCTGTCAGCCAGGCATTCTGTACATTACCGGCAATCCCGCCAGTATAGCTGTCCGGATGTTCGGAATTCAGTACAATCCCTCTGGCCTGGCAATTCTCAATCACCGCCCGCCTGCCCGACCCCGTCACCTCTCCGGCGATTCCTCCTGCATTTCCCTTCGCACTTACATATCCGGATACTGTCACCCCATAAATAACCGTATCTCCTAAAATCGCTCCTGCCAGAACTGCCACATTGTCCTCACCCACAATATCTTCTGCCTCTATGGTCAGATTCCGCACAGAACCGCCATCGATCACTCCGAATAATCCTATATTCGTCAGATTCCTCGCAGGATTCACGATTCTCAGACCAGATATGGTATTTCCGCCGCCGTCAAAATGTCCGCGGAAGGGATGCCTTACCTGTCCTCCCAGCTCTGTCCCATGCTGATACCAGCCGATCGGGTTCCAGCTTCCGGAATTGATATCCATTCCGCCCAGGTCAATATCCTGCGTCAGTTCAAAATACTCTCCGGCAAAATCCGTTCCGTCTGCCACTGCCTCCGACAGCCCCATCAGCCGGGAAAGACTGTCGATCTGATAAGGTACACTTTCTGTTCCCTCTCCCGGAAAATCCAGGTTCGCATTCCAGTTATCCCAGAGATCTCCCGTAGAAGAGGCCGTAAATGCCTCTGCCTCCTCCATCGTCTCAGAAAGCAACGGCCTCTCTCCAAAATTCGAGCCGCTTGCCAGCAGCCACGCCGTCTCTGTTTTTTCACTGTCATCCTCCAGGCAGCCCTCCTCTTTGTTTTCTTCCGTCCTCTCAGCCTCCCGTTTTCCTGACACAGAGTCCACACAATCTGCCGGCGTTGCCGTCATCCGGCAGGCCGCTGCTTTTGCCTGTTCCGGATATCCCGTTATCTGTGCGGCTGGCTCTGTCTCTGATGCGGTTTTTGCCGCTGTCTCCGGCACTCCCTCTGCCATTACCTCTGTCGCTGCTTCCGGTGTTGCTGCCAGGGAAGATACGGTTCCCTGAAAAATCATGGCCGCTGCGATCGCTGCTGCAGTCTTCCTCTTCCATGGTTTCATTGCATTTTCCTCATCTTTCTTTTTTGTTTCCTGCTTCTCTGACCGGCAAAATTACCCTTTTCCTTACGAGCTTCACTCCTGCGGCATGACAAACGCCGGACGCACCCCGATCGCCCCTGTCACACGAAGCTCCTCGTCCGCTCCGTCCTCTGTCGGACAAATGGCTGCAGGACGGATCTTCCCTTTCATCAAATCGACCACATAGACCAGCCCTGTATCATGCTCCCCTGCCGTGCCGACAGGATTCCGCAGCCAGTAGCCTTTTGCATGTGCACTGCTCACTGACTGAGAATTCTCCTCCTCTGAGTCCCCAAACCGCCAGAGCCAGTCCCGATATTTCAGAGCCTCATCCACTGACAGAATAAACAGCTTTCCGGTAAGCTTCTGATCTCCGATATAAGCTCCTCTCAAATCCGATTCCTGGAACTGTCCGTACATTCCGTCGTCCGTTTCTCCGGCATAAGCCCTCGACACCCCGACAGAGATCTCCTTTGCCTGTGAAAAGCCGACCTCTGACTGCTTCAGCCAGTCTCGGATCCTGGAATATTTATAATCATTGGTTTTGCCAAAATTCACAATCGGCCCTGGTTCAAACACATAGCCAAAGCTTCCGTCCTCCAATGCTTCATAGGTATAAGAAGAGCCGAAATCCGCCGGGATCACAGTATCACAGAGAAAAAGCGCTCCCTGCCGGTGATTTCCTTCCTCATCCGAATAGTTCTGATCAATACAGCGGAAGAAAAAGCTCTCCCCATCCAGCTCACCCATCAGAACATCTCCAAGATTCCAGTGAAGCCGCCGTGATGTCTGTACATCCTCCGGGTCTTCTTTCTCTGCCCCGGACTCTTTCCCTGACAGCGAAAACCGTGTAATGGTATACGAGACGCCCTGGCATATAAACCGATCCTCCACCATTTGGGAATATGTCAGCTCCTCACCATAGAAATTCTTCAGAATCCGTCCGTTTGGCTCCCAGTCCTTGCCGATGACATAGACGGCATATTCTCCCGGAAACCGGATCTGACCGGCAAGTGTCAGCAGCCTTCCGTCATTTTCCTTTGCATCCCTTACCACGAAACGGTCATCCGGTATTCTTTCTTCCTCCTCGCCGGTAAGAAGCGCTTCCTGTTTTCTCGCCCGATCCATCCATTTCTGCAGACGCCTCCGTTCCTCCTCAAAGGGATCCGTCTCCGGAATCCGCCCGGTCTGGCGGTATTCCACATAAAAAATTCTGTCCTCCGGTCCATAGACCTGCAGCTTCAGCGGCGGCTTCTCTACAGACTCCCAGACATTCCCTTCAGAATCTACAATCCGCTCCCGAAAATTCACCGATAACGTCTCCCCATCCGGAATCCGCCCCTGCCGGGATTCTGCCAGCAATGTCTGATGCGTCTCCTGATCCGTAAAATGAATATACCAATTCACAGCTGCCACATTGGAATCCGTCGCAACCGGAATCCTTCCCTCCTGTTGCTCCTCTTTGTTTAAACTGCTGTCTTCCTTGCTTCTATCGTTCTCCTTACCATCGCAGCTTGGGTCTTCGTTTTCCTTATCACAGCGGCTTTGGTCTTCGCTTTCTTTATCCCTGACGCTTTGGTCTTCGCTTTCCTTATCCCTGACGATTTTATCTTCGATGCTTTTATCACTGACGCCCTGGTCTTCGATGCTCTTACCCCTGTCGCTTTTATTACTGCCATTGCTACTGCTCTTGCTTCCGCTCCCCCTGCCTCCTCTTCCTTTCCTTCCGCCGCCCCCCTGGCTGATTCCTCCCCCTCCTCCCGGCCCGGTAATCTCCGGTGTCCTTTCCAAGGCCTGGTTTTTTACTACAATTCCCTTTCCGAAAATCTCCACAATCTCTCCCCTTGCATCCACCCAGGCGCCATCCGCCCCAACCCAATACCCGTCCGGCGTCTGTCCGTTGGCATACATTGCCCCCATCGGATGCCCGTCTCTGCTGATATCCGAAAAATAATAGCATCTTCCGTCAATCCACTGCCAGCCGGTCATCATTTTCCCGCGGGTGCCATCCGGTATTGGATTCAGAAAATACCAGAATCCTCCCTGTTGCTTCCAGCCGGAGGCCATTCTTCCGTCTGCCTCCAGGTAATACCAGCCATCTCCTTCCTTTATCCAGCTTTCCTGAACCAAACTGCCGGCCTGCTCGTATTTCCACTCTCCGGACTGCTGCTGCCAGCCTGCATAAGCAGACCTCGGCTGTCCCAGCAATGTCAGAATCCCCAGCACTGCCAGCTCCTTCACATATTTTCCCTTCATTCCATCCTTTCTGCCCTGTGGCTGAACTTTCTCTCTGAATGTTTGAGGAAACCTCACGATTTTCTAAAAATATGGAATTCGGATCCGAATTCCGAATGATTACCCACACAACCGTCTGATACGACTTCCGTGAATCAAAAACAAAGTGTTGAAAAAAACATAATACTCTATGGCTTTTGCCCTTAAATCATAGGAATCACCCTCTTTTCCCGAAATTCCGTTTTTCATCAATGGTAATCTCCGGCGATCAGCCAGATGCACTCCTTAAAGAAGTACCCGACAGACAGCAAACCGCTGTCCCTGAACTATTGCAGAAGGAATATCTGCGATTAGTAGAATCAGTATAGCATCATTTTCTTTATTGCGCAAGTATTAATTTGCCGATTTTTTCGATCCTGCCCGGCAAAAGTTACTGTTCACGGGGTGGGGTGAGGTTCCAGAAGGTACGCCTTGGAACAAGGGGAGGGCCGCAGCGGAAAATGGTCTGCGGATGTTTCCGGTTTCGAGATCAAGAATTCCTAAAATTTCCGATTTTTGCTCACGATAAAATGCGTCACTGGCGCATTTTCCTGTGCGCTTAGGCGAAAAACGAAACGAAAATTCACAAACTCGCTACGCTCAAACAGTGTGAATTTTCGTTTCCACGCAAAACTCAGAAATTTAAGGACTTCTAAATCTCTGCAAAGTCAACATCCGTAGACCATTTTCCGCTGCAGCCCTCCCCTTGTTCCAAGGCTGAACATCCCGTTCTCTATTCTTTCAAGGCTGGTAGATACCAGCTCTGGAAAAAGGCTTCCCCGGCCTGCGTTTGCAGGATGCATAGAAACTCTTAGCTCGCAGGAATCTGCGTCAGTGTCAAAAATACAGCTGTCTGAGCGAAGCGAGTTCTGTATTTTTGACACTGCTTTTAGCAGATTTCTGCAAGCTTAGAGTTTCTGCATCCGAAACCCGCAAGCCGGGGAAGCCTTTTTCCAGAGCGTACCTTCCGGAACCCCACCCCGTGAAAAGTAACCGGCAAAAGGTTACAATTCACGGGCCAATGTCATTTAGTTTAGACAAAGATATGTTCAGCCATGGAAAAAGGAGTGGAAAGGGACCAGAAATGGTCTGCTGCTTTTGACTTTGCAGGGATTTAGAAGTCCTTAAATTCCTGAATTTTTCGTTTCGCTTTTAACAAAAATCGAGAATTTTAGGAATTCTTGATCCCGAAACCGGAAAAAGCAGCAGACCATTTCTGGTCCCTTTCCGCTCCTTTTTTCATGGCGGACCTTTTGGTAAAACTTAACTAAACGACATTGCTCATAGACAGAAATCTCTACTCATTTATGGAAAATTTGAGCATCTGATTCCCCAGATTAAAGGTCAGGTACAAAGGACTTCCTCCTGAGAGCGCCTCGTCCGGCACTTCAAAGAGTACCTCTCCTTCCTTCGTCTCCCCGACCTCCAGGGACTTTCCGTTCAGGCACTCACTGTATGTCATGGCATCGGTTGCCGGATAATAATTCTCCTCGCTCTCGTCCATGACACACGCAAACATCGCATAATCCGAAGTCAGATGAAGATCACCGGCAAGGAAGCTGTCCTTTTGGAAGCCCCGGTTCGTAACCGTAAAATACCCCCGCACAATCTGGCAGCCGTCGCTGGCAGAATAGGTGTAAAAATTATCATCAAAAGATTTCACGACCTCATAAGACTTCATGGTTATCTCCCAGGGTCCCAAAAGGCCGGTGCCGCCAGCCTGCAGTGGCTCTGAACCACTGGTGTGATCCAGCAATACCTGGTAGCTGTCCGGATCATTGATATTGTGATAAATGTAAGAAAGGACATCTGCATTTGTCAGCTCCGGATACTGGGAGCCGTCCCTGTCCATGTTCCTGACAATCGTATTCGAGGGATTCTCCATCACCTTTCCGATATGGCGGAGAAATGCTCCTGTGGCGGCATCATAGAGATCCAAGGATGTGCTGGAATAGACTGCCTGTATGTCAAGAGGCTTCCCGCTCTGGCTCTGATAGTAATTGCCGAACTGATGGTCTGCTGTCAGGACAAGATAATAATCTGCCTCAGCCAGTGTTGCCGGAAGCTCCTCCTCTGGAAGCCCCATCATAAAATCGCCCAGGATCCGCCAGGACGGAGGAGCATCCACATCCTCTCCTGCCGTGGGATTGTGATAGAATGCGGCAACCTTTTTCCCTTCCAGATCTATGGTCTCCGGAAGATTTTCCCCGGTTGGCTCTGCCAGCTGCAGCTCTTCCCCAATGGAAACTGCCAGATCCGTGGAATAATACTCCTCTCCGGTGATTTCCGATGTCTTGCAATAGCTGTCTCTGCTGATCTTTCCCTCCATTCCGGGAAGCATAACATCCCTTATATAACGGATATAGGCCAGCCCATCCTCTGCTGTCTTTGTGCGGATCCGATACAGATCCGTGCTGTTGGAAAGGTAGGTCCCTGTCCACTCACCGGAATTCCAGTCATCAAAATATCCCATTTCCATCAGCTGATCCCCTGAGGCTACGATCTGTCCCGGCCTGTTCTCAACCCAGGCCTCAATCGCCTCTTCCAGCTTTGTCTTACACGTGCCTTCCAGAGCTGTTCCGTTCAGCAGCTTGGACACAATCTCCCCGTCCAGATTCTCTGTGGCGGCAATCATGGGAAGGAAGTAGTCATAAGGATAATAAGCATCCTTCAATGACTCCCAGAAGGCTGTCTCATCTTTGTTAATGCTGGCAAAATACTGATCTGCATAAGCGGAGGTATTGGGATAATCAAACTGAAATACATCATGATTGACCCATCCGGTGAGATTCGAATCATCACCGGAGGAAAGATTATCCTGATACTCTGCCATGCAAAGAAGCGCCACTGCCTTGAACTGCTGTCCCAAGGTCTCTGCAGACTCCGCCTCTGCTCTCAGGACATCTAGCTCCTCCCTGTGCTCCGTCACGTAGGCCGCCGTATCATCTGCCTTTTTGGCAGCATCCCATTTGGATTCCGCCGGGGTTTTCGTCTGGCCGCATGCAGTCAAACACGCAAGCGTCAGGCTGCCCAGAACCATCCATAGCCGTTTCTTCATAATCCTCTCTCCTTTGGTATCATCTGGTATCGATCTATCGAAAAATTATACCAAAAAAGATTTCTTATATCAAGTCAAAAACGGCGAAACATAGGCAACCTCTGCGCTGACTCCCTGCTCTTTTAATCTGGCGGCTGTTCCGGTCCAGCTTGTAGACAATGGCCCGAGACTCCATAGAAACAGAAATGCGCCCGAACAGCATAGAGCCATTCGGACGCATAAACTAAACCACCACCGGCTGAAGCCGGTGGGTTTAGGCTGGCTGCTGTAGCAGCCTAAAGTTGTCCGACCTCGAAATTATCGCTCTTCTTTCGTTCTTCTAAATCCTGATTTTTGATATATTCTTGTATGATCTCGTCCGTTACGTTCCCACTGCTGGCTACAAAATATCCTCTTGCCCATAGATGGCGGCCCCAGAACTCCTTATTCAACTCTTCATATTCCATCTGTAATTTTCGGGACGTGTTCCCCTTCATATACTGGACCAGCTTGCTTGCCGACAGGTGTGGCAGTACCGATACCAGGAGATGTATGTGATCCTTCCCTACATACCCGGCCAGAATCTCCACATCATTTGTCTGGCATATCTTCCGTATCAGTTCTCTTGTTCTTACCGCGATCTTTCCCATCAGCACGGGTTTTCGGTAGCATGTCAAAGGCGTTCTTCTTGTCTGTATCGGTGGTGTACTGGAAATTTGGGTGCTTGCTAATGTCATATTTATCCGACAAAAACGGGCGGACGCCCCGCAGCTGGAGGATACATTTTCCTCCGTCCATCACCGCAAGCTCATCCTGGCTCATCAATTCGTTGCCGCATTGTCAAGTAAGGAATTCATCCTTTTGCTTTTTCATACATGGAATCTTGTAAATATTCTATAAATATGCTAAACTGAACACAACAACAAACGGGAAGTTGTACCGGGAAAACCGGAATTATTCTGGCAATAGATAATAATGGTAAAAAAATAAGATTTAAGATAATTAAGATTTGAAAAACAGTAAATTTATTGCTGTCGTGTTTCGTTTCTATCTGATTTTATCGAATTTTTACTGAATATATCCATAAAAAATATTAGCAATTTACAGAAGCGTAAGAAACGGAGGAAAAATGGTCGATTATTCACAATTTGAGGCAAGTGTAAAATCCGGCATCCATGCAGATGTGAGCCGGATACGGCAAAAGGATGAAATAATAAAAGCCGTCGTCAAAAAACGGAGAAGCTCCGCGATAATCAGCGTGTGCTTCCTATGTATGGCAGGAATTTCTTTGTTTAAAAGCTGGATTCCCGCCGTTATCTGTTTCCTTCTTGCATTGTTTTTTCTATGGCGGGCTGTCGGAAAATTTTCTGACGAATATTTACGGGAAATGTACGAGGAAGGGCTCTTGGTTCCCGGCATGATCGTGAAAACGAGCCCCCTCACCATCATGGCAATCGCAAACATGACCGCGCGGGATGGTGCAGCAACCGTCAATGGATGCTACTGTCTGGAAGTGAAGGAACTTGACGGGGCGCAAAAAATTTTATTTGAAAAAATCCCCTGTTCCTGTTTTTTCTGCTATGAGGGCGGCGATTACCATTCTTCCTTCCAGCCCCATCCTCTCTACTGGGGAACGGCAGATCAGCAGTCTATTCAAGCGGCGCTAAGACAGGTGGAGGAGGACAACAAAGAAAATGCCAGAGACGAATGGGAGGTACTCAAGGAGGTTGCGCGGCAATTCCCTGATTTGGGAAACGGAAACTTAATTTTGCTGGATGAAAATTACGTTCCCTTCGGGAAAAAGAACTACATGGACAGCAACCATAAGCCCCTCAACGAGGAAGCTGACCCCAAGTAATATGTTCCATTTAAGGAGACGCTGATGAAAGCGTTTCCTTAAATATTGAAAGAAAAAGCGTTTGTAATAAGAGATTTGATTAGGGATACAAATGAAACAGAGAATCCGGATCTTATGACAGGGCTTTTAACAGCGCAGGCAAATCAAAAGCGGAATTGTTTAGGCAGGCGAAAAAATTTAGAATTGGAGAAAACTTTTGAAAGATGAGGGCACTGAAAAACTCCCACTTTTTTGTTGGGGAGGGTGTAAGGAATTTTGTGTCTATAGAAATTTAGATTTCCCTGATAAGAGTTCGATATGTAACTTTTTGTTGTCGATTCCATGAATTTCCTGCTGTCGAATGTTCTTTCTATTTATAGTATAACCACTACGGGATTCTTTATACATCATTATCTGATTTTTTCGCACCAAAATAAAGACATCTCAAAGTCTGCTTTTTGTGGGCTCTGCCCACACCCGGCCTCAGGAATAAGTCTGGGCTTTTCTGGCAATACTCTGAATGCCGATGGAATAAGTCTGGGACGGCTGCCTTTTCACTTGGAGCCGCCCTGGCTTTTTCTTTTTATAAATACTGGGTCAGCCTTTCCCCGTATAGGACGATCAGCTGGTTGAGCACCTGATCCCAGCCTCGGTATCTCTGGGTCCATTTCTTTGTGATGTTCTCACTGGCCAGATACCGCATCTTCTCCAAGGACTGGTCACTGGGAAACACACTTTTCGTTTTCGTCACCTTTCGGTACTGGCGGTTCAGCCCCTCAATGATGTTTGTCGTGTACATGATCTTTCTGATTTCCTCTGAAAACTGAAAAAAAGAACTCACATCTTCCCAATTGTTTTCCCAGTTACTGATTGCATACGGATACTTTTTCCCCATTTCTCTTTCAGGCCTTCCAGTTCGGAATACGCCGCCGCTTCATTTGGGGCGTTATATACTGCTTTGAAGTCATTGGAAAATTTCTTCAGGTCGCTGTAGTTGACATATTTGAAGGAGTTGCGCAGCATATGGATCACGCATCTCTGGATCTGGGCCTGGGGATAGACAGCGCTGATTGCTTCCTTAAAACCGGACAGCCCGTCGACACAAAAGAACAGGACATCCTTTAATCCGCGGTTTTTCAGGTCATTTAACATCCCCAGCCAGAACTTTCTGGTCTCATTGGCTCCCACCGTGATACTGAGGATCTCTTTACACCCTTCCGTTGTGACACCCAAAACCACATAAGCTGCCCGGCTCAAAATTCTTCCCTCTTCCCTTACCTTATAATGGATGCAATCCATAAAGACAAAAGGGTAGATGGGGGACAGAGGGCGGGACTGCCACTCCTTGACCTGGGGCAGAATCTTATCCGTAATCTTACGGACCATCTCTGCGGACAGCTCAAGCCCATAAAGATCCTTTAGCTGGTCATGGATATCTCTGGTACTCCTCCCTCTCGCATACAGGGAGATGATCTTCTCCTCAATCCCGGAAATGTCACGCTGGTATTTGGGGATAAGCTTTGGTTCGAATTCCCCATTCCGGTCCCTGGGCACCTCGATCTGAAATTCGCCATACTGGCTTTTGAGGGTTTTCGGGGAATGTCCATTGCGCTTATTGTCCGTAGCCAGATCCCTTTTCTGGTTTTTTCATATCCGAGTGTAGCATCCAGTTCTGCCTCCATAAGTTCCTGAAGGATGTCCTTAAAACTTTCTTTGAGAAGGGAATAGACATCTGCGACGCTGGAAAGGTTGTTTTGTGAAATAATCTGTCGAATTTGCTCCTTAGCTACTGCCATAAAAATGCTCCTTTTCAATAAGAATTGTCATATCTGAATTCTTACCAAAAAGAAGCCATTTTCTTCCAAAGACACAAACTATTTTACACTACCTTCTGTATATTACATCAGAGTGAATGGAACTGCCTATATGGGATCTAATCAGGTGTTGAATCTTGACTTCCCAACACCCGATAACGTATATTTTCAGTAATTAACTTTAAACTCATCGGAAGAGATTCCGGTGGGTTTTTATTTTCGACAAATTTCATTCTTTTAGGTATTCCATTCTTTTCGTAAATCCCTTATAATAGCCTTACATCAGAGAAAAGCGGGCAGCACTCCCTATTTGGAGAATGCGCACCTTCGGGACGGACTTAAAGCAGTTTAGGTTCGTGCCGCAGGTGTGCAAACACCAGAGAAAGGAGGATGTGGTCTATGTTCTTCTTAGAAGTCCTGAGCCGTGTTGTGAGTATCTTTGCGGGCATTGTGGGCGGCCTTAACGGGCTGGTTTCATTAGTCCAGAAGTGTAAACCTTACATAAAGCGGGATAAGGCAGAGACAGAAAAAGACCCATCAGCTAGCTTGCCGGCGTCTGATGGGTCGAATGATGATTGCACAAGCAATCAGTAATTCACCAATAGGCGGCAGCTACATCGCCGCCTTTTTCTATTACAAATTCATCATAGCATTTTTTCAGGGTGAAGTCAATATGTTTTTCCTACCCTTCCTCTGGTTTACCAAATATCTTACAGTATTCCTCAGCAGACAGCTTTTTTTCTGCCCATTCCTTTGCCTCTCTGTCTGACAGAACCTGGAAATCGGCACCGCCAGTAGCCGAACCACCAATATATCTTGCATAGCAGCTCAAGGCTCCACCCTCTCCATAAAGGAAATAGGTTCCCTTCCTTGTGCGGTACAGTTCTTCCCTGCAATAATGATAATCACCTTTCCAAAGGTTCTGCCAGTCTCCCAGGAGCAAGGCTGTTTCCGTGTTATAAGTTTTTCCTTCAATAATCTTTTTCATAATCGTATGGTCCTTTCTATTTATCAATCTGGCTGACCTTCTCAAGCAGCCGGTCCACGTCTATGTAGGTTTCGTCCAGAAATTCCGTGACGTCAATCATAGCGTCAGGAACGGGATCAAAGCATTCTTCTTTCTCACTTCCCGTCAGTCTGTGCCCTGCCATGACAAGCGTGTCATCAATAGGGAAGAAACATTTCACAGGAAATCCTCAATCCGGTAGCAGTTATATTCACCGTCAAAGATTTCCATTCCATTCTCTGTCCTCCGGCTGACTTCTTTTGCGGGAGTCCGGTCATACTCCGGGATTCCCTGGTATTCCTCATAGGCATTGATAATCCGGTCAAGAAGAGATTCCATCCCGGCATACTCAAGGCTTGTCAATGGTTTCCTTTTGTTTATATTCATTTCCTTTTTGTGTCCTTTCCTTGTTTGTTCTGTATCTGATTCTTTCAGACACCTTTAATATGCTGAGATTCAGGGAAAATGGACACGTTGGAAACGATAAAATATTGCACAAAGTTTCACTCTGGATTTTGTGTATTTTTAATCATTCTTTCCGCTGCCCTGGTATCCAGAATCCTTTTTTCAGCAGTCCCAAAATACTCCGGGTTTATCTCATATCCCAGGTAGTTCCTCCCAAGCTCCAGGCAGGCCGCCGCCGTGGTGCCAGAGCCTAAAAACGGATCAAGAACCAGGTCGCCGGGCCGGGAACTGTTTTCAATCAGATTCTTTATGATATTCAAAGGTTTTATGGTAGGGTGCGGATAATCCTTTTTATCATAGATATTAATAGGCTGGAAGTATACGGTTTTTGCCTTCTCATAAGAATCCGGCTGACAGTAGCCGCCCTTGCGGAAGTACAGACAGTATTCCTTGTCAGAAAGATATTTGTTGTGGAAAGTCGGCGGCGGATTCGTTTTCCACCAGACAATCATATCGAAGGAGCAGCCTAATCCGTCTACAAAGAAATCCAGATAACCGGGAATCTGGGCCTTGTTGCACCATATGTAACAGTTGATCCGTTTCATAACCCGGACCAGTTCCGGGAGAACGAGAGGGTTCATGCCGGAAACAAGGTCATTTTCTTTTAGACAGTCATTGATTGGCTGAATACTCCTGGCAAGTTGGGAATGTCCTCCGGCATGGGTATCCTTAATCAGATAAGGCGGGTCGGTCATAATCAGGTCAACGCAGGAATCCGGCAGCCGTTTTAAGCCCTCCAGACAGTCCATGTGGTAAATCTTATTGGTTTCTGTCATGAGGCTGCCTCCTGCTTGTCCTGGAGGCTGACAGAGCGGCTCTGCCCGTTGGTAAAATCCTCCTGGTTCTCAAATATTCCGGTTGCCGCCATCTGTCCCGCGATACGCTTTAAGACCGGAACCGCCACACTGTTTCCCAGCAGCTCCAGGGCTTTGCTGTCTGTCACGGGAAAAAGGAAATCCTCTGGAAATCCCATAATCCGTTTTGCTTCCGCAGGTGTCGGCCTTCTCACCCTGCCGTTTACAAGATACGCTTCCGTGCCTCCGCAGGGACCTCTGGCGGATACCACAAAAGTTGCGGAAACGCCCTTGGCACTGTAAACCCTCCTGCCCTGTCCCGGTGTGCCGACATAGCCTAAACGGTAAGTGTCCAGGGTCCTTGTCTCAATATCCGGTTTGTAAAATGTAACGAGATCAGGATCAAGAAAATAGCTTTCGTCAACAATGGATTCCAGGAAATCCTCAACAGCCACATCCTCAAAAGTGGGTTCAGGGAAGGAAAACTCCGCTTGTAAATCCTTGCGGAAACAGACAAGGTAGACCCTTTTCCGGATCTGTGCCACTCCATAGTCGGAAGCCGTCAGGACTTTATAGTGGACATCATAGCCTAAGCCGTCCAGGGTTTCTGTAATCACCCGGAAGGTTCTTCCGCCGTCATGGCGGATTAAGTGGGCCACGTTTTCCAGAAACAGCGCTTTCGGTTTGTGGTGCTTTACAATCCGGGCTATTTCAAAAAACATCTGCCCTCTCTTATCCTCAAACCCTCTCTTTTTCCCGGCCATGGAGAACGGCTGGCAGGGAAAGCCGCCGCAGAGGACATCAAAGGTAGGAATATCTTCAGCCTCTATTTTCGTAATGTTCCCGGCTGGGACCTCGTGGAAGTTGGAAAAGTAAGTTTCCCTTGCCCTCCTGCTTTTATCGGAGGAAAAGACGCAGATGCCGCAGATGCTCTCCATAGCCAGACGGAACCCGCCGATTCCACAGAATAAATCTATAAAGGTAAATGTACTGCTCATAAAAATCTTACTCCTACTGTATTAGTCAGAAAAGTTCTGCTGAAAATAGGATGTAAGACCTGGTGGTAAAAAAAGACAGAAATAACAAGTTTTGGAACAAGTTGAAAAAATTTTAAAAAAGCGGTTGACAATAGAGGGAATCTGCTGTAGACTGTAAATCCACCGTTAAGGTGGAGGATAAAACAGATCAAAAAGAGTTGGCCAACTCGATATGATGAATAAGCAACAAACCAGAGGGTTTAGGAAAAGCTGAAAATCATACAGAGTTGGCCTTTTTGTTGTCTAAAACCGCACATTGAAAACAGAATGACCCGTAACTACCGGAAACCTGAAGCCTGGAGGAGGGCGGAAGGCGAAGCGCTGTACCGGAGCCATCCCGGCGGTAATCCAAAGGCGGGCGGAACCCAAAAACAAAAATCAAAGGAAAAGGAGAAAACAGTATGAGCAAGAGAAAAATCAGAGTAGCTAGAAACTGCAGCAACAAAGCAGGCAGAAAAAACTTTAACAATGGAAATCTGGCAGTGGCAGCCCTTATGGACGCCATTGAAAAGGAAAATGATTTTGCCATGATTGCATATTTGGCATATTTGGGAGACCCGACAATCAATATGGAGAAAACCGGTTTCGAGGAATGGCTGACACTGGATAAGCTAAACCAGCTTATGGGTGCGCTAGATATATTCCAGGAAATGACGGAGTTCCAGGAAAAATTAGAAAATATGGAAAGGGTATCCATTAAAAAGGAGTTTATGGAAAAATATGATCTGAATAGCGAATCCGGGTGTAAGGAGCTGTTGGAGAAAGCCCAGAAAAAGGAAACTCTTTTACGCTGTCCACGCTGCGGAGGAAACATGACATATTTTACACCCAGCATGGAGGGAGGCCGGATATTTATCTGCCCGGAGTGCAGAGCAGACGAGGAATACAGAGCCAAAACCGGGAGCAGACTTCCTTATACGGAATGGATGCTTATTCAATGTGCAAAAGAGTATGTCAGTGATTGCGCCTGATTGAAATTACATGAGTTCTAAACAGTTATAGGCTTTTGTATCAAATAGCTACACCCTCGCATAATATTACTCAATTATTAATGCAACGATGTACTAATACTGCATTTCATGGTAGGATATCATGAGTGGATATGACAACACCCTTTGATACCCTCAGTGGACAAGGGGACACACGCCCTTTGTCCACTGAGGGTACACTTAAGATAGCGACTTTCAGTTCGCACCAAAGTTACTTGTACCTTTATGATGCTTATTATGAATAAGCCATCGGCTCATCGTCCAGAATATGAGAATTAATAATTCGGGAGCCTGCATACATAAGATAATGTATTCCGCTGGCAACCGCCATCTCCTCAGCGGCAGCTTGTTTCGCTTTTACCACAATGTCATCAATTTTGTTGTCTCCCTTAACTTCAATGAGCCGATAAGAACCATCAGTCATCTTTGCAAGAAAATCCGGATAATATTGACGGATTCTTCCTGATTCGGGATCGTAGTAGTGTACGGAGAGATCCTCTTGATTTGATGTGAACATCCCCGTGAAATAAACCTCCTTGACCTTGCCGCTGGTGATGTACTGCATAAAGCACGCTTTCTCCGGGATGGAGTCGAAGCAGTAGGTGTCCGCGTGGAAGCTTTTCTTGATTTGCTCTGGCGTAAATCCCGGATAACGGTTTGTCAGAACGAGGTCTTCTTTTGCGGAGAACTCGTAATATCCGGCATCTTTCGGCTCGTGCAGAAGAACCAGCTCTGCCCGTGTCAAGTAAGGAATAAAAATTTTTTTACATATTTATTGAGCCACGGACAGCACCTGCCCATGGCTCCCATTCTACTCTTTAATAAAACGGCTGTCCGCCTCTGGTATCCCATCCTCGTCAGACACATACCTCTCCACCCTCATATGCAGATCATACTTCACCCGGAGCTCCGCAATCTTCTCCATCATCGGAGAAGCATGGTGCCGGTCAATCGCCTCCTGGTCTTTCCAGCAGTCAATCAGCAGCACCGTCTCCGGGTCTGCCATGGGAATGAAATACTCATACCGCAGATTCCCCTCTTCCTTACGGATTTCCGCCACAGTCCCGCTGCTCTCCATTTCCTCCGCAAATTTCCGCGCATTCCCGCCTGTCCCGCTATAATAAATATTTACAACTATGCTCATGCCTTTCGTCCTCCTGCTTTCCTTGTTTCATTTCCAATCATACCACACTGATCCAGTCATTAGAAGAACTTCTTCCACTCTTCTATGCAGTTTTCCCATCCTTAAAAGGACTCCGCACTTTCCACACAATCTCCATGGCATCCTCCCCATAAACAACCACTTTCTCAATCAGCGTTTTCAGCCTGTCCTTATCAAAAACCTCCAGCTCGGAAAGCCCATTCAGTTCCTCGTCCGGTATTTCCTCCGGACCGGAAACCTCCTGCATCCGGTCAAGTTCCGCCTGCGCCCCATGCCTGGCCCGCTCCAATTCCTCCATCCGAACCCTGCCCTTTTCAATCCTCTCCATATATTCCTCCCGGCTGACCTCTCCGGCTTTATACCGCTCATACAGACGCATCTTCGTCCCCTTCCACTGCCCCAGCTCCTTTGTGCTGTCAGCAATCACCGCATCAAGCTCCGATGCCTTATTACCTTTCCGGGCTTCTCTGCGGACAACCCTTTCTTCCATCAGCATATCCGCCATCACCCTCACCTGCTCCAGCACTGCATCCTCAATCTCTTTCCTGCTGACCTCCACCCTCTGGCAGTCATTCTCCGCCTCCTGCGTCCGGCTCCTGCAGAGATACTTTTCCTTCTTCCTGCCGGAAAACCGCAGACCCTTCCCACAGTATCCGCAGACAAAGAACAGATTCCTCACGCCCGTCTTCCGCCCGCTCACGTCAAGCCCCGCCAGGTTGTCATTCGCCCTCTTAAAAACCTCCTGGGAGACAAGCGCCTCATGCTGCCCTTCTATCACAATCCACTTCTCCCTGGGCTGCTCCACCCGTTTCTTATCGGTATCCATCCCGCACTTCGCACGGTTCCAGAACAGCGTCCCCAGATAAGTCTCATTCGTAACGATATCCCTGACCGCACTGTTATCCCATTTCTTTATCTTCACATGGGGCTGTTTGTCCGGGAAATTATCGCCTTTCAGCTTATGATACATATACCTTGTGGGAATCCCCTCTTCATTCAGCCGCCTTGCGATCTCCGAATGGCTGATCCCCTCTGCCGCCATATGAAAGACCTTACGGACCACCCACGCCGCATCTTCATCAACCAGAAGCTCATGCCTATCCTCCGGATTCTTCCGATACCCATACGGCGCAAACTGCCCGACAAACTCCCCGTTCCTAACCCTCGTATCCCTGGCAGACCGGACTTTCTTTGACAAATCAGCACTGTACATCCCATACACCAGGTTCTTCAACGCAACACTCATACCGCCTGTAGCCCCGAACTTATCGGCACTGTCGTAACCGTCATTCACAGACACAAACCGTACCTGCAAAATAGGGAAGATATATTCCAGGAACCGCCCCACCTCCAGATAATCCCTGCCGAACCGTGAGAAGTCCTTTACAACGATCATATGGATATCCCCGCTCTTTGCCGCCTCAATCAATGCCTGCACTCCCGGCCTGCGGAAATCAACGCCGGAATATCCGTCATCACAAAACTCCGTGATACTGTATTCCTGCCCCCGCAGCAGTTCCTCTATATGCCTTGTCAGAAGCGCTCTCTGCGCTGAAATGCTGTTGCTCTCTTCTCCCTTTTCCTTATCCCTGTCCTCATTGGAGAGACGGAGATACATGGCAGCCATAATCCTATCCATTTACACCGCCTCCCTCTCTGTCCCAAGACTCAACAGGTCTTTCAGTTCCTTATCATATTTCAGATGCACCCTGACACTCCCATCCTCATATACCAGAACCTTGTCCACAAAAGCCTCCGCCATCTCCCTTGTCAGCTCCTGCTCATTCCGGAACCGCTCCACCGCCGCTTTCCATCCCCCGTCAACACGGTACTCCCTGGAATACTCCGCCTGGGCTTTCAGCATCTCATCAAGCCTTGCAGAAAGCTCCTTCACCTTCACTGCATACTTCCCGCTGATCTCTGCATACTGCTCTTCATCAATCAGCCCGTCCTTATAATCCTCAAAAATGCCTGCCTTTACTTCCGTCGTCCTCTGCAGCTCCCTCTCTATCCGGCCAGCTTCCTTCCCATAAACATCATATCTCCTCACGCTGTCAGCTCCGCCGTTCTTCCGCCTCACAGCGTCCTCCGTATCCACGCAGAGCCTCATATGCTCACGGACTGCTTCAAAAACAGCCCGGTTCACCGTTCCCAGAGATACCTTATGGTTCGTACAGCCCTTCTTTGTCGTATCCAGATAGGTCTTGCACCGGTAAAATTTATTGATATGCCTGGTTCCCTCTGTACGAAATCCCATAATCTTTCCACAGTCCGCACATACAATCTTTTTCCCCACCAGATTAAACCTGGAATGGTCAAAGCCGTTTTTGCCATGTGTAGAATGAAACTGCTTTACATTGTCCGCAAGCATTTCCTGGACCATGTCAAAATCCTCCCTGCTGACCAACGGTTCATGGGTATCCTCCACAATGATCCATTCCTCCTTCGGGGTCCTGACCTGCTTCCCGTTCACCCGTTTGTTCTTATTATGGACACTGGCTCCGATATAGGCATGATTGGTAAGGATTGCCCGCACCGTTACACAGTTCCATTCCGTGTTCATCCCGTCCGGAACCTCATGCCCGAACCGTAACGTCTTATAGGCTTTCGGATTGACAGTTTTTGCGGAAAGAATCCTTGCGATCTCCTTCAAAGAACTGCCCCGCAGAAACAATCTGAATATCTCCTGTACGGTTTCCTTTGCCCCGTCATCCGGCTGCAGCCGTCTTCCCTCATTGACATATCCATACGGAACCGACCCGGAAGAATATTCCCCTTTCTGCCACATGGCCCTATACGCAGATTTCATCTTCTTAGACAGATCCTTGACATACATCTCATTGATCATGTTTTTCAGCGGCATCAGCAGTTCCTCACCCGGCTTATCCGAATCATACCCGTCCGTCACCGCAATAAACCTCACATCAAAGAACGGGAACACCCTCTCAATATAATTACCCGTCTCCACATAGTCTCTTCCCAGCCTGGACAGATCCTTTACAATGATACAGTCAATCACCCCATCCCTCATGTCCCGCATCATTTCCTCAAACCCCGGACGCTCAAAATTCGTGCCCGTGCAGGAGATATCCGCATACTCCCTAGCAATGACCATATCCTCCCGCTCCGCCGCGAACTTCCGCAGAAGCTCCATCTGTGTCTCCACCGTCGCCCGCTCCCGGTTCTCTTCCGTTTCCTCGGAAAGCCTGGCATACAGCCCCGCCTTATAACAAGCCGCCCTCACCGGAGCCGGCACGGCGCCGGCCTCCGGCAGATCGTTCACATTCACAAAATCCACTTTCTTAGACTTCCTCGCCATGCTATACCGCCTCCTTCCATTCAAACCGGACCCTGCCCCGGCTGTCGCAGACCACCTCACAGCCCGCATGTTTCAGCCCTTCCAGAACCTCCTTATAACAGTCCCCGAAGCTGAAAACCACTTCCACCGTATCCTTATCCACGACCTTCACCCTGTCGATCAGCTCCACCGCCACGTTCCTTGTCAGCCGGTCAATATTCCTATGCTCCGCAAAATAATCCAGCCACCGGTACTTGTCCGTATTGGAAGCAAGAATGTCCCTGATCTCCTGCCTCATCTTCCCCGCTGCTTCCTCCGCCATGTCACGCCTCTGCGTATACGCTTCATGCAGCTCCATATAGTCCTCTTTGGAGACAATGCCGTCCTTCATGTCCTCATAAAGCATATTCCGCAGTTCCTTACACCGCAGGACCTCCGCTTCTTTCTGCTCAATCCGCTTCTCCAGTTCCCGGATATCCAGCTCCTGAAACGGGATTTCTGAGACCTTCTCCATGACCCGCTTCAAGTCAAGGATATTGCCGATCTGCACTTTCAGAAGATGCAGGACCGCCTCTTCCAGCCGCTCCGCCGCAATCCTGTGGCTTGCGCACTCCTTCGTCGCCTTATTCCTGGAACACACATAATACTGGTACTTCTTCTTTCCGGCACACACATTCTTCCTCACCATGGCCGCGCCGCAGTCCGCACATACCACCATGCCCGCCAGAGGGTACACCTCCGTCTGCTCCGGGGACATCCTCGTATCCATCCCCAGAAGCCTCTGCACAATGGCAAAATCCCGGTCCGAAACCACCGGCTCATGGTTCTTCTCAACCCGCACCCAGTCCTTCTCCGGCTTCACAATGGGCTTCTTCACCTTATGGTTCGGCGTCGTCTGCCTGCCCTGCACCAGATTCCCGATATAACATTCATTTTCCAGAATCCGCCGTACCGTGACCGAACTCCACAGCGCCCGCTCCCCGGTCTTAAAGCCGGTCCGGTAATTGCTCCCGGACGCACTCTTATACTCCATAGGAGACAGCACCCCCGTCTCATTCAGCCTGCCCGCAATGGCATCCTGGCTCATGCCGTGCAGCTTCATACGGAAAATATCCTGCACCACCCCGGCCGCATAAGTATCAACCACAAGCCTGTGATGGTCCTCCCCGTCCTTCTGATAGCCATAAGGCGCAAAAGCGCCAATAAACTCCCCGTTCTTCCGCTTCACTTCCAGATGGCTCCGAATCTTCACCGAAATATCCCGGCAGTAAGCATCATTGATTAAATTCTTAAAAGGAACCAGAATCTCGTCCCCCTGGCCGTCCCCTTTCAAACTGTCGTAATGGTCATTCACCGCAATAAAACGCACCCCCATAGCCGGGAACAGCCGCTCAATATACCTGCCGGAATCAATATACTCCCGCCCGAACCTGGACAGGTCCTTGACCACCACACAGTCCACAACGCCCTTCTTGATATCCTCCAGCATCAGCTTGAAAGAAGGCCGCTCAAAACTGGAACCGCTGTACCCGTCGTCCACCCGTTCCGACACCACCACAATATCCTCTTTGTCTTTCAGGAAATCTCTGATTAACTCTCTCTGATTAGAAATGCTGTTGCTCTCCGCCTTAGACGCGCCCGCAACATCGCCATCCTCCTTCGATAACCGGACATAGATGGCGGCATGATAGATCTTCTTGAATTGTTTGCTTTCCATGTGCTTCCGCTCCTTTCGTTTTCTGCCAGAATCACCTGCAAAACCAAAAAGGCGGATGCACTAACTTGTCCCTAAGACAATCATAGCGCCTCCGCCTCAAAAAATCCAGAACTATTTTATACATTCCGCAGCATATTTTCAAAAACCTCTTCAAAAGAGGCCCCATCCTCCGCAAACCGTACCCGTACCTTCATATCCCCCACCCGTACCGCATAGGGATTCCCCACCGCTTCCAGATAGGCCATCTTCCTTTCCTCCAAAGACAGGCTCCTGTCAACCTCCACCTCCCGGATATCCGTAAGCGCCTCCTTCTCAACCGTCCGGATATCCACACCTTTCAGCGCGTCCAATTCCTTTGCCGCCATAATCCCTTACCTTTCCTTTCCAAAATTCATACCAACGGCATGGTATGTACCGCCGGGGACCCCCCGGCTGACGCGCCGCACAAAAGCCCTTACCAGAACCCGCCTCTGGCAGCCCTCCCATATATCCGGACAAAAAAAGAAGGCATCCCTGCCCATCTGCAAAAACACCCTTACAGCCTCGTAACAAAATCCAGCGAAATCCACCCGTCCCGCTCCCGCTTATACGACTTCAAAAGCCCCCACTTCCCGGCTCCCTTCCCGTCCGCTTCCTCCACAACCGTAAACACACCCACACCCGTAAACAGCCCCGTCCGGGCAAAATCCGTCCCCGGCCCCTTACGGATATTCAGGTCCGGGATATCCACCCGCACCAGATAAGAAGACTTCCCCAGCAGCCTCTCCATGAACATCACATACTCCGCATCCGCCGTAATAAAAAGCCCCGATTTCAGCCTGTACCACCGCTTATCCAGGCTGATGCCCGTCACCGTGTAAATCCCCTCATACACCACCCGGTCCACATTGTCCCCCATACAGGGCGCAGTCCGCACACTCACCCCGTCCCTGCCCTTATAGAACACCTTCACATACCCGGACATGGGCTCCACCGGATTATCCGGGCTGTCCGTACCGTCCCCGGCACTCCCGTCCTCCCCGGCAATCTCCTTCAAGATGGAAAGAATCTTCTCCCCATACCCGGCTCCCGTAGCCCAGCCTTTCCCCTGGGGATTCTCCCGGATACCCAGCCACTCCACATAAGGCGCACAGCCCCTTACAACATACTTGAAGCGCGGGTCTACATTTTCATTCCTTAATTCATCCAAACAGGCATAGGCTTTCAGATGCTGCACCTGGCACCGGATACCAAGCCGCGCCGTATCAAAAGACAGCCCCTTCGCCCCGTTCTGCACCACCCCCATACCGGCAAAATTATTCTGCTCCGGCGTCACCGCCGAACCGGAAAACGTAAAATTCCCCGTCTCCAAGCAGGACTGGGCAAAAGCCACGTCACCCCTCACGCCTTCCGTCTCCCCCTCGGACAGATACAGCGGCACCATATCCAGGACTGACTGCGCCGCATCAGGATTCTTCCGCTTCACATACTCCCGCATCTGCTCCGCCGTGGCCGCAGTCTTCCCCATAATCCCCGTAAGCCCGGAAACACCGTCACCGGAACCGCCGTTCCCGCCGCTCCCACTCCCGGTTTCAGAACCGTCCATAGCCGCCCGAATGTCTTTCCTGAACTGCCCCATGGACAGCCCAAACCGCTTCCAGATATGCTCCACGTCCCCGTGGTTGCTGGCAATCCCCCTCTTATACCCTTCGGAATGGGAGATTACCACCCCGTCCGCCAAAGGGTCCAGCCCATACACCCGGCACAGATAAGCAAACAGCTCCACAGAATATTTATAAGCGGCAAGCACATGGCTCTCCGTGTTCCTCCCGTCCCCGGTCTCCATCCAGTCCGCACCGCCCGTATACCGAATCGTGGCAGGCTCCGTCATCTCCACGCCTATATGCGTCCCATTTGCGTCACCTCCGCAGTGCCATCCCCGGCAGTCCCAGGGCAGGAGCTGGTACACGTCCCCTCCCGGCTCCACAATGGCATGGACGCAGGCCCCCGCATCCGCCTTATCCCAGTTACTGATAAAAGCGGAAGCCTTCGGCTGTGGACACCCCACAGAATGGATCATCAGCCCCTTCACCGCAATCTTCCTCCCCGCCCGGTAACACCCGGACTTCGTTAAATATCTTTGAATCAGTTTCATACAAAACCACTCTCCTTCTCCCGTTCCCTGCCCGGAAACATTCTCCAATTCTCCGCACGAAAAAAGGCACCAGCTTTTCACAGGTTCTTTCTGTACTTTGGGTATCCTCATATTTTCAGGATTTGCTACAAGCCGCCAAATTGGCCTAGTAAAGCAAAGCGAGAATGACGGAGTTACCCAAACATCAGAAAGAACCTTTTCACACTGATGCCCTCTCATAAAAACTCTTAAAAATATATCCCTCCTGTGTTTTACCGCCCTTATCCCCCGTACCGTCTCCTACTCCTTCCCCTTTTCCTCCCGCAGCTGCGCCAGAACCCCTTTCAGCTTTTCCGGAACCGGAAGCCCGATCCTGGCCGCATTCTCCAGAATCGAAATCCCCTCATTGGACAGATAAAAGAAAATCACCGCCGTCCGAACCGCGCTCCCGTTCCGGATGATATGCGTATCCAGGATATGGCCCAGAGCCACCAGGCAGAAGATCACAATCTTCTTAAAAATCCCCCGAAAGCCCACGCCGCTGGACAGCTTCTTCTCCACCGCCGCAGCCATCAGCCCCGTCACATAATCCACCGCCACAAACACCACCAGGGCATACAGAAAGCCGTCAAACCCTCCCATGGCCCAGCCCAGGTATCCGCCCATAGCCGCAAACCCGCACTCTATCACACTCACAAACTCCTTCATCCAAAATCCCTCGCTTTCTCTGCTTTTCTATATGGAAAAAGCGGCCCGCTCCCAAAAGCCGCCGCCCTGTTCCCAATCCCACTATCTGCACATCATTCCCTGAAATTTCATCCCATTCTCACACATCTCAAACCATTCCCCAGCATCTCATACCATTCCTCATATATCAAATCATTTCCTGCACCTCATACCATCCTACCCCGCCACTCACGCCCCGGTATCCTCAACCTCCGTCAGCGTATAAGTGATCTTCATAGTCTTATTAGCATCCTTCACCACCGCCGAAGAAAGATTATTGACCGTAGCCAGATACGGCGTCAGCAGATACATATGCCGGTACTCATTCCCGTAACTGCCTCCCCACCCCACCAGAAACTGCTTATACTGGAACAGAGGCGTGGCCGCACTCCCCAGCCTCGCGCTCCCCTGGGTATGGACCACCGTGTCCTCCACCGTCACCTGAAAATCCCCGCCTACAATCAGGTCCCCAACCAGCGTCAGGAACAGCTCGCAGGTTCCCGACTCGCACAAAGGCTTCATCTTGGACGTAAACCCAAACTCGATCAGCGATACGTCCGCCGTATTCGCCACATTGATCTTATAAATCCCCTTCTTGTCATAGGCCGGCACATACAGATACCCGCCCCGCATACAGCACCGGCACTTCCGCTCCGGATAGCTCCCGGTCATGTCCCGCTCCCCCACAGCCATCAGCTTCGCATTGGAAAGCGTCCACTCCCCCTCCATCATGGAATAGTCCGTTTTGGAAACCCTCACCCACAGCACCCTGGCATTCCCCGAAGAATTGCCCTCATTGGAAAACCCGTACCAGTACCCGTCCTGCCCGTCCAGGAACTCCCCGTACTTCGTATAGCTCCCCAAAAACAGAAACGTCTGTACAGGCACCGCATGGTCCTCCAGCACCGTATAAGTGGAATCGTCCAGCCTCTCATTCAGCCCGATACTGAAAACCGGAACCCTCACCTTCCGCACCCGCACACTGGAATCCTCAAACGTAATGGAATACAGCAGGTTCCTCTCAAAATCCATCTCCGCCGCCTCAAACAAAACAATCTGCTTCGCCTTCCCCAAGTCCCCGATATCCAGCTTCTTAATCTGCAGAAAAGCGCTGGCATCCCCCGTCAGGCTCCCGTACCCGTTCTGCCCGCCCTGGGCACTGGTCAGCGCCACCGCCGCAATGGTCCCGTTCCCTTGGCTCGGCGTAAACTCCCATACAAACTTATACCCGTTCTCCAAAACCTTGCTCTCCGTCTGGTTCAGGCTCCCCCTGGCCGCATTCGCCGTGGTATTCACGTTGTTGGAAGCATAAGCCACCGGCAGGTTGTCCGACATCTCATAGATATGCCCCGCGTCCTCTTCCAGTGTCTTCGGGAACAGCAGAATCCCCCCTATCATGTTGGGGCAGACCGGCAGCATGGTATCATTCCACGACATCACATCCGCCAGCCGTTCCTCGGAATAGAACACCCCCATGGGATTCATCCCCAGGATATTGTTCACCGCCTCCGTCACCATGTTTTCCTCCGTGACCGTCTCCACGTCCCCCGTGGCCCCATCCGTCAGTTCCAGAACCATTGTCCCTTTCAGCTTCATACATATCCACTCCTTCCTATGCCAAATCAATGGGCTTCCCAAACGCCCCAATCAGCGCCTTCCCGATACTGTCCGCATAACCCTTCCGCACCAGCTCCATAGTCTCAATCCCTATCTCCCCGGCAAACCCCTTCATACCCAGGCCGCCGCCAAAAGCAAAGCGGGCGACATATTCCTCCACCGTGACCGTGCCGTCCCATGCGGCCGCCGCGGCCATGCCCTGCCCGCTGATGGAAGCAATGCACCCGCCGGTCCCAATCTCCCCCGTACCGTTCTCCATCCGCAGATACACATTGAACGTGTTGGTAATGTTCGGCACAAGATTGTCAATAGGATAATACAGAGACAAAATGTGCTTACCGCTCCCCCAGGTCTCCGCCGGACAGTGCGCCAGAATCTCCGAATCATTAAACTCATAAGTAACATAAGCCACAGCCTTCCCGTCCTCCGTCCAAGTGACCGGAAGCTCCACCTCTACAGTAACATCTTCCGTACTTCCCCCGGTTCCGGAACCGTCCCCTGCACGCCCCTCATTTTCTCCGGCACTGTCCCTGTTTCCGCCGGTTTCCGCTCCGGCATCCGTCCCCACCGGAATCGGGACCACGATACTCCCGGACGCACTGGCCGTCCTCTCCTCCTGCGCCGCTCTCACGTCCACAACCGCCTGCCCGAAAAACTGCACATGGGTCTCTTCCTTCGCCGCAAACTCGATACTGATGATCCGCACATTATCCTCCGCCACCGTATAAGCAGAAGCATTGGTAAACGTATGAATCCCCACCTTCCCGGCCTCAATCTGGTTCAAAAGCCCGGAAATATTCTTGTCATTCTTAGACTTCGCCTGGGCCAGCCGCGGGTTCTTCCCTACACATTTCAGGCTCTGCCTCCCTCCAATCCTGCACTGGAAAGACGTGATACAGGTCATCTGCTCCCCGTCCGCCTGCCCGCCCGAAAAAGTCAACACGTCCCCCAGGTCCAAAGCCGGGTTCCCTATGGTGCTGGAATCAAAAGGCACATAATTCACCACAGACAAATCATCCAGGATATTCCCGCACAACTGCCTCCTGGTCTCCTCCAGCCCAAACTGCAGGAGCGGGTTCACCCCCAGGTTCATGGTCAGCCCGTCGTCCGTCTCCAAAGCATAATACTCCGCCGTCTGCGTCCGCAGGTTCGTGGAGCTCACCGCCGTATACCTGGTGATAAAATCCGAAAAACTGCTGGAAAACCTGTGCCTCCCCTGCACCTCCGCCACCGGCTCCGCCCCGTACTTCCGAAGCTCCAGCCTCCCCCGCCGGTTGATGCAGAAAAACCCGCCCAGCACCTGCCCCACAAAAAACAGCACGTCTCGGTACGTCCCAATATCATTCTCCGGATAAATGGAAAGCATCTCCCTCCCATTGGGCATACCCTCAATCTCCGCCCTCGTGTTCTCCATCTCCACGCCGCAGGACTTACAGCACAGTTCCAGAAAAGCCCAGGCATTCCCCACAGACTCAAACCCGTTGAAACTCTTCTCGAACCGCAGCATATAGTCATAGGCTTTCAGTTCCAGGCAGTGCGCCGTCCGGTTCGCCTCGCTCACCTCAAAAATGCCCATGGGCACTTCCTCAAAACTGCCGTCCGCCACCCGCAGATGGTAGGACAGCTCCACCCTCGCCCCGTCCAGCGTATACCGGTCAATCTGCGAAAACAGCGTAACGCCCATCTCCGCCGCATACACCGTCCCCAATTCAATCTCCGCGCTCCCGCAACACTGGGCGGAAACATACCCGCTCCCCTTCACAATATCCTCATACCCGAACGGATACACCGCCCCGCCTTTTGTAGTGATCTTCCCCGTCCAGTAATACCTCCGGGTATTCTCCCGCACCGCCCGCAGGAACGCCTCGCTCACCGGATACATGAAAACACCCCTTTCCACACAAAAAGCACCAGCCATTCCTGACTGATGCCCATTAATACTGTTATACCCGAAACACAAAAGCCTACCTGCCCCTGTGCTTCTCCTTCCGCTTCTGCTGTTTCAGCTCAAACATCCGCTGCTTCTCGGCCTCCTTCTGCTCCCTGCCGGCCTGCCTGCGCTCCGTCTTCCGCTCTTCCCTCTGCAACTGTAACGCCTGCTGGGACTTCGTGCCTATCCCCGCCTGCATGGTCCGTCTCCCGGCTTCCCTCTGCCTCCGCTTCGGGTTCACCCTGCCGTCCTTCACAGCCGCCTCAACAGCCGGACTGAATCTCAGGCCATAATAATTTTTGAGGACAAAATCCAACACCTCATAGTCCCTGGGTTCACTCCCGAAGACCACCCGGCATACCGAAAGTCTCCCGTCTTCAACCCGCTCAAATACGCCGACCCAGAACGGCCCCTCAAAAAATACCGTCAGACCTGCCTTTCCTCTGTCCATAACGAAACCCTCCTTAAATGTGTTATGAACAAAGAACGGACAACCCAGGAGGGCAGGTTACTTACCCTGATACCATCAGGACGGCCGGGCTACCTACCGGCTCTGGCACATCCGAAGATGCACGTTGCGTTTTTATCTTTGCTTTTTCTATTTCCAGCAGGATCTACTCCCGCTAAAAACCAAATCTGTATCTGCCTATAACTTCTGTATCTCTTTCAACGCCTTTTGGATGTCCTTATAAACTAACGGCCGCATACTATCCTCATAAAAAGATACATCCGCCTTGTGCAGCGCTGAAAGAATATCCTCTTTCAGTTCGGGCTTATCCTTCGCAATCATAGGCAACAGCTTGATACACTGTCTTGCCGTAATCGGCTTAACATCTGTTATATGCTTCAAATATCCATCAATGATCTCATCTATCTTATTATCCCTGTCCCACCTTGCATTATAGGCAAGCAACGTAAGCCCCCTGGTACGGATATAAGAATTATCACTTTCAAGCATATCACTCAATCTGTCCATATAAGGGTAGACATGATCTGTTTCCTCACTCTCTTTCTGCAATTCCTGTAATGCCTTGTACGCCGTCTTATTATCTTTATCAAATAGCAATTCAAATATTTCTGCTATATTCATTGACATAACCACACCCTTGCCTTTCGCTGCTGTGCTTGTTTTATTCATACCCAAACGGAAACTTATCTATTTTTCCATCATCAATTCTTTGCACTTCCATTCTTCACCCAGAATACAATATTTTTCTGTTGCATCAAGAATTGCATCGCTAAAACCGACTGCTTTATAACAATAATAAGCCGGAAGATTATTCTCAAAAACACCCAATGATACTTTTTTTGCCCCATATATTTCAAATACAAATTTTAGACCTAATCGGAGCATAGCTTTTCCATAGCCTTTTCCTCTCTTGTGCGAATCAACAATAACAAATCCAAAGCGCAATTCATCCAATAATCCATTCGGGTTCCTTAATGTAAAAAAACCAACAATTCCCGTTTCGTCAAATGCAGTAAACGGCATTAGAGATTCAACAAAACAAAATTCATTTTGTGTTATAGGATATTTACCAAGTATGCCTGCTGTCCATTGATAAAATGCTTTTTCATCTTGACACCACGATAATATCGTATCTGCATCCAAAGCCTTATATGGTCTTATTCTAATCATACACTTTCCCTCACCAAATTCTGATTTACGCTTCTCATTATACAAGACATCCCGCCAAAAATCATCCTCTATTTCCTTAAAACTCTTTTAACGTAAACGACACCTTCCACAGCCCCTTATAGGACGTATCCTTCACCAGTACCGCCTTATACCCCTCAACAAACATCTCCGTCCGCTTCGTCTCCAACGTCTCCGTATCAAAATACTCCACGGAAATCTTCTCCTTCTGCTTAAACCCCGTCAGCACTTTCAGCCACTTCGGGGAAACCGAAAAACTCACCGCAATAGACACCACCCCCAGCCTCACCACGTCCCTCTGGGTAGTCCCCGCCTCCGTCTCCCCGCCGGAATCCGCTTCCACGTCATCCATCTGCACCTCATAAGAATCCGGCAGAGGGAGCGGAACACCATCAAACACCAGATACTGCACAAACGCCATCCCTATCTCCCTCCTGACCTCAGATTCTGCCTCGCCTGCGCGTCCACCACCACTTCATCCAGCAGCGTGCCGCCCACATACACCGGAATACAGATCGTCCCCATCCCGTCACCGCCCTGCATCCCCACAAACATCTCCCGCAGGCCGGAAACCATCTGCCGCACAGCCTCCACGGAAGCCCCCTGCGCCTGGACCGCCTGCATATCCGCCAGCTTCGGACTCACCACCATATCCCCGGCCACACCCTCCACGGCCTTCCTCACCAGCCCCCGGCTCTTCTCGATCCCCCTCGCCAGACCGCCCATAAAATCCGGCATCCAGCTCTCATAATCCGTCAGAGGCCCTTCGTCCGGCACAGAAAAATGCAGGAAAGAACGTATCTTATCCGCCACGTCAGACACCGCGCTCACCACATTCCCAACAGCACTCCGGATGCCCTCCGCAATCCCATTGATAAAATCCATCCCCCACTGCAAAGCCCGCCCCGGCAGGGATGTGATAAACCCAATGGCCGACCGGAACCCGTCCTGCACCACGCTCCCCAAAGAACCCAGCGCCGAACCGATCCCCGACACCATCGCCCGGAAAGCCTCCACCGCCGACTGCTTCAAATTCGACACCGTAGACACCACCAGATTTTTCAGCCCGTTCCAGGCCGAAGCCGCCGCAGAGGACACCGCAGACCACAGGTTTCCCATAAACTCCCGCAGCCCCGACAGCAGGATAGAAACATGCTCCACCAGCCCCTGCACCGCAGAACCAACCATCTGCCGGATGCCGGACCAGATCGTGGAAGCCGCCTGCTGAATATTCGTCCAGATATGCAGCGCGTCCTCTTTCAGCTTCGTAAAATTCCCCGTCACCAAATCAATCAGCAGAAGCACCGGCCCCAGAATCACATTCTTAATCAACTCCCAGGCACCCGAAGCCGCAGTCTGAATCCCAGACCAAATCCCCTGCAAAGCAGCAGAAAGATTCTCCCAAAGAGACCGTATCATATCCACAATCCCAGCCAGCACCGGATTCTCCATCATGCCCGTCCAGACATTCCCGAAGAAATCCCCCACCGACTGCCAAAGCCCCGACCACCAGGCCGGAATCCCCTCAAAAAACGAAACCAGCGCCTCCCAGGCCGCCGGTATAGTCTCCGTGAAAAACGAACAGATAACCTCCCAGGCAGAAACAAAAAAATTCCTCACCTGCGCCCAGACCGCATTCACCGCGTCCCGGAACCACTCACACTTATTATAAAGCAGCACAACAACCCCGATCACCGCGGCAATGGCAATGGGAACCCACCCGATAGCCGCCACAACCGCCGAAAGCGCCGGAACCACCGTCCCCGACACAAACCCGGCCACACCGGAAACCGCCCCCGCAATCTTCGGAACCACCGTCAGGATTGTCCCCACAGCGCCTGCCACTTTGCCGACCACGATCAGCACCGGCCCCAGGGCAGCAGACAGCAGGGCCACCGTCACAATGACCTTCTTCGTCCCCTCGTCCAGCCCGTTCAGCCAGTCCACAAGCCCCTGAATCCACCCCACGATCTGCCGGATGGACGGCATCAGAATCTCCCCTATGGAGATCGCCAGCTCCTCCAACTGGCTCTTCAAAATCGTAAGCTGCCCCGCCAGATTGTCCTGCATGGTCTCGGCCATCCGCTCCGCCGTGCCGTCACAGTTATTGATAGCATTGTTCAGCTTCTCAATATCCCCAGGAGCCGCGTTCATCACCGCCAGGAACCCGCTCATGGCGTTCTTCCCCACCAGGGCCTCCGCATTGGCCGCCCGCTCCGCCTCCGACATCTGCGCGAACGCCGACCGGCAGTCCCCCAGGATATCCCCCAGGCTCCGCATACTCCCGTCCGCATTGACCGTCTGCACCGTCAGCTCCCCGAACGCATCCCCAACGAAAGTCACTTCCCCCGTCAGGCTGGTCAGCATGGTCCTCATAGCCGTACCCGCCTGGGAAGACTTAATCCCCGCATTCGCCATCAGCCCGATGGCCTCCGCCGTATCCTCCGCCGTGAACCCCAAAGCCCCGGCAACCGGCGCGCAATACTTGAACGTCTCCCCCATCATGGAAACATTCGTGTTCGCATTAGAGCTGGCCGCCGCAAGGATATCAGCAAAATGCCCCGAATCCGCCGCCGACAGCCCCAAAGCCGTCAAAGCGTCCGTTACAATATCCGAAGTAGTAGCCAAATCCTCCCCGGAAGCCGCCGCAAGGTTCATGATCCCCTCAATGCCCTCCAGCATGTCCCCGGTCTTCCACCCGGCCATAGCCATGTAATTCATAGCCTCCGCCGCCTCGGAAGCAGAGAACTTGGTCCTGCTCCCCATCTCCCTGGCCTTGTCCCGCAGGGCATCCAGCTCCTTCCCCGCAGCCCCGGACACCGCCGCCACCTGGCTCATGGCAGAATCAAAATCAGACGCCACCTTCACAGCCGCCACGGAAAGCCCGCCCACAGCCGCCGTCACTGGCATCAGCTTCTGCCCGGCTCCCTCAATAGCCGAACCAACATCCCGCAGCTTCTCCCCGGCAGCCCCGATCTTCTGCAATGCCACCGAAGACTGCTCCGCCTGCCGCTCCAGATCCCGAAGGGCCTGCTCCGTCTCCGCAATCTCCCTCTGCAAGGCATCATACTGGCTCCTGGAAATCTCCCCCTTCGCCAGCGCCTCATTGGCCTGCTGCCCCGCCAGCTTCAAAGCGTCCAGCTTCTCCTTCGTCTCACCGACCGCCTGGGACAAAAGCCTCTGCTTCTGCGCCATCAGCTCCGCATTGCCCGGGTCCAGCTTCAACAGCTTGTTCACATCCTTTAGCTGTGCCTGCGTATCCCGAATCTCCTTATTCACCTTTGAAAGCGCCGTGGAGAGCTTCGTAGTATCCCCGCCGATCTCCACCGTAATCCCCTGAATCCTAGATGCCACGAACCTCACCCGCCTTTCTCCAACGAAAAAAGGAGCCGTCACTGGCTCCCATAAAAATGCAGCAAAAAAGCGCTTGCCATTTCTGACAAACGCCTATGTATTCATTAATTCCATATTAATTTTTCGTATTTTCAGACATTCTTTGTTTTAAAGATTTTATATCTTTTTTGTCTTGTAGATATTTATTTTGTAAAAAACAAATCATCACCAATTCATATGTCTTATCATACCATCTCTCCAATTCATCATTTGACAAACTCTGTATATACATTTTACTATTGTTATTATGTCGGATGAAAGTATTCAGCAAATACCCAGCATCGTCCTCGATATTACACTTCATACTTTTTAATTGTTTTCTCATTCCTTCAAATTCTGTTGCTAAAAAAGCCAGTATCTTTCTTTTTTCTTCTAATTTTCCTTTTAACATATGGTGATTGTATTTAACAATATCTATAGCAATATTATCATCTACGGAATCTAATACAATGTTTATCGCATTATTTTTTTCCTTTATGAAGACCTGTCGGCTTTCTTCAAAACATTTTATTTCAAGATTTAAAGTATCCAACACAACATTGAGATTTTGAATCAGCATATCGTATTCATCAGTAACCTTTAAATCCGAATGACTTTTTCTCCATATTTCACATAAAAACAAAATATTTGCGACATATTCTAAGTATGTCAATACCTCATCTTGCGTATAGCAATCCACATAATCGAAATGAGGTATTCCAAGGGTTTCCCTCATGTCTCTACAAGTAATACAATTTTTCCTATGTTCCCAGCTAAATATGCAATACTCATCAACTAACTGTTCTGGGAAATACCATATCCTCCTATAACTCCCAAATTGCTCATAATAAAGTTTTGTACAGAATAAAGCCTCAATTCTTCTTATTTCAATATTTAAGTCAAACGATTTATTCAGCTTTTCGAATATATGTTCCTTATCCAAAATTCATTCTCCCTCCATTTATTATTTTCAAGTTTCTCCTTCAACTCTTTCTTTTATCAGTTCTGGTGTAATATCATCCCAATAATTTATATATACTAATTTCACGCCATTTTCTTCACTTAGTTTACGTTTTAAAGCATCCCTTGTCTTCTGTCGTTCAAAACTCTCCTGTCCTCCAAAAATGTCAACTGGTTCAAAATGCTGCTTTCCTTGATATTCTATTGCAACCCGCAATTTCCCAATAAATATATCATATGATAACTGTCCAGTGCCTGTATTCAAAAAATCAGGACGAAACTGATACCAGACTGTTGCTTTCGGATAAAGTTGCTTAACCATTTCATATACCAGTTGCTCAGATTTCCATTTATTTTCTGGAAGAACATATTCATATTTGTCTACATCCTCATAAACACCGGATTTTATATCTTCAATTATTTTTCCATCAAAACGTTCATCGGGATATTTAATGCGGGCATTAATCCAAAAATATTTTAATCCCTTCTCTTCAAGCCCTAACCGGCCTCCGCTTAAATTCTTCTTTCTCCAACTGGATGTATCCGCCTTTAAACGACACAGCATTATATCCTTCATATTACAATCAATCTGAAAATAGTAATTTAAACCACAGCTCACATACTTCTTTCCATATTCTTTATACATCATATCGAAATCTGGTGCAGATAAACATGCGGACATTAAATCACTTCCAATATCAATCACCTTTTTAATCGTTTGTCTTGCATTAGTTTGGCAAATAGCGTATCCTACTATCCCTTCATCTTCCAATTCAAAAACCAAATGCGGAACCGAAAAACCAGGCCAATTATCAAATCTTTCTCTTATCCTCAATTCTGGCAACAGTTGGTTCACTTTTTCAAATTGACTTTTCATAAATGGATTAGAAACACCAAGCCCTCCATAATAAGGAAAATACTGTAATATTGCTCCTTCTGGTTGATTCTCAAATTTTTTCAATTTGAGATTATGGACACCCTCATTAAAAATTTCTTCTATGACAATTCGCCCATAATTCTCCCCACGAACAGAAAAGCATTCTATAATACTATCTTCTATAAGGTAAACAACTTCCTGTTTTTCGATTATAAATTTTTGAAAAGAATATTCAGAAATATATTCCTCAAATCTCTTCAAAACTTTTGAAAAATATTTATTCATTACCAATATATCCTTAATTTGTCAGCCTTTTTCCACCACCAAATTATAGCAGAAAAAGGCCGTTTTATCAATCAGAACCGGTCCATATCCTCCTGCGTCCCCAGCTCACAATACCGATACCCGTCATTCACCTGCTCCGTATACATATCATTCACCAGCCCGATAGACAGAAGCTCCGTATCCGCCATAGACAGCCCCAACTGCACACACCTAAGCAGAAACAGCGGCGTGGTCATCTCCCTCTCTGTTGGCCGAAGTTTTTTTTAGCCTCCGCATCCGTCTGCACATTCAGCCCCCACAGCTTGATCAGCTCCGGCAGCACCTGGTAAATGGAAAACGTATTGAACCCGTCCAGCCATTCCTCCACATCGTCCGGAATCGCCGGGTCTGCGTGCTTCGCCATGGTATAGGCGATATTCTCAAACATCTCCAAAGAAAACAGATCCAGGTTGGAATGTTCCTCATCCCCCTCCCCAATGCTCTTCTCCAGAATCCGCAGATCCTTATAAATATCCCTCTGGAACTTCAACCGGTAAATCCTCGGAATCGCCGCCGAAGCCTTGAACAGCACCTCTTTCCCGTCAATCCCCACCTTCTTCACAATACTCATACCCTTTCAGCCTCCTTAACCCTGACCTTCCAAATCATCTCCACCGCCGCCCGTCTCCGTCTTCGGGACCGGCAGATACACGCTCTTATACCACCCCTCATACGTCTCCGCAGAAGTCCTGTTCCCCGTCTTCGCCTTCACATACCCGCTGGCCAGCGGCCTTGCCTTCACCGTCAGCGTCTCCGTCTGCACCTCCCGGCTTTCCTCATTGGTCTTCCCCTCAATCTTCGGCCTGCTGGCAGAACAGTTGTACAACACATGCCGAATCTTCCGGACATCCCCGTCAAACTCAAACAGCAGCGCAAAAGCCCCCGTCTCCGAATTGGCGTTCTCCACCAGCACCTCATTCCCGTCCGCTTCCTCCTTCAAAACATCCGTCCGGAAACTCTCCGGAATCAGCGCCAGCTCCAGGTCCCCGTCATAGCCCATATTGTTGGCAATGATATAATACTCAATGCCGTCCGCATAAAAAGACTCCGGCTCCCCGTTGGGGTCCAGCGCCAGCGAAACCGCGCCCGGCATCGCCACCGGCTTGTCAAACGTCATCTCCCCGTCCTCCGCCGCCCTCTGCAGCGCATAATGGCAGTTGCAGATATTGAACTTCACCTTGTTATTCATCCCGTCTAAACCTCCATCTCATACAGAACCTCATACAGCTTCTCCGACTCAATCCACACCTCGCTCTTCCCGTAGAAAATCCCATGCTTTAACAGCACCGCCTCCACAGCCTCTTCCAGCCCCGGGTCCTTCAAGTCCGTATAAAGCTCAATGTCCAGCTCACTCTTCTTAAAATACGCAATCCCGTCCGCCGAAAAATTATCCGCCCTGGAATACAGAAACACCGCAAACGGCGGCTCCGGCGCCTCCCCTTCCACGAAATGGCCACAGGCAAAAGGAAGCCCCATTTCCTCCATCATTTCCAGCACATCCCCATGGCTCATTTGGACAGCCCCCTTTTAATCCCCTCTTCCAGCTCCCGGACACCCTTTTCCTCCGCCGGTGCAATATGCGGGACAGCCTTCACCCTGCCCCCGCCCCGCTTCGCATGGCCCTTCTCCAGAAGATGGGTAAGCTGATACCGGTTCCGGCTGTGTACCACCACCTCCAGCGTACTGGAAGTCTCCCTCTGCCGCTTCACCGCCCAGCTCCTCTTATACTTCCCGGTCCTCACCGGAGCGCCCGCCTGCGTCTCCTTCTTCACCGTATTCCCGGCCTTCTTCACACAGTCCTTCATCACGTCCGCGGCAAGCTCCGCATACTCCAAAAGACCCTCCATAACGGCCTCCGCCATCCGGTCCACAGACACCCTCTGATTCTCCGACACCCAATCACCTCTTCACCAAAGAAGCCCGCAGCTTCAACGTCCTATTCTGATACCGCACATTATCAATAAAAGTGATATTATAAACCTGCCCCCGGAACAATACCCGGTAATGCTCCGTATCCATATCCGCCACTTCCGAACAATACCGGATAATGAAATACATATCCTTCTGTGCGTTAATCTGCGCCGCCTCCCAGTATTCCTTCCCGGAAAGACTGTTCACAAAAGCAGAACAGGAAAAATAATCCTCCCAGGCCAGCACATGGTTCCCCGCCTTATCGTTCCCCAGAGAGCTCTTCTGGACCGTGATCCGTTCCTTCCACTCCCCCAAAGGATACCTCTGCCGGGAACTCCCGCCCGCCCCGCTGTCCCTCCATGCCTCCGCCATCAGAACACTTCCCTCCTGATACCGAACAGCAGAGAGCGTAAAGTCTGCACCAGTTCCTCATGGTCCGCCTGCTCCCTGTGCTCATACAGATAGGCAGTGACATACAGAACGGCAATCCGCGCCATGGGAAGATATTCTTCCAGTTCCCCCGATTCCATCCGCGCCATATCCGCACACATGCTCTCCCCGGTCTCCAACAGCCCGGAGATAAACCCGTCCTCATCCGCGCTGTCCACCCGGAGATACTGCTTCGCCTCTTCCAGCGTCACAACCGCCATCCAGCATCCCTCCCGCCTTTCATACTTAATTTCATGCCGGAGACTTCACACCCCCGGCATCACTCACAACACGTCAGAACCTTACGCCCCGGAGCCGCTCCCCTTGATCGCCATAGTCTTCACAGCCTCCGGCAGAACCAGCTTCCCGTCCACCCTCTGGCTTGCCAGGAACCCAACCTGCCCGTTTGCCGCAAACAGCTCATTCAGCCTCTTAAAAGACCTCCCCTGCCGGTCCGCGATCCAGTAATAAGAGAAATCCCCGAAAGCCATCACCTTCGCCCCCGCCGCAGCCTCCGGCACATAGGCGGAAGTATGGTACGGACGGTTCAGGATCATGTCCGGCTGCCCCGCCTGCACGGACGGCTGCCAGATATAATTGCCGTTATTGTCTTTCAGCTTCCGCAGGGCCTTCACCGTGGTATCATTCAGCACCCAGACCGCCTTCTTCCGGTACGGCGACTTCACCGCATAGAACAGGTCCATCACATCGTCAAACGTAATATTTGCCGCTGCCGTGGTCACACCCTCGGACGCTCCGCCCGCCGCATGGAAGATACCCGTAGGCTTGCCCTTCCCGTCCCCGGTAAAGAACGCCTCTTCCTCCTTCGCCCCGATCCTGCGCCCGAACTCCTTAGAGATATACGCCTCCAGGTCAAACACACTGTCATTCAGAAGCTCATCCGACACTTTCAGCATCGTCGCCACCTTGTACGCCCCGATGGAAACCTGCCCGAAAGAATCATCCGACTCCGGGTAAGCCCCTTCCTCGTCAATCCAGGAAGCCGTCCCCTTCGTCGCCACCACCGGGATCTTCCTGTCCCCGCTGGAAGTCTGGATCACCGTAGCGATACTCCGGAAAAAATTCTCTTCCTCCAAAGCCTCCACCAGCGTATGCTCAAACTCGTCCGGCACCAGATACCCGCCCTCGGAATCCGTCCCCACCTGCAGGGCATTCTCCACGTCATAAAAATTCTTCTTCCGCATGGCGTTCCAGAACGTCTTTTTATACTTATCCGTCGCCCTGCCTTTCTTCTCTTCGCCGTCCGGATTGTTGTTCGGCTTATTCGTGATCGGCTCGGAGACAGGCTTATTCAGCTCCGCGTCAATCGCCGCCTGCCGTTCCAGCCGCTCAATCTCCTTCCCCAGGTCCACAACCTCCTGCTCCATCTTCTCATAGGCAGCCGTATCCTCCGCCGACAGCAGGCCGTCCCCGCCCCGCCTGCTGTCCAGGAAAAACTTTGCCGCCTCCCATGCCTTTGCACGCTTCTCCCTCAACTCCAAAATCTTCTTCATCTCCATACCTCCGTCAATCTTTTTTTGAATTTACAAAAACCTCTTTTCCAGGCCCCGCACCGCCGCAGCACCTCAAAGCCGCTTCCCAGGCTCCACCGGTTCACAGGCCGCCGCAGCCCATGACCACTCCGAAAACTCAATGCCGCAGAAGTCCCAGCCGCTTCTCCAACTGCTCCACCGGAACCCTCTTTTCCGGCTCCTTCGGCACCAGCTTAGACAGCAGTGAATTAGTCACCGCCATGCGCGAAAACATCACGCCCTCCGGCTCCGCGCCTCTCACCGCATCTTCCGTACCTTCCCCTTCATGCAGAACCCCGTCCGCAAACCCAAGCTCCACCGCCTTCTTCGCATTAAACCAGCTCTCCGCATCCATCAGGTGGGAAATCCTCGCCCGACTCATGCCCGTCTTAATCTCATAGGCGTTCATGATGCTCTCCTTCACCTCGTCCAGCATCTCCCCGGCCCTCTGCATCTCCTTACTGTCACCGATAGCAATCGTCATGGGATTGTGGATCATCATCATACCCACCGGGGACATCAGGACCTCCGTCCCAGCCATGGCAATCACAGACGCCGCCGAAGCCGCCAGAGCGTCCACCTTCACCGTCACATCCCCTTTGTACTCCATCAGCATGTTGTAAATCTGCGCCGCCGCAAACACGTCCCCGCCCGGAGAATTGATCCAGACCGTGATATTCCCCGTCCCTGCATCCAGCTCCTTCCGAAACAGCGCCGGCGTCACCTCGTCCCCGTACCAGGTCTCATCCGAAATCTCCCCATTTAAAACCAAGGTCCTCTCCCCGTCCGTCTCATTCCGTATCCAGTTCCAAAACTTCCGCTTCATCCCTGCACCTCACTTTCCGCTTCTTTAAACACTTCCCGCCAGCCCCCATAAATCAGCGCACAAAAAAAGCCGCCAGATATCTCCGCCTGCCAGCTTCCAAAACTCCTTTATTCTGCTTTTATGGCTTTATGCTTTCATGTTCCCATGCCTCACTGCCCCTGTCCGGGATCGCCCTGCCGGGGCATCCTCCCGTCCATCGTCTCCGAATCCTGCATGTTCTTCCCCGCAAACAGCCCTGCATCTTCCAGCTTGCACAGATTCCCGTTCACCAGGTACAGATCCCCGCCTTCCTCCGCCGGGATCGGGTTCATGTCCTCCATCTCCCTGATATCATTCGCAGACAGCCACCCATTCTGCCGCCCCACAGAATACCCAGTCATACGGCTCTGGTAATCCCCACGCAGAAGCCCGTCCACGTTCAGCTTCACAAAATACTCCCGCTTCTCCTGGGGCAGCAATAAGGCTTTCTGTAAAGACTGCTCCCACCGGATTACCCATGGGTCCAGCGTATACTTCACAAACTCCAAAGACTGCTGCTCAATATTAGAAAAACTGCTCTTATCCAGATCCCCCACCATATGCGGCGGAATCCGGTACAGCCTAGCAATCTCGTCCACCTGGAACTTCCTGGTCTCCAAAAACTGCGCTTCCTCCGGCGGAATCCCGATCTGCTGGTACTTCATGCCCTCTTCCAGAACGGCAACCTTCCCCGCATTCTTAGACCCCCCATAGACAGCGTGCCAGCTCTCCCGCACCTTCGCCGGGTCCTTCAACACCCCCGGATGCTCCAGAACGCCGCCCGGCGTGGCCCCGTTCTCAAAGAACCCCGCCCCGTATTCCTCACAGGCCAGCGTCATCCCCACCGCATTCTTCGCCATAGCAATGGGAGAATACCCCACCAGCCCGTCAAACCCAAGCCCGGGGATATGCAGCACATCCTCCCGCGGAAGATACACCCTGCCGTACTCCCCAAAGTTCGGGTTCTCGTCACTGTACCGGTTATAGACATAATAAAGCTCCCCCTTACCGTCCCGGTCAACCTCCACCTTGTCCGGCAGCAGCGGGTACAGCCCCAGCACCCGGCCCCCGCCGTCCCGTATGATCTGCGCATAGGCATTCCCCCATATCAACAAATGGCTCATTAAGGTCTCCCGGAACACAAAAGAAGTCATCTCCGGGTTCGGCTCGTCATGCAGGAGATAATACAAAGGATGGTCATACACCCGCTCCTTCCCCCTCCCCGCATACCGGTACAAATGCACCGGCAGGGAAGCAACCGCCTCCGACAGAATCCGCACACAGGAATAGACCGCCGTGGTCTGCATGGCCGTCCGCTCATTCACGACCTTCCCGCTGCTGCTCCGCCCAAACAAAAAGGAATAAGCCGTACTCCCATAACTGTCCCTCGGCTTATCCCTCGCCCCCCTGATACCCAAAACAGACGCCAGCTTCATAAACACCTCCTAAAATATGCAAAAGTAAAGCACCTCCGAAGAGATGCCGTTTTTTATTTATGATGCATTCATTTAATTTCCTTTAAGTCAACCGGTTCTTTTAAATATAACATTCCTGACATTTTAGGCTTTATTCTCTTTTCATATAAATCAGCTACACTAACTTTTTCAAAATCAATTTTATCAAATAAAGCCCTATCCATTTTTAACTGTATGACATTCTTGCGTTCATCCGCACCAATAGATGAGTCGAAATAGTCTAAATATCCTGTCAAAAATATTTTTTGAATATTCATATCTATATCAGATAAAAAAACTATTATTGCCACTCTAAGTAGTACCTTTTTTACGATATCAATTCTAAAGCTCGCCTCATCTGCTCTATTCATCTTTTGTCTGTATCTTGGAATAACTCGAATCTCATACTCATTTGGAATCCTAAAACATATATTTAACTGTGATTGATCCTCCAGATAATCTAACGAAACGTCTATCTCATAGCGGTTTTCTCCATCCACAGAAAAATCATCACTATAAAGAACTTCCTTCATAAAACGAATAACTTCTTTTTTATCTCCATTTCTAAGTTGATCACGCATGAAAGTATATCGTTGATCACACTGTTTATCATATTCCGTTTTCCGTGGCATAACCAATTCAAGATTTTCTTTATAATATTCTTCTGCCTTTTCTTCTAAAAAATCCCGTTTTTTTCGTGCATCTTCACTAAAAAAAGATTTAATTTTCAGCCACAATGTTATTCCCGCATCCTTTTGAGAATCTTTTCTTGTTGGAACCTTAGGTCCATTTTTCATAGCCTTTCTTTTTTCGTCTTCATAAAATCTGTCTGGGTTTAATGGATACAAATTGATATAATGAAGTTTCATCAAATATCTTTTTATATTACGTTCTTTTTCTAATTGTTCTTCCCTATCTACTTCTGCAATTTCATTACGTTCCTCCACAATACCCCTCCTAAGTAGAAACCTTTATTTATAGCTTATATCATACCAGAAATCCGCCAACATTAAAAGGACAAAATCCCCCTCTCATCATACACGCTCCCTGTGCTCCCACCATTCCGCACCGCCCGGTCAAGCGCCATAACCGCCGCCACCGCACCGTCAATCTTCTCCGTGGACTTTTCCTTGTCCGGCTTGATATTCCCCGCCGGGTCCGTCCGCACAAAAATATTGTCCATCATCCACCGCAGCACCGGATGCCCGCCGTGGGCAACATTCCTCTCCAGCACCAGCTCCATCAGCCTCTTTGTAGGCGGCGACATATCCTTGAACCCCTGCCCGAACGGGACCACCGTAAACCCAAGCCCTTCCAGATTCTGAACCATCTGCACCGCTCCCCACCGGTCAAAGGCAATCTCCTTTATGTGAAACCTCTTCCCCAAATCCTCTATAAAACTCTCAATAAACCCATAATGGATCACATCCCCCTCCGTAGTCTCCAGAAACCCCTGTTTCTCCCACACGTCATACGGCACATGGTCACGCCGCACCCTCCGCGCCATGTTCTCCTCCGGTATCCAAAAATACGGCAGGAACACATACCTCTCCGTATCGTCCCTGGGCGGGAACACCAGCACAAAAGCCGTGATATCAATAGAGCTGGACAGGTCAAGCCCGCCGTAACACTCCCGCCCCAGAAACTCCCCCTCGTCCACCGGGAAAGCACAGGCATCCCACTTCTCCATCTGCATCCACCGTGTAGACTGCTTCACCCACTGGTTCAGCCGGAGCTGCCGGAAGATATTTTCCTCCGCCGGATTGTCCCTGGCGCTCAAACAAGCATTCCGCACCTTCCCGATATCAATCGTATGCCCCAAAGACGGGTTCGCCCGGTACCACACTTCCTCCGAAGTCCAGTCCGCATCATCCTCCGCCCCGTAAATCACCGGATAAAACGTGGGATCCGCCTTCCGCCCGCACAGAATATCCTCCGCCTTCTGATGCTGCTCAAAACAAACCGAATGCCGGTCCGTCCCCGCCGTAGTGATCAGGAAGAACAAAGGCTGTGTCCTGGCATCCCCGGAGCCCTTCGTCATCACGTCAAACAATTCCCGGTTCGGCTGGCTGTGCAGCTCGTCAAAAATCACCGCATGGACATTCAGCCCATGCTTCGTATACGCCTCCGCAGAAAGCACCTGGTAAAAACTGTTCGTCGGCTTATACACCAGCCGCTTCACCGACATCACCGGCTTGATCCGCTTCTTCAACGCCGGGCACTGCTCCACCATGTCCACCGCCACATCAAACACAATGGAAGCCTGCTGCCGGTCCGAAGCGCACCCATAAACCTCCGCGCCCCACTCATTGTCCCCGCAGGTCATGTAAAGCTCCACCCCCGCCGCCAGCTCCGACTTCCCGTTCTTCTTCGGAATCTCCACATAGGCCGTATTATACTGCCGAAACCCGTCCTCCTTCACCGTCCCGAACACGTCCCTGATAATCGTCTCCTGCCACGGCAGCAGGTCAAACGCCTGCCCCCGCCATCTCCCCTTCGTATGTTTCAAGCAGCGGATAAACTCCACAGCCCTCTGCGCCTTCGCCTCGTCAAACACTATCCTCCGCCTCCCTTGAACAACAGGATCTCCATAGCGTCGCTCTCCTTATCCTCCCCGGCATCCGCCACGATCCGGCTCCGGGAAGAAGGCGTAAGCCCGAACTGCTCACAGAACCGGTTCATGATCTTCAGGTAAGTCTGCGCAATGGACACCTGCGGGACCTGCTGGCAGTACCCCGAAGGCGTCTCCATGATCGCCCCATGCTCGGAAATATATTCCTCCGCTTCCTTCCACCTGGCATACGCCTGGCAGTACCCCGCAAAGGCCGCCATGTCAATCTCCGTCAGAATCCCAAGCCGCTCCATCTGCTTCGCCATCCGCTTCCATTCCTTCTTCGCCTCCGCTTCCAGCCACGCCGGACACCTGGGAGCCTTCTTCTCCGGCTTCGGCTCCCCCGCATTCAGCCCCCGCTTCCCAGGATTCCCCTCCAGCACCTTCACCGCCGTAGGCTTCGGCTTCCGCCCTCTCTGCGCCACCGCGCTCACCTCCCTCCGTACCAGCCCACACACCTTCTAATTCAGAAAATCAAACTCCCCGTCAGGCTCCGCCCCGGAATCCCCGGACACATCCCCTGCTTCCATATCCTTCATATCTTCAAAACCATCCCATACCGTATCTGATACAGAACCCTTAAATTCTCCGCTTTCCATTTCCTCCACGGAATCAGAAAAATCTTCCCATGCTGTATCCCGTATAGAGCCGCTGAAATCTTCCCGCGATATAACCCGGACAGAATCGCCAAAGTCCTCCCACGCCGTCCCCGGCACAAAACCGGCAGCGCCTTTCCAGCCATCCGCCCTCACGGAATCCCCGAACTCTTCCCACACAGCCTCTGTCCGCGCCAGAAGCTCCCGGCTCTCCGGCAGCGCCATGGCCACCGCATAAGCCACTGTCGCCGTGACCGCGTTCCCGGCCTGCTTGTAAAGCTGTGTCTCCGAATTGACAGCCGCCGCCCGCTCATACAGCTCATCCGGGAACCCCTGCAGGCGGAAACACTCACGGGGCGTCAGCCTCCGGATCTTCCCGCACTTCGTCACCGTCCCCATCATGCACCCCGTATCCAGCGTCTGCGAACAGCCCTTTCCAACCCGGCCCCGCCGGGATTCACTCTTCGGGTACGACAGGCACACGCCGTCCCCCGGATAAGCCAGGTCATACCCCTGCTTCGTGCCGTTCCTCACCGGCAGCGCCGTCTCCGCATCCCCGGATACCTCTTCCGCCAGATAAACCCCGTGCTGGTCCTGCGCCGTCAACGTGAACATCGGCTCCCCCGCCTCCTTCATCCGCCTGCCGTTCTGCCGCTTCTCCACCCGGTCCGGCGTCAGCACCGCCCTGGCTTCTGATACACTGCCGCCCTTATCTTCTGATACCGCATCCGCAGCCTCCAAGACCCCGGAATTGCCGTAATTCGTCAGTCCGCCATTATACTGTGCCACCAGGCACCGTGCAACCTCTGTGACCTTTGGATGGTTCAGCGTCTGGTCCACAAATACCCGGCCGCCCGGCTCTGCACCTCCCACGCAGTACAGCCCGGTCTTTGCGCCCATGCCCCCGCCGTTCGCCCCGATACTCACCGAAACCCCGGACGGGTCATACACCCGGTATCCCTGCATCCCGCCTATAACCTCTTTAAGAGCTCCGCCGTCTTCTCCGGTGACAGGTAATACTTCCCGTCCGCCTCTGCTTCTAAGAACTGCGATAAGGAATACCCTCTCCCGGTTCTGGGGGACTCCGAAGTCTTTAGAATTAAGCACCTGCCACCGCACGTCATACCCTGCCTCGTCCATTTCAGAGAGAACGGCGGCAAAATCGAATCCTGCATTGACTGATAACAGGTTCTTAACGTTCTCAACAAGTAGGTATGTGGGCTTATCACTTTCCTCTTTGCCTTTGATGAGGTCAATAATTCTGTAATAGATCCCACTTCGCTTCCCTCTAAGCCCTCTCTGCTTTCCTGCGATGGAGATATCCTGGCAGTTGTGGGCTGCCAGCCCTCCTGCTGTGTATGAATTGTCATCTTCCACCTCCATGTTGTAGACATATCCGTCAAACGGAACCTTCCTGCTGCCCCTGAACCGGCACCAGACATACCCGTCCATAAAAAAAGAGCCGTCCCTGTCAGACCGCCCTTCCTTAAACCTCACCGTATAAAAATCTTGCTGCCGTACCGTCCTGCCCTCGATCACGCAGGTCTTTGGCATCTTATTTCTGTAAACCGCACAGGGCATACGGTACGCCTTATGCACACAATCCCGGATTCCATAAGCAAGCTCCCTGGAAATCGTGGATGCCTGCCGGTACTTACCGACCACACACCCGTCCGTCTCAAAATACCCTTCCAGAAACGCCCGCAGCAGATCCTCCGGCAGATTGAAAACCGCATCCGTCAGCCGCTTTCCTCCCGCGCCTTTCCCAAACCGCATCAAAAACACCGTCAGCTCTTTATTCGTAAAATGCGCCTTATAAGCCGTCCGCTCCTTCGCCACACTGTAACGGAACATTCCGTCCACATGCCTTTTCAGCCGTTCCAGCTTTTCCTCATTGCAGGCAACCACCACCCGGTAACTATCAGACGCATTCTTCCTCTTGGTGACCCGATACCAGCCGTCCCCCATATAACAGCCCACGAACCACCAGAAATCCCGGCTCCCAAGGTCAAGGCCGTCCAGCCTGTACTCCCTCCCATGCCGCTCATAAGTAATCCCATCCCACTCCGGCAGCTCCGCCTTGTTATTCACCGGAACCGCAATCAGATCACCCGCCTCCAGCTCCTGTACGGCTTTCCATTTGGTAGAATCCCCGTCTTTTACCAGAAACGGATGCTCACCGGTCACTCTTAGATTCTCCACGCCGAAAACGTCCAGCTCATAAATCTCCCCAGCCTTATGCTTCATGGACCTCACCACCGGGCGGAACCTGTTCTTATGCGTCAATACCCGGTCCCCGGCCCGGATATGTTCAATACACTTATATCCCCGATCCGTCATCACCAGCGTCCCGGCCTCAAAGCAGGGGAACCCAAAGCACCACGCATCCGCATAGGGGATCTCTTCCGGCGTCAGCTTCGTCACATCCTCCGCCTTCCATTCCCCTTCCGTGTCATACATGGCCTCATAGGAAGCCCTCGCAAACTTATCATACTCACAATAACCAACGCATTTATGCCCGGCCCATTCCAGCCCCAGCCGGAACCCGCCGATCCCCGAACAGATATCCAGAAACGTAAGCCTTCCCATGGTCAGTCCACCTCCCCGTTCTTCTCTCTTCCACTTCCTTCCGGCTCCAGGACAACGCTGCTCTCCACCTCGTTTCCCCACGCTTCCCAGCCGGGGACACGCTGCCTTGCGAACAGCTCCACCCTCGGAAGGTCTCCCATCAATTCCACGATCTTCTCCCTCGTCTCGTCCGGCTTCTTGCTGTGCGCTTCCAGCGGAGAGATGATAAACTGGTGGACACGGGCAGACCTGCGCTTCGGATGCCCTTTCACTCCCAGCAGGCAGATCTCCGCGTTCCCCCTGGTCCAGAACCCCAGCCCGTAAAACCAGCCCGGAGACTTCCGGTTCTGTTTCAGCCACACAAAAGCCACCGTCTTATACCGGAACCCCCAGCTTTCCATCACACGCAGGGCCTCCGGCAACTGCGGGAACGTAACCCACAGAAACAACGTACAGTCTTCTGCGCAGATATCCGCCACGGGCAGTGCACAGATATCCTCCGTTCCCATTGTCCCGTAATGCTTCTCCGCTCCGCCCTGCACCCGTTTGTTATCATACCGCCACGGGGGATCGGCATAGACGATATTATATTTCTGCCCTGTCTCCATCCCTGCCTAACCTCCCATACAGTTCCTTAAAAAAATCCTTTCCCCGGATACGTTTTCCCTCCCGGAGCCGTTCTTCCTCAAACCGGAACCTGACTTCCAGCTCCTGCACGGAAAAATCCTTCCGAAAATTCCGCCAGGTTTTCGCCTCCCATTCCAAAAGCTGGCTCCACAGCTCCGGAAACTCCCGGCGCAGCGTCCGCAGTTCCTCCAGCCCCTGCAGGGGGCAGCACCAGCAGGACACCCGGTCAAACAGCCGGTACAGCCCGCCCCAGTCATACCCCCGCTCATAGCAGTAATCCAGGCAGTCCTTCTCCGTCATCCCCCATTCCACCAGGGGATACCGGTACTCCCTCACCCTCTGCGGCTCATCCGCTGCTATGCCGATATACTGCACGATCTCATATCTCTTCCTAAGCCCTGACAGATACCTGTTGATCACCGCCGTCTTCAACACGGACGTACACCAGCGGTTCCTAGGACCTGCCCAGCTCATCCCCGGCATACCCGCATAAGAGGAATCCGGGTCTTTCCTCTCCGGTGTATAATGGAGAAGATAATACTCAAATCCCTTTTCCTCTTTCAGACGCACCACCGGGACCGGCAGGGCCTTTTCCAGCCTTTCCACATGCTCATACATCCGGGGAAATTCCAGCCCCGTGTCACAGAACATCACAAAATCCAAAGGCCAGCCTTCCTCCACCAGCCGCAGGACCATGGCCGTGGAATCCTTCCCGCCGGACAGCGAAGCCGCATACAGCTTTTCCTTTCCGCCGTCCTCATGCACCCGGCATGGCGGTATCTTCCGCCATCTCTCTCTGCAGGTTCAGCTTCACCGCTTCCCCATAGCCTTCCATCCCGTTCGCCCTGCAGTAATTCCGCACAATGTCACGGGACAGCCCCACGGCAGAGGCCACGGCCTTATAGCCCTTCCCCTGCATCCGAAGCTCTTTAATCCGCTCCGCCTGTTCCTTCGTCATACCTTCACCCCCAAATAAAAAGAGCCGAAAACCACCTTTTTCCGATAGTTTTTCAGTCCCAAAATGCAGGATTTACAGAGATTTCAGATACGGAATAATCCGCTCAACCCCTTATAAATCCTGCATTTATGTATGCCGGGATTATGTGCCGCCTATCCCCCCCTGTTAATTTCTGCGAAAATTCACGTTTGAGGGGGCGGCGGTGTCCATGGATACGGCTTCTGGAGATTTCCACCGCCCCTCCGGCTATATACAGAACCCACAGCTCACATGAAAAATCTTTGTGGAGATCACCGGCCAAATTTCACTGGAGATCCGCACGGTTCCACAGTAAAATAATAGCCAGCACCACACCAAATCTAAAGGAGGCACACGTCCATGAAATCAAAGCTGATCAAAGTAATCACATCCTCACGCCTTACCTATCCCAAAAACCCTTTTGATGACACCAAATACATCCGGACACCCAAAATCCAGATAGAGGGAAACTGGCTGGAATCCCTCGGCTTCCACATCGGGGACCGCCTTCAGGTGGACTATGAAGAAGGCTCCATACATATCCACCCCGCGCCGCCGGAGCCGGACTGTCCCGCCGAACCCGCATAATAAAAACAGCATATACCGCAAAAGCCCTGGAAGCTCCCAGGGCTTTTCTGCCGTCAGTACCTGTATTCCTGATACCTGTCCTCGGTCATGGTCTTGCTGTCATGGCAGCTCTTACAAAGAGCCTGCCAGTTCCCTTCGTCCCAGAACAGCCTTCCATCCCCTCTGTGCGGCACAATATGGTCAACCACTTCCGCTCTCACGAACTGCCCCTGCTCCTTGCACCTCTCACACAGCGGATGCCGTTTCAAAAAAAGTTTCCTCGCTTTCCGCCACCTGCTGCCATACCCACGCCCGGATGCATCCACACGGTCTGCCCTATGCAATGCAGCATGTCCCTCACAGAAATCACCGTCCGTCAGCTCCGGACATCCCGGATGCCTACACGGCTTCTTCGGCCTTCTCGGCATGGTCACCACCGCCTCACTCCGCCGTAATATTTATCCGCTATGGCGTCCTGCTGATGCCCCGGCAGGCTCCTGAGCCTCTCCCTTGCTTTCTCCAGGGACCGCTCCTGTTCCTCCTTCGTCTTATGGAACCCGCAGGAGATTCCCTGGCACATCCCGCTGCCTAATATGCTGCATTTCCCTCTGTCATTCATAGCAAAACAATCCATCATGATCTCCCTTCCATCCTCTCAATCCAAAAAGGGCAGCGGTGAAAGGATGAAGCCCGCTGCCCTGCAAAGACAAAAGAAAAAGCCCCATGGACATATCCACAGAGCTCCTTACAGTTCTTCGCATCCTAATCATAGCACAGATGCCGATAAACTTTCAATAAACCTTTCCTATACTCTTACTCAACCATCACTCAACCGCATGCAGAATCAATCCAGAAGATACTGCCCCGCCGTCCTCTCCCTCATCAGGTACAGCTCCCTCATCTCCGACAGCGCCCTCTTCCGGTACTTCCCGATCATGGCCTCGCTCACGCTGTACTTCTCGGAAAGCGCCCTCCACGTCATATCCTCCATCACCATATCCCGCACCACCTCCGGCAGCCTCCCGCTCAACTGCCCCACGGCATACTCAAAAAACTCCAGCTCTTCCTTCACCGCCTGATACCGCCCCAGCAGGTACTCAAACCAGTCATCGTCCAGACGCTCCTTTACCTGCCGGTACTTCACCGCCGCATTCCCGGTCTTATCGGAAATCCCGCCGCCCTGCACCCGCTCCCCCTGGGGCTGCCCCAGGCACATGCTCTCTATCACATCCTCATACGGAACACCCTCAAACCGGGACAGCTCAAACTCCAGAAGCCCCATATCCTTCTTCCAGTTCCGGTATTCCTTAAACAGCTTCTCTGTCTCCATCCTTTCCGCCTCCAATCCTCGCCCTCACCGCATCCACAAGCGCCGCCTGCCCGCAGTCCTTCTTCTCCAGGGCCGCCATCACCCGTTCGTCCAGCGTCCCCTTTGCAATCAGATGATGCACCACTACCGTATCCTTCTGCCCCTGCCGCCACAGCCTTGCGTTCATCTGCTGGTACAGTTCCAAGGACCAGGTAAGCCCGAACCATACCAGCGTGGAGCCTCCCGCCTGCAGGTTCAGCCCGTGCCCGGCAGACGCCGGATGGATCACCGCCACCGGGATTTCCCCGGCATTCCACTTCCGCATATCCTCCGCTGTATCCAGCTCCACGGCTTTCACCCGCTCCACAATCCTCTGTAAATCATGCTTATACCAGTAAGCCACCAGCACCGGCTTCCCGTTCGCTGCCTCTATCAAATCCTCCAGGGCTTCCAGCTTCCGGTCATGGATACGCCTCACCCTCCCGTTCTCATCATAGACCGCCCCGTTCGCCATCTGCAGCAGCTTGTTGGAGAGCCCCGCGGCATTCACCGCGTCAATATCCCCCTCCGCAAAGGGCAGCAGCATATCTTTCTCCAGCTTCCCATACAGCTCCATCTCCCTCCCGCTCATGGCAACCTCCACCCGGTTATACACACACTCCGGCATATCCAGATAGTCACCCGCCCTCATGCTGATACAGATATCAGAAATCAGCCCGTAAACCGCTTCCTCCGCCCCGTCCCTGGGCTTATAGGTAAACACCATCTGCCTGCTCCGCTTATCCGGCAGGAAGAACCGCTCCCGGTATCCGCCGATGAACCGCCCAAGCCTCTGCCCCATGTCCAGCAGCCCGATCTCCGCCCATAAGTCGATCAGCCCGTTCGGCGCCGGCGTCCCGGTCAGCCCCACAATCCGCCTCACCTTCGGGCGCACCTTCTTTAGCGCCTTAAACCGCTTCGCCCTATGGGACTTGAAAGAAGACAGTTCATCAATCACCACCATATCAAAATCCCATTTATAATTTTCCACCAGCCACTCCACATTTTCCCGGTTGATGACATACATCTGCGCCTCCCGCCCCAAAGCCGCCAGCCGCTCCTTCTCTGGACCCAGCACCTTTGACAGCCCGATCCCGGACAGATGCTCCCACTTCTCCAGCTCGCCGCCCCAGGTATCCCTCGCCACCCGCAGGGGCGCAACCACAAGCACCTTCCGGATATCAAAATAGTCAAACAGAAGCTCCCACACCGCCGTCAGCGTGATCACCGTCTTCCCAAGCCCGCAGTCCAAAAAAAGCGCGCCCACCTTCTCCCTGATGATAAACTCTTTCGCATACTCCTGATAGTCATGCGGAACATATCTCATCCAGCACACCTCCGATCTGCCCCAGGCTGTCTATCACATAAACCGGAAACCCCAGCCCCTTCAACTGCCGCTTCCGCTTCTCCTGCAAAGCCCCCGGCTTCTTCCCAGGAGCCTTCAGCTCCACAAAAGCAATCTTCCTCCCCGGTAATAAGACAATCCGGTCCGGCACCCCATCCAAGCCGGGAGAAACAAACTTCACCGCCATGCCTCCCAGCTTTTTCACCGATACGGCCAGATGCCGTTCAATCTCACTCTCCCTTATCGCCATAAAACCCATACCCTTTCTGCCCTTCTGTTCCAAAAGTTCCGAAAAACCAAAAAATCCCTTATTACGCGCATATGTGTGTATGCACCTGCCAGTCTCCCTTTATTTTATATATTCCATCTAAATAATAATTTTATGGAACATAGGAACACAGCCGCTTTCCCCAGTGTTTACCCTCTGTTCCCATGTTCCGGAAATCTGTTCCAAAAAGAGCCGTTTTGGAACAAACCGCCGTCCTGTTCCGTTCCAACCGCCTATTCAGTTTTTGGAACATCCCCTTTGGCACGCTTATATACCCACTGCGGCCCATAAAGCGGAATCCGTTCTTTCTTCCTGCCGGAATCCCACCCTCCGATCTTCGCCATGATAGCAGAAATCTCACCGCTGTCCATGCGCTTCAAGCCTGCCCGCTCCTTCCCGAAACACTCACACCATATCTCCATATTGGACACCGCCGTCCGGCGCACCGTCCCCTTCACGCCCGGCTTCCCGAACTCGTCCCCATGCAGGAACTCCCTGCGCTCAAACAAAGACATCTTCTCCCAGCCCTCCGGCAGCAGCGTCTCCAAATACTCACGGACCAGCCCTTCCCGCTCATCGCTCTCCATGGCCTCCCGCTGCTCCTGCTTCGCCGCCGTCTCGTCCTTCCCGTCAAGGTACAGCTTCTCACCCTTCCCCACATACACCAGCACCTCCGCCCATATCTGGCAGACATCCTCCCTCGTCAGCTCCCAGGAATGCCTCCTTCCGCCTCCCGGCGTCTTCACCGGCCAGAAACGCCGGTTCCCCGTGGTATCCCGCAGATACCCCTTCTCCGCATTGGTAGTCCCGAAAAATACGCACTGCCGCAGGTGGGGCGTCGCCCTCCTGCCGAAAGAAGCCCGGTAAATGTCATTTTGCCTGGAAAGAAAACTCCGCAGGGTCTCCACCTCTGCCTTTTTCAGCCCCGCAAGCTCCCCGATCTCCATGATCCAATATCCCTGCAGCTTCTCCGCCGCCGTCTTGTCCTTCGTGTCGCTTAAGTTCAGGCTGTCCGAAAACCACTCCCCCGCCAGCTTCGCGATCAGCGTACTCTTCCCCACGCCCTGGGGCCCGTTCAGCACCAGCATGGTATCAAACTTGCAGCCGGGGCTCATCACACGGCACACCGCCGCGCACAGCGTCTTCCTGGTCACGGCACGGACATAAGCCGTATCCTCCGCTCCCAGATAATCAACCAAAAGCCTGTCAGCCCTCGGCACCCCGTCCCACTCCGGCAGCCCCTCCAGGAACTCCCGCACCGGATGGTAGGAACGGTCATCCGCCGCCTTCGCCACGGCGATATTATAATTCCGCATGGAAAACGTCCCGTAATTCAGGTCCACATAAGAAATAAGCTGGGCATCGTCCGCATCCCGCCAGAACTTCCCCGGATGCTCCCACGGCACGTCCCCCTTAATCTCCATGCCGTCACTAAGCCGATTGAACACAATCCCTTTCAGCCTCTCGTCATGATTCAAAATCAGCAGAAGGTTCCGCAGGGTATTCTTGATCACCGTGGAGCGCGGCTCATATTCCAGCTCCTTCTCCCACTCCGCATCCTCCCCGGAAAACTCCTTCTCCGCCCGCTCTTTCCGTTCTGCGGCAATGGTCTCCTTCACCCGCTCATCCTTCACCGCAAACTCACTCATCGCCTTAAAAGACGGCAGCTTAGAAGCCTCCGTATCCTCCGGAGCCCTCACGTCCAGCTCCCCAAATTTATGAATCCGCACCATGTCAAAAGCGTTCATCAGCTTCCCGCAGGCCGGGTCCGTGGCATGATGGGAATAGGCAAACTTCCCCTCATAAACCACAACCCCCGCCTGGGAATCCGCCGGGATATAATCATACCGCCCCTGCATGGCGCTCGGCTTATACACGTCCGCCAGGAACACCTCCGCCGCTTCCTCAATGCTGTACGTCCGGCAGAACGCCCCGACCACGCCCTCCTTAGAAAGCGGGTCCGCCTGCTTCTTCATCTCCCGCAGGACCACCGCCTGCTGCCGCCCGCTCACCGGCCACTCCGAAGAATCCCGCCAGTCCTTATACCTGGAGAGCACCGTGTCCGGGTCCAGGACCTCCCCCTCGATATCCCGGAACACAAACTCCCCGTCCGCAGACGTGGACGGCCAGTACATCAGGCGGGACGGCTCATAAGTGGTATCGTCGAACATCTCCATGCCGATGTCCTCCGCCACCTTCCGCGCCACCGCCGCGTACTCGTCCGGCGACACATTCCTGGACAGCGGGACCACCAGCCGGAACCTGGGACTCTCCGGCGTATGCTTATGCGTGGAATAGATCAGGCACCGGAAGTCAAAGAACATTTCCATCCGCTCCGGGATATCCGCCTCTGCATGGTCCATGTCCAGCGTCAGGGCAGACCGGAACACCACGCAGTCCTTCTTCCGCCTGCCGCCCCTCAGCTTCCCCATCACAAAGCCGCCCACGTCCTTGATGGAATCCTGCCTCGCCTTGGACAGCTTCCGGTACTGCTCCACCGTCTCCGCCGTCCGTATCGTCCGGGAAATACGCCGGACAAAATCCTCCAGCTCCATCTCCCCGCCGTTCCACCGCTTCTCCATCCTCGAATTGCCCGTAGAAACATAAACCTTCATACACACATACCCCCTGTCCCTCTTCCTGCATCATTGTACCCCATGAAAACGTCCTCCTACTGTTTCTGATAAAACGGGCACTCATACCCGTCCGCCCGCAGCGGCAGCCCCGCCGCCCAGGAAGGCTGCACCGCCATCACCTCACACATCTCTTCCACGGAGCCCATGCCCTCCGGCACCTCCGCAATGATCTCATCATGGCAGTGCATCACAATGGGATAGCCCTTCCTCTCCACCCGGAGCATGGCCTCCGCCAGCAGGTTCCTGGCCGTCCCCTGCACGATATTCTCCACCAGCTTCGGCCCGTAGGTCTCAATCCGGCCCCACTTCTTATTTTCCAGAATCCCCTCATAAGTCAGGCCCTCCCGCCCGAACTTATTCACCGCCATCCTGGGCTTCACATACGCCAGCTTCCTGCCGGACGGGAGCGTGACAAACAGAATCCCGCTCCGATACTCAAACCCGATCCTCCCTGCCCGTGTCCCCGCCCTCTTCGTCACGGCCTCCACAGCCGCCTTATCCACGTCCCACCAGAACTGCGTAATATGCGGGTTCGCCCTGCGCCATGCAGCCACCAGGGGCGGCAGATCATCCTCGGAAAGCCCCATATCCAAAGCCCCCATGGAGACCAGCGCCCCCGCCGCCCCGCCATACCCCAGGCCAAGCTCCGCAATCTTCCCCTTCTGCCGCAGAGGGGAGCCCTTCGTCACTTCCTCAATCGGCACATGGAACATAGCAGACGCAGAAGCCTCATAAATCTTCCCATGGGAAGAAAACACCTCCAGCCTCCACCGCTCCTCGGCAAGCCACGCCAGCACCCTTGCCTCAATGGCAGAAAAATCCGCCACCACAAACCTGCACCCCGGCTCCGGCACAAACGCCGTCCGTATCAGCTCCGAAAGCACCCCCGGCGTGGAATCATAAAGCTTCTCCACATCCTCAAACCTGCCCTCTTTCACCAAGCCTCTTGCCAGTCCCAAATCCTGCAGATGGTTCTGGGGCAGGTTCTGGACCTGCACCAGCCTCCCCGCCCACCGGCCGGTCCTGTTCGCCCCGTAAAACTGCAATAAACCATGCACCCGCCCGTCCGAACAGACAGACCGCTCCATGGCCTCATATTTCTTCACGGAAGTCTTCGCCATCAAAAGCCGGAGCCGCAGGAGCTCTTCCACCTCCCCGTCTGATTCCTCAATCATATCCGCCACCGCTTTCTTGGACAGGCTCTCCGCCTCCACCCCGTTCTCCCCCAGCCAGCCCTTCAACTGCGCCACGGAATTGGGATTCTCCAAGCCGGTAAGCTCATACGCCCGCCTCGTCACAACCTCCTTATGCAGACGCTCACAGACAACCGCCTGCCGCACCAGCCCCATATCCACCAGCACGCCCCGGTCATTGATCCTCTGGTCCAGCCGGTACAGCTCCATCTCACCCTCCGGAACCGGGAACTTATACAGCTTCCTCCGTATGGCTTTCTCCACATCCACGTCCCTCATGCAGTAAGCCTTGAACAGCTCCCACTTCTCCGGCGCATGGCATGGCAGGTTCCGCCTCCTGCCGCCGTTGGCCTTCGTCGGCTTACACGGCACACAGAAATACCGGATCAGCTCCTTCCCCTCCCTCATCTTCTGCTCGTCCAGCCCCAGCACCGCGCCCACGTCCTCCAGGGACCGGGGCAGCGCCAGCAACGCCGCCTGGACCGCACTGCAGCGCCAGGAATCCGGCGGAAGATACCTCCCGAAATGCTTAGAAAGGCACGTCCGCTCAAAATTCGCATTGAACGCCGTCTTCACCACAGAACCGTCAAAAACCGCCTCCACAACTTCCCTCGGCAGTTCCTCCCCCTGCGCAATATCTATCACCCTGGTCTCCCCTCCGTCAAAGGAATAGGCAAACAGCAGGACTTCAAAAGCAGGGCTGTCCGCATAAGCGTAAACCCCGCACTTAATCAAATCCACATCCGAAAACGTCTCAATATCCATCTCTAAAATCCGTCCCATAACGCCACGGCTCCCTTCCTCCTGTATTTCTCCCCGCCGCCCTGATACATCTAACCAAGGAAATCTTCCTCTTCGTCCACTTCCACCGCGTCAAAATCATCCTCCGCGCTCGTCCTCCCGCCCAGGGATTCCCCGTCACGCAGCTTCTGGATATTTCCCAGGCCGGCCGCAATCCCGCGGTTCCCATTGCTGTTGAACCCGTAAAAATTCACGCTTATCCTACCATAGCACCCGGAATACACCTCCGACTGGTCCAGGATTGGTTGCACGTTCTTATCCACCACCTGCGGCGCCTGCCTGCTGTTGGCATTAAAGAAATAGCTGTCCGCATAAGCCTCATCCTCCGGGCGGTCAATATCCCCGTCCCGGAGCGGCAGCTTCAAATTCGCCGGGACCTTCCCGCCCCACTTGGAAACCGAATCCTTCTTCGCCTGCTCAATGGCCCTCTTAATCTTCCCAATGGTCTCCGTATCCGACTTCGGGATGATTGCCGACACCGAATACTTCGGGTCCCCGTCGTTCACCGCATTGGGCTCCCAGCAGTGCAGATAGGAAAATCTGCACGGTACGATCACTTTTGTCAGGTTCACATTCTCATTGCTCATTTTATTCTTCCTCCTTAAAATCCGCCTCTGCGGTTGCTGCCATTACTTCCTGCCTCTTGTCCGATTCCGGCACCAGCGTGATCTTGCCCTGCGGCTTATACACCAGCTTCCCAAGAACCTCCGCAAACCTCTTCCTGCCCATCAGCTTCTCCATCTCCGTAATCCCGATCAGCGACTTCTTATAGATATCCGTGTACCCGGCAGCCACAGCCGCCTCCGCCGCCTCTTCCTCGTCCGTATACTTCCGGCAGCTCCTGCCCTCCACCAGCTTGAAGCCGTTCCACTTCTTTCCCCTGGTCACAGCCTCGTCCTGGGCATAGGCATACACGTCTGCAGACCACCTGGCAAGCTCGTCGGCCACTTTCAGCACCTCCGCGATCTCGTCATCCGTCAGAAGCGCCGGCGCCTTAAACTCCATCTGCGCCAGCCTCAAATATTCCTCCGCCCTGGCCCTGCAGGTATCCTTCGCCTTGCAGAAACGGCACCAGGAACCGCTCCGGAACTCGCCCTCACCGCTGATAGCAAGCGCCGCCTTCGGCTTCAATTCCTTCTCCACCCACTCCATCAATTCCGGTACGGAGATCTCCCAGGTGCTCACCGATTCCAGCCGGGGCTGATAAATCGTCATACGCACCGTATCAATATCATAGATAGCCCCGAACAGCTCCAGCGCCCCCAGGCCATACAGCATCATCTGCGGGTTCCGCTCCGCCTCCACGGCAACGCCCTTCCCGTACTTCAAGTCCACCACCGTCAGCACCCGGTCCGCCACGATCAGCAGGTCCCCCGTGCCGAACCCCTCCGGCACATAGGCAGAATAATCCAGCCGTTGCTCGATCAGCACCACCGGGTCCTTACACTCCTGCCTGGCAAGCTCCACCTGCTCCATGGCATAGGACACATACCCGTCCGTGCATTCCTCCATCTCGTCACACTGGTAATCCGACACCGGACGCTTAGAACGCCGTTTCAGGCTCCGTTTCAGCTTATGCTCCGCCAGGGCATGGGCGGCAGTCCCTTCCTCCGCATACACGCTGTTCCCCGTTTCCTCCGCAAACTGCTCTTCCAGCCGCGCGGACGGCGTGCAGTTCAGCCACCTCCTGGAAGAAGACGCCGACAATAACGCATGTCTCCCCATATCAAAGCACCCTCGCTTCCTTCAAAAGCGCCGGGTAATGCTCCGGGCTCACCGCGGACAGCTTCACCGCACCGTACTTCTGCAGCAGGTCCTTGATCTCCTGCGATTTCCCCTCCTGGGTCTTCTGCGCCATCACCGCCCGCACGTCCTCAATGGCGACATCCTTCTCCTTCCCGGAGCCAGCAGCCTTCTTATCCTCTTTCCCGGACTTCTGCCCCTTCCCGGCATCCGAAGCGCCGGCCGCCCCGGAATCCGCTTCCGCATTCCCGTCCGTATCCACGGCTCCTGCGCTCTCCGGCACAGCCGCATCCTTCTCCGCCATATCGACAGCACCATTCCACTCCATACCGGCAAGCCCTCTAAGCCCGTCCGCCACCATGGAAAACCCGTCCGCGATCCTCAACAATTCATTTCCCATCTTCACAATCCCTCCATATCTTCCAAACGCTCTATCAGTTCCTCGGAATACATAGCGCACACCAGCAGCTCCTTCCCGATCTCCGGATGGCTGAAATACCGCGCCTTCTCCCCGTACATCTTCCGTACCTTAGCCTCCATCAGCCTGCGCCGCTCACCCCTCTCAAAGCCGAACACCCAGATACCGTCCGCCTTCTCCATCAGCCGGGAGACCAGGATGCCCTCCACCGCACTCCCAAGCTCATCCTTGAAAATGCCATGGAAACACAAAAACGGGCTCACCGGTATCTTCCCCTTATGGGCCGCATACCGGCAGTATTCCTCCGCCCTCTGCCGGTCCAGTTCCTCACTCCCCGTCAGATGCGTCAGCACCAGCACCATCTCCATACGCGCCGCCCCCTTCCAGTTCTTCCGGCTCCATGAACCGCACCCCAATCCCCTGCTCCACGGCAAAGGCAATCTCCGAAGCCATCCCTTCCGTGGCCTCCCCGAACACCCACACCTCGTCACAGCAAAGGAGCAGTTCCAGCCCCATGGCAAGCCCCGCCTGCCGTTCCGCCTCGATCCCCTCATTCAGAAACTGCGGGAACAACAGATGCGGCGCAACAGGCAGTACCCCTTTTTCCCAGGCCCTCCGGCAGTACCCGGCCGCCTTCCTCGCATTCCCCTCCATGTCCCCACGGAAAGGGCTGCAGATAAACACCTTCTTACGCATCACCACTTCCATCCTTTCTTTGCTTTCCGTCTTCCGGCCACTGCCGCCGTACCGGCTTCATACGCCTGCATATCCTTCTCGATCTGCATCAGCTTCACTGCCAGGCTCTTAGCCACAATGCTGATCGCCTGCAGGATACCGATAAGCTCTGCCGCATTCTGCATAAATGCCTTCCTCCTTTCCGGGACAGTAAACCTATCCCCTTCACTGTCGTAATGACACTTTTCCGAAATGTGACGATGAAAATTAAAAAGTTTTCTAAAAACCGTTCGACAAGCACCGATTATCTTGTCAAACACTGTCACTTTCTTATCTGAAATCCCTTATCACTGAAAAAACGGCGCAGTTTCTCCAACACCCTCTGCTTTCTGGAAGAAACCGTTGTCCTGCTCTCACCCTTTAACCTTGCAAATTCGCTGACCTGCATTTCTTCCCCGAACACTTTCTCCGCCAGCTCCCTTTCCTCCGGCATCAGGCCGGACAGAGCCTCTTCCAATACATACAGCAGAGCCTTCTTCTCCATCAGTTCCTCCATGCTCTCCGCAAAAAGCTCCGTCCTCATATCGTTCTCTTTCCACTCCTCATAGGATTCTTCCGTATACCCCTTTTCCTCCATTGCCGCCCTGTTCCTCTGCTCCCTCTTTTTCTCCTGCCACCATGGGCGGTAATACTTCCTATATTCCTCTTCTGTAACCTCCATCCACACTTCTTCCTTTCCGGACCGGATCTTGATTTTCCGTTTTGACATACGGCTTTCCTTTCTTTACCCTGCGGTAAAGCCAGGAAAAGCCTGCCGCCATTCCTATAAATACAAAAAAAGACCGCAAAAAGCCGGTATTCAGCCTTCTGCGGTCTTCAAAACATTTCCCTTCGCACGGGGATCGCCCTAACGGACGCATTATTTGATTTTTAACTATACTGCTGTGGTATTCATAACAAAAATCCCAAAACACAGCACCGCTTTTTTCATTGGCGGCTATCGGTATGCTCACCAGCCCTTTTCCGGATGATGAAAGCAAAGGGTCAGGCATCGTTTCTCCTTCCTGGCTGAGTATTCCGGGGTGAAGTACATCACCCGTCCGGCTATTGGAAATCAAAGTTCCGTTTTTGTGGAAATCACGATTCCGGCAAATAGGAAATCGCTTTATCT
>CAJTEM010000003.1 GCA_910575255.1 Lachnospiraceae bacterium | reverse complement strand
GTTTCAACGCAAAACTCAGGAATTTAAGGACTTCTAAATCTCTGCAAAGTCAAAATCCGCAGACCCTTTTCGATGGCTGCTCTCCCCGTTTCCCTGACTGTGTTTCGCGATTTCTTAACTTACTGACATTGGTTCAGATAACAATATCAATTAGTTTGGCTCCGAGAATACTCAGCCTTGGAAAAAGAGGGGAGAGGCGCTCCGAAATGGTCTGCTGTTTTTGACTTTGCAGGGCTTTAAGGACTTCTTAATCCCGTAAACCGGAAAAAACAGCAGACCATTTCGGAGCGCCTCTCCCCTCTTTTTCCAAGGCGTACCTTCCGGCAAAACCTAACGGACTGACTGACATTGCCGCTCGAACTGTTACGATTTTATAGATTATCAGAGAAAGGGGTATCTTATGTTAAAAACAAAATTTACGGAGCTGGCAGGCATTGAGTATCCGATCATGCAGGGAGGAATGCAGCATCTGGGAGTACCACAGCTGGCAGCCGCTGTCTCTAATGCCGGTGGCCTGGGAACCATTAATATCACGATCTATCCGGAAATGGAGGATTTTCGAAATGCGGTCTGCGAGATGAAGCGATTGACAGACAAACCATTTGCGGTCAATATATCCCTGGCACCGGGACTGAATATGGGGGAAAAGATACATCAATACATTGATGTGTGCGGGGAAGAAGGGGTTTCGGTTATTGAGACAGCAGGAAGGAATCCGGCAGAATTTGTCCCTCATATCAAAGAGGCCGGGATCAAGCTGATTCACAAATGTGCTGGTGTGAAATATGCGAAGAAGGCAGAAAGCTTTGGAGCGGATGCCGTGACAATCGTGGGATATGAGGTGGCGGGACATCCCGGTATGGACGAACTGGGAAGTTTTGTTTTGATAAATCGGGTGGCGTCGTCGGTCTCTATTCCTGTTTTGGCGGCCGGCGGTATTGCCGACGGCAAAGGTCTGGCAGCAGCGCTGGCTTTGGGAGCGGAAGGCGTGGTAATGGGAACCCGGTTTGTAGCCACAAATGAATGTACGATACATCCCAATTTTAAGGAAATGATTGTAAATTCCAGTGAGACAGATACGATGACTTGTCAGAGAAGTATTAAGAATATGGCTCGGTATGCCAAAAATGATCAGTCAGCGAAAGCGCTAAAGCTGGAGCTTGCCGGGGCCGGACTTGATGAGCTGATGCCAGTGATCTCCGGAAAACTGAGCCAAACCTGTTATCGGACCGGGGATACCCAGGGGTGCGTGTTTGCTATGGGACCTGCTGCAGGGTTGATTACGGAGGTAAAGCCGGTAAAGGCAGTCATTGAGGATATGGTGGCAGATGCAGGGAAAACTTATAAAAAGCTGGGAGATATTCTGGGCTGATCCCGCTGGGGTGTTTCCCGGAGGGAAGATAGCTGTCCGGAATTGTCCGGACGCTTCTGGCGTTATGGATATCTTTATCCGAAAGAAGGCAGGCTCTCAGGATTTGAACACAGAAGGATGGAGGTTACATGGAGCTGTTACAATTAAGATACTTTTGTGAGGTGGCAAGAAGAGAGAGCTTTACAAAGGCAGCAGAGGAAGTGCGGGTTTCTCAGCCGTCTCTTTCCAAAACCATCAAGAATCTGGAAAAAGAACTGGGTGTAGAGCTGTTTGATCGGGTGAAGAACCGGGTCGTGTTGAATGAGTATGGGAAAGAATTTTATGAGAGAATCAGTAAGGCCATTTATTTGATTGATTCCGGAGTGGAAAGCCTGAAGGTAACGCCGGATTCAGAGAATGGCGTGATTTCAGTGATTGTAAAGGCGGGACAATATTTGTTTCCGCCTTTGTATGATGCATTCAGTAAAACCCATCCCAATATTATATTAGATGTGGCGAATTACTCATTGATGCAAAGAAAGCTGATGATTGAATATGATTTTCACATTACAGCTACCATGAATTCCTATAATGATATTGATTTTGAATATTTGATGCGGGAGGAGATGGTGGTGATTGTAAACCAGGAAAACCCGTTTTCACACCAGCATCTGATATCCATGGAGGAATTGAAGGAGGAAATATTTATTGGAGGCTGGCGAGGATCCAGCAACAATACGATTATGACCAGTCTGTGTCATGCGGCAGGTTTTGTTCCTAGATTTAATGCTTATTATACGGAAATGGAACAAATCTTTAAATCAGTGGCAGCGGGAGAAGGGCTTTCTATCGTGCCATTTGATTCTCTGGGCCGGTTGTTCCAGGAGTATGACAGAAAAATCGCTTATGTCTATATTGCTAATCCGGGAAATTACCGATTTATCAAACTGTGTTGGCCGAAAAGATTATATGAGAACAAACGGAACCGTCTGTTCCGGGAATATGCCCAGACCTACTATCGGGAACTGGAAGAGGAGATCATGCAAAAAAAGAATTGTGTTTTTCATAATAATTGCATTACTCATCAGGATTTTATTCTGGAATATTTTTAATGGGCGATAAAGGATAACCTGAAAGCTATAATAAGGATGAAGAGATTGATATTTGATTATCAATCTCTTTTTGTATATAATCAACAACACCAGAAGCAAAAATCGCGATAGTTTCGGGAAAAATGGAAGGAGGAGTTGTGATGTCTAAGAAACAGATGATTGGAGGAGTTCTGGGAATTGTGGCGTGTCTGGCAATTGCCATGATGGCGCCGCCGGCAGAATTGGTTGTGGCGGAGGGAATGGACCCGCAGAAATCAATGATGGGAATGGGGCTTTTGATCTGTACCCTGATATGGATGGCAATGCGGGTGATGCCCGAGTATATCATTTTGCTGCTTTTTTGTTCCGCCTGTGCGGCTACGGGGTGCCTTACCTTTACCCAGGCATTCAGCCCATTCAGCGGAACGAGCTACTGGCTGCTGGTGGGAGCTTTGGTTCTGGGAGCGGCAGTGGCGCATAGTGGCTTGCTGAAACGTCTTACCTTGTTGGTTATGAAGGCATTTCCGGGAACCTATTTAGGACAGCTTTTGGGAATTACCATTTCCGGCGTGGTGATTTCCCCGCTGATTCCCAGCGGAACCGCCCGCCTGGCAGTGGCTGGTCCGGTGGCAAAGGAGATTGGGCATGAGATGGGGTTGGAGAATCAGACAAAACCTATGGCAGGATTATTTGCTGCTTTGTATACCGGCTTTAATTGTACCAGCCATGTGTTTTTAAGCGCATCTTTCATGTGCTACAGCATGTTGAAATTTATGCCGGAAGGATATGCGGATGTGACCTGGACGGATTGGTTTATCTGGGCGCTGCCCTGGTCTGTTGCTGCCCTGGGTATCACTACAGCTGTCACCTATTTTTATTATAAACCATCAGAAAAACTCCAATTGGATAAGAATTTTATTGGTCAGAAGATCGTGGAGCTGGGACAGTGGAAAAAAGGAGAAAAGCTGACCATGGTCATTTTAACCGTGTGTCTGATTCTGTGGATGACAGAACGTCAGCATGGGATTAATTCGGCAATTGTGGCCACCATTGCCATTTGTGCTCTGATGGGACTGAAGGTTATGGGGGTTGCGGAATTCCGTTCCAAAGTAAATTGGGATATCCTGATTTATATCGGTTGTATGTATGAGGTTGGTTCAGCCTTAAGTACCTGGGGAGTGACCAGCTGGATCGGGAAAGTATTGGGACCGGTGCTGAATCCGCTGTTGACCAATCCTTTACTGTTTGTGATTGTGTTTGTGCTTATCATTTATCTGACCCGGTTTATCGTGATTTCCTGGCTGGGGGTGATGACTGTGTTTTCCGTATTGCTGGCGCCGCTGGCTGTGGAGGCAGGAATGCATCCTTTTATTCCCTGCTTCATTGCTTATTGCTCGGTAAATGTGTTCTTTTTTGATTTCCAGAATCTTCCCTATGTTTCAGCAATTGGCATTGTAGGAGATATGGTGGATCACAACAAGAACTGTGTGCCCTATGCGGTAATCTGGGCAGTGGCAAACCTGGCGGGATTTTTGATCAGTGTTCCATACTGGAAGATGACAGGAATGCTATAAAAAGCAGATAAGCAAAGAATTGCGAAACAATCGATGGTTCAGACAAAATGAAATGGAGGAAGAAAAGATGGGAATGCTTGACGATGTAAAAGTATTGGATTTTTGTACGAATGCGGCTGGGCCGGTCGCAAGTGCAGAGATGGCTGACTATGGGGCACAGGTAATCAAGATAGAATCTATGGATGGTGGTCCGGAGAGAACCTATGTGCCGATTCTGGAAGGGAAAAGCCTGACTCATGCCTGGGTAAACCGTGGGAAGAAGTCGGTTACTCTGAATCTGAAGGATCCCCGGGGAGTGGAGATTGTAAAAAAATTAGCAAAAAATGCAGATGTGCTGATAGAGAGCAACCGGCCGGGAGTGATGGATCGTCTGGGTCTGGGATATAAAGACTTAAAAGAGATCAATCCTAAGTTGATTTACTGTTCTCTGACAGCCTTTGGCCAGACAGGGCCTTATGCGCAGAATCCAGGCTTTGATATGATGGGACAGGCATTGTCCGGAATGATGAGTATCACCGGTGAAAAGGGAGGAAAACCGTTAAAGCATGGGATCGCTCTGGCGGATTATTTTGGAGGTTTCAATGCTTTTGCCGCTGTGATGACGGCGCTCCATTATCAGAGGCGTACGGGAAAAGGACAATATATTGACGTATCTTTGATCCAGGGTATGATCCATCTGAACAGTACCATTGACCGGCTGAATGACGGGGTACTCTGTCAGCCAAATGGAAATCATCATAGCGGCCTTTGTCCTTTTGGATGCTTTAATACAGATAGAGGGGAAAGCGTGATTATCTGTGCGCCTTCTGCAAAAGCCTGGGAGACGGTTGCGGCTGCTATGGACCGCCCGGATTTCCTGACAGATCCGGAATATAATACCATCAATGCCAGGGTGAAAAATATGGACCGGATCATCGGAGAGATAGAAGCATGGCTCAGCAGTTTTCCATCCTTAAAAGAGGCCTGCGAGAGAATGACCCAATATCATATGCCTTATTGTATGGTGAATAATGATCAACAAGTTGTGGAGGATCCTCAGGTAAAGCATATGGGATATATTGTCCAGGCTCCTACAGCCGATGACATTAAACAGCCAACCTATCAGACACGGGGATGCAACGCATTATTCTCAGAGGCTCCTGGTGAAATCAGAAAGGCAGCGACTCTGGGACAGCATAATCATGAGGTATTGGAGGAGCTGGGTTATGGGCCGGAAGAAATTGACCAGATGATGGAGGAATTTCGGCAAAAGTTGAAAAAGTAAGTGATGGGACAGAAAGGCGGTTGGAATCATGGTTATTCCGGAATTAAAATATGTAGATTTTGAATGCAGGGATCAGATTGGATGGATTACGATGAATCATCCGGAAAAGATGAATGCTTTGACCTTTGAGATGGCGGAATCTTTGACAAAAATTCTCAATCTGTGCAGTGATTCTGAGGAAGTACGGGTCATTATCCTGCGGGGAGCAAATGGCAATTTCTGCGGAGGCGGAGATATCAAAGGAATGAAAGCCAAAGTAGAGCATGGTTGTACAGAAACCAGGCCGGGCTTAAGAAAAAATAATGAGGTCATTTTATCCATCATCAACAATGCCAAACCAGTAGTGGCATGGTTGGAAGGGGCAGTGGCCGGCGGAGGACTGAGTATCGCTTTGGCCTGTGATTTTTCCTATGCAGAGCTGGGCGCTAAGTTTGTTTTTGCTTTTGTAAATATTGGGTTTATTCCGGATATGGGTTCCTCGCTGATGCTGCAAAGAAATGTGGGAGCAGCCAAAGCAAAAGAGCTGATGCTGTTGGGAAATCGCTTTACCGGGGAGGAAGCGGCCCGGTGGGGCATCATTACAGGAGCAGTGGAAGCTGCGGATCTGGAGGAAACGGTAAAGAAAACGGCGGTTAAGCTGGCAGCCGGCCCATCCCTTGCTTATGAGAGGTGTAAACGGTTGCTGAACCGTGGTTTGTATCAGGGGCTGGAGGATGCTATGGAAAATGAAGGAGAATACCAATATCAGCTCTGTAAGACAGCAGATCATGCAGAAGCAGTAAGAGCGTTTTTTGAAAAACGGAGGCCGGAGTTTAAAGGAATCTGACAGGGAGGAAGAAAGAATGGAATGGCAATTGATGACAAAGGAGCAAAAGGATATCACAGGAATAATTCGTAATTTTCTGGAAAAGGAGCTGGCGCCCGTTGTGCCGGAACATGAAGAAAAATCGGAATTTCCTATGGAAGTTTTTAAAAAGATCGGAGAAATTGGGCTTTGGGGGCTGGATATTCCGGCAGAATATGGAGGCCCGGGCTTTGATCTGCAGACACTGTCCTTAATCCGTGAGGAATTTGGCCGTGTGGACTGCGGCTTTGCCGTCAGCTTTGGGGCAGCCACCGTAGGCTTTAAACAGGTGCTGGCAGGAGGAAATGAACAGCAAAAGCAGGCGATGGCAAAGCGGTTGCTGAATGGTGAGATTTCAGCGATGTGCATTACAGAGCCTCAGTCTGGCTCTGATGTGGCGGGGACAAAGACCAGGGCAGTCTTGTCTGGAGACGAGTATATTATCAACGGCACTAAAACCTTTATCACAAATGGCGGACTGGCAAATGTCTATATTGTTGTTGCGGTAACCAATCCGGATTTGGGGTCCCGGGGATTAAGCTGCTTTATCGTAGAGAGGGATACTCCGGGAGTCAGTGTGGGAAAGGAAGAGAACAAAATGGGGATCCGCCTTTCCAATACCACAGACGTAGTGTTTCAAAATGTCCATGTGCCGGTAGAAAACCGGATTGGAGAGGAGGGGGACGGATTTAAGATTGTGATGAAAGCTTTGGAAAAATCGCGGCCGATCTGCATTGCCCCTCTGATCGGTATGGCCCAGAGAGCGATTGAGATTGCTGCCGAGTACTGTCGGGTTCGGACTCCTTATGGAAAACCGATCGGCAAGCTTCAGGGGATTCAGTTTAAAATAGCAGATATGGAAATCCAGCTTCAAACAGCCAGGGCCATCATGATGTATGCGGCAAAAGTGGCGGATGAGGGAAAGCCGATTTCCTGTCTGGGTTCTGTCAGCAAGACCTATGTGTCGGAAGCAGCGTTCACGATTATTGACGAGGCGCTTCAGATTCTGGGAGGCTATGGCTATTCCAAGGAATATCCTATTGAGAAAATGCTGAGAGATGTACGGGTATACCGGATCTTTGAGGGAACCAACGAGGTACAGCGTCAAATCATAGGAAAAACTGTGATTGGAAAATGTTGATCATGTCAGGGAGACGAAAAAGTATGGAAATGAAAATTTTAGTTTGTGTGAAACAGGTGCCGGACACAACGGAAATCCGAATTGATCCAAAGACCAATACACTGATTCGAAGCGGGGTTCCCAGCATTGTGAATCCATTTGACAAAAACGCTCTGGAGGCAGCGCTCCAGCTGAAGGATCAGTACGGAGCCGAGGTGACGGTATTGTCTATGGGGCCGGCTCAGGCAGCCGATGCACTGCGGGAATGTTATGCCATGGGAGCCGATCATATGGTATTAGTCAGTGACCGCGCTTTTGGCGGTGCGGATACGCTGGCTACCAGTTATACCTTGGCAGCAGCCATTCGTTCTCTGGGAGAATTCGATATTATTTTCTGTGGAAAACAGGCCATTGATGGGGATACGGCCCAGGTGGGGCCAGAGCTGGCGGAGCATCTGGGGCTTGCCCAGGTAACGTATGTGGCAGGGATAGAAAAGAAGGAGGAGTTCCTGATTATTAAAAAAGAACAGGAAGACTGCTATGAGAAAATTCAGGTAAAAATGCCGGTTCTTCTGACAGCAGTAAAATCCTTAAATGAGCCGAGATACCCCAATATTATGAAGAAAATGAAGGCAAACCGTATGGAGGTTCCCACATTGACGGCAAAGGATCTTCCGGATTTGCTTCCTGAGAGGCTGGGCCTTAAGGGCTCTCCTACTAAGGTAAAGAGGACTTTTGTGCCGTCTGTCAGAAAAACCGGGTTGATGATTCTGGGGGGCGATGCCAACGGGAAGGTATCTGAGCTGTTGGACAAGCTGGCGGAAGCGAAAATAACGTTATAAAAAGGCGATGCCTGGAGATTGACACGGCAAGCATGTCAGGAAAGAGGAAAAAATGAGAGAATCAAAAAATGTATGGGTACTGATTGAGATTGTCAGAGGAAAGCTGAAGAATGTCAGCCTGGAACTGCTGGGACAGGGAAGGAAGATGGCGGATGCACTGGGAGAGAAGCTGGTGGCAGTGATACCAGGAAGTGGAATCCGGGAATTTGCGCAGGTTGCTATAAGCTGTGGGGCAGACCAGGTGCTGGTGGTGGATCAGCCGGAGCTGAAAGATTATTCTACAGATGGCTATGCCAAGGTGGTCTGTACCCTGATAGAGAAATATAGACCGTCGGTGATGCTGATCGGAGCAACCAATAATGGAAGAGATTTAGGCCCCAGGATCTCCTGCCGGATGAAAACGGGACTGACGGCGGACTGCACAGAATTAGAAGTGGATGAAGAGACCAGGCTGGTCAAATGGACCCGCCCTGCATTTGGGGGAAATCTGATGGCAACGATTCTCTGCCCGGATACGAAACCGCAGATTGGAACGGTCCGGCCCGGAGTATTCAAACGTCCGGCAGCGGATCCGGACCGGGAAGGAGAGATCCTTTCCGAACATGTAGATCTGAAAGAGGACGAGATTCGTACCAGAATCCTGGAAGTCCTGGCTGGCGAGGGAGATCAGGGAGTGAACCTGGAGGAAGCAGAGATTATTGTAGCGGGCGGCCGTGGTGTGGGAGGCAAGGAGAATTTTCGGATTTTGCGGGAACTGGCGGACGTGCTGGGGGCACAAATCGGAGCTTCCCGTGCGGCAGTGGACTCTGAATGGATTCCGGCGCTTCATCAGGTCGGACAGACTGGTAAGACGGTGGGACCCAGAATTTATATTGCATGCGGGATTTCGGGCGCGATTCAGCATTTGGCGGGAATGTCTTCCTCGGATGTGATTATTGCCGTCAATCAGGATCCGGAAGCGCCGATTTTCCAGGTGGCAGATTATGGAATTGTTGGGGATCTGTTTGAAATCATTCCGGAACTGACGAAAAGACTCAGGGAAAAAAAGGCAGGATAAGACAAAAGGAGGAGAGCAATGACAGCATTTATCATGGTGTTTCTGTACATGATATTGACAACCGCAGCAGGGAAGGCCATTAGCAGGCGGGAAGACGGATCGATTCAGCAGTTTTTTGTGGCGAAAAAGGGACTGGGAATCGGGCTGACGGTGGCCTTGATGTTTGGAGAGATGGTGGCAGGAAGCAGTACCGTGGGAAATGCCTCTTCCGCTTTTCGTTTTGGCCTGTCTTCCGTATGGACCAACTGGGGGATGGTGATTGGTACATTAGTGTTCGTATTTTGTACGGCAAAATTTTACCGTCGCGCAGGATATGTTGGTGTCATGTCAGTGCCGGAGGCGTTTGCCTTCCGATTTGACCAGAAAGTCCGGATGGTAGTGCTAATCATTATTCTTTTTGTATACGGCATTATTTTCTCCCAGCAGCCGATTGCTGCCGCAGCATTGCTTTCTTCTATGCTGGGAGTATCCCCGGTGCTTTTATCCTGGATCATGGGTATAACGTTTGCTTATATGGCACTTCACGGATTGCGGGGATTGGCGGGAATGAATGTGGTTCATGCCCTGGTAATGTTTCTGGGAATGTTTCTGGTGGGAATATTGGCAGTGTGGAAGGCAGGCGGCCTGGAAGTGATGACAGCAGCCTGTCCGGAGCATTATTTTACAGTGATGTATCCGGATAAAGCGACGGTAGCGGCACAGGCATTGGGCTCCGCTTTTTCGATGATCCTGTCATCCACTGTGGTCAACTGCTGTCTGGGTGCGCAGTCTTTGAAGGTAGCGAAAAAAGGGATTGCCTGGTCGGCATTTCTGGTGATTCCTTTTGCGTTGATGCCGGCATTGATCGGCATCGCCGGCTTTGTGACTATGCCAGGGGCGTCTGCAGAAGGTATCATTTATACGATGGCGGAATCGATCCATCCGGCTTTTAGCGGGATTGTCAGCATGGCTGTGCTGGCCGCGATTTTGTCAACAGGGCCAGGGCTTTTATTGTCTCTTTCGGCTACCTTAACCAGGGACTTTTACCTATTGTTTTGGCCGGAGGCAGGTGAAGAAAAGCAGATCTGGTTTTCTAAAATTACCATTGTGGTGATTGCCGTGGCATTTACCGGCTTCGGGCTGACAACATCTTCCATATTGGCGCAGATTCTGGGAGCTTTTCAGATTCGTTCGGTTGCCGGGGTAATATTGATTCTTGCATTGGGATGGAAGCGGATCAGCAATCAGGCAGCGTTCTGGTCTATGATGATTGGCGGGATCATTGCCGGGGTCTGGCATTTTTCAGGAAATCCGCTGGGATTGCAGCCCTTCTGGGCAGCGGTTCCTATCAGCGTTCTGATTCTTGTCATATTGACCATGAGGGAAAAGGAACCCGTATCAAAAGATTATCTGAAATATGAGGAAAAAATACGGAAAATATCAGATAAAGAGATTTAATGGGAGGCAGGGATCGTGAAAGACAGGGATATCATCAGAGACTTTTTTATGAGTCGTCTGGAGCGGGACAGGGACTGTGAAGCGTTATATGATTATGCAGAGGGGAGAAGGTATTATTATCGGGATTTCCATATCCGGGCAAGAAAAATGGCCAACTATCTGCAGGATCAGGCAGGAGTCAGAAAGGGAGACCGGGTTGCGATCTGTGCCGGCAACTGTGTGGAGTATGTGGATTTATTTTATGCACTGGTTCGCACAGGAATGATTCTGACCTCTTATAATGTGAGATTGACAGAGCGGGAACTGGAGGCTATGATGGTGAATGAAGAGCCAAAGGTTCTGTTTTATGAAGAAGCATTCTCAGAAAAAATACACAGGATTCAAGGCCGGATGCCAAAGGTTTTATGCATTGGATTGGGCAATTATCAAGAAGAAGGAGATCTGGGATGCACCGGGGATATTTTGTCTTATACGGAGGAAGACAGAGGATTTGCGACGCTGGAATTTGAAGATATTGCGTTTCTTCTTCACACAGGCGGAACCACAGGAACCCCGAAGGGAGCTATGATCTCCTATCGTGCGCTGCATTATAATGTTATGAACCAGATTGCCAGTTATGGGATCAGCAATCAGGATGTGGTATATCTGTGCCTGCCCATGTTTCATGCCGCTGCCTGGAATTCTCTTCTTATGCCGGTTCTCCATGCAGGAGGCCGGCTGGTAATGACGAAAAAGTTTGCAGCAGAAGAAGCTTTTTGTATTATGGAAGAGGAAAAGCTGACATTTCTGCTGGGAGTGCCCAGTATTTTTCAGTATATGATGGAGGCGCCTGGCTTTGAACCGGCGGATTTTTCAGGAATCGGAAGAATCCGCTGCGGGGCGGCTCCGGCGTCTCTGGAGATGATGAAGATTTATTGGAAAAAGGGAGTGCGCTTCTGTAATGGATATGGAATGACAGAGACTGGTCCTGGGGTTCTTTCGATCCCGATTAATTCCATGAAGGTGGAGGACATCGAGAGAAAGCAGATGTCTGTGGGAAAACCAATGATCTATACGAAGCTGAAGATTGTGGATGAAAAGGGAAGGGAAGTGCCAAAAGGAGAGAAAGGAGAACTGCTGATTCAGTCAGCGGCGCTATTTTCCGGATATTGGAATAACAGGGAAGAGACGGAGCATGTGCTGAGAGACGGCTGGATGCATTCTGGCGATATTGCCATGCAGGATGAAGAAGGATACTATTATATTGTAGGGCGGAAGAAAAATATGTTTATCAGCCATGGAGAGAATATTTACCCGGTTGAGATAGAGAATGTACTGCTGGAGTGCCGGGGGATTCGTGAAGTCTGTGTCATCGGTGTTCCGGATAAGCGGAAGGGAGAGGTGGGGAAGGCGGTTATTGTGCCGGAGCAGGGAAGCGGGATTACAAAGGATGAGATATTTGCCTATATAAGGAAACATCTGGCCCGTATTAAACAGCCAAAATATGTGGAGATTGTGGATGCACTGCCAAGGAACAGCGTCGGGAAGGTGTTACTGGCAGAGGTAAGGGAGAGGTATGGGTCAGGAGAATGAAGAAATCCCAACTCTTCGGCAAAGCAGCTTTAGTGGTTCACAGGGTATCAAGGGAGACATAAAAGGTTTCTGTTTTTATGTTTGCCAGGTACCCTTTTTCAATTGTGTAAAGATTATAGCCAAAGCATGGTTCCAAGAAAACAGTGCCATCGGCAGCGGGGAGGCCATAAAAGCTAAAACCGGGAGCCGTGCAATAAGGCTTTCCGCAAAAAAAGCCCTGGTAGTGGCAATGCGTATGCCCGGTAAAAACGGCAATTAGAGAACTTTGTGCTACGATTTCCATAAATTCATCCGGATAGGCAGCGCAAGGCATGGAGTGCTGGCCGGGGAGCAGATGAAAATGAGTGACAAGGATTGTCGGCTGTCCATCCGGTTTTGTCAGCTGCTGCTTCAGCCATTGGCATTGTGCCGGATCTATGACTCCCCGGTCGTTCCCTGGCCGGGAAGTATCCAGACAAATCACAGAGAGGTCTGGCAGAAGGAATGCTTTGTCAGAAGGAACGTACTTCTTTGCAGAAGAAGCGTTTTTTGCCGGTTTTGCCAGATGATCATGGTTACCGGGAACAAAAGCAACGGGAAGATCCGGGAAGAACAGGTCGATCTCTTGCATGAGCTGCCGGGCATCGGCAGGATTTCCATCCATGGAAAAGTCGCCTGACAGGATCAGTGCATCCAAAGAGATACCCGCCAGGCTTTTTTGGCAGCGTTCCAGACGATCTGCGATCGGCAGGCTTTTGCTAAGCGCAGGTGCTGCCGGATCCAGAGGGGCGGTGGCCGGATCGCCATAATGAAAATCAGTCAGGTGAAGTAAATGCATGAATACCTCCTTTTTCGTGGGCAATCCGCTGATGTCTGAGTGCAAAATAGGAGAGAAGACGCTCTTTAGACGTATTGATCACCAGCTCCTCAGGACAACCAACAGCCTCCAAAAGCCGGATGGCTTCCTCATGATTGCCGACATTGTCACGGAAATGGGCATCAGAGCTGATCAGAAGGTGTACTTTTTGGCGGATGCATTCCCTGGCAATCCTGCGGCAGATGTCCTCACTGCCGGGGCGGATACGGAAGGAACTGGCATTAATTTCAATCAGCTTTCCGTACTGGCGGCAAGCACTTGTGATGGTCGGGATGTCTATGGGGTAAGCAGGGTTTCCACAGTGCCCGAGACAGTCTACGAAAGGATTTTTAATTACGGACAGCAGACCGGCCGTATTTTCTGCAGCGGTTCCGGGCGATATGCACTCGCAGTGATAGGAGGCGATGACAAAATCAAGCCGTTGTAAAGTCCCGGTATCCAGATCGACCGTTCCAGAATAGTCCATGATATTTACTTCGGCGCCCCGAAAGAGACGGACGCCGTTTACAATCTCAGGAAGGCCAGGCATACAGAAGAAATGATGGGAAGAGGCTCCGTCCGGCATACCGGGACCATGATCCGTTATAGCGAGGGCATAAAAGTCAGCTTCACGGGCTGCCTGAATATTTTCATATAAGGTGCTGTATGCATGTTGGCTGACAAGGGTATGTGTATGAAGATCGGCTATGGTATGCATGATGTTGATTCGGCTCCTTTCTTTGTTAAACCGTTCCGATGGACGGTTATTTTTGTTTCATAGGAAACTGCGTATTAGGAAGCAAAGACGCTCTGCTTAGGATGCACACTATGCGCAAAGGAAGATGGTTTCTTTTTTTAGCAATTATAGCACTGAGTAAATGAAAAGTAAATAGTTTACTAAAAATAATACATCCATTTTACTTTTTCTTATTGACAATACTGTTTGTTTTGCTATAATGTATAAAAGGAAACGAAAAATAAATGACAGATATGACAAAAAAGAATGGAGATTTTCCATGAAAGAAGTAAAATAATTACTAAATAATTGAGCTTTTCTTGAGAAGAAGGCGAGATGCATGGTAAGGATTTTACCCGAATATCTGAAAAGGGAAGGGAGATGACAATGAATACGAAAAACACGAATAACAGGAAAAAAATAACGGATATTCTCTTGTCCGTTGCCGCGCCGGTGGTAATCGTGGTTTTGTGGGCATTTGCTGCCAGCGGTGGTCTTGTGCGTACAGCGATTTTGCCGGCTCCGAAGACGGTTGCCTCTACTTTGTGGTCACTTTCAGAGAGCGGAAAGCTGTGGCGGGATATGAGCATAAGTATCCTGCGGGTTTTGCGAGGATTTGTCTGCGGTGCGATTGGCGGGACGCTGATCGGCAGTTGTATGGCGTTTTCCAAGACAGTAAACCGGATACTCGGTACGATGGTAAGTATTCTCCGGCCGATTCCTATGCTGGCCTGGATTCCGATTTTGATTCTGTGGCTGGGAATCGGTGAGAACTCGAAAACGGCAGTAATTTTCATCGGAAGCTTCTGGCCGGTTCTGTTAAATACGATACATGGGATTCAAAGCACGGATCCGAAGCTTTTAGAGGTGGCAAGGATATTGGAAAAGAAGCGTTCCGTGCTCATCTGGAAGGTATATCTGCCTTCGGCACTTCCTTCTATTTTCACAGGGCTTCGTCTGGGGATCAGTTCTGCCTGGACCTGTGTGGTAGGGGCGGAGATGATCGCGGCTACCAGCGGAATCGGATATATGATCCACTATGCCCGTGAGCTGGCGCAGCCGGCCCGCGTGTATGCCGGAGTGTTCTGTATCGGCTTTGTAGGCATATTGATTGACAAGGGGTTACTGGCTTTGCAGAAACGTCTGCTGAGCTGGTCCTATACAGAGTAGGAGGAACCATGATGGAGCAAAAGCAGATACAGCTGACCATTCAGAATGTAAGTAAAAAATTTCGCATTGACAAGGGAACGCTTTCGGTTCTGGAGGATATTTCTCTGGAGATTGAGAAGGGGGAATTTATCAGCATTGTCGGGACGAGCGGCTGCGGGAAGAGTACTTTATTAAAGATGATTATAGGCCTGGATCCGCCCACGGAAGGCCATATCCGGATCGATGGAAGGGAAGTGGTAAAGCCTGCGATTGACTGTGGCATGGTATTTCAGGAGGCGAGGCTGTTTCCCTGGCTTACGGTTCGGGAAAATATTGAATTCGGGATCACGCGGCCGGTATCCGGGGGAGAAAGGGAGCGGCTGGTTCGGCAGCACATTGAGCTGGTTGGCCTGGCAGGCTTTGAAAAGGCGTTGCCGAAGCAGCTTTCCGGAGGAATGCAGCAGCGGGTAAGTATTGCCAGAGCCTTGGTCAATCATCCGGATATCCTTTTACTGGACGAGCCGTTTGGCGCGTTGGATGCTCTGACGCGTATTAACATGCAGAACGAGGTGCTGAAATTATGGGAGCACGAAAAGAAAACAATGGTTCTGGTGACACATGATATCGACGAGGCGGTTTTTCTCAGTGACCGCATCATTGTATTGTCCAGCCGACCCGGTCAGATTATGGACAAGATAGAGGTAACATTGCCGCGGCCGCGGGAGAGAAGCAGCGATGAGTTCCTCAAAATCCGCAGTAAGATTTTTAAATATCTGATGACAAATGCAGATGAAAGCGTCAATATTGACCAGTATCTGTGATTCCGATTCCAATGGATGTACACGGTAACAGTTCAAGGGGGAATGGTTACCATTTAAAAGTACTCATAATAACCAGGAGGGGAAAACATGAAGAGAAGTATTGCGAAACAAATGACGGCAGGGGTTTTGATGGTTTCCATGGTGTTTGGCCTGACGGCCTGCGGACAAAAAAGTCAGGACAGCCAGGAGAATCCGGGCAGTGCCGACAGTCCGCGGACAGAGGCGGCCGTGACAGAAGCAGTGCCGGAGAGTGAGGCTGGTTCTGAAGCTGAGACAGCCAGCAACCAGGGAGAGGCCCTGGAGGTGCATGTAGGAGACTTTTTGGGCGAGACGTTTTTATATCCGGTGAAGCTGGCGGCTGAGCTGGGGATGTTTGAAGAAGAGTTTGCCAAGGATAATATCAAGATTTGCGTGGACTATCTGGGCAGCGGAGCCGTGATGAATGAGGCACTGACAGCAGGAGATCTGCAGATGTCATTTTTGGGAGGACAGCCCACTTATAGCGGCATTGCCAATGGTAATGGAGTGAAAATTATTACCATGGCTACCGTGTCGTCTGCGGATCCCTGCCTGCTGGTAAGAGCGGATTCGGATATCACGGAAGTATCACAGCTGGCCGGAAAAAATCTGGCCGTGAATATCGGGACAGACAATCATTATCAGATGATGGAAATGTTAGCTTTAGGAGGCGTGGTGGAGGATGATATCCAATTGTATAATCTGAAGGGGAACGAGGCTTTATCCGCGCTCCTTAGCGGTGAGATTGACTGTATGCAGTCGATTGCCCCTAACAAATGGCGTTATGTTCTGGATGGCGATGTAAAGATTCTGAGCAATATGCATGAGACGGCAGGACGTAATAATCAGGTATTGGTTGCCACGGAGGAATTCAGAAAGGAACACGGCGATATCATTGTCCGTTTTCTGAAGGTGCTGCAGCAGGCCCTGGATTATTATGATGAGAATAAGGAGGAATGCTGGGAAATTCTGGCAGAATATTGCGACGCGGATGCGGAGCTGATGGAGCACTATATGGAGGATTATGACTGTACTCTGGGCTTGACGGATGCGGATAAAGAATATATGGCGAGAGTCTATGATTTCCTGTATAGTCATGAGATGCTGATTACAGAAATTGACCTGGCGGATATTTATGATGAAAGCTTCCTGACGGAGGCATTTGGAACGGTGGACTGCCATTGACAGCATGGTATAGGAAACTGCAGATTTCATCGGCAGTGAGTATAACTGGCATTAAGGAGACAGAAAATGAAATGCATCGATTTTCGGATACGCCCCCTTGTGGATGGCTACCGCGCTATGGTGGCAAACAAAACCACCGAAAAATTTTTAAATGCTTTTCGTTGCAGTCCGCCGGCTTCGGTAAAGGAGCAGTCCGTAGAATTGCTTCTGCGGGAGATGGATGAAGCGGGGGTGGATTTGGCGGTAGTGCCGGGCCGGCAATCGCAGATGACCAATGTTTCCAACGAAGCTTTGGTCCGTCTGGCAGAGCGATATCCGGAAAGATTTTCCGTATTTCCACTGTTTAATCCTTTAAAAGCGCAGGAAAGCCTGCAGGAGATTATCAGGCTGACAAAAGAAGGGCCGTGTCTGGGCGTCAGTATAGAGCCGGGCTTTGGAAATGATCTGCGCTTTGATGCTGTGCAGTATCAGCCGTTGTACGAATATATGAATGAATCTCATCTGCCGCTGTTGGCTACCTTCAGCGGCAGCATTGCCCCTGTATTGGATGCATCGCTGCCAGGATGTTTCCAGGCTGTGGCAAAGCAGTATCCCAATATGCCGATGATTGCCGGTCATGGAGGCTGGCCGTGGTTCCGCGAAATGTGCTGTGTTGCCTTTTTTACTCCGAATGTTTTTCTGCTTCCGGATCTGTATTCCATGCATTGCCCGGGAGAAGAAGATATACGATTGGCGGCCAATTACATGTTGCGGGAGAAAATGCTGTTCGGCTCGTCCTATCCGCTGCTTCCGGTAAAAGAGGCCGTAAGGCATGTGGAAGGTTGGGAGCTTTTTGCGGATTCCCGGGATCTTTTCCTTTATAAAAATGCGGAGAATATCCTCAATACTGCCAGAAAAAATAAAACCTCATTGCAAAATGCTTTGTCCTGTGAGATAATGTGAACACTTAAGCAATACAAGTGGAACAAGAACGCTGGGGGAACTATGGTTACACTGAATGATGTGGCAAAACGGGCAGGAGTCTCTAAGACTACTGTGTCGAGGATGTTGAATAAGGATCCTTCCCTGTCGATTACCACCGCGACAAAAGAACGGATTTGGTCGGCAGTGAAGGAACTGGGGTATCAGCACAAGCGGACCTGCGGCCCTGTTTCGGGGTATCAGATTGCAATTATCCATAAAGAGAGCCATTATCAGAATCAGCTGGATAATGCTTTGTATTTTGCAATACGCTATGGAATAGAAAGCATGTGTCATCTGGAGCAGATCACGCCTGCTTTTATTCCGTTTTCCATGCTCAAAAGCCTGCCGGGCAATCTGGATGGGATTATTATTAACGGAAATTTTCAGGCAGCGCAGATAGAAGAGATTCTTGGCACGGCGAAAGGAATTCCGGCAGTGGTGGTAGGCCGTTCCAATCCGGTGCCGGAACTGTTGGACTGGGTTACCTTTGATGTGCGGGATACCGTATGGACTGCCCTTGATCATTTATCAGAGAAGGGGTATAAGAGGATTTTGTATATCGGAGGAAAGGATTTGGAAGGGACGCCGGTGTGGCAGAAGAAAATATATCACTATCATACTTACATACGCGAGCATGCGGATTTGCTTCATATAGGAGAAATGGAGGGGGATTATGGCGTTCAGAGCGGGTATCGCATGATGTGCGGCTGGCTGGATGCCGGAAAAGAGATTCCGGATGCGATTTTTGTATCCCATGATCCCATTGCGGCCGGTGTCATTCAGGCGTTGTCGGAATACGGAATTGCCGTACCGGAACATACCGCGGTCATCGGAGTGAATGGAGATTCCATCTGCAGGCTGACGGCCCCGCCTCTGACATCCGTCAGCATTCATGCGGAAGAGATGGGCAGGGAGGCAGTGATTACTTTAACGGAAAGGATTGGTAATCGGCAGGCAGTGACAAAAAAGGTAATGTTTCATACGACACTGGCATTGGGGCAGAGCACATGAGGGCTCTGCCCCAAAATATTTCCGCAATGCAGTACTGGTTCTCAGCTATTCTGTGAGAGGATTTCCATCTCATCCATCAAAAGTTTTTCGATATCCAGCATTCCCCAACCCTGCTGGTTTCTGGGAAGGCCGATGTCTACTGCCCGATCCCGCAGGCGGAGCTTTACGTCCCGGTTGCTCATTTCCGGGTATTTTTCCAATAAAAGGGCAATGGCACCGGATACCAGCGGCGTGGCCATGGAGGTACCGCTTTTACTGGTATATTTGCCAGGCTGGTTGGCGCAGCTCATGATGGAGGCGCCCGGGGCCACGATATCCGGCTTGCAGATGCAGGCGCTGGTGGGACCGCGGCCAGAGTAGTCGATCATCCGGTTTCCCATCACGTTGACCTCCTTATGATCATCCGAGCATCCGACAGTGATGACCTTCCGGCTGATGCCAGGAGTGGTGATGGTGCCGCTTTTGGGGCCCATGTTGCCGGCAGCGACGACCACCACCATGCCGTCATCCCAGGCAGCATTGACCCCCCGTACCAGTGCGGAATTCTCTCCCATATTTCTGCGGGAAAAGGAACCTACGGAAATGTTGACGATGCGGATGTTCCATCGCTCCCGGTTTTCGCGAATCCAGCGAAGTCCGGCTAACACATCAGAGGAGTAGCCATTGCCCCGGCGATCCAGCACCTTTACGGGAATCAGATGGCAGCCTGGAGCGATTCCGCAATAGAAACCGTCTCCGGCAGCGCCGCTGCCGCCGATGATACCGCAGACATGGGTGCCATGTCCGTTGTCATCATAAGGCAGAGGGCGTTTTTGTATCATGTCCAGAAATCCGGCGATTCTATGATCAAGGTCTTCGTGGGGGAAGCAGCCGGTATCCAGTACGGCAACACCGATTCCTTTGCCACTGTAACCATTTGTATTCGTCCCATGAATTCTGATTTTGGTTTGATTCACAAAATAATACCTGCAGCTTTCTTCTGTTTTTACTATTAAGGTATTCCTGAAGGCTTGCACGATTGACGGGGGAGAGAATGGTTACGCTACCGATAATTTTTGAACTATTACCGTTATGGGTTACTTTTCACGGGCAATGTCAGTTAGTTAAGCGTTTCTGAAAGGTACGCCAAGGAAACAGGGAGAGCAGCCATCAGAAATGGTTTGCTGCTTTTTCCGGTTTCGAGATCAAGAATTCCTAAAATTTCCGATTTTTGCTAAAAACGAAACGAAAATTCACAAACTCGCTGCGCTCAGACAGTGTGAATTTTCGTTTCAACGCAAAACTCAGAAATTTAAGGACTTCTAAATCTCTGCAAAGTCAAAATTCGCAAACCATTTCCGATGGCTGCTCTCCCTGTTTCCCTGGCTGTGCTTCGCGATTTCTTAACTTACTGACATTGTTTCACGGGGTGAGGTTCCGGAAGGTACGCCTTGAAACAAGGGGAGAGCCGCAGCGGGAAACGGCCTGCAGATGTTTCCCGTTGCGGCTCTCCCCTTGCTTCAAGGCTGAATATCCCTTTCCTAAATGAACTAACATTGTTTCATAGGTTGGTTCTTTCGATGTTGGTAGGTATCAACTCTTTTTCCAGAGCGTACCTTTCCGATGGCTTCTCTCCCCGTTTCCCTGGCTGTGTTTCGCGATTTCTTAACTTACTGACATTGTTTCACGGAGTGGGGTTCCGAAAGGTACGTTCTGGAAAAAGGGTTCCCCGGACCTTGGGTTTTGGATGCAGAAACTCTAAGCTTGTAGAAATCTGCTAAAAGCAGTGTCAAAAATGCAGAACTCGTTTCGCTCAGACAGCTGTATTTTTGACACTGATGCAGATTCATGCGAGCTAAGAGTTTCCAGGCATCCTGCAAACGCAAGCCGGGGAACCCTTTTTCCAGAGCTGGTATTTACCAGCCTCGAAAGAACGGGGGACAGGATGTTCAGCCTTGGAACCAGGGGAGGGACGCAGCGGGAAATGGTCTGCGGATGTTGACTTTGCAGAGATTTAGAAGTCCTTAAATTCCTGAGCTTTGCGTTGAAACGAAAATTCACACTGTTTGAGCGGAGCGAGTTTGTGAATTTTCGTTTCGCTTTTCGCAAAACTCAGAAATTTTAGGAATTCTTGATCTCGAAACCGGAAAAATCCGCAGACCATTTCCCGCTGCGTCCCTTCCCTGGTTCCAAGGCGTACCTTCTGAAACCTCACCCCCCATCCGGTGAAAACTAACCGTTATAGTTTGATTTTTGTATATTTTGAATAAAAACACTTGCCAAAGAGAAGGAAAACTGTTATAATCTTTTTAATTAGTCCAGTGAACTTACTAAATAAGTCAGGAGATGACTTTTATGATAAATCAACAACTGATCAAATCAGTCAATAAAAAAGAACTTTATACGATGATTTCGGAGAATCCAGGCATTTCCCGGGCACAGCTGGCTTCTCTGCGAAAGCTGAGCAAGACCACGGTATCGGCGCTGGTGGAGGAACTGATTCAGGAGGGTTATATTATAGACGAAGGAGCGGTGGAGAGCAGAAGCCAGGGCCGCAGGCCCAACAGCCTGGTGATTAATGACCGGCGGGACTGTATTGTGGTGCTAAACTGGCGAAAACGCATTTTGCAGATTGCCTTAGTGTCAGCTTCCTTTGAGGTGGAGCTGGTGGAGGAGGCAGGATGTGTGCCGCTGGAGGCTCCGGCGGAGAGAATCCGGGATCTGATTGATGATTTTGCCGGCAGATATGGGAAGGGCAGGCATATCCTGGGGGTGTGTCTGATTGTTCCGGGTATTGTGGACAGTGAGAAAAAGCGGGTCATTTCCATGGTTTTGCCGCTTGCGGAGGATAACCGGATTCTGGGGGATCTGAGGGAGCAGGTAGACAAGCGTTATCCTTTGTCCGTGTTTAATGATACCGCGTGCTTTGCTTATGCGGAGAATGTCTTTGGAGATGTGGATATCAATAATTATGCTTATCTGAATATCAATGAGGGCGTGGGCGCCAGCCTGATTCAAAACGGGGCCATTCTTATGGGAGCCACCGGTATGGGAACCCAGTTCGGGCATTTCTCTATTGATCGGAACGGGGAGCTTTGCAGCTGCGGGAACCGGGGGTGTCTGGAGAATCGGATCGGGGAGATGGCATTGCGCAAGCGGGCAGAGGAGAGGGGGGTATTGGAGGAATTTAAAGGGTTAGAGCAGATTCTCTTTAAGGATGTGGCGCAGCTGGCCAGGGAAGGAAAACCGGGGGCATCGGCCCTTTTGTGTGACTTGGCGGATGATCTCAGCTTTGCCCTGGGCAATCTGATCACCATGTTTCATCCGGACACGATTATTATCGGCGGCATGGGGAGAAAACTGGGGGAGGCGTATCTTAGCCGCATCCGGAGCAATTTGGGAGCTGTGGGCTTCCGGAAGTTTGTGGAGGATGTGGACATCCGTTTCACCAGGCTGAAGGAGGATGCCATATTCCGGGGGGCAGCCAAGTATTATCTGGATACCCATTATAATTTTATGGAAGAGATGAAGGGAAAGTTGTTTTTGTACTAAGGGAATGGCGTTAGATAAAATGAATCAGCGGTTTTAGTGACCGGAAGGACGGTCAAAAAGGAAGGAGTGGGCAATGGAGAGAATCATAGGGGTCAATTCCAACTGTTATCACGGATACCGTATCGAGGAGGCGTTGGAGGGGATCGCGGCGGCAGGTTTTCATTATGTGGAGCTGACGGCAACGAAGGGATGGACGGAGCATGTATTTCCCAGCCAGTCCTTTGAATATCTGATTCAGGTAAAGGAGCGAATGAAAAAACTGGGGCTGGCGCCCTTTGCCATGAGCGGGCACTGCAACCTGATGGACAAGGAACGTTTGCAGGATTTTATCATGAATATCCGGCTGGCGGCATTTTTTGGGTGTGATTATATTGTATCCTCTGTGGGGGAAGCCCATTTGGAGGACAAAGATAAGGGCTCGGACGAGCTGGTGGCGGAGCATATCCGCATGCTGCTGCCTTATCTTGAGGAGTATCAGATGAGTCTGGTGCTGGAAAGCCATGGAGAGCATGCCACGGGCGCGGTGCTAAAGGGGATTACGGACCGGGTAGATTCTCCCAGAGTGGGGATCAATTATGACACGGCCAATGTGATCTTTTATGGCAATGTGGATCCGGTTTCGGATATGGACAGCTGTATGGGAGATATCCGTTACATGCATCTGAAGGACAAGGCGGGGGAGACAAAGGAGTGGAATTTCCCGGCGCTGGGAAAGGGAACCGTGGATTTCCCGGAGATTTTTAAAAAGCTTGAGAAGAGCGGCAATGCCTGTCCCTTCAGCATTGAGATTGAATTTACGCCGGAGGGGCCGGGAAGCTTAGAGGCAGTGAATCAGGCGGTTCGGGATTCTGCGGAGTATCTGAAGAGTCTGGGAATGGAGCTGTAAGGCAGGAGTGCAGACACCGGTTAAGGTGTTTGAAAATAAAAAGGAGGATTTCTATGAAAAAAGGTAAAGAATTGATAGCGGTATTGATGGCAGGTGCAATGGTATTGTCTCTGGCAGCCTGCGGCGGCAAACAGGAGGCGGCTCCCACCACGACGGCGCCGGCTCCCGCCCAGACGGAGGCGGCAGGGGAGACCAAGGCCGAGGCGAAGGAGACCGAGGCTGAGGCCGCAGAGGCAGAGAAGAAGGACAGCTACACCTTTGGCTATATTGCCTATGACATGACGGATATCTGGAATGAATACGCCTCAAAGGCTTTTGAGTATGCGGCAGGACAGGCGGATGTAAAGGTTGAGACCATTGTTCTGGATTCCAAGAACAGTCTGGAGGAATCTGTGACAGCCATGGAGTCTCTGATTCAGCAGGAGGTGGACGGTATCTCCATCTTCCCCATTTCCACGGAACAGGGGGCTCAGCTGGTGAAGATGGCCAATGAGGCCGGGATTCCGGTGACGGTGGAGAACTTTGCCATGGATATTGACGATCCCGGGGATTATATTGCCTCCGTGGCCTGTGAGTATGATCAGATCGGCTATGCGGCCATCAAGTATATCGCAGAGAACAAGCCTGGGGCAAAGGTGTTCTTCTGTGCCGGACAGCAGGGAGCAGGCGTCTATGAGAAATACCAGGAGGGCGTGGACCGGGCTCTGGCAGAGCTGGGAGATCAGGTAGAGGTTGTGGCTACTCTTCACGGTGACTGGCTGACTGACAAGGCTTACAATGTGACCACAGATTTTATCTCCACAGGAGAGGAATTTGATTATATCTTTGCCAACAATGATATGATGGCACAGGGCTGCTTCCAGGCTCTTAAGGATGCAGGAATGGATGAGATTCCCATCGTTTCCACCGGAGGCTCACCGGACGGATATCAGATGCTGGTGGACGGGATTGAGGCAGCCAACATGACGGCATCCGTGTCCATTCAGGGAGTTCAGACCTTTAAGAATCTGTATGACTTTGTGGTAGAGGGAAAGACCCCGGAGAAGTTTGTGTCCCTTCCGGTTATCCCCGTATCCGCGGACAAGCTGGATGAGTTTATTGCCTGGGACAACTATGAGGCAGCTTACAATTTCGTATACAAGTAATTAAGATCAGGACAGTAGAAGGAAGGCTGCCGGCAGTTTGCGCGGCAGCCTTTTTGAACCACTCCCGGCAAGGCTTTTGCGGCCGGACTTACGGCAGGGCTTTTGCACCTGCCTGTGCAGTCGGACTGCCGGGAGGACTTTTGGATATCAGGAGGTGACGGAGTGAATAGGACAGAGGAGAGGACACCGCTTCTGAAGATGCAGGATATCACCAAGGAATTTTCCGGGGTATATGCCCTGTCCGGCATTACCCTGGATCTGTATCCTTCTGAGGTACATTGCCTGGTGGGAGAGAATGGTGCGGGAAAGTCAACGCTGATGAAGATCTTAAGCGGAGCCTATGTTCCCGGCGGGGGGAGCATCTGGATGGACGGGCAGGTTTACAAAACTCTGAATCCGGTTTTGTCCAAGGAACTGGGAATCAATATCGTATACCAGGAGAATGATCTGGTGCCCAGCATGAATGTGGCGGAAAATATCTATGTGGGAAATGAGAAGACGAATTCCTTCGGATTTGTTGATTTTAAGGCCATGGTCAGTGAGACGAAGAGGCAGATGGAGGAGCTGAATATTGAGATTGATCCTCTGGTTAAGATCGAGGATTTGTCCGTGTCGGATCAGCAGTTTGTGAAGATTTTAAAAGCTCTTTCCGTGGAGCCAAGGATTTTGATCATGGACGAGCCTACCTCCATGTTCAATGTGGAGGACGCGGCCAAGGTTTTGGAGCTGGTAAGGACCATTGCCGCCAGGGGGATCGGCATTATCTACATTTCTCATTTTCTGGAGGAAATCCGGCAGATTGCGGACCGGGTCACGGTGATTCGGGACGGGGCCGTCATCAACACCTACGAGAACCCCAACCGGGATATCAGGATATCCACCATGACCCGGGATATGGTAGGCCGTCCGGTGGATACCTTCTACCAGAAGGAGCACCACCCCATCGGAGATGTGATGCTGGAGATTCGGGATCTGCAGCTGGAAAAGGGCAGTCCGAGGATCAGCTTTTTTGTTCGCAGCGGGGAGATTCTGGGTATGGCCGGTATGGTGGGAGCCGGGCGGACGGAGATCGTGCGGGCCATTACCGGAGCGGACCGCCGGTGGGGCGGAGAGATCCTGATAAACGGCACAAAAGTGGAGATTCACAATCCGGAGGAAAGCATCCGCCACGGCTTTGCCCATATCACGGAGGACCGGCAGGAGCTGGGGCTGATGCTTGGCGGCAGTGTGCTGGAGAATGCCACGATTGTGGGGCTGGGCAGAAAGATCAAAGGATTTTTTGTCAACATCCGCAAGCATCCGGTCTTTATTCAGCCATTGGTGGAGAAGCTTCGGATCAAGGTTCCGGATGTATGGACCGAGGCGGTGTATCTGTCCGGGGGGAATCAGCAGAAGGTGGTTCTGGCAAAGTGGCTTTTTGCGGAGCAGGAAATCTATATTTTTGACGAGCCCACAAGAGGGATTGACGTCAATGCCAAGGCAGAGTTTTACAAGCAGATGTCTGCACTTACGAAGCAGGGGAAATGCATTATCATGATCAGTTCGGATATGCCGGAGCTGATTTCCATGAGCGACCGGGTGCTGGTAATCCGGGACGGAGCTGTCAGGGCAGAGCTTACAGGAGAGAGAATCACGGAACAGGAGATCATTAAGGAGGCTTTAGGAGGCGGGAAAGATGAAGCATAGGAAAAGGTTTTTAAAGGATCAGCGGATTCTGCTGGCTCTGGTGATTTTACTGATTGTGGCAGTGGTTTCCATAATCAATCCCCGGTTTATTGCGGTGAAAAATCTGATTACCATTTTTCAGCAGATTTCTGTTATCGGTATCCTGACCATGGCCATGAGCATGCTGCTGATCGGCGGCGGAATTGATCTGTCCATAGGAAATATTATGGTGCTTTCCGGTGTGGTGATGGCCCGGGTTTTAGGGGATGGCGGCAGTGTGATGACAGCGGTGGCCCTGGGGGTATTGGTGGGCATTGCCTGCGGACTGCTTAACGGGGCGGTGATTGCCAAGAGCAAATGTATTCCCCTGATTATCACCCTGGGAACCAGTCAGGTGTTTTACGGCCTGGCGCTTACGATTTCCGGAGGGCGGATCATGAGCTTTGGAGGAGCCTTCAATGCCATAGGGAAAACCCGTTTGTTTGACGTGTTTCCGGTGATGCTTTTCGTGCTTATATTCATGGTGGCGGTATCCTATGTGCTGATGAACCGGACCCGGTTCGGGAGACGCATTGTGGCCATTGGGGGAAATGAAAAGAATGCATTTCTGTCAGGAATTCATGTGATCAAGTATAAAATTCTGATCTATGGGATAGCGGGCTTTTTCTGTTCCGTTGCAGCGATTATTTTCTCCGCCAGGATCGATTCCATCACGGCCAATGCAGGGGCCGGCTATGAGACCAGCGCGCTCACGGCTGCCATTATCGGAGGCGTTACCTTTGACGGGGGAAAGGGAACCATATCAGGGGCATTTTTGGGATGTGTGCTCATGGGCGTGATCAGCAATGCCATGAATATTTTGCAGGTGGAGACCTACATTCAGACAATCATTACCGGTGGAATCATTGTCAGTGCAGTGGTGCTCAGCAACATTAATAATATGAAGAAAAAGTAAGGAGGCGTAAGCATGGTCAAAATAGGGATTATCGGAGCCGGATTCATGGGACAGAGCCATGCCGCCGCGTACAGAGATATTGAGGACGCAGAGGTGGTGGCAGTATGTGACAAAAATAAGGAGCTGGCAGAGGAGCTTGCGGCAAAGACAGGCTGCCTTGCATTTACGGACTTTGAGGAGATGGCAGAGAAGGAGGCTTTTGATGTGGCGGATATATGTCTGCCCACCTATCTTCATGAGGAATATGTGCTCATGGGCGCGAAAAGGGGAAAGCATATTTTCTGTGAAAAGCCGGTGACCCTTTCCGTGGCTTCCTTAGACAGAATGATGGCAGCGGTGAAGGAGGCCGGCGTGCGGATGATGGTGGGGCAGGTGCTGCGCTTCTGGCCGGAATATGTGGAGGCCAAAAGGCGGTATCAAAAGGGGGAGCTGGGGGAGTTAAACTATGTATATGCGGCCCGCCTCTCGGAGCATCCGGCGTGGAGCCCCTGGTACAGGCGGCCTGAGAACAGCGGCGGCGGTCTTTTGGATCTTCATCTCCATGATATTGATTTTCTGTGCTGGCTGTTGGGAAAGGCAGAAAAGGTATATGCGGCGGGAAAACAGAGTAAGGAGGGTTGTTGGAACTTTGTCAGCAGCACATTGCATTTTCCGGCAGGGCTTTCTGCAGCGGCCCAGGGAGTGATTGAGATGGAAAAGGGGTATCCCTTTACGATGGAGCTTCGCCTGACAGGAACCAATCAGACCTACGAGTACACAATGCGTTCCGGAGCGAATCTGGAGAACCGGGAGTCCTCCCAGCGGAAAACAGCGGTCTATGAGGAGGGAACGGTTACAGTGCTTCCTGTGAAGGAGCGGGATCCCTATACCATTGAGCTGGAGCATTTTGTCCGGTGTATCGCTATGGGACAGGATTCGGATGTGATTTCCATGGAGCAGGTGAGGGAGGTTCTTTGCACCATAGAGGCCTTAAGGGAGTCCCTGGAGACCGGAGAGGTGGTAAGGGTTGATTACAGAGGCTTTGGCGAAAGGCCGGAGAGGGGGTAAGTGAGGTGAAAACAGGATTCAGCATGTTCTCCTTTTCGGAGGATGCCAGGCTGGAGGAGCTTTTCCCGGTGATCAAGGCCGCCGGCTATGACGGGGTGGAGCCAGTGCTGAGCGAGAGCGGCTATTTAAGGCACGACAGCACAGATAAGGAGATTCTTAATATCTCCCGCATGGCCGGAGAGCTGGGGCTGGAGATCCCCAGCGTAGGTGTGTGGTCTCTGTGGGAGAATAATCTGGTGTCTGAGGATGATAAGATTCGCAAAAAGGGCATGGAGATTGTGAAAAAGCAGATCCACTGCGCGGCCCTTATGGGAGCGGATACCATTCTGGTGGTTCCCGGCTATGTGGGGTGTGATTTTGCGGTCCGCCAGGAACGGGTCCGGTATGATAAGGCCTATGAGCGGTGCGTGGAGGCGTTTCGGGTGTTGGCCCCCTTTGCGGAGCAGGCCAAGGTGCATATTGGAATCGAAAATGTTTGGAACCGGTTTCTTTTGTCCCCTCTGGAGATGAAGCGGCTGCTGGACGAGGTGGATTGTGCCTATGTCAACGCCTATTTTGATGTGGGCAACATCATGTATGTGGGATATCCGGAGGACTGGATTGCCATATTAGGGGAGAGGATTAAGAAAATCCATCTCTGTGATTTCCGCAGGCAACAGGCCGGGATGGGCGCTTTTGTGGATTTGTTTGCCGGGGATGTGGATTTTGTGAAGGTGGCAGAGGCCTTGAGAGAAATCGGGTATGATGACTATCTGACGCTGGAAATGCTGCCCAACTACAGGCAGTTCCCGGAGGTGGCTATCTGGTCAAACAAGCCGGCGCTGGATCGGATATGCGGGATGGTTTAAGGTGGTTTATGTCGTTGATTTTCATGAATGCAGACTGGTTTTGGGGAAAGGGCGCAGGAGCATTCACAATTAAGAATTTCTTCATAATCTATTTAAGGTTTATACAAACATTCTGGAAAATATTGTGATATACTGAATCCATAAGAAACGAACAGAGATAAAATCCTTAATCCTTTTTGGACCCTGATCCTAAAGAAGAACGAACTCCTGTGTTGCCCATCACGACACAGGGGTTTTTCTTTTTTTACTTATTCAGGAAAGGGGCGACACCAGGAACATGGTGACTGTGGCAGAAGCGATCAGTTTTCCTTCTTCGGTAGAGACTGTGACCGGAACTACCACAGTATGGCGTCCTTTGTGAACTGCATTGCCTTCTGCATATAAGGTGCCGGTCTGATAAGCGCGCAGAAAGTTGATACTGGCCTGTTGTGTCACATTGGCGAATTCGTACGCATAGGCAGACATTCCTGCCACCATGTCACACAGAGAGAAGATGAATCCTCCGTGCAGGTTGCCGTAAAAGTTTAAGGCATCTTCTTTGATATCAATTTTAACACGTGCATGTCCGGGGCTGATCTCCAATAATTCTGCTTTTTCCAGTTGGCCTAACGGCGCAATATGCTTTCGAATCCCTTCCATAATTTCCGGCCTGATATTCTGCTTTGTATCCATAAAAATACCTCCATTATGCAAAATGAACAGATAGTGCTGAAAAACGATAATACTATAGCATAATTTGATGACAGTCTCAATAAAAAAACGCGATACATCCGTAAAAACTATCAATTACAGATGAATAGATTGGAAGGAACGATTGGAATTTTACAATTATTAACGTTATAATAAGGAACATAAGAAACGTTAAAAATAAAACGTAATATAAAACTAGGAGGATATACACATGAGCAAGTTGACACAAGAGCAGTTCCAGGCTTATTTGAAGCAGATCCGCGAATTGGCAGAAGGGCCGCTGGAGGAGATTCAGAAAGAGGTCGAGGTCACCAACAAGTTCCCGCAGGAGTTTTATGATCTGGCTATCAAGAATGATCTGTATCGCTGCTCTCTTCCGGAAGAGTACGGCGGCTGGGGCTTAAGCGAGCTTGAGATTCTGCAGGTACAGGAAGAGTTTTCCAGAGGACCGGGCGGCATGCGTATGCATCTCCATTATGCAATGGATCTGAACTGGAGAATCCTGGATGACTACGGCAGCAAGGAGCTGAAGGATGAGTACATGAGCAAATTCCAGGATAAGTCCGTATTTACCTGCTTTGCTTTGACCGAGGCTACCGGCGGAACCGGCGCTGACTTACATACCACCGCAGTAAAAGACGGTGACTCCTATGTGCTGAACGGCGAGAAGACCCTTATTTCTCATACCGACTGCTGTGAGTTCGCTTATGTAATCGCAGTGACCAATCCGGAATCCCACAAGGATGACAGATTGTCTGCATTCTTCGTACCCATGGATGCTCCTGGATTTGAAGTAATCAACATGCCTCATATGATGGGCTGCCGCGGCGCTGGTCATGGCGAGTTGAAATTCACCAACTGCAAGATTGACAAGAAGTACCTGTTGGGAAGAGAAGGCCAGGGCCTTGAGATCGCTATGCACTCCCTGTCCGTATCCCGCGCCCATATCGCAGCCAGCAACCTGGGAATGGCTCAGAGAATGTTAGAGCTGTCTCTGCAGTATGCTGCTGACCGTGTAACCTTTGGCAAGCCCATCGGAACCCGTCAGGCTATCCGCTGCAAGATTGCTGATATGTCCATGATGGTACACGCTCTGCGCTGCATGGTTTATGACTTTGCAAAATCCTATGAGGAAGATCCGACCGGCGAGTACATCGAGGAGAAGGCAGCTATGTGTAAGCTGTACAGCATCGACACCACCAGAAAAGTCAGCGACGAGATGCTGGAGATCTTCGGCGGCGTAGGCTACTTCGAAGACTGCAAGTACGGCCCGGTAGAACGTCTGTACCGCGACTGCCGCGCAATGTGGCTTGAAGAAGGCGCCCCGACCGTTCAAAGAATCACCATCTCCAGAAACACCATTAAGCATGGAGCTAAGATGGAATACGTTCTGTAACTGAGCGGTGCAAAACTGAATCCGGAAGTAGTTCCGTTGGGAGCTTGCTCACAAAAGGAACTGCTTTTGGATTCGGTTTTATAGGGCGAAGCCCGGCGCCGAGACAGCGTGCCCCGCATTATCGGGCATGGAACGAAACGGAATCGAGGTGTGCACTGCGGAGTAACCTCTCATCCCAACGAATTTTGGGAACTCTGTTCCCGAAAGAGCCCAGGGAGCCTTCTGTCTCAACTACATAATTCTTTGTGAAAACAACAAGGTCATCAGGTTCGGACCGGACCTGGTGACTTTTTTACTGTTTTAACCCATGGGGGCAACAGCGGAACCCCGTTCCCCGCCCCTCAACCCCAGCCCAACAAAAACAAATGGAGGAATAGACCGTGAAACCATTGCAAGGAGTAAAAGTAGTAGATTTAACCACCTATCTGGCAGCCCCCACCACCGGCCGAGTACTCGGAGAATGGGGCGCTGACGTTGTAAAGATCGAGTCCGCCAAGGGCGATCCGGCCAGAACCCAGGGTGCCGTATTCAATATGCCCTTCACCGACGATGAGAACCTGGCATTCGACGTGGCCAACATGAACAAAAAGTTCATCACCCTGAACTTAAAAGATCCCAAAGGCCTTGAAATTGCCTACAAGCTGCTGGCAGAGGCGGACGTATTCTTAACCAACACCAGAACCAAGTCCCTGACCAAGCTGGGTCTGGACTATGATACCCTGAAAGAGAAATTCCCCAGGCTGATCTTCGCCCAGGTGTTGGGCTACGGAGAGAAGGGGCCGGAGAAGGATACCGCAGGCTTTGACGTAACCTGCTACATGGCAAGAGGCGGCGTGTTCGGAACCACGGTAAACCGTGGCGACGCACCCATGATTCCCACCAACGGCTTTGGCGATTTTCAGGTATCCCTGGCATTGGCTTCCGGTATCTGCGCTTCCCTGTATGCCCGTGAGAAGAGCGGCCAGGGCGACAAGATCACCATCAGCCTGCACCATTCTGCGGTATACGCCCTGAGCACAGGCCTGATCTCCGCTCAGTACGGCAACCAGTATCCGAAGAACAGAAAAGAAGTTCCCAATCCTTTCAACAATGTATTCCGCACCAAGGACGGCAAGTGGCTGGTGCTGTGCTGTCCGGAATATGACCGGGATTATGAGAAGATTATGACGCTGCTGGGCAGAGAGGATATGATCGGCAACGAGAAATACATCCACTGTGCAGAGGTCAACAACAATAATCTGAATTCTGAGGTGACGGATATTCTGGATGCAGCCATGGCGAACTTCACAAGAGATGAACTGATGGCAAAATTCAAAGCCAATGATCTGGCTTGTGAGGCTGCTTACGAGCCCGTTGATATTTACAAGGACGAACAGGCTCATGCCAATAACGTACTGGCCAGGATCCCCTATCCTTCCGGAGAGAAATTCATGCCTACCAACCCGGTGAATTTCGCTTCCATGGGCAATCCGGAGTATGTGATCGGCGGTTCCCAGGGCGCCCACACCATTGAGTTGATGAAGCATCTGGGCTATTCCGACGCTGAGATCGAGGAGGCGCTGGCCACCGGCGCTGCCACCGGCGAGACCAAGCTGAGAAAGCTGTAACCCATTACTTATAACAGTTCCCGCCCGGGAATTGTTGACATAATTCGGCAAGCAGCAGCAATTCCGGTAGATTCCCTTTGAAAAAAATACCCCGTAATGGCCGGATTGCTGCTGCACTCCAATGAAAATTTTAAGGAAAGGTGAGACGATATGAGTTTACTTTACACCGACGAGCAAAAAGAACTGCTCGCCATGGTTCGCGAGATGGCGGAGAACGAAATCAAGCCTTATGTTCAGGAAGCAGATGAAAAAGGCGAGTGCCCGAGGGAGTTGTTTGACTGGGGCTTCAAGATGGGGCTCCATATGCTGGAGATCCCGGAGGAGTACGGCGGAACCGGTCTTAGCTATGAGACCACAGCTATGATTTTTGAGGAACTGGCCAAGGTGGATGCAGGCTATGCCATCAGCTTTGTTACTTCCTTCGTTGCTTTGAGAAATGTTATCCTGGCCGGTACTCCGGAGCAGGGCAAGTATTTTGCCGATGTGGTAAAGCCTGGCAGATTCGCTGCCTTTGCACTGACGGAGCCTAATGCCGGATCCGATCCGGGAGCCATGCGTGCCACTGCCGTAAAGGACGGCGACGATTATATTCTGAACGGCAATAAGACCTTTATCACCAACGGAGCCCTGGCTTCCATTATGGTGGGCTTCTTTAAGACCAGCCCGGAGAAAGGAAACCGGGGAATTTCCGCATTTATTGTGGATGCCGATGCACCGGGAATCACCATTGGCAAGCATGAGAACAAGATGGGCCTGCGCCTTTCCAATACCACAGACGTTACCTTTGAGAATGTCCGGGTAAAGGCCTCCGCTATGCTGGGGGAAGAAGGCAGCGGCTTCAAGCTGGCTTTGAATGCCCTGAACCTGTCCCGTGCCTTTGTGGCAACCATGGCAGTGGGCATCATGCAGCGCGCCCTGGATGAGTCCGTGAAGTATGCCAAGGAAAGAAAGCAGTTCGGAGAGCCGATCATCAACTTCCAGATGGTTCAGCAGATGCTGGCCGATATGGCGATTAAGATCGAAGCTTCCCGCTGCCTGGTGAATAATACCATGCGGATGATGGATAACGGCAGCCTGGTGCGGAAAGAGGGTTCCATCACCAAGACCTTTGTATCCGACTGTGCCCAGGAGGTTACCTCCAACGCGGTGCAGATCTTCGGCGGATACGGCTACAGCAAGGAGTATCCGGTGGAGAAACTGATGCGTGACTGCAAGGTGTTCCAGATCTTCGAGGGAGCCAACCAGGTGCAGAGAATGACCATTGCCGGAGAACTTAACCGGGAATACAAATAAAACCATATGATACGAGGAGGAAGTAAGATGAACATTGTCGTTTGTATCAAGCAGGTTCCGGATACGACAGAAATCAAGATCGATCCGGTAAAGAATACATTGATCCGTCAGGGTGTTCCCAGCATTATGAACCCCTTTGATAAGAATGCCTTAGAGACTGCCCTGCAGTTAAAGGATGCCTACGGCGGTAAGGTGGTGGCGATTGCCATGGGGCCCCAGCAGGCAAAGGCTGTGCTGCGCGAAGCCATTTCCATGGGGGCGGATGAAGGCTATCTGGTAACAGACCGTGCTTTCGGCGGTTCCGATACCTATGCCACCAGCTATATCCTTTCCCAGGCGATTGAGAAATTAGGGCCGTTTGACGTTATTATGGGCGGGAAGCAGGCCATTGACGGAGATACCGGCCAGACGGCTCCCAGTATTGCCGAGCATCTGGGCGCGACCCGCCTGACCTATGTGCTGGATCTGAAGGCGGAGGGGGATAAGGTGATTGCCCGCCGCCAGGTAGAGGAAGGCATTGAAGTGATTGAGACGAAATTCCCGGTGCTGTGCACGGCTACCAAGGAGAGCAACAAGCCGCGTTACGCTACGGTAAGCCGAAAGCTGTACTCTCTGCGCTGCGATATTCCGGAGTTGACCATTGCCGATTTCCCGGACATCGATACCACCAAGATCGGCCTCAAGGGTTCTCCCACCAAGGTAAAAGCAACCTTTACTCCGAAGAGAACTGCAACCGGCGTCAACATCGAGGGCAACAGCCCGGCAGAGATGGCCGGCTCCCTGATCGACAAACTGGCAGAAGCCAAAGTACTGTAAGGAGGTTAAGACCATGAGCTTTGAGACATGTAAAGATGTATGGGTATTTATCGAATGCTTCCAGGGCGAGCCAAAGAGTGTAGGGCTGGAGTTGCTGGGACAGGGAAGAAAGCTGGCTGACGGCTTAAAACAGCAGCTTTGCGCTGTTGTTATCGGAAAAGATGTGGATGCTGCCGTGAAGGCTGCCGCAGAGTACGGCGCCGAGAAGGTTTATGTGGTGAAGGGCGACGAGTATGAGAACTACAGTGCAGATGCCTATGGCCACGCGTTTTTAAAGCTGTGTGAGAAATATGACCCCAATACCATCCTGGTAGGCGCTACGGTCAATGGCCGTGACTTGGGTTCCAAGCTGGCTGTCAGCCTGCACACCGGCCTGACCGCTGACTGTACTGCATTGAGTGTAGAAGAGGAGAGCGGAAATGTGGTGTGGGAGCGTCCTGCTTTCGGCGGTAACCTGTATGCCCAGATCCTTTGCAGCGAGACCCGTCCCCAAATGGGAACCTGCCGTCCCGGCGCTTTCAAGAAGGGACAGCCGAACCCGGAGAACAAGCCGGAGGTAATCGAGGAGAATATCTATACCCCGGCAGAGCAGATCCGTACCAAGGTGGTTGAATTTATCAAAGCCGCTGAGGACCAGGGGATGCGTCTGGACGAGGCAGATGTGATTGTTTCCGGCGGCCGTGCCATGAAGAACGCAGAGAACTTTGCTGTTTTACAGGAATTGGCGGATGTGCTGGGCGGAACCGTCGGCTGTTCCCGTGCAGCGGTGGATGCGGGCTGGATGCCCCAGTCCCGGCAGGTCGGACAGACCGGTTCTACGGTTTCCCCGAAGATTTATTTTGCCTGCGGAATCTCCGGCGCTGTTCAGCATGTGGCTGGCATGAGTGAATCCGGAACAATCGTAGCGATTAATAAGGACGAGACGGCTCCGATCTTTGAGGTGGCGGATTATTATATCGTGGGCGATCTGTTTGAGGTCGTGCCGGCACTGGTAAAGGAGTTAAAGGCCAGGCAGCAGGCGTAACGGAAGTGTCAGATCTGTTCTGCCGGACGATGCGTTTGCGATCTGGCGGAGGGGATGCGACAGAAGAAGGAAGGCATTAGCCGCCTCTGGACGGCTGATCGGCATAACGGCAGGAGATCGATTATGTTCGAAGAGAGAAAGATTAACGAGAAACTAAGACAGCAGTACCGGGAAAAGGGGTATTGGACGGATCAGACGCTCCTGGACTGCTGGGAAGCAACTGTGGAAAAATTTCCCAACCGAGAGTATGTTGTGGATGACCGGGGGTTCCGTTATACATATAAGCAGATGGATGAGGCAGCCGGAAGGGTGGCGGCATTCCTTGTGGAGACGGGGATCCGTCCCCGGGATACCGTATCTTATCAGCTGCCGATCTGGAGTGAGTTTGTCATGCTGACCATCGCCTGCTTCAAGGCAGGAGCAGTGGCTCATCCCATCGCCATGTCCTATGAGGAAAAGGAATTAATCCGGAGTATGAACGTGACAGAATCAAGAGCGTATTTCGGGCCTACCTTTTTCTATAAGACAGACTATGAGAGCCGGATTTTGGCGGTGAAGGATCAGATTCCTACTTTAAAGAAAATCATTCTTCTGGACTCTGTAAGGGAACGGCAGCATGCGTTGCCGGTGCTGCGGGAGATTCTGGAAAAGTATGAGCCTCTGAAAAAAGAGGAATGTGTCCATACACTGACAGGAGAGGATGTGGCAGTGATCCTGTGTACTTCAGGGACGACCGGGGGAACCAAAGGAGTCATGTTAAGCCATGATAATGTCCGTTACAGCGAGGATACCTTCAACAAGGAATTGAAGCTGACGGAGGAGGATATCATGTTCATGCCCGCACCCCTTCATCATGCGACCGGGTTTCATCATGCAGTGATTGCCACCATGCTTCACGGGGCAAAGATCGTGCTGCAGCAGAAGTATTGCTGCCGGGACGCCATTGATCTGATGAATGAAGAGAAATGTACTTATTCCATGGGGGCAACGCCTTTTATCTACGATATTCTGCGGGAGTTGGATACCAACGGGGGGGCTTTGCCGCACTTGAAGTTTTATCTGTGCGGAGGCGCTCCGGTGCCGGGGTATATGGTACAGCGGGCGTGGAAGTTCGGAATCCTGCTCTGTGAGGTATACGGTTCCACGGAAAGCGTGCCTCATGTGTTTGTCCGGCCAGAGGAAGCCCTGGCCTTAAACGGAACGACTTCGGGAAGAGCAATGGCTGGTGTTGAGGTAAAGGTAGTGGATGACGACGGCAATGAGGTGGAGCCGGGAACACCGGGAGAGGAATTGTCCCGGGGACCCAGTGTGTTTGTGGGGTATCTGAAAGCGCGGGAGATCACGGACGGTGTGCTGGATGACGACGGATGGTTTCACAGCGGGGATTTGTGCGTGATGGATGAGGCCGGCAATATCCATATTATCGGCAGAAAGAAGGATATGATCGTCCGGGGAGGTGAGAATCTGAATTCCAATGAGATCAATGATAGGTTGGAGGGATGCCCGGGAATGGGGGATCACACGATCATCGGCATGCCGGACGACCGGTTAGGAGAGCGGATTTGCGCGTTTGCGGTGCCGCTTCCGGGAAATGAGAATCTCTGCCTGGAGGATGTGATTGCCTATCTGAAGGGGAAAAATGTGCCGAAGCGGTTCTGGCCGGAGAGGCTGGAACTGATTGAGAGGATTCCTCACACCGGCAGCGGAAAGGTGAAGAAATATCTGCTGCAGGAAGAGTTGAAGAAACGGAGTTCGTGAGAGAATAAGTATGAAGGGATGATTGTTCATGATTGAACAGAAATTCGGGCCCAGAAGATGCCGGGATACCAGAAAACCTCTGGCCTGCCAGTGTCCGGACGTGGTGTTTTACCGCTGTATGGAATGCGGGGCATTGTTTCCCGTGACCGGAGGAAAAGAACTGGAAAAAAAGGAGATTTCCTGCTGCGGCAAGAAGGCCAGCCGGTTAGAGCCAACAGATGCGCAAAAAGTCAGCAGCCAGATTCAGGTTACATACCAGATTACCGGCGGCTATAATGACAATGCGGTTCGTGTATCCTGGAAATGTGCCTCCCCGAAGGAGCATCCGGATTGGATTTATCTGAAAACATTTACCGGCGGGTATCTGAAGTATGTATCGGAGGAAAAACGCCCGCCGATGGTGTTTGCACTGGCTGACACGGATGCCTTCGCCTACTGTGACGAGGATCCGTGCCTGGAGTGTGTGTTCCGGTGCAAGAGGGGGTTTATCGTTTACGTTTATGACAGCAGGGCAGGACTGATTGAGATTCCTTTAGATAAGATGAATGCCCAGTGGCAGTCCGGGGCGAAAAACGACGGGTAGGTATTTTTTTGGTTTTATTTGTTAATAAAATGACAAAAAGCACAGAAAAAACAATCAATAAGGGAATTACCAGAGAGGGGTAAATGATATGGAAAATTCAGTAACAAATCCGGCCAACCGGGTCGATTGGAGAACGGTGCTTGTGTTTGTATCGATTGCTTTCAGCTCCCAGTGCGGCGGAGGTTTTGCGTCAGGTTCCACCCCATGGACATATTTCTTTCGGAATACCGGCTTCTACGGGATGCTTCCCGTGGTGACGCAGCCGTATTTCTGTCTGTTTATGCCCTTTGCCGTGGCTGCTATTAACTGTTTTGCGATTTATTTTTTTATGAAGTTCGCTATGGATCTCAGAACTTTTGACTATAGTAATTTCCTGGCAAAATATGGGGCTCGTTTTTGTGGCGGGATTTTTGCCAAGCCGATGCAGTATATTTATGAATTTAATTTCAACTGGCTGCTGATCGTGTGTATGGCTCTGGCATATTCTACATCCGGTTCGGCGCTGCAGGAACTGACAGGCATTCCGTATCTGGCGTCTACGCTGATCATCGGAGTGATTATGTTCGTTCTTTGTATGAAAGGAACAGAGCTGGTGCGTAAAAACGCGGTGTTTATGAGCGCTGTGATTTTTATCGCACTGGTTGCCGTCCATATTCCCAATATTATTTTTAATGTGGCGTCAGGAAGGCTGAGCACGGAAATGGGAGTGATGTCTCAGCTGATCAATGACGACATCGCGGCAGGCGCCGGAAGCTTTGTCAAATATCTGATGGTGGCTTTTTGCTGGGCTTATATTTTCTCCGGGCAGAATCTGGCGGGTTTTGGAGCTTATGTAAACCATGCACAGTTGTTTACCAATAAAAAGACCTTGCGCTGGGCAGTAGTATTGTCTGTGATCGCCAACTGGGCGTTTCTGGAGATGAATGTAATCAACCTGGCGTCCAATTATTCGGCTGTGTATGACGGCTGGGCCAACGGAAGGGCAGTATATACCATCCTGGTGGTTCAGAACGGCTTCGGTACCGGCGCTGTCAAGGCAGTGCTTCTGACACTGATTACGATTGCTATCTTTTTTGCCACGATTTCTACGGCAATTAACTATGCGCAGGGCTTCAATGACCGTATTTTGAACTGGTATCAGAAGATGAAGAAAGAGGATCCGAAGGTTTCTGCAGAAAAGAGAAATAAACGGGGAGCTGCTTTGACTCTGCTCTATGTGATCCTGACCTGGGCGGTGTCTCAGATGGGACTTACCGCGCTGGTATCCAAGGGCCTGACCTTTGCTTCGATTATCACTTTGTTTACGTTGATTATTCCGACGATTCTTAATGTGATTATTAAGTGGCCGGATGCGGATTATGCGAATCTGAAGAAAGAGAAATAAAAGCTGTTGATTTTTCCCGTGTGCTTTGCGGGATTGGGAAATGGCTGTAAGGCACACGGAAAAATATAAATTTCATTACAGGAGGATATAATATGTTATCGGGAATTGGTTTGATTATTGCCGTGGCCCTGCTGATTTTTATGATCGTCAAGGGTGTTGACATGATCACGGCGTCCGTAATTACGGCGTCCATCATTCTTGTCACCAGCGGACTGAATTTCTGGGAGGGACTTCTGACTACCTTTTCAGAGGGCGCAGGAAGCTTCTGTACCCAGTGGTTTCTGATTCTGGCACTGGGCGGTATCTTTGGTGAACTGGTAAACCAGACCGGTCTGGCCACCAAGATTGCCAAGTCTCTCTCGGATGCTCTGGGAGCAAAGAGAGTGGGTCTGGTCATGATGATCTGTACCTTCTTTATCACTATGCTGGGCATCAACGGCTACATCATGGTATTCGTGCTGTATCCCATCGCTGATAATCTGCTGCGTCAAAATAAGATGGACCGCAGATTGCTGCCGTTTCTGATGATCTGTGGCGGAGCCAATGCAAACAGCTTTGCTTTCTCCATGGATATCTGTAATGTGCTTCCCAGCAACTTCCTGGGGACCTCTCTGGGCGTTGCACCGGGACTGGCTGTGGTGTTCTCTGTGATTACCTGTACCTGGTATGTGCTGTATTTCAACTATGCGCAGAAGAAGAGCATGGCAAAGCACACCGAGCAGGAACTTCTGGATATGTACAAGACCGAGAATACTGTCATGAAGGATGAGGAACTTCCGGGACTGCTTGTGTCTCTTCTTCCCTTCGTTCTGGTTCTGGCTACTGTTGTGGCAACCACCAGCATGGGAACCTCCACCAGCCTGACTGCTGCATTGTTAGCAGGTGTGATAGTAATCATTGTTACTCAGTTTAAGAAGATCAAGAATCTGAAGACCTCCATTAAGAGCGGCTCTACCTCCGGTCTGAGTACCATGCTTACCGTGGCTGCCGTTATCGGACTTTCCCGTGTACTGACCCAGGCTCCGGCATTCCACACCGTACAGGAAGTTGTGCTGGGTATCAGCCTTCCGATTTATCTGAAGACCTGGCTGGGCACCATGATCTGCGGCGCACTGACCGGTTCAGCCATTACAGCTGAGACTCTGTTCCTGGAGAGTTTTGGCCAGGCATTCCTGGACATGGGAGCCAATATCAATGCTCTGCACAGAATCGTTGCAGAGGCTGGTATTACCCTGAACAAGCTTCCCAATGCTTCACCGGTGGTTATGGAGACCTCGGTTTGTGAGTGTACTCTGGCAGAGAGTTATAAGCACGTGGTGCTGGGTTCTACGATTCCGTGTGTTATCGGCGGATTTATTATTTCTATGATGGCAACAATGGGAATTATATTCTAATATTGCTAACTGCTGCGCGTTACAGGCTTTTGGATTCTCCGAAGGCCTGTTTAGCGTAGTGCCGGAATTTAACGGAGGAAAAATATGAACTTATCACAGCTTTATTATTTTAAAAAGCTGGCTGAGTTACAACATTATACGAAAGCGGCAAAGGAACTGTATATCAGTCAGCCCAGCCTGAGCGATTCCATGTCTTCTCTGGAAAAGGAGCTGGGAGTGACATTGTTCCAGAAAGAAGGACGGACCACCAGGCTGACAAAATATGGAAGTGAATTTTATGAACATGTGACGGCGGCGCTAAGGGAGTTAGAGCACGGGATCGCTGTTGTCAAGCGTCATTCCGGGCAGATTGGCGGAACTGTGGATATCGGCTGTATTCCCACATTGCTGGGAGATTATCTGGCAGGCGCTATCAACAATTACTCTACCTTTCATAATCCGATGACGAAGTTTTCCGTGTATCAGGGGGTGACATTGGATATCATTCCCAGGGTGAAGTCGGGACAGTATGATCTGGGATTTTGCTCAAAGGTGGAGAATGAGCCGGATCTGGTCTTTGTGCCGATTACAACCCAGGAATTAATTGTTGTGGTGAACAAGGAACATCCCCTGGCCAGGCAGAAGGGGGTGTATTTGCAGGAACTGAAGCCTTACATGGTTACTACCTACCGGCTGGATATTCCTATCGGGCAGGTGGTGCAGAGGTGGCTGAAGCCCAAACAGATCGAGGCTTCTTATCTCTATGACAGTGAGATCACCATATGCGGGTTGGTGTCCCGCAAATCCATGGTGGGCCTGGTGGCAAGAACACCTTACCAGAGGCAGTTTGACAATCTGGTGGAGGTGGAGCTTCTGGATGTGCCCAAGGACGCCAGGCTGGTTTATATGGTGTACAGCAAGAAAAATTTTATCACCTCGGCAGTGGAGGCGTTTGCGGATTATATGGTGGCAAATGAGATGGATCTGCCGTAGGGGGCTTGTGTGAACCGGGGGGAGTATGATATGATGTTTCAGAAAGCAAGGATCGGCACAGATCAGGGACAGGCATGAACAGAGGACAACAGGAAATTACGGCGGCGCGTGCCGTTACATATTATACGAGGAGGACAGAATCATGGAAATCAGTGGACATACAAGATTACTTTGTTTAATTGGAAGCCCGGTGGGACATTCCGGTTCCCCGGCGATGCAGAATTACAGCTGTGACAGAATGGGGGTGGACGGTGCTTATCTGGCGTTTGACGTCAAGGAGGAGCAGACGAAGGAGGCATTTGACGCGATGCGCTTATTGAATGTACAGGGCTTTAATGTGACGATGCCCTGTAAGACGGCAGCAGCAGCCTGCTGTGACGAGCTGTCAAAGGCAGCGGAACTGATCGGAGCAGTCAATACGGTAGTCAATGAGAACGGTAAGATGGTCGGCCATATTACGGACGGCCAGGGCTGGGTGCGCAACTGCCGTGAGAACGGTGTGGAGATCACCGGAAAAAAGATGACGATTGTGGGTTCCGGCGGCGCGGCTACGGCAATTGAGATCACGGCGGCTTTGGAGGGGATTCGCGAACTTTCTATTTTTGCGATGAAGGATTCCTTCTTTGCCAATGCCGAGGCAACGGTGGAGAAGATTCGTGCTAATGTACCAGAATGTGTGGTGAATCTTTATGATCTGGCTGACAAAGAGAAATTTTATCGGGAGATCGCAGACAGTGATATCTTTACCAACGCTACCCGTGTGGGAATGAAACCTATGGATGAAGCCACCCTGATTGAGGACAAGAGTGCTTTCCGTAAGGATCTGGTGGTGACGGATGTGGTTTATAATCCCCGTGAGACGCGGATGATCCGGGAGGCCAGGGAGGCAGGCTGCAAGGTGGTTCCTGGTATCGGGATGCTGGTATGGCAGGGAGCCGAGGGTTTTAAGCTGTTTACCGGCAAAGAGATGCCGGTGGATGAGGTGATGGAGAAGTATTTTAAAGATTGACAGATGAGAGAAGGAGGCTGCTTTGGGGCAGCCTCCTTCCTCTTTTCCAGAGCTGATACCTGCGGCTGTCTTTTTGTTCCAAGGCGTACCATTTGGAACCTCACCCCTGTGACCGGTAACTATATTTTGCGATTTGATGAAAAAAGAGAAAAAGCTATTGCATTATACCTGGAATTATGGTATGATTATGGCCATAAAGGAGGTGTAAACATGCCACAGATTATTCCGATCAAAGAATTGAAAAACACCTCGGAGATATCCGAATTATGCCATAAGACGGAGGGACCGATATTTATTACAAAGAATGGATATGGAGATATGGCGATTATGAGTATGGAGATTTATGAGAACATGGTGCAGCAGCTTGCGATGTATCAGGAGCTGGAGCTGTCTGGAAGACAGGCGGAGGAAGGACAGGTAAGAGATGCCAGGATATCGCTGGCGGAGATGAGGACAAAGTATGGGATATAGGCTGCTTATTACTAGGCGGGCGGAGGATCTGCTCGACAACCTGGTGGGGTATCTGTTGCTTGAGTTAGGGAATAAGCCGGCGGCAGTCCGTCTTCTGGACGGAGTGGAGAAGATATACTGCCGTCTGGAGCAGAACCCGTTTCAATTTCCGGTAAGCTATGACAGATATCTGTCAGGCAAGGGCTATCGGGAAGCCCTTGTGCCGGGTATCGGGTATCGGGTGATATTCCGTGTTACCGGTGAGAGCGTTGCCGTGCTGGGAATTTTCCATCAGCTGGAGAGTTTTCGGGGAAGAGTGCAGTAGAGGAATTATTCAAAGGCCGTTCGGCCTTTTATCCGGCGTTTCGCCAGACTTTCAGGAACTTATGAGTAAGAAAATTTATTAATGAAAAAGAGTTGACTTTTAAGGAAGAATGTACTATGATGAAATAAGAAAAGAACATTTGTTCGCGTGGAGGGTGTTATGAATAAGGATGATAAGTTAAAAGCATTAAGTGCTGCCATTACGCAGATAGAGAAGTCTTACGGGAAAGGTTCGATCATGAAGCTGGGGGATTCCAGTGCGAATATGAATATTGAGACGATCCCAACAGGCTCTCTCAGCCTGGATATCGCTCTGGGACTGGGCGGGATCCCCAAGGGGAGGGTAGTTGAGGTATATGGTCCGGAGTCCAGCGGTAAGACGACCGTTGCGCTTCATATTGTAGCGGAGGTACAGAAGAGGGGAGGTATTGCAGGCTTTATTGACGCCGAGCATGCTCTGGATCCGGTATATGCGAAGCGGATCGGGGTAGATATTGACAATCTCTACATTTCCCAGCCGGATAACGGAGAACAGGCGCTGGAGATAACGGAGACCATGGTTCGTTCCGGCGCAGTGGATATCGTGATTGTAGACTCTGTGGCGGCATTGGTGCCCAAGGCTGAGATCGACGGCGAGATGGGGGATTCTCATGTGGGCCTGCAGGCCAGACTGATGTCCCAGGCGTTGCGAAAGCTGACCGGCGTGATCAGTAAGACCAATTGTTCCGTGATCTTTATTAACCAGCTGCGTGAAAAGGTCGGCGTGATGTTCGGCAGTCCTGAGACTACTACCGGCGGACGTGCACTGAAGTTTTATTCTTCCGTTCGTCTGGATGTGCGTCGGAAGGAGGCCCTGAAGCAGGCGGGAGAGGTGATCGGCAACCATGTTTGTGTGAAAGTGGTGAAGAATAAGATTGCCCCGCCCTTTAAGGAAGCGGAGTTTGATATTATGTTCGGCCAGGGTATTTCCCGGGAGGGAGACATTCTGGATCTGGCTGTCAAGGAGGATATTATTGAGAAGAGCGGTGCCTGGTATGCTTACAATGGAGCCAAGATCGGACAGGGCCGTGAGAATGCCAAGAATTACCTGAGGGAGAATCCGGCAGTCTGCGCTGAGGCAGAAGGTAAGGTGCGGGAGCGCTATGGACTTTCGGGAGATGTGGTAATGCCTGCGGGAGCGCCGGCAGCAGAGAAACCGGCGGATTCCGTGGCGTCCGAAAAAGAAGATGAGTAATCGGAGAAAGAGAGAGGGATATCCACAGACCTTTGGACAGGCGGGGCCGGATCAGGAGGAGCCGGGGATGTCTCCGGTAAGCCGGCGCAGAAAGCAGAAGCCTGTCCGGGACTGTGCCCTCACACTGCTGGAGTACCGTGACCGCACAGAGCAGGAGATGCGCAGAAAGCTGAAGGAACGGGAGTATGGTGCGGAAGAGATTGAGGAGACGATTGCATTTCTGACAGAATATCATTATATTGATGATAAGGAATATGCCCGGAGGTATGTACGTACCTATTCCGACCGTAAGAGTACCCGGCGTATCTTCGGAGAGCTGGAGCAAAAGGGAATCCGGAGGGAGTTCATTGAAGAGGGACTGGCAGAGATGCCGGTGGATGAAGAGGTACAGATTGCTGCATGGATTCGGAAAAAAGGCTGCATTCCCGGGGAGCATTTGGAAGCGGATCAATATCGGAAGCTGATGGCCGGGTTAGGACGGCGAGGGTATTCCTATGATGCGATCCGGCGGGTGATGGATGGAGAGTAATCAACGGAGAGGTTCGTTATAGCACGAACGGAATCCCAAAGCCTTTGTTTACCGCCGAAACCCCTTGATTATACTTGACATAGTGCACAAAACAGTTTAAAATTGAGATGTTGTATTCCTGTACAATGAAAACTAAATAAGGAGGTGCTCCTGTGTCAAAAACAGCGATGTCAATCGGCATAATGATGGTTGTTTTTATGATTGTGCTGATAGTTGTGGCATTTATTATCTGGAAGCTTGCGATCAACCACCGGATTAAGACGTATGAGAGTAAGGTCGGGACCGCAGAAGAAAAAGCCAGAGAAATAATAGATGAAGCGCTAAAGACGGCAGAGACAAAGAAGAGAGAAGCTCTCCTGGAGGCGAAAGAAGAGTCGATTAAGACAAAGAATGAGCTGGATAAGGAGACGAAGGAAAGACGCGCAGAGCTTCAGCGTTACGAAAGACGCGTACTGAGTAAGGAAGAGAATCTGGACAAGAAGGCAGAAAACATGGAGAAGCGGGAAGCAGGTATTGCGTCCCGGGAGGAGGCCCTCAACAAGCGGAATGCGGAAGTAGAGACTTTATATGAAAAGGCTCAGCAGGAACTGGAGAGGATTTCCGGATTGACGACGGAGCAGGCAAAGGAATATCTTCTGAAGTCTGTGGAGGAAGAAGTTAAGCATGATACTGCCCGGATGGTTAAGGAGCTGGAGAGCAAGGCCCGGGAGGAGTCTGAAAAAAAGGCCCGGGATTACGTGGTGACTGCGATTCAGAGATGTGCGGCGGATCACGTGGCGGAGACGACTGTTTCCGTGGTTCAGCTTCCCAGTGACGAGATGAAAGGACGCATCATCGGAAGAGAGGGACGGAATATCCGTACCTTGGAGACGATGACAGGTGTGGAGCTGATTATTGATGATACACCGGAAGCAGTGGTACTGTCAGGCTTTGATCCGATTCGGAGAGAAGTGGCCAGAATTGCCCTGGAGCGGCTGATTGTGGATGGAAGAATCCATCCGGCCAGGATCGAAGAGATGGTGGAAAAGGCGCAAAAGGAAGTCGAAGTCAATATGCGGGAAGATGGCGAGGCAGCTACCCTGGAAGTAGGGATTCATGGAATTCACCCGGAGCTGGTGAAGCTGCTGGGCAAGATGAAGTTCCGGACCAGCTATGGGCAGAATGCGCTGAAGCACTCCATGGAGGTGGCTCAGCTGGCCGGTTTGCTGGCGGCTGAGGTAGGAGTGGATGTCCGTATGGCTAAGCGTGCTGGTTTGTTACATGATATTGGAAAATCCATTGACCATGAAATGGAAGGCTCTCACGTACAACTTGGCGCTGATTTGTGTAAAAAGTATAAGGAATCGGCAGTTGTTATCAATTCCGTGGAGTCCCATCATGGTGATGCGGAGCCGCAGAGTCTGATTGCCTGTATAGTCCAGGCTGCGGATACGATATCGGCAGCGCGGCCAGGTGCCAGAAGAGAGACTCTGGAAACATATACCAATCGCCTGAAACAGCTTGAGGAGATTACCAATTCGTTCAAGGGCGTGGATAAGTCTTTTGCCATTCAGGCGGGCCGTGAGGTTCGCATTATGGTAATACCGGAACAGGTGAGTGATGACGATATGATTCTGATGGCAAGAGAGATTTCCAGACGGATTGAGAATGAGCTGGATTATCCTGGCCAGATCAAGGTGAACGTGATCCGCGAATCACGTGCTACGGATTACGCAAAATAAGCAGAGCGTTTATCAAAACTGCCCGAAAAGCAGTGGAGAATGCCTGAAATTCATTTAGCAAAGAGCAGATGGATTTCAGGCATTTTTTATTTCCGAGAAATACTTACGATTTTTGTCTAATGATTACAAATTGCGAAACTTACTTGACAGAGGTATTTTTTTGTAATAGAGTGAAAGCAGAATAACAGAACGTGGGGAGGCAGATACGTGTATAACTGGAGAAAGATATGTGGGATGACGCTGGCCTTGTCGCTGGCAGCAGGAGTGCTGACGATTCCTTCTTTTGCTGCTACCAGAAAAAAGATTAATTCTGTTACAGTGAACGTGGAATCTCATATTGAACTGGGAGCCAGATACGGGGAAGAAGAGATCGAGATAGAAACCCGTGGCAAGAATTACACCTATGATTATTATGAGATTGAGAATTTCGGGTTTGAGTGGATGGAGGAAGATGTCCCAGAGATTACGATTTATCTGAGAGCAGATGAGGGATATTACTTTGCACTGACGAAGGCAAGCGCTGTGAAACTTACCGGAGCCACCTATGTGAAAGCCAGTAAGCAGGACTCTTCGGAGACGCTGGCGCTCAAAGTCAAGCTGCCATCGATGGCAGAGATGGTCGGTCAGGAGACCACGGTGACCCTAACGGATGGCGGCTATGCCAAGTGGGGCGAGATCCGTGGAGCCGGGAGCTATGAGCTGCGGCTGTACCGCAATGGCAACGGAGTGGGTGCGAATTATCAGAGTACGGATCAGCTTTTCTACGATTACACCAGCCAGATGGGGAAGCCGGGGTCTTATCAGGTGAAGGTTCGTGCAGTCAACAAGCAGAATACGGACAATAAAGGAAAGTGGATGGAATCAGAGACCGTTACCATATCCAGTGAGATGGCGGAAGCCATCCGCAACGGAACGGCAGCCGGACTTCCGGTCAGCGGCGAATGGCGCAACGAAGGGAATGGCTGGTGGTATGAGCATGAGGATGGCACTTACACGAAGAACAATTGGGAAGAGATTGATAAGAAGTGGTATCTGTTTGATGAGAATGGTTATATGAGGACCGGCTGGGTCGAGTGGAACGGAGAACGGTATTATTGTGATGAAGAAACCGGGGAGATGTTAAAAAACACCACCACCCCGGACGGATATATTCTTGACAACGAAGGTCATCTTAAGAACAAATAATTTTGCTCTGGAGCCCCGCCGGGAACGGCGGGGTCTTTCATTTGGTAGACTCGATAGTATTCCTTGGTATCTGGATTCTTGACAGTTTCGGAACGATTCATGGTAAGGAATTTTGTCAATTCGTAACAGTCAATCCAGATTTCATTGTTCCCGTCCTTTTGCGATTCATCAAAGATCAGCTGCATGCCAAAGTGAAGGTGGGGTTCTTCAATATTATTGGTATTTTCTGTGCGGCTGTACCCAGTCCGTCCGAGATAACCGATGACATCACCAGCCTGGACATAGCTGCCCTCCTGAAGTGTTTTGTGGTAAGGGTAATTTTTCCTGAGATGGGCATAGTAATAATACCTCTTTTTGTCAAAGCTGCGGATGCCAAGGCGCCAGCCGCCGTACTGATTCCAGCCAATGGCTTCCACATAGCCGGATTCGACAGCAATTACAGGTGTTCCGACCTGTCCCATCAAGTCATGACCAAGATGCTGGCGTTTGAAGCCATAGCTGCGGGAGACTCCGAAGTCGTCAAAATCATGGTAAGGAAAATTTCTGGCAATAGGAGAAAAAGCTTTTAAGCCATATTTGGTAACCCAGACAGGTTCGCCTGTGGTCTCGTCGGGGATTTGGATATCATAGAGTCCGACCATTCCGCCAAGCACAGCACGATAAGCTTCCAGATAATAGGAGTAATATTTCATATCCCGGGTCAGTTCTTCCATCGATGAACCTTCCCGCAGCTTTTCGGCCAGCTGATCCATATCAGATGCCCGGTAGCGGGAAAAATCACCGCCGCAGCGAGCTCCGGAATATGCCAGAAGCTCCAGCCAGTTTAAATGGGGAGTCTGATTATAGCTGTCTACATCCAGACGCAATGCCTGGCGCATAGCCTCGGCCGTGACATCGAAATCGACCCATTTGATAAAGCTTTTGCTGTTTGAGTCACTTGCGTTGACAGCCAGAGCAGTTGTTTCCTGAAAAGAAGGCAAAGCACCTGGCAGCTTTTGGGAGAACAGGGTATAGAGCAGGATAAGCTCTGCAGAAATCAGAAGGATGAGCGCAGCAAAGGTGTATGGGCGGTGAGAATGATTGGACTTCATCGGAGTTCCTCCCTGTTATATTCAATGATATCTGGTGTAATCCACATTAGTGTACAGATATTTATATGCAGGGAGGGAGAGGGATTATGTCCCGGACAGAAATCGGAATGAGAAAGAAGCGACATGCCTGATAGAATAAGACCTATAAATCCAGAACCTCACCGTCATAGGGCACATAGAGATTGCCTGTATAATATTGCCGGCCTTCCGCCAGATAGAGTTCCTTGCGGTGGTCTATGGACTTGTCTTCCGTATGCCACAGAACCAGATTCGGGATGTGAAGTTCGGCAGCAAGCTCACAGGCATCCCTGACCGTGCTGTGATGCTTTTCATATGGCTGGAAATGTTCGCGTTCGCCATACAGGCAGAAGGCTTCATGCAACAGCCAGTCACTGCCTTCCACATAAGAACGGCAGAGCGGATTGTAAGGCTCATCACCTGCGCAGGTCAGCCGACGGCCGTTAGAGAGGAAGACGGTGAATCCATATTGTCTGGCCTTGGTGGAGTGGATATCAAAAAAGGTCATATTATAGTCCAGAATATGGCGGGACTCTCCGTCGCTGACAGCGATCAGATGGATGCGTTCCCCGATTGTGCGGTAGAGTTTGTCCTGGAGAGTCAGCCGACAGAAGGTGTCAATGGTAGAAATCAGATCTGAGTGGCAGTAAATATTCAGATCTCCTTCATAGGAGCCTTTGCGGATGCCGGTAGCGATGAAACGGACCATCCAGACAATGCCAAGAAGATGGTCGGTATGTTCATGAGTAACGAAAATATGGTGAATCTGATCAAAGGATACCTGCATATCCTGCAGAATGCGCAGAATACCGTTGCCGCCTCCGGCATCCACCATGAAAAACTGGTCAGAGTCATTGCGGATGGCAAAGCAGGTGTTGTAGCAGCGGGTGACAGCAGCATTGCCGGTACCGAATACATAGAGTTGCTCCATAATAATAAGCCTCCTGAAAATCTGCAGCATCTGCAGGAATATGTTAAAAATCCGATAAAACATACTTTATGCAAAGTACACTTTACCGGATGGATGGAGACAATAGGACTCGAACCTACGACCCTCTACACGTCAAGCAGATGCTCTCCCAGCTGAGCTATATCTCCATTAAAAACATTATAAGCGAAAAAGGCCTCTTTGACAAGAGCTTTTTCATCAATTTATGAAAAATTCATTATGAAATATGAATAAAATGTGGTACTATATTGCTATATTCAGAAATTACGGTCGGTGGGAGAAGGGCCGGCGGGGTATATGGGAGGCTGAGATGAAAGATTTGGAATATCTGAAATTATGGGCAAGGGAGTATCCCAGTGTGAAGGCAGCATCCAGTGAGATCATCAATCTGATGGCAATCTGCGGACTGCCGAAAGGCACAGAATATTTTTTCAGTGATCTGCATGGGGAATACGAGGCATTTATCCATTTGCTGCGCAGTGCGTCAGGGATTATCCGGGAGAAGATCCGTGCTACTTTTGGGCATATTATTCAGGAAGAGGAAGAAGTAGAGCTTGCCAACCTGATCTATTATCCGGAGAGGAATCTGTCAAAGTTGAAGCAGAACGGTAAGAATACTGAGGATTGGCAGCGGGTCACGATCTACCGGCTGGTACAGATCTGTAAAGAGGTTTCTTCCAAGTATACACGTTCCAAGGTGCGTAAGAAGATGCCGAAGGAATTCGCGTATATCATTGATGAGCTTCTTCATGTAGATTATAATGATGATAACAAGCGGCTGTATTATGAGGAGATTATCCATACAGTGATAGAGACGCAGGTGGCAGAGGCCTTCATCATTGCGTTATGCAATCTGATTCAGAATCTTACCATTGACAATCTTCATATTATCGGAGATATTTTTGACCGGGGACCACGGGCGGATATTATTATGGATGAGCTGATGCGTTTCCATGATGTGGATATTCAATGGGGGAATCATGATATCTCCTGGATGGGAGCAGCGACAGGGAACGAAGCCTGTGTGTGCAATGTCCTGCGGATCGCCATCAGCTATAACAGCTTTGATGTGTTGGAGGATGGCTATGGGATTAATCTCCGGCCGTTGTCCATGTTTGCGGCACGGGTATATAAGGATGATCCCTGTACGCGTTTTGCACCGAAGATTCTGGATGAGAATATCTATGATGTGGTAGATCCCGGGCTGGTGGCCAAGATGCATAAGGCGATTGCTGTGCTTCAGTTCAAGGTAGAGGGAAAGATCATCAAGCGGCATCCGGAGTATGAGATGAATGACCGCCTGCTGATGGAATCTATCGATTTTAAGAAGGGGACTGTGATGATATCAGGGAAGGAATATCCGATGCTGGATATGGATTTTCCGACCGTAGATCCGGCGGATCCTCTTCGGCTGACAAGGGAGGAGCAGGAGCTTTTGCATACACTGGTGCTTTCCTTTAAGCACAGCGGGCTTTTGCACAAGCATATCCGTTTCCTGTATTCCAATGGCGCATTGTACAAATGCTATAATGGGAATCTGCTGTATCATGGCTGCATTCCGATGAAGGTTGACGGAAGCTTTGAGTCGATGGAATGTGCCGGAGAGTCCTTGAGCGGCAAGGCATTGATGGACTATATTGCGGAGGAGGTTCATAAGGCATATTTTCTTGAGGAGGAGGATCCGGAGAAGGAGAATGCCAGGGATCTGATGTGGTATCTCTGGTGCGGAGCAAAGTCCCCTGTTTTTGGCAAGGAGCGAATGACTACCTTCGAGCATTACTTTGTAGAGGACAAGAGCACCCACAGGGAGCGGATGAATCCGTATTATCAGCTGAGCCAGAAGGTGGAGGTATGTGAGCGGATTCTGGGAGAGTTCGGACTTTCCGGAGAAGGGACACATATTATTAATGGACATGTGCCAGTGAAGATTAAGGATGGGGAGACGCCGGTGAAGGCAGGGGGCAGGCTCTTCATTATCGATGGCGGACTTTCCAAAGCCTATCAGAAATGTACCGGGATTGCGGGCTATACCTTGATTTGCAATTCACATCATCTGGCGCTGGCAGAGCATAAGCCTTTTGACCCGAAAACGGAGAATACTCCGAGAGTGTCGATTGTGGAGAAGATGAAGAAGCGTGTAATGGTGGCGGATACGGATCGGGGAATGGAGCTGCGCGGCCGGGTTAAGGATCTGAAGGAATTGGTCGCAGCATATCGCCGGGGAGATATTAAAGAACAGATATTGGAAGATTGAAGAGACAAGGGTCACACTGGTACAGCATTGCGGAAATAACGAGTGCCGAATTCACCGAAATTTAAGCAACGTTGTACTAGAAGCTGATTTAAATAACCTTCCATTTCGCTGGTCTGCTTTCCCGATAGCACAAAGAAAAAATGCTCAGCGTAGCACCACTACGCCTCCGCTTTTTCCTTTGCACTCTCGAAAAAGCATCCTCAACGAAATAGAAAGGTATTTAAATCGGCTTGTACTAGATCTTGAAAGGGAATGACACAAGAATGAAAAAAGAGGAATTTTTGCAGGGACTTGGCGAGGCACTTGCCGGCGAGATGCCGACGGAGACGGTGAAGGAAAATCTGCGGTATTACGAGGATTATATTCGCACGGAGCAGGGAAGAGGCCGAACAGAAGAGGAGATCATGGAGGAGCTGGGAAGCCCGCGGCTGATTGCCCGGACGATTATTGATGCGACGCCAGGGGCCGGGGACGGCAGTTATGGGAGTCGTGAGACGGCATCGGAGAGCTATGCCAAAAGCGGCAGAGACGAGAGCTATCAGAATAGCGGGGGTGTCCGGTATTATGACCTGAATAAGTGGTACTGGAAGCTTCTGGGGATTGTGCTGGTAGTACTGATGATTACGGTAGTGTTGATGATAGTCGGGGGAATTCTGAGTCTGGTGTTGCCCCTGCTTCCGGTGATCGGGCTGGTGATTCTGATTATGTGGTTTGTGAGAGGTGGTTCAGGGCCAGGAAGATAGCGGTCGGATCCGTACGGACAATGGCTGTCTGTGTTGCTGTTGCAGAGACTTAAGGCTTAAGAAGCTTTTGAGTCCGGGAACAGCGATACGGGCGGCCTTTGTTTTGCCGGAAGGTAAGCCTTAAAGGAAAAGGATTTTGGCCGGAAAGTTTAAAATCGATCTTATACCTTCCGTAATCTCCCGTGAACCAATGTCAGTAAGTTAAGCTGTGTTTCGCGATTTCTTAACTTACTGACATGATGTCGGGGTCAAAAAGTCTTTTGACCCCTCTGATACCGGATTGCTCCGCATTTTGTGTTCCCGCTTCTTCACTCCGTTGCGGTCGGTGCTGAACAAACGTCCACCGGACATTTAGCGCCTTCAGAAACATTTAAAAATCCTCTTGCAAGCAAGCTTGCATCGGATTTTAGACCTTTTGACCCTGGTATCCTGACATTGCCCGTAAAAAGTAATACAGTGGTTCTAAAAATTATAAAATTTTCTTTAATTGGGTTGACATGGAAATGTTTTAATTGTACAATATAGATGTAATAAATTTAACATTTACGTAATAATTAAGAGATGATTTTTAAAAAAATAATGTCAGAGATTGGAGAAAAGGAATGAGAAAACTCGGATTGTACATAACTGCGATGATGACAGCAGGAATTGTGATGTGGAAGGCACCGATTCTTTCTTATGCGGAGCCAATCGTGGTGGAAGAGAATGCGATTGCCGGGGAAGCGGATATAGAGGATGTTGAGGATACAGAGGAAGCGGAAGGAGAAGCTTCTCCGGTATTAGAGGCAGAGGCGGAGGAGGATATGTCGGATTCCGGGCCAGATCCGGCGATTCAGAGCCGGGTGCGTGCGGAGGCCGAGGCAAAGGAAGCTGCCGAGCAGGAAGCGGCAGTACGTCAGAATCTGGTAAGTTACGCGTTGCAGTTTGTAGGAGGTCCGTACCGCGCTGGGGGGAATGATCCCCGCACAGGTGTAGATTGCTCCGGATTTGTGAAATTTGTAATGCAGAACGGAGCCGGTATCGGCATGAACCGTTCTTCCGTGACCCAGGCGACACAGGGCAGAGCAATCAGTGCGAATCAGATGCAGCCGGGAGACCTCATTTTTTATGGCAGCGGTTCCCATATCAACCATGTGGCGATGTATATTGGCAACGGTCAGATTGTACATGCCTCTACTTATAAGACTGGAATCAAAATTTCGAACTGGAACTATCGGGCGCCAGTTAAGATCATCAGTATGTTATGATAAGTCAGATTTTCTGAACAAGAAAAAGCCAGGCAGGGGAGCTGCCTGGCTTTTTGAGGGGAGTATAAATAATTAATAAGGCTGAAGAAATTGATTTAAGGGAAATCAGTTTCTTCTATTTGATTATACTAAATCTATACACAAAAAGCAAATGGAAATCCTATTAAAAAATGGTGGTTTTAAGAAATAGCTGAAAAAGTCCGGAAATATGAATAATTGATCGGGAACAAGCCATACTACTCCTGTAACAAATTCAATGAATGAAATCAGGAGGTATGAACCATGAGAGACAATTACAATGACATGGATAACAGCAAGAACTGCAACAATGGCCGGAACAACAGCCGCAACAGCAGCCAGAACAACAATCAGAACAATAGCCAGAATAACAGCCAGAACAGCAGCCGCAACAGCAACCAGAACAACAATCGCTAACTGGTTACGGGGCAATCGGCCTTCACAGACAGAGGTTATAGGTTTCGTCATGTGGGAGCCGGGAAATGTAGCTGATGGCAGGTGCATTTCTCAAAATCGAACACGAACAAAGATAGAAGGCCGTCCTGGGACAAGGGACGGCTTTTCTGCATATAATAGCAGTAAAAAGATAAAACAGGCGGTAAATAATGTGGTATATAATCAGTACAGCACAGCTGGAGCAGTATCTGGATGAGAACCGTTGGATCTATCTGGTAGATATGAGGGATCGGGCTTCCTACGCACAGTCTCATATTCGTGGAGCAGTCAATATACCGGATGAGGAATTCTGGGGACGGGTGGGGGAACTGCCCGTGGATCGTCTGCTGATCTTGTATTGCTACCGGGGACCCCGCAGCATGCTGGCTGCGAGGGAACTTGCCCGTTACGGATATCAGGTGGCAGATATCTGCGGAGGAATTGAAGCGTACAGGGGGAAGTATCTGGAAGGGTGCGGTTCCCTGGCTGCACGCTAAACTGCGATTTTCCAGGACATCTGACGAAAGGAGCAGGGATTTTTCCGTTGACAAGCGTATAGCCAGGCTATAAAATAGTAAATATTAGCTACTCTTTGTTAATATCTGGAAGAGCAGCATAGGCATGAGGGAGAATAGCAGAATGAGATATATGTTTGCGTCTGATATACATGGGTCGGCATGGTACTGCCGAAGGCTTTTGAAGGAATACCGCCGGTCTGGTGCAGACCGGCTGATTTTGCTGGGAGATCTTCTGTATCATGGGCCGCGCAATGACCTTCCGAGGGAGTATGCCCCGAAGGAAGTGATTGCCATGCTGAATTCCGTGAAGAACGAGATCTATGCGGTGAGAGGGAACTGTGAGGCAGAGGTGGATCAGATGGTACTGGAATTCCCGGTGATGGCGGATTATGCGGTTCTGGTGCTGAATGGCCTGACTTTTTATGCAACTCATGGTCATGTGTATCATCAGGAGAATCTTCCACCGATGAAGGAGGGTGATATTCTGATTCACGGACATACACATCTGCTGAAGGCGGAAAGGATGAGCATTGGTTATGTGCTGAATCCAGGTTCTGTATCGATTCCCAAGGGAGGGAATCCGCCAACCTATGCGATTCTGGAGGAGGGATGGTTTCGGATTCTGGATTTTGAGGGGAATATCGTAAAAGAGTTGGAGCTTCTGAGAAAGGAGGCATATGGCAGATCGGATTTTTGAATTGATGGCGCCCTGCCATTTTGGCATGGAAGCAGTGCTGAAGAGGGAGATTCTTGACCTGGGATATGAGATTGCCCAGGTTGAAGATGGAAGAGTGACATTTCTGGGGGATGCAGAGGCTGTCTGCCGTGCAAATATTTTTTTGAGGACAACAGAACGGATCCTGATTAAAGCGGGAAGTTTTCGTGCTGCAAGTTTTGAAGAACTGTTTCAGGGGACAAAGGCGATCGCCTGGGAGAATTATATTCCTCTGGACGGCAGATTCTGGGTGAAGAAGGCAGGTTCGGTGAAGAGTAAGCTTTTCAGTCCTACAGACATTCAGTCTGTGATGAAGAAGGCAATGGTAGAGCGGATGAAGATGGCCTATGGAAGAGACGTGATTCCGGAGACAGGGAACAGCTATCCATTGCGGGTATTTTTATATAAGGATCAGGTGACGGTTGGATTGGACACGACCGGAGAGTCGTTGCATAAGCGAGGATATCGCAGGTTGACCAGCAAAGCACCGATTGAAGAGACGTTGGCTGCTGCTTTGATTATGCTGACGCCATGGAAAAAAGACCGAATTCTGGTGGATCCGTTCTGCGGCAGCGGGACATTTCCCATAGAGGCGGCGATGATGGCGGCAAATATGGCGCCAGGTATGAACCGGTCTTTTCTGGCAGAGGACTGGAAGGAGCTGATTCCGCGTAAATGTTGGTATGAGGCCATGGACGAGGCAGCAGAGCTGGCGGATGATACTGTCTCAGTGGATATCCAGGGCTACGACGCGGATGGGGACATCATCCGTTCAGCGAGAGCCAATGCTGAGGCGGCGGGAGTCGGTCATCTGATTCATTTTCAGAGAAGGCAGGTGGCGGAGCTGAGCCATCCGAAAAAATACGGATTCCTGATCACCAACCCTCCTTATGGGGAGAGAATTGAGGAGAAAAGCAATCTGCCGGCACTGTATGCGCAGTTGGGAGAGCGGTACCGGGCGTTGGATGCCTGGTCAGCTTATATTATTACTGCCTATGAGGATGTGGAAAAATATATCGGCCGGAAGGCCGACCGTAACCGCAAGATTTATAATGGAATGATGAAGACATACTATTATCAGTTTTTGGGTCCGAAGCCGCCGAAGCGGAATACGAACAATGCAGAGATTGATTAGGGGGGCTTGGCTTCTTGGGGCTGTCAGTGCGACAGTATTGCTGCTGTGCGGATGCTCCTATCGGCAGGAGAGACGGTTCGCGGATGAAAGGGAACAGACGGCAGACCGCGGGGAGAAGGAAAAGGTGACTTTACCGTCAGGGGAAGCGGATAAAGATTTCCTTAATAAGCAGGAGGAGAGAAGTCGCCTGCCTTTGATTGCTAAGGAGGTGTCCGAGGCGATCAGGCGTCGGAACCAATGGATGCGTCAGGAAGAAAAACGCCGGATTTTGGAAGAGGATATTGTTTTGCCGGTTCGCTATGATGCGAGGGAGGCGGGCCGGACAGCGCCGGTGGAAGATCAGAAGGATCTGGGAACGTGCTGGGCATTTTCTTCATTAACGGCAGTGGAAAATGCATTGCTGCCGCAGGAAGTGTGGGATTTTTCCGAGGACCATATGTCTCACAATCCTCATTTTATTCTGGGCCAGGAGAACGGCGGGGAATATACCATGTCAATGGCATATCTTTTGTCCTGGCAGGGACCGGTGACAGAGGAACAGGATCCCTATGGAGATGGTATTTCTCCGGAGGGATTAAAGCCGGTTAAGCATGTACAGGAGGTTCGGGTTCTGCCGGAGAATGATCGTGAGATGATCAAGCGGGCGGTGTTGGCTTGCGGCGGTGTGCAGAGCTCTTTGTATACCACATTGCAGAATAGCCGGAGTCAATCCAAGTACTATAATCCCGAGACCAGTGCCTATTGTTATCCGCATTCAACGGCGCCGAACCATGATGTGGTGATTGTGGGATGGGACGATGATTTTCCGGCTGAGGCATTCCGGACTGAGGTCGAAGGCAATGGAGCTTTTCTGTGCGAGAACAGCTGGGGCACGGAGTTCGGGGATGGGGGATTTTTCTATGTCTCCTATTATGATGCGAATCTGGGAAAGACCAATATAGTCTACACCAGTATTGAAGAGCCGGATAATTATGATTTTTTGTATCAGGGGGATCTGTGCGGGTGGATTGGACAGCTTGGGTATGGGGAGGAAGCGGCGTGGGCGGCGAATGTTTATACTGCCGGCCAGGCGGAGGAAGTGGCGGCAGCAGGGTTTTATGCAATCGATGAAAACACAGATTACCAGGTATATGTGGTTCGTCATGTGCCGGAGGATCCGACTGGTGTGCTGCAGCAGAGAACAGAGCCACTGGCAGAAGGAAAGCTGCGGCAAGCCGGATATTATACCATTCCGCTCCGGAAGACGGTTTTTGTGGATGCAGGAGAGCGGTTCGCCGTTGTGATCCATCTGAAGACACCAGGTGCGATTCATCCGATTGCTGTGGAATATGATGCCGGGGACGGCAAATGTCAGATTGATCTGAGCGATGGGGAAGGATACATCAGTTTTGAAGGACAGCGCTGGGAGAACGTAGAAGAAAAACAAAATTGTAATATTTGTTTGAAAGCATACACCCGGATCCGTCAGGAGGATCAGACGGAGCAGGGCGCGACAGCCGGTGAAGAAAAGGCAAAGACAGGCTGAACAGCAACGGAAGAGATGAGGATACGGAGGATTGTGTATGAAGCACAGAATTATTTTTGCAACCGGAAATGCTGGAAAGATGCGGGAGATTCGTGCGATATTAGGCGACCTGGGCTGCGAGATCGTTTCTATGAAAGAAGCAGGTGCGGAGCCGGAGATTGTGGAGAATGGAAGTACCTTTGGAGAAAATGCTGAGATCAAGGCACAGGCAGTCTGGAAATGTACAGGCGATATTGTGCTGGCAGACGATTCCGGGCTGGTAGTAGATTATATTGGCGGAGAGCCGGGGATTTATTCTGCACGGTATATGGGAGAGGATACCTCCTATGAGATTAAGAATCAGAATATCATTGACCGTCTGAGGGAGGCCAGAGACGATCAGCGAAAGGCCCGCTTTGTCTGTAATATTGCGGCAGTGCTTCCGGATGGCCGTGTGGTACATACAGAGGCCGCAATGGAAGGAGAGATTGCCCATAAGCCGGCCGGAGATGGAGGCTTTGGTTATGATCCGATTCTGTTTATTCCGGAATATGGTGTTACCTCAGCAGAGCTGACACTGGAACAGAAGAACAGCATCAGTCATCGAGGCAAGGCACTGGAGGCAATGAAGAGTCAGCTGAAACGAATTCTTGGGGAGGAATTCTGATGAAAATACTGATTGTGAGCGACACACACCGCAAGGACGATAATCTGAAAAAGGTGATTGAGGAACAGGCTCCACTGGACATGCTGATTCATCTGGGAGATGCTGAGGGCAGTGAGCATATGATCGAGGAGTGGGTCAACGAAGGGTGTCGGCTGGAGATGATCATGGGCAACAATGACTTCTTTTCTGCACTGGAGCGGGAGATTGAACTGGAGTTGGGACCACATCGGATTCTGCTGACACATGGACATTATTATAATGTTTCTCTGGGGATAGAGGGCCTTTATCAGGAGGCAATAGACAGGGACTGTGATATTGCGATGTATGGCCATACGCATCGTCCGTTTCTGGAACAGCGGGGAGAGGTGACAATTCTGAATCCAGGAAGTCTTTCTTATCCTCGGCAGGAGGGACGTAAGCCCTCTTATATGATGATGTATATGGAGGAGGATGGAAATGTGCGCTATGAGCGTCACTTCCTCTCCTGACGACCGGCAAGGTATATGGGATCCGGAGGATCCGGATTGGGAAGAATGGGATCCCGGGGATCCCCAAATATACCTTGCCGGTGGGAACAGACAGGACAATGAGTTACTGAAGTGGGGACGGAGGGTTGTCCGGAGGTTGAAGAGGGCATGGAAAAGGTAGTGCAGCGGTTGCTGAATTTGCCGGGAGAGGTTTCCTGGGACTGCGGGTTTCGGATGCAGAAACTCTAAGCTTACAAAAGCCTGCAAACGCAATTCGGGGAATCCTTTTCTGGTTGCTGCCCTCCCCGCTTCTTTAACATATCCTTTGGTAAAACTTAACTGATTGAATTGACATTACCCTTGAGAAGCAGCAGCTTTTGAAATTAGCTTTGAAATTAGCAAGGAAAAAATTCAAAAAAATGGTTGACAAAATGGGATACCTGTTATATAATATTTTTTGCATTGGTCAACAGTGGTCGGTGATGCAGGATGACGACATTCCATATTGCGGGGTGTGGCTCAGTTTGGCTAGAGCGCCTGGTTTGGGACCAGGAAGTCGCAGGTTCGAATCCTGTCACCCCGATTGGAACAGATCAACAGAATAGAATGATATTTTGCAGGTGTAGTTCAATGGTAGAACACCAGCCTTCCAAGCTGGATACGTGGGTTCGATTCCCATCACCTGCTTTAGAAAGACTTTGTATGAGCAAGGTCTTATTTTTGCGTGAGAATGTTAGCTGATTCAATATGGATTTCGAGAGGCGAAAGATTTTCCTTTTTCTGCTTTGACGGAGCAGGATGGTTAGATAGTTTGCAATACAGGAAAAACAAACAAATGTTCGATTGAATTATTGTAGAAAATGTAAATTGATTTTTTCTATACAATGCCATATACTAAATATAAGCAGATTATTGTCTTAAGCAATTGAGGCTGTCAATTGTTTTACTCTGTTTGTGGAGGTGAGAATATGTATAATGTGATGGATGTGGCAAGGTACATGATTAACTATTCCATAGAAATCGGAAGACCGGTCAGTAATCTGAAGTTACAAAAGCTACTCTATTTTGTTCAGGTGGCATTTATCAGACAGTATGGGATTCCCTGTTTTGAAGAGCCGATCATCCATTGGAGACACGGCCCTGTAGTGGAGAGTGTTTATCAAAAGTATAAGGCTTACGGTGCAGAGGCGATTACAGATAAGGAATTGGAATATTTTTCCTTTCGTTATAATATGGATCTCAGATCATTTGTGATAGAACCCAAAAGATATGAGGAAGCTATTTTTGAGTATGGTCACCGAATGCTGATAAGATCTGTAGTTGAGTATTACAAGGATGTCCTTCCATGGGATATGGTTGAGCTGACACATCAGGAAGAGCCATGGAAAAGAACGGACAGGAACGAGGTCATTACCATTGATATGCTCAGGCAGAACTATTTATAAATGGGGAATGAAAGGTGAGGGAACTATTACAGAAAATCGGTACAGCGGAGATCCGTGATATTACCCAGTTGGATCTTTTGTGCAATATTGTAAAGGAATATTATACGAATAACAAAAGACATAAATATTCAGAAGTTTCGGCCTATCTGATGGAGGCAGATGATATTGAGTATTTACTGGAGAATTTGAGACGGATTCAAAGCAGACTGGGAGAATATCCGGAAGACGAATTAATATCTATTAAAGTGTTTAAGTTGATCGACCATATAACATTAGAATTAAACAGAATAAAATATAATTTTAAAAATTTTAATGAGATGAATCTTCATACCATGAATGCAGCATTGACAAATGCAGCAAAGGCTGTGGATTCTGCAATGACTGAGCTGCGGAAGGAGCAATCGCAAAAGATTGATTTGGAAGTGAAGGAGTTCAGAGAAGAGACTAACAGCCTCAAAGGCAAGGTTGAGGATTCCTATTCTCAGTTTGTTTCTATTTTGGGGATATTTTCAGCAGTGGTATTGGTTTTCTTTGGGGCTATGACAGCCTTTGGTGAGCTGTTTGCTAACATGCACAGTATTGGCAGATTTAAGCTGGTTTTTACGGCGGCTTTTGTTGGCCTGATTATTTTTAACATGGTATTTATGTTTTTGTATGTGCTGGCAAAACTGCTGAACCGTGAAATAGCGGCTTCTACGGCCGCAGAGGCAGTGGGAAAGTGTGCTTTGACAAGATGGATAAAAAGAATCTGGGGAAGATATCCTTATCTGCTTCTCTTTAATAGTGCGATGTTTATGATTATGTTAATAAGCTTTGCAGCGTGGTATGGGGTAACGTATTATGGCTGGAGATGCTGACATAGATTGAGGTTTTGTTGCTTGTAGTGGAGAATTGGATTTATCATTTTCGTTGTGCCAGAGAACAGAAAGCCGGAAAGGGACTGTCGCAGAGACAGCCCCTTTTTAAGCTCTATGGGAATCCGTAAATGCTATTCACTATCATCCAGTTCCGCTGCCATCTGCTTCTGGATTTCAGGAAAGGCAGAAAGCATGGGTTCGGTTCTGAGTCCGCGGATGTGGCGATCCACATAGTTTTTGGTGATTCTGAAAACCACCGGTGAGAGGGACAGCACACCGATCAGGTTGGGAATTGCCATCAGGCCGTTGAAGGTATCAGACAGATCCCATGCCAGATCCAGGCTCATGGTTGCACCGCAGAGGATAAATACAATAAAAAGGACACGGTATACAACGATTGCGCCGGATCCGAACAGGTATTCAAAGGCCTTGGAACCATAGTGACTCCAGCCAAGCACTGTGGAGAAGGCGAACAGCAGAATGGCAACAGCGATAAATGCAGGGCCGGCCTGGCCGAATACCTTTGCGAATGCCTCACCTACCAGTGCAGATCCTTCTGCTTCACTGATGACAGCGCCAGTATCCAGATCGACAAGCCCGGAAGTCAGCACAGTAAGGGCTGTCAGGGTACAAACGACGATGGTATCGGCAAATACCTCGAAGATTCCCCACATGCCCTGGCGGACCGGCTCCCGCACATTAGAGCTGGAATGAACCATAACGGAGGAACCAAGGCCAGCCTCATTGGAGAATACACCGCGCTTCATTCCCCAGGTCAGGGCCATCTTGATTCCTGCGCCAACGATACCGCCTCCGACAGCCTTCATGGCAAAGGCGCCCTTGAAGATGGATGCCAAAGCAGGAACCAGCTGTCCGGCATTGACAATACAGAGAGTCAGGGAACCGATTATATAGAAAACGGCCATAAACGGAACCAGCTTTTCCGTCACGGAAGCAATTCTTTTGATGCCGCCCAGAATTACCAGGCCGGCCAGAATCATCAGCACGATACCGGTTACTACATTGGGAATTCCAAAGGCAGCCTTCATATTACCGGCAATGGAATTGATCTGGCTCATGTTGCCGATGCCGAAGGAGGCCATCAGACAAAAGATGGAGAACAGGACTGCCAGTATGGCGCCTGCCTGGTGCATGCCGTGCCTGGCGCCAAGACCGTCCCGCAGATAATACATAGCTCCTCCAGACCATTCTCCTTTGGTATTTTTTTTGCGGTAGTAGATGCCCAGAACATTTTCCGAATAGTTGGTCATCATCCCGAAGAAAGCTACGATCCACATCCAGAAGATGGATCCGGGTCCTCCGAACAGCAATGCGGAGGAGACTCCCACGATGTTGCCGGTGCCGATCGTGGCGGCAAGGGCCGTACACATGGACTGGAACTGAGTGATGGACTGATCTTCCTTTTCTGTGTGCCTGGTGATGTGTTTGTCAGTGAAAATACTGCCCAAGGTGTGTTTGACCCAGTACCCGAAATGGGAAATCTGGAATACTCTGGTAAGAATGGTCATGAAAATACCAGTGCCGACCAAAAGAACAAGCATGGGAATTCCCCAGACAAAATTGTTGACAATACCGTTGACATTTGTGATTATTTCAATCATACATGCTTTCCTCCTGTGGATTCTGCCGTTGGCAGAGAGATTCGGCATAAATGCTGCGGCCAGACAGAGAGTCAGTCTCACGGAAAATTGCGGAATAAAAAACAGGAGGAACCCCTTTTTGTTCCACCTGCCCCATTGCAAATGTTATCCTGTACATTCATGCACTTTAATAAAGTAGCATAGCATACAGAAAATGTCAAGAAAAAACAGAATCCAGGCAAAAAGTACTTGCATTTTGTTCTATCCTATGATAAAATGTAATCCGTCGCCGGGGTGGCGAAGCCTGTTGAATCAGAATGGTATTTTGAGTCTGTAGCTCAGCTGGATAGAGCAACGGCCTTCTAAGCCGTGGGTCGGGGGTTCGAATCCCTTCAGGCTCGTTGCGCGGGAGCGGGAAACCGCGGCGCGGCATGAATATGGTGGGTATAGCGCAGTTGGTTAGCGCGCCAGATTGTGGCTCTGGAGGCCAAGGGTTCGAATCCCTTTATCCACCCTGAAAATGATTCCTTCGGGAATTTTTTTTTACAATCCTATCAGAAGACCGGAAGGTTTCCGGATCTGTTCTGCGGGTGTGGCGGAATGGCAGACGCACCAGCCTTAGGAGCTGGCGGGCAACCGTGCAGGTTCAAGTCCTGTCACCCGCATTCCATATTTCTTTACTTGAGAAATCTGATTTTGGGCCATAGCCAAGCGGTAAGGCACAGGACTTTGACTCCTGCATTTCGCTGGTTCGAATCCAGCTGGCCCAGCTTTGAAAGACCTCGCAAATACGAGAGAAAGTCCGTATCTGCGAGGTCTTTTACTAATTTGCGGACACCCCGGGTCCCCGGCTGGAGCTGGAAGTGCCGGCCGAGACTACACGGCTGCCGGAGGAGGAGCTTTGTGAGGCGGATTGAGTACCGGCACTGTTAAAGTCGTAATAATTGGCGACATATCCCGTGGAAGTGCATACTCCGTTTGCTGCAAAGCTGTAGCTGCTGCCGTCAATATTCTTAGTGGTGCCGGCTACCATCCGTCCGTTCCCGGCTGGATCCAGATAGTAGAAAGAACCATCCTTTTTCAGCCAGCCGGTCAGCTTTTTGCCGTCGTTTTTGAAGAAATACCAATAGCCGTCGATCTCAATGGCTGAGTTGATTACGCATTTGCCAGAATCCGGACGCAGATAATACCAGTCGCCTCCAATCTGGCGCCAGCCGGTGGTGAGCATACCGTTCTCCTGCATATAGTAATATTCTCCGTCCAGTTTCAGCCAGCCGGTGGCCATGGAACCGTCGGAAAGAAAATAATAGTAGTTTCCGTCCAGAACTGCCAGCCCGGTAGTTATCCTGCCGTCCGGCTGGTAATAATAGGTCTTGCCGTTTGCCTGGGTCCAGCCAGTCGCGGCCAGTGCCGGAAATGCCGGTAAGACTAAGAGACATCCCGTCAGTCCTAATATGGCAAACTTTTCTGCCGTTCTTTTTTGTGTCATTTATCTGTCCTCCTGATAGAATAAGGTAGTGCCCCCTTGCGTTCGCTCGGCGGCATGTTGTCGGAAGATATCTTGAGAATGCTTCGCATTTGCCTTCTTCCTCGTAAAATACAATGTCGTTATTAATTATAAACGTTGGAACGGTTCCAGGGTCAAGGTTTTTTTAGATTGCGTTTACTGTGGGCTGTGGAAGGTTTTGATTGCCAGAAGTCTGGATGGATGCTATGATGATGGGAAAGAGAAGAATGGGGAACAGGAAGAAGCAGAGAGCGGGAGAAAACGAGGAGCAGGAAAAAGCGAAGTGCAGAAAAAAGCAAGGAGCGGGAAAAAGCAGAGCGCAGAAGAAAACGGATATGGAAATCAGGAGGAACTGAAATGTTGATTTTATTATTTTGTCAGTTCATCAGGTGGAGGATAAGGAGTTCTGGACTCAGGATTTTCAGCGAAGACGTACGCAGAAGGAATATCAGGAACGTTATTATGAGGAAGTGCTTAATCTGGTGAGGCATTATCAGAATTACAGTGTGCCTGGACATCTGGATTTGATTGTGCGGTATGACAAAATGGGCGGGTACCCGTTTTCGGAGGTCAGACCGTATGTGACGGATATTCTTAAAAGGGTGATTGCGGACGGAAAAGGGATTGAAGTGAATACCTCTTCTCACAGGTATGGGCTTAAGGATACCACGCCTTCGGGGGAGATTCTGGAACTATATTACCGGCTTGGGGGCAGGGTGATCACCTTAGGGAGCGACAGCCATAAGCCGGAGCATTTGGGGAGCTATATGGGAGAAACAAAGGAACTGTTGAAGACAATTGGGTTTCGGGAATTTTGTACTTTTGAGAGAATGGAGCCGGTGTTTCATAAACTTTGAGGACAGAAGACCGGGAACTTTACAGGAAGGGAATTGACGCAACGGTGTATCAGGGCGGAGTGGGAGACGAGAACATGGACAAGCAGGAAATTTATGATTTCTTAGAAGAGAAAAATATCTGGCACGAGATAACAGAACACAGGGCTGTTTATAATATGGCAGAGCTTTCGCAAATCGATATTCCTTATCCGGAGGCTGACGCCAAAAATCTGTTTGTGCGCGACGATAAGAAAAGGAACTATTATCTGATCACAGTAAAGGGGGATAAAAGGGTAGATTTAAAGGAGTTCCGGCAGAGAAACCATACGCGCCCTTTGAGTTTTGCGTCAGAGGATGATCTTATGAATATCATGGGATTGACGGCGGGTTCTGTAACTCCGTTTGGAGTATTGAATGATACGGAGTTAAAGGTTAAGGTATTTATTGACAGGGATTTTATGGAGGCACCGGGGCTTATTGGTGTTCATCCGAATCATAATACGGCCACCGTATGGCTGAAAACAGAGGATATGGTTCATCTGATAGAAGCACATGGAAATCTGGCGGAACTGGTGGAAGTTTCAGGAAAAAGACAAATGGACAGAGAGGTATGAAAGATGAGAAGAAAAGACCGGGAAATGGATGAGAATTTTGCCATGGGAGTTGTGGACCGATGTGAGTATGCGGTGCTTTCCATGATCGATGAAGAGGGGCAGCCTTACTGTGTTCCCGTCAGCATTGTGCGGGAGGATCGGACTGTGTTCTTCCATTGTGCAAAGGCAGGAAAGAAGACGGATGCCATGCTCAGGAATCCGGAGGTGTGCATTGCCTGTGTGGGAGACACCTGCCGTGCGCTTCATGAGTTTACTACCGAGTATGAGTCGGCGGTCATCCGAGGCAGGGCGGAGGAGGTGATGGAGGAGGAAGAGAAGATTCATGCGCTCCGTCTGCTGTGCGAGAGGCATGTCCCCACAAACATGGAGAATTTTGACAGAGAGATGCGGCGCAGCCTGGCAGTGACCGCTGTGTGGAAGGTGAGTATGGATTCCATTACCGGGAAGAGGAAGAAGTATGATAAGAATGGCGAGGAAATGAAATTCGGCAGGATGGAGTGAGGCGCTGTGGTAATTGTGGAAGAGACGGAGAGAAACGGATTATGGAAATTAAGATAAGGGCTTATAGGGAAGAGGATCTTTGGGAAATGATTGCCATCTGGAATGAGGTTGTGGAGGAAGGGGTTGCTTTTCCTCAGGAGGAGCTGCTGAATGCAAAGACGGGAAAGCAGTTCTTCGCGGAACAGACTTATAATGCGGTGGCAGAGGATGCGGATATCGGGCGAATCTATGGACTGTATATTCTGCACCCGAACAATGTAGGGCGGTGCGGCCATATCTGTAATGCGAGCTTTGCGGTCTCCTCAAAAAGCAGGGGGCTGCATATCGGAGAAAGGCTGGTTTCGGACTGCCTGGTACAGGGGAAAAGGCATGGCTTTCGGGTTCTGCAGTTCAATGCCGTGGTGGCGAATAATATCCATGCCAGACATTTGTATGAGCGGCTGGGATTTGTACAGATGGGGACGATTCCTGAGGGATTCCGGATGAAGGACGGGCATTATGAGGATATCTGTCCTTATTATCGTGTGCTGTAGAAGTATGCAGCGTATTTGCTTTGGAGAGATAATATGACCTTAACACAGCTAAACTACCTGATCACAATTGCAGAGACCGGTTCCTTCAACAAGGCCGCGGAGCAGCTTTACCTATCCCAGCCTTCTCTGACCAGCGCCATGAAGGAACTGGAGAAGGAGTTGGGAATCACCCTGTTTTACCGGAGCAAACGGGGAGTTACTTTGACCGGCGACGGGACGGAGTTTCTTTACTATGCCAGGCAGATCTACGGACAATATGAGAATGTTCTGGAAAAGTACGGGAAGGACAGTTCTCATAAAAAGCGGTTCGGAGTGTCCACACAGCATTATTCCTTTGTGGTCAAGGCATTTGTGGATATGGCCAGGGAATTTGATATGTCCCAATATGAGTTCGCGATCCGGGAGACGAAAACAGCAGAGGTGATCCGAGACGTCAGCACCATGAAAAGCGAGATCGGGGTGCTGTATCTGTGTGATTTTAACAGGAAGGCCATGGTAAGGCTGCTGCAGTCTGCCGGGCTGGAGTTCCATCATCTGGTGGATTGCCAGGCGTATGTGTATCTCTGGAAGGGACATCCCCTGGCAGGAGAGGATTCCATCTGTTTTGAGCAGCTGAAGGATTATCCGTGTCTGTCCTTTGAGCAGGGAGACGACAGCTCCTTTTACCTGGCAGAGGAGATTCTTTCCACGAATGAGTATCCGCAGGTGATTCGGGCCAATGACCGGGCGACCATGCTGAATCTGATGGTGGGGCTGAACGGATACACCCTGTGTTCCGGAATCATTTGTGAGGAGCTGAATGGAAAGGACTATCTGGCAGTGCCTTTCCGGGATGACGAGGAGAATGCCAACAGTGCCATGGAGATCGGATATGTGATCCGGAAGAATACCTTTTTAAGCCGGATGGGAGAGCGGTATCTCAAAGCAATGAAAGAATATCTGGTGCAGAGTAATACCCGGTTATAGAGTAAATCTATAACCGGGTATTTATTTTGTGTATTAGACGGATAAATCATAGTATGATAGTATGGATTCAACGGCAAGGACAGCAGTAAAACGGATTCAGGAAAAAGCTGCATCCCGGAATGCTGTGAGAACGAATCGTTGAAAGAAATAAAAGTTTGCATTTAACTGAAAATGCGTAACGAAGAAATCATAATATCAGGGAGGAAAGAACCATGGCGGATATCAGAGATTCTAAAAACTGGAGTTTTGAGACAAGGCAGCTACATATCGGGCAGGAACAGGCAGATCCGGTCACAGATGCAAGAGCGGTTCCTATCTATGCTACCACTTCTTATGTGTTCCACAATTCGCAGCATGCGGCGGATCGTTTTGGACTGCGGGACACCGGGAATATCTACGGAAGGCTGACCAATCCCACGCAAGATATTTTTGAGCAGCGAATCGCGTCCTTAGAGGGCGGAGTGGCGGCTCTGGCAGTGGCTTCCGGAGCAGCGGCCATTGATTATACATTTCAGGCCTTGGCAAAGTCCGGGGAGCATATTGTGGCGTCCAAGACGATTTATGGCGGCACCTATAATCTGCTGGCACATACCCTGCCGCTGACCAACGGTGTGACAGCTGCCTTCGTAGATCCAGAGGAGGAGGGAGCCTTTGAAGCGGCGATTCAGGAAAATACAAAAGCTATTTTTGTGGAGACTCTGGGAAACCCCAATTCGAATCTGGCAGATCTGGAGGAGCTTGCAAAGCTTGCCCATAAGCATAACCTTCCTCTGGTGGTGGATTCTACCTTTGCCACGCCTTATCTGATCCGCCCGATTGAATATGGGGCAGACATTGTGGTCCATTCCGCTACAAAGTTTATCGGCGGGCACGGCACGGCAATCGGCGGCGTTATCATTGACAGCGGAAACTTTGACTGGAAATCCTCCGGGCGCTATCCCTGGATTTCCGAGGCCAATCCCAGCTATCATGGCGTATCCTTTGTTGACGCCGTGGGACCGGCGGCTTTTGTGACCTATATCCGTGCTGTTATTCTGCGGGATACCGGGGCGACTCTCTCTCCCTTCCATGCCTTTCTCTTCCTGCAGGGGCTGGAGACTCTGTCGCTGAGGGTGGAGCGTCATGTGAGCAATGCGCTGAAAATTGTGGACTATCTGTCTAACCATCCTCAGGTGGAGGCGGTTCACCATCCGTCCCTGGAGGGTGAGCCAGGTCATGAGCTGTATCAAAAATATCTGCCCAACGGCGGAGGTTCCATTTTCACCTTTGAGATCCGGGGAGATGCAAAGACAGCACAGGACTTTATAGATCATCTGGCTATTTTTTCCCTGCTGGCCAATGTGGCGGATGTAAAATCCCTGGTGATCCATCCGGCTACCACGACCCACAGCCAGTGCACAGAGGAGGAGCTTCTGGAGCAGGGAATCAAGCCGAATACCATTCGTCTTTCCATCGGGATCGAGAAGGCGGAGGATCTGATTGCGGCGCTGGATGCGGCATTTCAGGCAATCTGACGTCGCTGAATGAATGCTTCATCCGGAAAGAAACCGGAGCCGTGAGCTGTCTGGAGGGAACATGGTTGCAGCGGTAAAAACAAAAATATCATAAAATCGGGGAGTATCTTCGTCCGGACAAGGAGAGGATGCTCCCTGATATTTTTTCATTAATTTCTCACATTCCCATCAAATTCCAAACACATTTGCTGTTTATGATAAAAGAAGCTTAAAGGAAGAACTGAACAATCAGGGAGTGCTCTCAGGGAAGAAAGGAGGAACGGAAAGAATGAGAGGAATAGGAGAAATAAGAGGCCGTTTTCTGGTATTGTGTCTGACAGGCAGTGTTTTGGCGGTGCAGGCAACCGGATGCCAAAAGGCGGAAGATACTATGCAGGAAACATCACAAAGCAAGGAGGATGTGCAGGCGGATACCGTTGAAAAAGAAAAAGCTCCGGCAGCTTCTGACGTCTCTGGACGCAGTGAAAGGACAGAAGCCGACGGCAGGATAACCGTGACAGCCTCTCTGGGAGAGGGCGGCGAAAAGACGATCTTCTATGAACCAGAGGATCTGGAAAATGAATGGGAGGAGGAAGGGACAGCCCAAATTATGCTGTCGGAAAGCGGAGTAACGGCAGAGGGAGAAGGGGTGAAAGCTTCCGGGTATACAGCAGTCATCGAAAAGGGCGGAGTCTATGTGATATCCGGCCAGATGGCAGAGGGACAAATACGTATAGAGGCAAAAGAAGAGGAACTGGTCCGGCTGGTTCTGAACGGAGCAGAGTTGTCAAATATGCATACCGCCCCGATCTATGGAACGGAAAAGTGCAAGGTAGTGCTTACCCTGGCGGACGGGACAAAGAATGTCATCTGGGACGGCAGCGAATATCAGTTTGAAACCGAAGGAGAGGACGAGCCGGATGCACCGATCTTTACAAAGGGAGATCTGACGATCAACGGAACCGGGGAACTCGAGGTATATGGGAATTACCAATGCGGAATCCGCAGCAAGGACAATTTGAAGGTGATCTCGGGAACTATTACCATAGAGTCCATGGATGACGGACTGAAGGGAAAGGACTCGGTGATCATCCGGGACGGTATGCTGACGATTCAGGCAGGGAAGGATGGAATCAAATCGAACCAGGATGAAGACCCGGAAAATGGGTTTATCTGGATTGACGGAGGGGAGATTACCATTGCCGCTAAGGATGACGGGATACAGGCGGAGACAGCCCTGGTGGTATGCGGCGGAAATATTCATGTGGCTGAGAGCCAGGAGGGGCTGGCCGGGAAGACGGTGGATATCCTGGGCGGGCTGGTAAAGGCAGTGACATTGGATGACGGGATCAATTCGGCGGCTTCCGTGGAAACAGAGCAGGAGAAAATGCAGGATCAGGATGGCGTGTATACGCGGATTGCCGGCGGAGAGATCTGGCTGAATGCCAAAGCAGACGGCATAGATTCCAATGGGGATCTGTATTTCGAGGGCGGCGTCTTATATTTGAGCGGACCGGTGAGCCGGGGAGACGGAATCCTTGATTACAATGGAGAGGCAATGATTACCGGAGGAACCCTGTTTGCGGCAGGCAGTTCGGGCATGATGCAGACCTTTGGAGAAAAGTCTACCAGCAATTATCTGGTGATCTGCCTGGAAGAAAGCCGGAAGGCAGGGAGCCAGATCCAGCTAACGGATGAGGAGGGCACGATACTGGGAGAATACGCACCGGAGAAGGAGTTTGATACCATGATTCTCTCGGTTCCCGGAATGGAGGAGGGAAATGTGTACTATGTGAAAACAGGGGAGGAGGAAGACGAAATCCAGGTCACGATAGCCGGACGGGAGACCATCTTTGGAGCATCGCCCGATGGCCGGGAAAGGAGAGGCCATGAGCCGGGAAAATGGAGGGACCCGCAGGGAGGCAGACCTGGGGAGAAACCGCCGGAACAGCCAGAAGGCTTCGGGAGAAGGGAAGGGGAAGGAGGAGAGGCAGGGAAAGATCTGGAAAGTAAGAAACCGCCGGGGGATTTCCAGGGAAGCAACGAGAAAAGAGAGGGCGGGAAACCACGGGAAAATGAGCTTGGGGAAACAGAGAGAAGACACCGGAGAGAGGAGCCCCCGGTACTTTCTCTCCCCATTTCTTAAACTTACTGACATTGCCCGTGATGAGTAAGAGATCTCAGGCTCCTTCCACTCTCCAGAAAAGAATCTCATCCTCACATGTCCGGCTAATCTCCTCCTTATCATGTAAATATTCCAGACAGGAGAAGGTCTTGGAAATGATCATTTTCGTCTGCATCAGGTCCTTCCAGCCGTATTCATCCTCAGCGCCGTAAGCCCAAAAGGCGACCTCCCGGGTGGTCATGGCCCGGTCGGCAGACTGTAAGATCTCCCGGATGGTATCCAGTTTCTTGTGATAGGCAGCCAGAATCCCGGCAGGAACCGTGCCGTCACAGCGATAGGGACGGTTGTGTGAGGGATGAATCGTATATCCGGCATAAAGCTTCTGAAATTCTTCCAGAGATTTAAAATAATAATTCAGAAGGTGCTCGTCCGGGTACGCGGTAGCAACAATGGGAACAATGCCGTCAATCAGCTGGTCAGCAGGAAAGACCAGCCGGTGTTCTTCATCTACCAGTCCCATCTGCCCAAAGGTATGTCCCTTTAAATGGATGGCTTTGAGATGATAATTGCCGTACCGAAAATCCATGCCCTCAGTGATGGAAACATAGCGGTAATTCTTGATCTCATTGAACATGGAATCCCGGGTTTCCTGCTGAATCATCCGGTTCAGCTCCATAAAACGGTTCCAGAGAACCGGGGTGCGCTTTTCGGTAACTCCGACCGTGGCCAGGACATGAACCTGCTCTTCTAAGGCCTGGGGATTATTGTTGTAATACAGGCAGTCATAAGCGTGGCGATCCTCCTCCGGGTTCATGAAGATGCGGGCGCCGCGGTCTGCATAGAAATTGGCAAGGCCAGTATGGTCATGGTGCTTGTGAGTCAGAAAAATGTCCAGGTCGTCGTAACGGATCCGATGCTTGACCAGCAGTTCATCCATGATTTTCTTGTTCTGTGCGGTCCGGAAGCCGGTATCAATCATCAGGCTGCGGCAGCTGTCATTGCCGGGGAACAGAAAAATGTTGATCATGTTGGAATGCTTTACGCCATTGGACAGCTGGATCTGGAATAATCCAGGATAGAGTTCAGTCATGGTTATTATTCGCCTCCTTGAGTAACCGTTACGATTATAACAGTTTTTGGGTGAGAAGTAAAATATTATTTCTGTATAAGAATTTCAAGGCAGCTCCCGCGTCTTCGGAGCAAGATACAGCGGCAAATTGGTGATTCCCTCATTGGTCACATACCCACGCCTGGAAAAGCGCAGGACATGTTCCGGTGAATGCTCTGATACATAGTGTTTAAAGGACGGTGCGGATTTATCCTCCCTGCCCTTCACCTCTATGGGAATGATCTCCGTACCATGCTGTACCACGAAATCAATCTCTCCGCGTTTATGGGAAAAGTAGCGGGGTTCCAGAGAAAATTGCCCTTTCAGTTGCTGCAAGACGGACGGCCCCATACATGAATTTTTCATTTTCTTTTGCAAGCTGGGTGGTGATACTCCGAAAGACCATGAGGATACGTCCGCTGTTGACTTTTCCATGATGTTTGGAAAAATCATGCTCATAAACCTGGATTAGCTCCTGCTGAATCCGGGCGATCCGGGCCGGGTCCTTATATTGAAGCCAGGAAGCGACACACTCCGGCATTCCCCCGATAATAAAGTAATAATTGCAGACCGCCAGAAGCCGGTTATGGAAAACGCTTTCGATTTCCTGGCCTTTCCCGATGCTGGCATAATATGCATACAGTGCCGGATCCATGACCTCCAGAAACTCATCAAAGGTCAGCGGGTCCACCAAAAGCAGATTGATCATGCCGACAGGATAGGACTTTGGCTGCGTCAGCAGGGTGCCCAGGAGGCTTCCGGCGGCGATTACATGATAATCTTTGGCCTTTTCCCGGAAATATTTCAGGGCATTTAAGGCAGCCGGACATTCCTGGATCTCATCAAAGATGATCAGGGTATCTTCCGCCTTGCACTGACGCAAACATCAAACACTGATTACTTCGAGATTAATGCAAGGCTGTACTAGTACAGCCTTGCCTAAATTCCGGTGAATCAATTACCCGCTATCAGCGCCCTCTGCACGCCTGCGAAGCTAGACGTAGGCACCACTACGCCGTCGCTTCGCAGACGCACAGATGACACCGATATCAAGCAATTGATTCACCGAAATTTAAGCAATGCTGTACTAGTATAACCCGTTTTAAATAACCTTCCGTTTCGCCAGTCTGCTTTCCCGATAGCACAGAGGGAAAATGCTCAACGTAGCCCCACTACGCCTCCGCTTTTCCCTCTGCACTCTCGGAAAAGTATCCTTGCCGAAACAGAAAGGTATTTAAAACGGGTTATACTAGAGGAAAACGGGGCAGTCACAAATAAGGAGGTCCAGAACCTGCTGAACGTGAAGGATTCCCGCGCACTGAAAATTCTGAGGAAAATGGTGGTGGCTGGAATCCTGAAAAAGGAAGGGAAATTGCGGGGAAGCCATTACAAACCGGAATGAATTGCCGGAAAAGTTTCCGGTTGTTCCACCCGGAACGATCACGTCAGACCAATACCAAAAGAGGAAATGACATTGGTTCAGATAACCTTTGAACGGTTACGGATCTTGTCACTGAGCTGCAGCCCGATCAGTCCCAGGATAAACAGGGCAGATCCTGCAAGGATATAAACCGTGATCCGTTCATGGAAGAACAACACGCCCCAGAGGATGGCAAAAATTACCATAGTGCTCTGGATGATGGGCACCATATAAAAGGGGACCAACAGAATGGCGCGGGCGTTGAGGTAAAAGCCGATGCCGGTGATAAAGCCGAACATCAGGATTCCCGCAAAACAGCCGATATCCGGCCGGATGCCAGACAGCTCTCCTCCGGCGATGCCAGGAAGCAATGGGAAAAATGCCAGCAGGGCGGCAACGGCAAAGATGGACAGGTTGCTGTCAATGATCTCCATGCGGTCCGCGATCATTTTCTGAGACAATACATGACAGCCGGCGCAGATGCCGGACAGGAGGAAAAGTCCGGTCAGCAGGATATTCTCCTGGAAAAACGCATCCAGAGATCTCCCGTTCCAGGAGATAAAGAGAACCCCCATCATGCACAGAAGGATGCAGAAAAGCTTTCTGGGCGGCAGCTTTTCCTTGAAAAGGAATACGCTGGATAAGGTAAGGAAGACGGTTTGCGCGGGCTGGGTGATGATGTTGCCATAGGAAGGGCCGTGGGAAAGGGCGTAATTCTCTGTCAGATAGGCTACCCACTTGGTGACAGCGCCGAACAGGATCCAGCCGAGAACGGTCCTTGCCAAAACGAAAAAATCCTGAGGGAAGCGCTGGCGCTTGACCGCTTTCAGGAGCAAGAGAAAAAAGACTCCTACGGCAAAGCGGAAAAAAGTGATGTAGGCCGGGCCGAAAAAGGGGCTGATCAGCTTAACGCAGGTGCCGCCGAAGCTGAACATCAGGGCAACACATAAAAGATAGAGATATCCCATGGAAGTTTCCTCGCTTTTCTTGTGTTTTTTGCAGGCAATCATTCTAAGCGCCAGTGATGTTGGCTTAGGACGGACCGGAACGGAGTGAAGATCCAGATACTTTGTTTGTGACGTGAAGCTGGTTGAGAGTATTTTTCAAAGTCTTTCGCAAAACGGAAAGCCTGCGTAGATAGTATAGCATATTTTTCCAGTAAGTCTACTAAAAACAGCAGGGCCTGTCACAGTGCCCTGCCGTTTTATCTGATGTTCTTTTTCTGGAGCGTGTTTGAAAATTGCTTTCTGGCAGATGTGCGTCACAGTTTGTGGGAGATTTGGGCCAAATGAAGGGCGCATAGTGGGCTATGTAACCTGAATTTGGCCCAAATATACCGCGAAGTGGGACGTGCAGATGCCGGGAATGAATTTTCAAACACGCTCTAGTTTTCAATTTTATGATAGGTAATATCCATCACACCGCCATCAAGCACAACATACCGGATACAGGGTGTTCCTGCCAGGGACGGGTTGTCTTTCAGGCACGGATCTCCTTCTGGCATTCCTGTGGGATAAATCAGGAAGTATGACTGCAGGTCTTCATTCAGATATTCTACCTGACACAGATAGGAACCATCCTCTTTTTTTGTCACGGATACCGGCCTGGTTTGGGGATAGGGGCTGGGATCAAACGACGGTCCTCCATCTGCAGTCCGCCCGTCCTCGTAGAGGATCAAATCCAGAAGTTCACCGCCACCGCCATACGCATCCACGTAAATACTGCAGGGTCTGTAGGTGCCTGCGAATTCTGAAAAATCACCGTTTTGCAATGCCGTACAGGACGGGTCGCCTTCCGGAGATTCCTTTTCTGCGGCAGCGTTGCTTGTGCTGTCAGATACCCGGAAGCTGGAGAGGATCCCGACGATTTCCTGCTCCTTTTGTGGCGTAAGCTTTTCCGGTATCGCTACCTTGAATTCCAGACACCCGTCATACCAGAAGCCGGTTATGCAATTCGCTTCGACAGAGCTTCTGCTGCATTCGGATTCCGGCATTACCGCATAATACCTTTCGGAATCCGCCTCTGTTTTTACAACAGCGAATTTCCCCAGGTGGGAATAATCCATGGTCTGTGCATAACCCGGAACAAAGCGGGAGTCCGCGATTTTCGTGATATTTACGTCAACCATATACCGAATGTCACCGATAAAGGCGGAAGAAGCCACATACATATATTCGATCACGATTCCATCGTCATTTGTCAGGTCTACAAATTCGGATTCTTCTCCGATATCTACTGCGGAAACTCTCCAGTTATCCGGATAGTCAAACATAAATACAGGAGTAGGAAGACCGTTTGCTTCGGACAATTTTGTCGTGTATGTATGCGTCGGCAGAGAGGCGGTTTCTTCCGGCTCCGGGACGTCCATATCGGTTGGTTTTGCCGCGGAGACAAGGATGCCGCTGCTTTCCCGGGCCGTTGTCTGAACCGGCTTTGTTTCTGGTTTTTTCGTGTTGCATGCAGTGCAGCAGATAACAAAGATACAGGCTGAGAGAAAAGTAAAAATTTTTTTATTCATGGTTATGTTCCTTTCTGGTTACAGGGTTGCACTGTCTTTGGTGTAGATACGGGTTGTTGTATTACCGCAAAACCTGCACTCATAAGTGTTCCGGTAAGTTTTCCGCTTGCCTGGAACATACTGGTCGTGCGAGCCGCTTGGGTGGCCCTGGGCATCTCTGTGTTCGCATTTCACCAGGACAGATATATTATCCTCTTTCAGGCAATCTGTGTTTGCTAAAAACACGGCGTTCCAGTGCTTACACACAGGGCATTTTCGTGACCAACGTACATAAAGCACTGCGGATGCAACAATCAATGCAAGAGTTCCTCCCCACCAAATGATATTGAGGGGCTGGGAATTCGTAACAAGATCTATTTCCGAATGCCCGGCTATGCTTAGGACAATATTTCCAAGTATTAACAGAAAGCCTGTTAAAAACAGATAGATGCCAATGACAGCGATGGTAGCGGCAATCCACAGGACTGTCCCCAGTATTTTCTTCATAGTTGATGCTTCCTCCTTGATGGTATATTTTGTCGTAGTTTATGAGGCAATACCTCATAAATTATAGCATAGGAATAATTAAATAGCAACTATATTTGTGAGCCATTGCCTAACATACTTTTATCAGGATAAACAGTACAATTTTCTAAGGTGGTGGTTCCTATGGCAAAGAAAGCAGAAGCAATGCGATTCGATGATAATATTTACGATACGATACGCCGTAATATCAAAAAGTACCGGAAAGAGAAAGGAATGACTGCCGCGCAGCTCGCAGAGGCGGTTAATTTATCTCATGATTTTATCAGGCAGATAGAAAGTGAGAAAGTGAGATATAATTTTTCCGTTGAAACTTTTTATAAAATCTCTGTTGCGTTAGATATCAGCCTGGATATGCTGATTCAGAAGCAGGAAAAAGCGGATAAAGCTATGTCGAAATAGCAATATCCGCTTTTTTGCGTTCTTTTGCCGTTTCTGTATTTTTCCGGAAAACGGTTAAAAGCAATTTCCTTTTGCTAATTGTGCAGAAAATGTTAAATTTATAAACTTTTTCTAACTTCTATTGACAACATGACAGGGTGTCATTATAATGAGTGACAGATTGTCACTGAAAAGTGACAGCTTGTCATGATTCCTGCGGGCAGTGGCAGGCGTCGTGCCTGCGGAGCAAAGCCGGTTATCAGGATATGGACGTCTGGCGAAGGAAGGACAGCTTCCGGGAGTATACCCAAAGGGCACACCGCAATACATGCCCTTTCAGGGCGGGGAAACAGCAAAGCTGTTTCATAAGGTATGCCGAAAAGTGTCATTCGCCGGAGCAGCTTTGGGCAGCAGTAGGGTTCATGACAGGGGAGAGGAGGAAAAGCATGCCAACGGAACGGTTTCACCGGCTGCCTGAGGCGAAGAGACAGGCGATACGGGAGGCAGCGTTAAAGGAATTCGCAAGAGTCCCCTTTGACAAGGCTTCCATTAACCAGATTATCCGGAACGCGGACATTTCCAGAGGAAGCTTTTACACATACTTTGAGGATAAGCAGGATGTGGTGGAGTTTTTGCTGAGAGATACGTTTGAGCAGATGAAAGAGGTCTGCAAGAAGGAGCTGGATGATAACGGCGGCGATTATTTTGCTATGGTGGAGAGGATGTTTGAATACTTTGTGGGCGAGCTTCACCGGAATCCGGATATGGTTACAGTGGCGCGGAACATATTCTCCAACAAGGAGAATAATGAGCTGGTGGGAGTCGAACAGTGGCCCAGACCGGATTGCGTGGGGCTGCCGGACAGCCCGGCCAGATGGATGTATGAGAATATGGACATAAGCCGTTTCCGGTTTGAGACCATGGAGGAGCTTTTCCCTCTGATCGTACTGGCCATGTCGTCGCTGGCAGTTGCCCTCAAGCAGTACTATGAGTATCCGGATCAGCTGGAGAATATCCGGGAGATGTTTTTGAAATCCCTGGATATCCTGAAATATGGGGCGTATAAAAAAGAAGAGCCGTAAGCAAAGGAAGCATATCTTTTGATGATAACAACAAAAAGCAAGAGGAGACAGTAATGAATAAGGGAGTAATTATTGCAGGAGTTGCGGTGGTGGCGATAGGGGCTGCTGTCATTGTGCCGAGGGCGCTGAAGCCGAAGGCAGTGCTGGAGGAGGCTCCGGTGCCGGTCGTGCAGGCGGAAAAGCCGCAGCCGGGGGATATTGTGCTGTACCGGAACCTGGTGGGCACGGTGGAGCCGTCCGATGTGGTTTACATATACCCGAAGGCAGCAGGAGAGATTACGGATGTGTTTGTAAAGGCCGGAGACGTGGTGTCTGAGGGGCAGGCGATCTGCAAGATCGATACCAAGCAGGTGGATTCGGCGCGTCTGAGTATGGAGGCGGCGAAGACAGCAATGGACAATGCGAATACCAACTTAGCAAGGCAGCAGGCTTTGTTTGCGGCAGGCGATATTGCTTCCGCTGCTTATGAACAGGCGGATATGCAGGCCAAGAGTGCCCGTATTCAGTATGAACAGGCAAAGCTGAATTATGATTATCAGCTGGAGTTCAGCAATATTACGGCTCCGATCAGTGGAATTGTGGAGCAATGTGATGTAGAGGTTCATGATAATGTGGCCCAGCAGTCCATGATCTGCGTGATCTCCGGTGAAGGCAGCAAAGCCATCACTTTTTCTGTCACGGAGAAGGTGGTAGACCAGATGCAGGTGGGCGACAGAGTGACCATTGAGAAGAACGGCAAGGAGTATCAGGGCAGTGTTACGGAGATCAGCAGTATGATTGATGCGGCCACCGGACTGTTTAAGATCAAGGCGTCGGTGGAGAACGGAGATGCTCTGCCCACGGGTTCTGCGGTCAGCCTGTTTGTGGTTTCGGATCAGGTCAGCCAGGCTATGAGTATTCCGGTCGATGCCATTTATTATTCGGGCGGAGACGCTTATGTCTATACCTATGATAATGGGGTTGTCCATCATATTCCGGTGGAGGTGGGAATCTATGATTCTGAGAGGGCGGAGATCCTGTCAGGACTCACAAAGGAGGATCAGGTAATCACCACCTGGAGTTCGGAGCTTCTGGAAGGCGCCAGGGTGCAGCTGGGCGGGAGCGAGGCAAAAGTCTCCGGGCAGACGGAAGTTTCCGAGGAGACAGCAGGCTCCGGCCAGTCCGGGTCTTCCGGGCAGGCAGAGGTTTCCGGTCAGGGGCAGACAGAGAATGTGCAGAGTGAGAGCACAAAGGCAGAGTAGGAGGAAGTGCGGCTATGGGATTAACAAAATCAGTCCTCAAACGGCCGGTCACCACAGTGCTGGTGGTCCTGTGCCTGATTGTGTTCGGCCTGCAGTCCGTGCTGTCGGCAAAGATGGAGCTTATGCCGACCATGGATATGCCCATGCTGATCATTGCCACCATATACCCGGGAGCAAGCCCGGAGGATGTCAATGATCTGGTGACTACAGAGATCGAGGATAATATTGGTTCTTTAAGCGGCGTGGACACCATTCAGTCCATGTCCATGGAAAATATGTCCATGGTGGTTATCCAGTATGACTACGGCAAGGACATTGATGAAGCATATGATGATTTGAAGAAAAAGATGGATGTGCTGGAGGCCAGCCTTCCGGATGACTGTGAGTCTCCGGTGGTGGTAGAGCTGAACCTGGACGATATGGCTTCCGTATATCTGTCTGTGAACCACAAGACGGAGCCAAACCTTTATAACTATGTGGACAACAAGGTGGTTCCGGAGCTGGAAAAGATTACCACAGTCACGGATGTGGATGTGAGCGGCGGCCAGGAGGAGTATATCAAGATTGAGCTGATTCCGGAAAAGCTTGAGCAGTATCATCTGAACATGAATTCTATTTCCCAGGCCATCGGAAGCGCCAACTTTACCTATCCGGCAGGAGATACGATTGTGGGCGGACAGAAGTTGTCGGTCAGTGCCGGAATCGAGTATGATACCATGGAGCTGCTGAAAAAGATCCCGATTTCTCTGGGAAATGGAAATGTGATTTACCTGGAGGATGTGGCAAATGTCCACAACTCTTTAAAGGACGCTACCGGTGTGGCTCGCTATAATGGCAGGGATACCATTTCCATCGGAGTGAAAAAGCAGCAGAGCGCCACAGCGATGGAGGTTTCCAGGGAGGTCAGCCGGGTCATTGAGTCTCTTCAGGCTGAGGATGAGAACCTGGAGATCGTGGTGGTCAATGATACCAGTGATTCCATCCAGTCTTCGCTAAAGAGCGTGATGCAGACCATGGCCATGGCGGTTCTGGTGTCCATGGTGATCATCTTCCTGTTTTTTGGAGAGATCCGGGCGTCGCTGATTGTAGGTACGTCGATCCCGATTTCGATCCTGGCGGCCCTGATCCTGATGCAGGCTATGGGCTTTACCTTAAATGTAATCACCTTAAGCAGCCTGGTACTGGGCGTTGGTATGATGGTGGATAACTCGATTGTGGTGCTGGAAAGCTGTTTCCGGTCTACCAAGGGAAAGGGAATCGTGGGATACCGGGATGCGGCTCTGGAGGGCAGCGGACTGGTGCTTCAGTCCATTATCGGCGGTACGGCTACCACCTGTGTGGTATTCCTGCCTCTGGCTCTTCTGGAGGGAATGACCGGACAGATGTTCAAGCCCCTGGGCTTTACGATCATTTTCTGTCTGCTGGCTTCCCTGATCAGCGCGATGACCATTGTGCCTCTGTGCTATTGCGTGTTCCGGCCTCAGGAGAAGGAAAGCTCCCCGGCAGGATGGATTCTTTCCAAAATGCAGGATGGATACCGCGGCATGATGAGGGTGATCCTTCCAAAGAAGATCACCGTAGTAGTATTGTCAGTGATGATGTTGGGAATTTCCATCTGGATGGCGACCCAGCTTCGCATGGAGCTGATGGTGGCGGATGATACGGGAACCATCACAGTCAGCATTGATACCCGTCCGGGCCTGAAGGTGGATGAGACGGATAAGATCTTACAGCAGGTGGAGGCGATCATATCCCCGGACCCGGACCTGGAATCTTATATGTTATCCTCCGGCGGCAGCGGCATGAGCATGGGCGGCGGAGGCGCCACTCTTACGGCTTATCTGCTGGATGACCGCAAGAGGGAGACGGATCAGGTTGTAAAAGAATGGAAACCCTTGCTGAACAAGATTGCAGGTGCTAATATATCTATAGAGGCCTCCTCTTCCATGAGTATGATGTCTTCCTCCAGTGGAGTGGAATATATTCTGCAGAGTACCCGGTATGACGAACTGAAGGAGGTGTCAGACCAGGTGGTTGACGAGCTTTTGGAGCATGAAGAGGTGACAAAGGTTCACAGCACCCTGGAGAATGCGGCTCCGGTTGTCAAGCTGGATATTGATGCGGTGAAGGCCAATGCGGAGAATATCACTCCCATGCAGATTGCAGGCGCTGTCAGCAATATGCTGGGCGGGGTTGAGGCCACCACCCTGGAGGTTAACGGAGATGACGTCAGTGTGATGGTAGAGTATCCGGACGATGAGTATGATACCATTGACAAGCTGAAGGGGATTGTGCTGACTAACAATGCGGGCGCTTCTGTGGCCTTGACGGATGTGGCGAATGTGGGATTTAAGGACAGCCCGGCCACCATCCGGCGGTCGGACCGGCAGTACCAGGTGACGATCACCGGCGATCTGCAGACCGATGATCCCCGTCTGATTGATGAGATTGAAAACCGGCTCCATGACGAGGTGATTGCAAAGCATATGAGTCCGACGCTTTCTCGTGCAGTTAACAGCATGGATGAGGCCATGGCCAGAGAGTTTGGCAATCTGTTCGGGGCGATCGGTACGGCGGTATTTCTGGTATTTGTAGTCATGGCTGCTCAGTTTGAATCGCCAAAGTTTTCCATTATGGTGATGACGACGATTCCGTTTGCACTGATTGGTTCCTTTGGGCTTTTGTATGTGACGGATGTGCCGATCAGTATGGCATCGCTTCTGGGATTTCTGATGCTGACGGGAACTGTGGTAAATAACGGTATTCTTTATGTGGATACCGTGAACCAGTACCGGCAGGAGATGGATCTGCACACAGCTTTGATTGAAGCGGGAGCAACCCGTCTGCGGCCGATTATGATGACCACTCTGACCACGATCGTGGCCATGATCCCCATGGCAATGGCCTATGGCGACAGTGGCAAAAGCATGCAGGGCCTGGCTCTGGTGGATGTGGGAGGATTGGTTGCCTCCACGGTTCTGGCGCTTCTGATGCTGCCCGGGTATTATCTGCTGATGAGCGGGCGGCGCAAGAGGAAGGAGCCGAACTATGACTGAGGGTAAGAAGGCCGGAGTTGGATATAGGAAACAGAATTGATAAGATGCTGTTTGTGCCGGATGAAGGGAAAGGAATGTAAGGCGGAATGAAATTTGGCAAAGGTATGGTTGCGTGTGGCCTGGTTTTGGTGATGGCGGGGATTGCGCCGCCGGCGGCGTTTGCGTCAAGCCCCGAGTTTGCCCGGTCGGCGGAGGAGTGGGCCAGGCTGAGGGATAATGTGCTGGAGTATGGAGAAATCGAAGATCTGATTGCGGAATATAATGCTACGGTGCAGACGAATCAGCTGGATCTGAATGAATTTAAGAAAAAGTATGGGGATACGAAGGATGATGTATCTGCCAAGTACCGGGATATGGCGGATGAAATCTATGCCAGTGTGGACTATCCGGATGCAGATGATCCTACCTATGGTTATGTGGTAGCCTCGGTAGTGATGGCAGAGGTTCAGGCAAAGAATCTTTTGCAGCAGGCGGATGATAATCTGGAGGACAGTGAGATCATCTATCTGAATTATAAGCAGGCGGAGAAGACTCTGGTGACAGTGGCTCAGAGCAATATGATAAGTTACGAGAAAGGGCTTTTGCAGCTAAAGCAGGCCGAGCTGGCCAGGCAGCAGGCAGAGACTGCGATGGCAACGGCGAATACCCGGTATGCCAATGGACTGGCAACGCAGGTGGATGTGCTGAATGCTCAGGAAGCAAAAATGACGGCGGAGCGCAATATAGAGTCTGCCCGGTCGTCAATCGAAAATGTCCGTCAGAAGCTGCTGGTCATGCTGGGCTGGAGATTTGATGCTCGGCCGGAGATCCGCAATGTTCCGGCAGCAGATGTAAGCCGGATTGCCGGGATGAATCCGCAGGCGGATAAAGAAACGGCAATCGGGAACAATTATACCTTAAAGGTGAATAAGAAAAAGCTGGCCAATGCGGGCAGCGAGAATACGATTGACAGTCTGAATAAAACGATTGCCGATAATGAGCAGAAGATCGGCTCGTCACTGGTGACGAATTACCAGAATATCCTGACGGCAAAGCTTGCCCTTGACCAGGCGGCGGCAGAGCTGGATCTGGAGAATCGGAATCTGCATTCAACCGAGATTAATTTCCAGCAGGGCAATGCCAGCCGGACGGAACTGGAGAACCAGCAGTATGTGGTTCAGAATAAACAGCTTGCCCTGCAGATTGCAGATCTGAATCTTTTCCAGGCCATGGAGACCTATGACTGGTCCTTAAACGGGCTTGCGAGTACTTCATAAGGAACAGAGGAGGGAGCAAGATGAACAGAAGGCATGATTGGAGCATGGCATGGGCAGGAAAGACGGCTTCTGTGCTGATGCTCTCGGTGGCGATTCTGGCACCCGGAGTATTTCCGGCACAGGCGGCGCCGACCGGGCCAGGGGCTCCTCCGGAACGGGAGCGATATGATGCCGAGACTCTGGCCAGGCTGCAGGATAACCGGATTGAGTACGATGAGATAGCAGATCTGGTTCATGAATATAATCCGGATATATCCAAGGCATGGAATACTTATATGAGCAGCAAGGAGGATTATGCCGGCATTGTGACGGAGTTGGAAAGCCAGTACCGGACTGTCAAGGATACGGCGGACGGGTATATATCTGCCGGACAGCTGATGGGCAGCCAGCTTCTGATATCTACCGGGCGGCAGCTGACAAAGGGATACCAGGGTGTGATTCAGGGAATGCGGGATACGGTCAATGAATGGGATACCAATAAACGCAACACCAGTATGCTTCGCAGGGCAGAACGGCAGGTGACAGCCGGAACCCAGAGTGCAATGATCGGGTACGAGACCATCCGTCAGAATATTGCAACCTTGGAGACCATGGTGAAGCTGTATGAACAGCAGGCGGATATGATGAACCGGATGGCAGCGCTTGGCATGGCTACCGGAACGGATCTGGCCAGTGCCAACAACAGCCTCCTGACGGCGCGGGTACAGCTGGCTTCTCTGAGCGATCAGCAGGAGAGCGTGAGGAGAACCTTATGTATGCTGCTTGGATATGATCCGGATTCATACCCGGAGATCTGTCCGATCCCGGAATTCGACATGATCCGGCTCGAAGGAATGGATTTGGAGCAGGATACCGTTAAGGCGATCGGCAATAACCAGACATTGATCGCTCAGCGAACCTCAGAGAAGGGCAATACGAATGACCAGATCGCGGCACGGAGCCGGATGATTGACGAGGGAGACCAGAAGCTGACGATTGAGATGCAGCGGCTTTATCAGGAAGTGCAGGACAAGAAGGCAGCCTATGAGGCCGCCCAGACCGGCTTTGCGGCAGCACAGCTTAGCCGGGATGCAGCGGAGCGGCAGTACCAGTTAGGGCTTTTGTCTCAGGTGCAGTATATCGGAACGCAGATTTCTTATTATCAGAAAAAGGCGGAGAAAGAGTCCGCGAACCTGAATCTTCTGCAGGCCATGGAGAATTATGACTGGGGAGTGCTGGGCTTTGCGGCGGTAGAATGACCTGCCTCAGGGCAGGATGCAGTGGGAGTTTCTGCACAGGCAGTGCCAGAGTTATCATCGGAATGAGGCGTAAGGCCCGGGAAAAAGAGAAAGCGGATTTCGATATCAGGAAAGTTGTTTTCGAGAGCGAGATAATCGCTCTCTTTTATTTCCTCACGAAGCTTCATGCTGCTTTCCCGGGGAATGCCTGAGCAGGAGGCGTCTACAAAGCAAAAGCGAGGATAAAGCACACACCACCAGTTATGGCCTTTGCCTTTTCCCAGAGTGATCCGGGCAGCGTCATAGTAGCCGCAGGGGAATACCAGTTGTCCATAGGAGCGGGTAGGAAAATAACAGTTGGTGAGTTCCAGGTCCGCCTGATAATCAAAGCCACGCTCCTTCAGGTGACGATTTGCCAGCTTTACGATTTCTTCTTTGTTTTGTTCCAGGCAGGCGATGGTAGTTTCCTTATCCGGATTATCTGAAAGATGCTCTTTCAGATAATCCAGAATCAGGCTTCTCACCTCAAGCTTGATTTGCTGGTCAGCCTTTTTGTCACTGTCGGCCAGAATATGAAACCGCAGCACAGAAGGAGCCAGGCGCCCGGCCAAAGCCTCCCTCTGCCTTTGAAGTTCCCCCTGTGACAAAAGGAATGCCATCAGAAAACAACTGAGAGAAAGCGCCAGATAAAGCTGCCAGGACCGGTCAAGCCCCACAAAAAGCTTAGAAATCTTATCCATCATAAAAATCTCCTTAAAAAATCTTCTTTTTCAATTCCACTTTCAATTATTGACAGATATGATATAATTAAACGTAGCAATTGAGCAGTGCGGCGATATCTCTTCCCAAGTTCGTTGCAAGCTCGCTTGCATAAGAGCTAGGGAAGAGATATCGCCATAGGGCGAAAGCCCGAGCTTCTTGTTTTCAGGCTTCATGAAAACAAGAAGATGCACTGCGGACATTCCCTCGCAAACACGTTGCAAGCTCGCTTGCATAAGAGCTAGGGAAGAGATATCGCCATAGGGCGAAAGCCCGAGCTTCTTGTTTTCAGGCTTCATGAAAACAAGAAGATGCACTGCGGACATTCCCTCGCAAACACGTTGCAAGCTCGCTTGCATAAGAGCTAGGGAAGAGATATCGCCATAGGGCGAAAGCCCTTCCGATAGAATTTAAAACCTTTAAAAAGGAGAACTTTCTATGTCAAAGAAAAGAATTGCAGTCGTTTTCGGAGGCCAGTCATCGGAACATGTCGTGTCCTGCATGTCGGCCGTCAACGTGATTGAGCAGATAGATACCTTACGATACGATATTATTCTCATCGGTATCACTGAATCCGGTCGCTGGCTGAAGGTGGAATCCGTAGAAGACATCCGTTCCGACACCTGGCGGGAAAGCCGGACAGCTGCCATTATTTCCCCAGATGCCACTGAGAAATGTGTGATTCTGACCAGAGACGGTCAGACCGAGCGCATTCCTATCGATGTTGTGTTTCCCATCCTTCATGGTCCTTACGGGGAAGACGGCACGATTCAGGGCCTCTTTGAGCTGGCTCAGATTCCCTATGTGGGAACCGGTGTCCTGTCTTCCGCAGTTTCCATGGATAAGCTGTATACCAAGCTGATTGTAGATACGATTGGCATCCGCCAGGCCGCCTATGTTCCGGTTCTGGTATGGAAGCTGCGCAAGGATCCGGACTTTGTTATCAGCCAGATCGAGGAAAGCCTTCCTTATCCGATGTTTATCAAACCGGCCAATGCCGGTTCTTCCCGGGGAGTCAGCAAGGCAGAGAATCGGGAGCAGCTAAAGGAGGGCTTAAAGGAGGCCTCTTGCCATGACAGAAAGATCCTGGTGGAGGAGGCCATTGTGGGCCATGAGATCGAATGCGCCGTGCTGGGCGGCGGTGAGAAGCCGGTTCTTTCCTCCGGAGTAGGAGAGATTCTGGCAGCAGCATGCTTTTATGATTTTGAATCGAAATATTACAACGAGGAATCGCGGACCGTGCTGGGACCGGACTTGCCAGGAGACTCCGCACAGCGTGTGAAAAAGGCTGCAGAGCAGATCTTCAACGCGGTGGACGGGTATGGCCTGGCACGGGTGGATTTCTTTGTTAAGGATGACGGAGAAGTGATCTTTAATGAGATTAATACCATGCCCGGCTTTACGGCAATCAGCATGTATCCCATGCTCTGGGAGGCAGAGGGATTATCCAAGCGTCTTCTGATCGATAAGCTGATCAATCTGGCGCTGGAACGGAAGCCGTGACCGTTTAGGGGTGTTTTGAGCAGCACACCGGCATAATCACGATAGAGAAAAGAAAGAGGATAAAAGCAATGGATAGAAATGCTCCGGTGGGAGTCTTTGACTCCGGGGTCGGCGGGCTGACAGTGGCGAGGGAGATTATGCGTCAGATCCCGGATGAACGGATCATCTATTTTGGGGATACTGCCCGTCTGCCTTATGGAAGCAAGTCAAGAGACACGGTGATTCGCTATTCCCGGCAGATCATCCGTTTTCTGCGAACCATGGAGGTGAAGGCGATCGTGATTGCCTGCAATACGGCCAGCTCCTATGCCCTGGAGGTGGTTCAGTCAGAGACGGATATTCCGGTGATCGGGGTGATCAATGCCGGCGCCCGCACAGCGGTAAGCGCTACCCGCAATAAAAAGATCGGCGTAATTGGCACGGAAGGTACGATCGGCAGCGGCATTTATACCGAAGTAATGAGAAAAATGCGGCCGGATATCGAGGTGTTCGCAAAATCCTGTCCGCTATTCGTTCCTCTGGTAGAGGAAGGATTGCTGCATGACTCTGTGACGGACGAGATTGCCTCCCGCTATCTGAGTGAGCTGAAAGGAAAATATATCGATACTCTGGTGCTGGGCTGTACCCATTATCCGCTGCTGCGCTCTACACTGAGACGTCTGCTGGGAGAAGAGGTAATCCTGGTGAATCCGGCCTATGAGACGGCTGTGGAGCTGAGAGAGCTTTTGATGCATCAGAATCTGAACCGGCAGAAGGATGAGGCTGACAACAAAGAAAAATATCAGTTTTTCGTCAGTGATCTGGCAGAAAAATTTACCAGCTTTGCCACGGCAATCCTGCCAGGTGAGGTAAAAGAGACAAGAAAGATCAATATTGAGGAATATTAGGATAACCCAAACAGAGGGGTAAGCATATGACAAGAGACGTTCTGATCCGGATCCGCGGCCTTCAGGCCCTGAATGATGAGACCAATGACGTGGAGATCATTACCACGGGAGATTATTTTTTTAAAAACGGAAAGCATTATGTGATCTATGACGAGATGATGGAGGGGATCGAAGAGAGTGTGCATAACATGGTGAAGATCACCCCTGTGAGGATGGATATTCAAAAAAATGGTGCGATCGGAGCCCACATGGTATTTGAGCTGGATAAAAAGAATCAGACCCGCTATGCTACCCCCCTGGGAGATATGGTCGTAGACTTTACCACCACCCGGATTGAGCTCGAGGAACAGGAGGACCATATCAAGGTTGCCGTGGATTATTCTCTCGGGATCAATTATCAGCATATATCAGCCAACAGCATTATCATGGATATCAGTTCCCGGCAGAAAGTACAGGATTTCTCCTTGTAGGAACGTGGACTGATAAGAATGTAAAGATCAGAGTCAGCATATAGAGACATTTGCAGTTTTATGGGGTTCCGAAAGGTAAGCTCTGGAAAAAGGGTTCCCCGGATTGCGAGTTTCGGATGCAGAAACTCTAAGCTTGCAGGAATTTGCTAAAAACAGGAGCAAAAATACAGAACTCGCTTCGCTTAAACAGCTGTATTTTTGCTCCTGACGCAGATTCCTGCGAGCTAAGAGTTTCTAAGCATCCTGCAAACGCAATCCGGGGAACCCTTTTTTCAGAGCTGATACTTGCCGGGAGATTTTTCTCCTCTTTTTCTATGGCGTATCTTTTGGAACCTCAACCCTTGTCTTATCCTTTCGTCTTCTCCTTTTCCGCAAAAAGGTGTACAATGGAAAAAAATACCAGGAGATTGTAAATGGCTGTGTTTGAGAGATATCAGGGACGTTCTCCTCCATCAATTCCTTCGGTTTGTGCAAATAATACAAAAATAAGAGAAAAATACTGTCGGTTTTACATATTGACGTATAAGATTTTTCCTGTAAAATAAGAATATAAAATTTAAAATTTTTTATTTTTAATTTTATATTTCACAGAACTTATTTTCGTATGGATTAGAATCTTAAATTTATAGAATATGAGGTAATCATCTTGTTAAAGAGAAATTTAGACGAAGTCGTATATGAGACGATTTGTGAAGGGTTTGTAGGGAGTACTTATCTGGCAGGGAAGCGTCTGGATCCGGCAGAGCTTTCGGAACGGTATCAGGTCAGCAAGACACCGGTGATTCAGGCTTTGAAGCGGATGGCAAACGAGGGGATTTTGGAGATCACCTTTGGGGGGAAATACATCGTTCCGGTAGCATCCCAGAAGCAGATACAGGATGTGTGCCAGGCCAGGCTTGTGATTGAGGAGAATGCGTTGACAGCTTTGTGCAGAAATCCGGAGAAAACGGATATCACGGCGTTGAAAAATATTGAAAAAGAGCTGGCGGAGTTTTACGAAAAGGGCAGCTTTGATAAATATTTTTTATGTGATATGCATTTTCATAAAAAGCTTGTGGAATTGGCAGGGAACGGCTGTATGGCAGACCTGCACGAAATTCTGATTAACCGTTATACGGTTGTGCGCCATACCACAGGGATGATTCTGGTCCACAGTAAGGAGGCATGTGAGGAACATGCGGCCATGATCCAGGCAATGGAGGCCCATGACGAGGAGAAGGCCAGGGAGATCATGCGGGGACATATCATTAAGATGGAGGCGCGGCTGAATGAAAAAGTAACAAATTAAACATACATTAAGGAGGATGGAAACATGGCAACAAAAGGGAAGGGCGTTATGCCGGCAGTTATGACATTCTGGAATGCAGATGAGTCCTATAACGAGAAAGAGACACTGCGCTATGTGCAGTGGGTGATGGATTCCGGCGCCCATAGTATCTCCTGCGTAGGAAGTACGGGTGACAATATTTCCATGACGATGGAAGAACAGAAGAGGATCATGAAGAGCATCCTTGACTTTGTAGATCACCGTGTCCCTGTGTATCCCGGAACAGGAAGATATTCCACGGCACAGACGATCGAACTGAGCAAATATGCCCAGGAATGTGGCGCAGAGGGTGTGCTGGTTATCATGCCGTATTATCTGCAGCCCCACAAGAGAGCAGTGGTGAATCATTTCCGTAAGCTGAGAGAGGCGATAACAATTGATATTATTCTTTATAACAATCCCAGATTCTGCGGCTATGAGATGACGCCAATAGAGATCCGGGACATGGTGGAGGAAGGGATCATCAATGGGATCAAGGCTGCCCATGGAGATGCGAACCGCATTCACGAGCTGAAGTATTATTGCGGGGACAAGCTCACGGTGCTTTACGGTCATGATTACGCTCCCATGGAAGGCTTTTTTGCAGGGGCCGATGGGTGGCTGAGCGGAATGCCGGCAATCTTCCCCAAGTTTGCCCGTACCTTATTTGATATTTGCACCATGGAAAAGGATATTGACAAGGCAAGAGCTTACTGGAACAAGATCCAGCCTTTCGTGGATTATTTTATCACCTACAATACCAATGATCCTCACTGGCATGAGGTATTCAAATATGTTCTGAAGTGCCAGGGCTTTGATGCGGGACTTCCCAGGATGCCGTTGGGAGATCTCAATCCGGAAGAAAAGAAGAAGATCGACGCTTTGCTGGCGGATATGAAAGAGATTCTTTGACGCAAGGCGGGTACTGCAAAAAGGAGGAAGGCAGCATGAAGAAAAAAACATGGATGGCTCTGGTATCTGTAATGATTTCGGTTTCGCTTTTGGTGGGATGTGGTTCCCAGACAACAGGCAACGCAGATACCCAGGCTCCCGGGACGCAGGCAGCGGATTCGTCAGCCGCCGGGGCGGGCGGGGAGCAAAAAGAGCAGGAAAAGCCGGAGACAGCGGACAGCTCCTCGGATAAGATCTTGATTGGGGTATCCGCATCCATCACCGGTTCGGCTCCCACGAACGGACTGAGGACGCAGCAGGGGGCCCAGATGGCGGTAGATGAGATCAATGAGGCAGGAGGAATCCTTGGCAGGCAGGTGGAACTTTACGTGGCTGATGACGGAGGTACCCAGGATACCGGGATCAATGCCACCAATCTGATAGCAAGTCAGGGCGTGGTAGCACAGGTGGGACCGACTCTTTCCGGCCTGGCTCTGGCAGTGGAGGAGATTGTGGCCAATGCAGAGTATCCCATGCTGGTAGGAGCCACCAGCCCCAAGCTTGTGACCACGATCGATAACCAATGGCTGTTTCGGGTCCGGGCATCGGATGTCATTCAGGCAAAGCTGGCAGCTGTATACGCAACGGAGAATCTGAACTGCAAAAAGATCGGACTCTTTACAAACAGCAATGACTATGGGAGCGGGGCGCGTACCATTGCAGAGGAATATCTCACAGAGAAGGGAATCGAATTTGTTTCAGAATCTCATAATACGGGAGATACGGATATGACCAGTCAGGTACTGAAGCTTAAGGACGCTGGTGTGGACTGTGTGATTGTGTGGACGGATGATGCGGAAACCGCGCTGGCAGCCCGGCAGTTTTATGATCTGGGACTGGATGTGCCGGTTATCGGCTCCACATCCATCTCCACCCCGCAGGTGAATGGGCTCTGCCAGCCGGAATGGCTGGATAACTGGTACAGCTGTACGGATTTTACTACATCCAACGATTCGGAACTGATTCAGAACTTTGTCAAGGATTTTCAGGAAGAATACGGCGAGGATCCGGAACTATATGCAGTGACCTACTATAGTGCAATCTATCTTCTGAAGGATGCCATGGAAAGAGCAGGGAGCACAGACAGTACCCAGATCCGTGATGCTTTAGCCCAGACAGAAAGCCTGGAAGCACCCATCGGAACCTACCGCGCCAACGATAAGAGAGAAATGATCCACGGAGGGACGATCTGCAAGATGGCGGACGGAAAGGCCGAATACCTGGAATATGTACTTGTGGATGATTGATTCCGGCGTGAAATGATTTCTGTGCGAAAACGGACGGGCCGTGCACTCAGTGATTCATGCATGGTCCGTTTTATATTCCATGTACAGGTAATCTCAACAAGTTAAAGGGACGAGAAACTCAGCCAGGGAAAAGGGGAGAACCCCCGCCGGAAATGGTCTGCGGATTTTGACTTTGCAGAGAGTTAGAAGTCCTTAGATTTCTGAGTTTTGCGTTGAAACGAAAATTCACACTGTCTGAGCGAAGCGAGTTTGGGAATTTTCGTTTCGTCTTTCGCCTAAGCGCGCAGGAAAATGCGCCAGTGGCGCATTTTATCGTAAGCAAAAATCAGAAATGTTAGGAATTCTTAATCTCGAAACCGGAAAAAGCAGCAGACCATTTCCGGCGGGGGTTCTCCCCTTTTCCCTGGCGTACCCTTCAGAAACATTTAAGGTTTTGCCGGGTAAACAGGAGGTGAAGACTTTGAGCATCATCATGCAATTGATTATAAGCGGAATTGCGATGGGGTTTATCTATGCATTAGTAGGAATTGAATATACCCTGATATGGAACGCATCCGGAGTTTTGAATTTCAGTCACGACAAGCTGATCACTTTAGGAGCTTACATTTTTGGAGGAACCTACATACTGGCACTGAAGATGGGATTTGTGCAGGGAATTCTCCTGAGTCTTCTGACGGTTGCCATAGTGGGAGTGATCATTGCCAGGACTATTTTCATTCCGTTAAGAAATCTGACTATGATCTATACGATCATGGCTACGGTCATGCTGGGAAAAATCATTGTGGAAGGAATCCGGCTGTTCTGGGGACCGGTTCCCTTCTCCGTACCGGGATTCCTGGTAGGAACCGTAAAGATTGGCAAGGTAGTGATCTCCAGGGCCAATATTGCCATTATTATTACCGCGTTTATCTGTGTCTGTGCCCTGCAGCTGTTTCTGTATAAGACGAAGCCGGGAAAGGCCATGAGATGCGTCGCCCAGAACCGCAATGCGGCCCAGCTCATGGGGATTGATGTCAAGACAGTCATGGTTACAACAGTTGCTATCAGCATGATCATTTGTTGCCTGATCGGGGTTTTAGTATCTCCGCTTTTGAACATCAGCACTACGATGTCGAATATGATCGGGTTGAAGGGCTTTGCAGCCGGGGTGATCGGAGGTTTTGGATATCTGCCGGGGGCGATTATCGGAGGCCTGGTGATCGGGATTGTAGAAAATTTTGCTTCTATGATTTTCCCTTCCGTGTATAAGGATATTGCGGCCTTTGTTCTGCTTGTCGCCTTTTTGCTGATCCGGCCAAAGGGAATTACCGGAAAGACACGATAGAAAATCTGTGAGAAAGGTGGTATTTATGAAAACGGCCAGACGGAATCAATATCTGTGGATGGGGGCATTGTTTGTATTTCTGGCTCTGGTGCCTCTGTTTGCAGACAATAATTATTACATAACCATTCTCAACCAGATGGTTATCAACATGATCGTGGTTTTCGGGTTGAATTTTATTACCGGGCTGACAGGGCAGATGAATCTGGGAACAGCAGGAATTTATGCTATCGGCGCATATACCTCCGCGTTGCTGTCTAAAAACTTTGGGCTTTCTCCCTGGCTGACGATGATCGCCTCTGTCTGCGCCGGTTTTCTGCTGGGAAGAGGGCTGGGATATCCCAGTCTGAAGATGAAGGGAGTGTATCTGTCTTTGACGACCCTGGCATTTTCGGAGATTGTCCGTATCTTTGCCACAAATCTGATTGATATTACCGGAGGTACTCAGGGCTTAAAAAGTATTCCGAGATTCTCTGTGGGGTGGATTGCTCTGGATACCAATACCAAATATTTCTACTTTATCCTGGTGGTGGCCATAGCCATGTGTCTTTTGTCGATCCGAATCACGGATTCCAAATGGGGGAGAGAATTTCGGGCAGTAAAGGACAACCAGGATGCCATAGAGTCTCTTGGGCTGGATATCCGCAGGATCAAGATTCGTGCGTTTACCCTGGCTGCCATGTACGGTGCTTTTGGCGGCGCCTTGTATGCTCATTTTAACGGATATATCACAAGCCTTTCCTTTACTACGGATCTTTCTATCAATTATGTGATTATCTTGATGGTGGGAGGGATTGGGAATATCCTGGGGAATATGATTGGATCCATAGTCGTGACGCTGCTGCCGGAGCTTTTACGGTTTCTGGGGGATTATTACCAGATTACTTATTGTATTCTTGTGCTGGCCAGTGCGCTGTTTCTGCCCGATGGCCTGATTTCTCTCTATGGGAAGGTCATGGGCGTTTTCAATAAGAGATCGGTTGCGGAAGGTGGTGAATGACAGATGGATAACCCGGAGGTTGTTCTGGAGGTTCTGGATCTGGTAAAGCGTTTTGACGGACTGGTGGCGGTGGATCATCTGAACTTTAAGGTGAGAAGGGGGAAGATTCATGCCCTGATCGGACCGAATGGAGCAGGGAAGACCACAACGGTTAATATGATAACAGGGGAAAATCCTCAGACAGAGGGGGATGTGCTTTTTGAAGGAAAATCCATCTCAGGACGGCCCGTCTATGCCCGGGCGCAGATGGGAATCGGCAGGACCTTTCAGAACATCAAGTTGTTCTCTGCCATGACAGTGACGGAAAATCTGATGATCGGCGGACAGAGCAAAACCACACAGAGTCTGCTGAAGTATCTGGCGGATTTTCGAAGTGCCAGAAAAGAGGAGAGGCATCTGAGAGAAAAGGCAAAGGAAGTTCTGAATTTTATCGGAATGTACCAATACAGGGATGAAATTGTCAACAATCTGGCTTATGGAAGGCAGAAAATGACAGAGTTGGGACGTACTTTGATGGGAGAGCCGAAGCTGATCCTTCTGGACGAACCGGCAGCTGGCTTAAATCCCTCGGAACGAAAGGAATTTATCGAGATTATCCAGAAGGTGTTCGAGACAGGGGTGGATATGTTTTTGATTGAACATAATATGGATGTTGTGATGAATCTAAGCCACGATATTACGGTGCTGAACTTCGGCTGCAAGATCGCAGAAGGGAATCCAAAGGAGATTCTGGTGAATGAAGAGGTGATATCTGCCTATCTGGGAGAGGGATACCGCAGAAAAATGGCAAAGGGGGCTGAGGGAAATGCTTGAGATCCGGAATATTGACGCCTATTACGGCAAGGTCCAGGTTCTTAGCAATGTCAGCCTGGAGGTGGGAAAGGATGAGATCATCTCCCTGATCGGAGCCAACGGGGCAGGCAAAAGCACGCTGATGAAAACCGTCATGGGACTTTTGCGGCCAAAGAAGGGAAGTGTGATATTTCAGGGAGAGGATATCACAAAAATAAAAAACACAAAAATTGTCTCACGAGGCATTGTCTACGTGCCGGAGGGCAGAGAGGTATTCCCGGAGATGTCGGTCAGGGACAATCTGGAGATGGGGGCATATTGCAGGAAATTTTCTTCCAGGGAGATGAAGACGCATCTGGAGGATATGTATGAGATTTTCCCCAAATTAGGGGAGAGGCAGAAGCAGCTGGCCGGTTCCTTAAGCGGAGGAGAGCAGCAGATGCTGGCGATCTGCCGCGGACTGATGAGCGATCCGAAGCTGATTATGTTTGATGAACCTTCTCTTGGCCTGGCGCCGGTAATCGTGGAGGATATGTTTCGGGTTATTGTGAAGATCAATCAGATCAAGAAGATACCGGTTCTTCTTGTGGAGCAGAATGCCTATATGGCGCTGAGCATTTCCCACCGCTGCTATGTGATGGCGAACGGAATGATAAGGCTGAGCGGCCGAAGTGAGGAAATGCTGGAAGAGAGTGATGTGAAAAAGACTTATCTGGGCGGATAAGGGCAGGGAGAGCGAAAGAGATGACAGGGAAAAAATATGACGTGATTATCATTGGCGGAGGCGTGGTGGGAAGCGCTGTGGCGAGAGAATTGTCACGATATCGGCTTTGTATCTGTGTGCTGGAAAAGGAGTTGGATGTCTGCAACGGAGTCAGCGGAAGGAATACCGGACTGCTTCATTCCGGCATCCTCAGCGGGGAGCATTCTCTGCGTACGGAGTGCTGTATCGAAGGAAACGCGGAATTTGACCGGGTGGCCAGAGAGCTGGATGTGCCATTTAAGCGGTGCGGAAAGCTGATCGTGGGTTTTGGGGAAAGAGAAAAAAGGAGTCTGGAGGAGCTTTTTTCGCATGGAAAGAAATGCGGAATACCGGGGATTCGTATGATTGGCCATGACGAGATTCGGGCAATCGAGCCCAACGCGGACGGGGAGTGGGCCATTCATGTGCCTACAGCGGGGATTCTGTGTCCCTATACCTATACCATCGCGTTAGCAGAGAATGCGGCCAGGAACGGAGTGCACTATTATTTTGATCAGGAGGTGACCGCTATTGACCGGAGGGAGGAAAGCTATTGTGTGCATACGGGAAACACAGAGTGGCATTCCAGGTGGGTCATCAACTGTGCGGGAGTCTCTGCCTGCAGGATATCCCCGATGCTGGGATTCGGAGAGTATATTCCCAAGAGGGTGAAGGGAGAGTATGAGATTTTGGATAAAAAGGTGGGGAGGTTTCTTTCCGTTCCCATCTATCCGGCGCCGGGTGAGGACGGAGACTGTGATCTGCATATCACGCCGACCGTGGATGGCAATGTCCTGGTAGGGCCTACTTTAGAGGAGGTAGGTGAGGAGGAGGATTACCGTGCGACCCGGGAAAAGATCGATCTGCTGGCACGGCAGGGAGCCAGGCTGTTTCCCAATCATGTAAAGCGGGAATACTTCATTCGCAATTATGTAGGAATTTTTCCCTATGTGGCGGATCCGTTGACCGGAGAGCGGGTGGATTTTCAGATTCAGTCAGACAAGAGGATTCCTCATGCGGTGAATGTAGTGGGGATCTCCACACCAGGGCTTACCAGTGCCCTCCCCATTGCCAGAAGGGTGGCGGAAAAGGTGAAGGAACAGGAAGCCCTGACTGTTAATGAGAGGTTTTGTCCTGTCAGGAAAGGGATTGTCCGTTTTGCCGATCAGGATGACGAGGGAAAGCGGCGGCTGATCCGTCAGGATCCGGACTATGGGGAGATCTGCTGCCGGTGCGAATGTGTGACCATGGCAGAGATCCGGCAGGCAGTACACAATATCCTTGGGGTATCTACGGTCAGCGGGATCAAGTACCGGACGAGGGCAACCATGGGACGATGCCAGGGGGGATACTGCGAGACCCGGATCACATCCATGATTGAGGAAGAGCTGAAAAAAGAGGTCACGGAAGTTCTTTGGAATCAGAAGAATTCGCAAATGTTTACAGGAAGGGTGAAATGACATGGATGTACGGGATGTGGTGATTGTGGGAGGCGGGCCGGCAGGCCTTGCGGCTGCGGTTGCCCTGAAAAAGCTGGGAATTAGTGATGTCCTGGTGATCGAGCGGGAAAAACAGTTAGGGGGGATCTTAAGGCAGTGCATTCACGATGGCTTTGGCCTTACCCGGTTTGGGGAGACACTTAGCGGGCCGGAGTATTCCCAGCGCTTTATCGATGAGGCAGAGGCCTGTCAGGTGGATGTGGCAGTGAATGCAACCGTGATTGACATTACGCCGGGAAAGATAGTGACCATTGACACCAGGGACGGGCTTTTGCAGGTAAAGGCAAAGGCAGTTGTCCTGACCATGGGGTGCCGGGAACGTACCAGAGGCGCTCTTTCCATTCCGGGAACCCGCCCGGCAGGGGTGTACAATGCCGGGGTTGCGCAGTCTTATATCAATCTGTATAATACCATGGTAGGAAAAAATGTCGTCATCATGGGTTCCGGAGATATCGGCCTTATCATGGCAAGAAGACTGACTCTGGAGGGGGCCCATGTGGAGGGAGTCTTTGAGATCCTTCCCTATCCCAGCGGCCTGCCCAGGAATATTGAGCAGTGCCTGAATGATTATGGAATCCCTCTGTATCTGAGTCATTCCGTGATTGAGATCCGGGGAGAGAAGCGGATTCAATCCGTGGTAGTGGCACAGGCAGACAAAAACATGCAGGTGATAGAAGGAACCGAGAAGGAGTTCCCCTGCGATACCCTGATTTTGTCCGTAGGCCTGATTCCGGAAAATGAGCTTTCCCTGGGTGCAGGGGTCTGTCTGGATGAGCGGACAAAGGGGGCAGTGGTGGATGACAGTTTTCAGACCAGTGTTCCCGGAATCTTTGCGGCAGGGAATGTGCTGCATGTTCATGATCTGGTGGACTTTGTATCCCTGGAGGCGGAAGCGCTGGCAGAGGGGGTACATCAGTATCTGAGAGAAGGCTGCCTGGAGGAAGCGGGTATCCGGGTGAAGACAGACTGCCATATCGGCCATGTGATTCCGCAGAAGGTCAGCGGAAACAAAGAGGTGCAGCTTTCCCTGCGGGTACGTCAGCCTATGAAGTCATGCAGGTTCCGGATCCGTCAGGGAGGAAGCATAATCAGAGAATTCAAAGTGCCAAAGGCGATTCCGGCCGAGATGATACAATTCCGAATCAAAGCTGAGGATTTCCTTTCCAGGGAAGATATCGAGGTGACAGTAGATGAATAGCAGAGTTTTTACCTGTATCCTCTGCCCGAACGGGTGCGAGATTGAGGTGTGTCATGAGGACGGCAGGGTCCTGGAGACAGAGGGGAATAAATGTAAAAAAGGACAGCAGTATGTGGAACAGGAGCTTACGGATCCCCGGCGGACCATCGCTTCCTCTGTCCGCATAAAAGGATCCTTTCTTCCTCTCTGCAGCGTCCGTCTGACAAAGCCGGTGCCCAAGCAGGCGATATTCTCCGTCATGGAGGAAATCAACAAGGCAGAGCTGACAGCGCCGGTACGCATCGGGGAGATTGTGATTCGTAACGTCTGCGGTCTGGAATCGGATGTGATTGTCACAAAAAATATGGAACGTAGCTGAGGGCAATGGGGTGTATGTATGAAAATACTGAATTTTGGTTCGATCAATATTGATAAGGTATATCAGGTGGATCATTTTGTGATGCCAGGAGAAACACAGAGCTGCCAGGGCTTCCAGGTTTTTCCTGGAGGAAAGGGGCTGAATCAGTCCATTGCCCTGGCAAGAGCCGGAGCGAAAGTCTGGCATGCCGGAAAGGCAGGAAGGGACGGGGACTGGCTGGTCCGGCTGATGAAGGAGGCTGGGGTAGATACGAGATTCGTGGCAGTTTCGGAGCAGGAGACCGGAAGTGCGGTGATTCAGGTGGACCCTTCCGGACAGAACGGGATTCTGCTCCATGACGGAGCCAATGGTACGATGGAGGAAGCATTCATCCATGAGGTGCTTGCCTTTTTTGACAAGGGAGACCTCCTGCTCCTGCAGAATGAAATCAACAAGGTTCCGGAAATGATAGAAGCTGCCTGGGAGAAGGGGATGACCATCGCATTCAATCCATCCCCTGCCAATGAAGGGATCGGAAAGTGTGATCTGAGCAAAGTGACCTGGCTGCTTCTGAATGAGACAGAGGGAGAACAGCTTACAGGGGAAAAGGAGCCGGAGGAGATATTATCACAGTTGCTTTTTCAATACCCCCGGATGAACGTGGTACTGACACTGGGAGAGAAAGGCGGTATCTGTTATTCGGAAGGCAGGAAATTCTCATTTTCTGCCCCAAAAGTAAAGGCTATTGATACTACAGGAGCGGGGGACACCTTTACGGGATATTTTCTTAAAGGGATTGCGATGGGAGAGACCGCACAGGCAGCCGCCGCGACCGCGGCAAAAGCAGCAGCCATTGCAGTGACCCGGGAGGGCGCTTCCGTGTCGATACCATTTTACAGTGAGGTGCAGGTATGAAGGAATGTCAGGGATTTGAACCTTATCTGTCAGAGATTACATTGCCCGGATTCTATAAAGCGAGGCAGCACTTTGATCCGGCCTGCATTCAGAGGGAAGAGATATCCGTTGTGGTGAAGGAGGAACTGGAACGGATCCGGCTGTCCGCGAAGATCTTTCCGGGAATGCGGATTGCGGTCACGGCAGGGAGCCGGGGAATTGCCAATATTGACCGGATTATCCTGGCAATCGTTGATTATCTGAAAGCTCTTCAGGCAGAGCCCTTTATCATTCCGGCCATGGGCAGCCACGGAGGCGGAACGGCCGAGGGGCAGCGCGGGCTTTTGCAGGAATACGGGATCACTGAGGAAACGATGGGATGTCCTCTGATCTCCTCCATGGAGGTGACAAGGATCGGAGTCACAAAGGACGGGAGAGATGTCTATATCGACCAGGCGGCTGCTTCGGCCGACGGCATTGTAGTGGTGGGAAGAATCAAACCCCACACCGGATTCCGCGGGCCCTTTCAGAGCGGACTGATGAAGATGATGGCCATTGGCCTGGGAAAACAGTACGGAGCCAGGGTATGTCACGAAGAGGGCTTCCAGAGGATGGGATATAATGTGGAGGTCTTCGGAACGGCAGTGCTTCAGAACAGTCCTGTTCTTTGCGGGGTAGGGATCCTGGAAAACGCTTTTGACAAGACCTGGAAAATAGCGGCTTTGGATAAAGAAGAAATCATTGCAAAGGAGCCGGGACTTTTGAAGGAAGCCGAGGCGCACATGCCCCGGATCCTGCTGCCGGAATGTGATGTGCTGATTGTGGATGAGATCGGGAAGAATTTCAGCGGAGACGGCATGGACCCCAATGTCACCGGAACCTTTGCCACCCCTTATGCCAGCGGCGGCATCCGGGCAGAGAGAGTATGCGTCCTGGATCTGTCCCCGGAAAGTCATGGGAACGGGATGGGCAGCGGGATGGCCAGTGCGATAACCAAGAGGGTCTTTGACCAGCTGGATCTGACCACAATGTACTTAAACGGCTTTACCTGCAGGAATCTGAACGGATCCCGAATCCCTTGCATCATGCAGTCGGACAAGGATGCCATCCGTTTCTGTCTGGGAACCTGTGTGAACGCGGATCCGGAGAATCCAAGGATCATCCGTATCTTTAACAGCCAGTTCGTGGAATATCTGTGGATCTCGGAGGCGCTGGCGAAGAACCTGCCGGAGGGAATGGAGCTTTTAGGGGAAGCGGAGGAGTTTATATTCGACGAAAAGGGAGAATTGCAGGGGAAAGAGCCAAGGCAGAGAGGGAAGCGGAGGTTTTGAGATAGTTTGGCTGGCTTTCTGTTTTGCCAGGGGATGATTTTCAATAAAAGAGAGAAAATGCCGGGGCAGTGTTACGATACCCGGTTTTTTCTTTTCAGGTTTTGGAAAAGCGGAATCCATGGAAAGTGATGTGGGGAAAAAGTGGAGATTTTAATTCTTGACATAGTGCTCCTTAAAATATTTTTCAATTGCTATAACAGGAAGAACCTTATGAGGGAGCTTCAGAACAAGAGCCGACAGTATAACAGGCAACAGAACAGGACTAAGCGTAGGGAAGAAGAAATTTAATGTGATTTTTATTGTAAAGACAAGCGTTTTTTTGTATAATTGAAGTGTAGCAGGAGAAGAATATATCGTATCTTGTGTCACAGATTTTTAGAAATCGAGGTGATAAGGTGTCGGAAGATACAAAACAGATAGAAAAAGTCATGGCAAAACGTACAGCAAAAAACAGCGTATTCCTTGACCTTTTTCAAAACAAGAGTTATCTGCTAAAGCTGTATAAAACGCTCCATCCGGAGGACACTACAGCGACAGAGGATTCCCTTACAGATGTGACGATCACAAATGTATTGACGGATAATCTGTATAATGATTTAGGCTTTATTGTGAATAATAAGCTGATGATACTTGTGGAGGCACAATCTACATGGACAGTGAATATTTTAGTAAGAGTTTTGCTGTATCTGGCGCAAAGCTATCACGAATATTTTCAGCGTACCTGCCAAGACTATTACAAAAGCAGGAAAGTAAAAATGCCAAAGCCTGAACTTTATGTGATTTTTACGGGAAACAAAGGGCGGAAACCTGATAATATATCTCTGTCTAAAGAATTTTTCGAGAGCGCGGATATAGATATTGAGGTAAAAGCAAAGGTAATCTATGAAAGCGATACAGATGACATTATCAACCAGTACATTATTTTCTGCAAAGTTTTTAACGAGCAGACAAAACAGCATGGAATGACACAAAAGGCAGTTACGGAAACAATCCGCATATGCAAGGACAGGAATGTCTTAAAGGAATATTTGCTTGACAGGGAAAAGGAGGTTGTGACGATTATGATGAGTTTGTTTGATGATGAACAGATTATGAAGTCGTTTATCAAGAGTGAAAGGCATGATACAGAAAGAGCAATGGCAGAACAGTTAATAAGAAAAGGCAAAATGACACTTGAAGAAATTGCAGATTGTGTATCTACATTGTCATTCGATGAGTTAAAAGAGATCGAAACCGAAATTATGCAGTTAGCATAATCGGTAAAACAATTTAATATCAAAATAACAGCGTAAAGGCGCATGGAACAGTAAATTGTAAACCATGCGTCTTTTTTACGCCCAAAAGGAGGAACATGAGCGACAACATTCAGACCAACACCACAGGGCGAGTGGAGTGATATCTTCGCACCGGTTCAGCAAGTATTGGATGACAAGGCTGATTTCAGTTGCCCTTTATTTGATTCGAGCAGTTCAGAATAAAACAAAGGCTTATTGTAGATTCGGACAAAAATGTCTGAATACTGTTTTTAGGCATATCTCCAAATGGGGGATAGGAATATACTAGAAGAAGATTGCCGAAAATGGGATCTTTTTAACCTATCACAAAAATATTTCTGTAATATAAGCGATCTCACTGGCAGGAATCTTGATTCCGAAAATATTCTCAGCATATTCCAGCTTATGCTCAATCAGGTTCATTAATTCATGGTGTTCATTGGTAAATCCGCTTAACCGGGAATAGTTCCAGGTTTCGCCCCGGATGGCGCGCTCTAACATATTGCAGCAGTGACAGAGATACTTGGCGGCGATCTCGTTGGAGTAGGGGAGCTGAAGCTCTAAGAGGGTGGCTTTCAGGCATTTTTCCAGAACATTGACTGCCTTGGTGGTGTCTAAAAACACGGTCGTCTTCCCGATCACCTTGTCGGCCAGGTTCCGGATAAAGGCCTCCTGGGCGCTTATATTTTCCGACCGTATGCTGTGGGGCTGGCTGACCGGCGCCAGAAGGGAAAAATCCGAGCGGTTGGACAGAATCTGGCGGATGGTTTCTAAAAGCAGCGGCAGGGTGACCGGGTAAAGAATGTTGGCGTCTATTCCTGTCTGGCGGGAGACATATTCGTTGCTTGTGGTCAGAGGCTCCATGTCTGTAAGGATCAGGATGCCAGAGCCCCGGTTCAGCTTGTGCGTCTTGGCAACAGCCAGATTAAGACATTCTTTCAGGCTCATGGAAGGAGAATAATTGATATAATCTATAATATAATCGCCATATATGGTATTGAGAGCCTGGCTTACCAGATCTGAGGCAATATTCTCCCCATGACAGATCACAAGAAGCCCTAAGTTCACTGTGGAGGTCCAATTGGAAAACACAGCAAAATAGGATGCCAGATAATCGATCTCACGGTTGGAGAAACAGCAGCCGTATATCTGTGACAGGCTTTCCATGATCTCAGAGGCCATCTGGTATTCTTCTGGAAAGATTTCTCTGGAAGCAGCAGGCATTTCCTGGCCAGGGAGCTGACTGTGTATGTCTGTGCGCTTCAGGAGATTGGTGATATGCAGCAGGATTCCATACAGAAGATGGATATGTTTTCTGCTCTCTTCAAAGCGTCCCTTTTTCTGCAGCTGTGCCACCACAATCTGCAGTACAATGGGATAAATATTCCGTTTAATGCCATATAATTCTGTGTCCGTACAGCCGGACAAGGCGGAGATATGGTCTGCCACGCTCTGGTAGATATTATCAATAGATAAAGTATCCTTCAGGAGCCGGCGCTCCAACTGCTTCTGGCTTTCGGATATCGGTTCCATTCTGGAAAAACTGTGGTATTCCATATATTTTGAATAGCCGTTCTTATCCAGCTCCACATATTTGTCCGGAATGTCTTCCAGGATATGACGGATGTTGTCTCTCTGCTCGGAGCTGCAGCCATGAAAGGAAAGCAGTTCCCGGGAAAGGTTGTGGATATGGATATAGATGGTCTGATAGCGGTTGGTAAGGCTGTCCAGATAGGCCCGGGAACAGGCGGATTTCACTTCTCCTGCAAGCTGGATGATATTTTTGTCATAATGCATGGCAGCCATAACTGCTAATACATCCCTGGACAGCCTGATAGGAAGACGGATGCTTCTGGCTTCGCCCGCAAATAATTGCAGAATCAATTCTATTTTCTCGTAGATGCCCCGCTCTTCCAGATCCGGGATGTGAATTGCCGCCGGCAGGCTTTCGACCAGTACACGGATGGTTTCTTCCTCCTTCGGGCGGGTGGTGGAGGCAACCACCATGCACTGAACCTGCCGGGCGGTGGTGTCACCGATGCGGTTGTAGGAGCCGCGGGTCAGGATAGAGGCAAGCAGGTCTAAAGAGGCGGAGGGGAGATATTCGATCTCGTCAAAAAAGAGCATGCCCCCTTTGGCGGTATCTAAAAATCCTCTCCGTGCCTTATTGGAAATCACGTCCCGTGCATGGCCCAGAAGCTGTTGGGAGAACAGCTTGGGATTCTCTGAAAAGTTGTGGCAGGAAACGGTCACAAAAGGGATGGGTTCTCCATCCATGCATGTGCTTTTTTTGTATAGATGCATACACTGGGCAAACCGGCCTTTTCCCACGCCGATGGAGCCATGAAGGAGAATGTGAAGTCCATGGGGAGGATAAGCCACAGCGGCTTTGGCAGATATGATGGCTTCCTTTAAGCTGGACTTTGCGCCGATAAGCTGTTCCAGGGAGGTCATGGCTTCCTGAGTTTCCTCTGCTCTGGCCGAATGCAGCAGCGTGGAAAGCTTTTCGCCTTTGGCTACGGTCTGAGGGATAAAGATTCCCGGATAATTCCGGGAGATTACCTTGCGGTCGAGAAAGAGGGTGGGCTTTCCCTGGAATTTGATCAGAGAGCCATCCTTCCACAGGCTGTTAAGGATCCGGGATACGTTGGCCCGGTCCAGCTTTAAATCAATGGACAATGTGTGTGCATCTGCGCCCTTGTTGTCCAGATCGCCGCTTTCTAAAAGCTGCCGGGTGATCTTTTTTACCATGTCTTGTATTGCCTGGTTCTGAGCCATTCGGTTTTCTTCCCCCTTGATGCTTTTGCCGGAATTTATGTTACTGGTTTACGGGCCAATGTCATTTGGTTCAGGTTTTACTGAAAGGTACGCCTTGGAAAAGAGGGGAGAGGCGCTTCGAAATGGTCTGCTGTCTTTTCCGGTTTCGGGATCAAGAATTCCTAAAATCCCTGATTTTTGCTAAGAACGAAACGGAAATCCCCGAACTCGCTTCGCTCAAACAGCGGGGATTTTCGTTTCAACGCAAAACTCAGGGATTTAAGGACTTCTATATCCCTGCAAAGTCAAAAACAGCAGACCATTTCGAAGCGCCTCTCCCCTCTTTTCCAAGGCTGAGTATTCTCAGAGCTAAACGAGTGATATTGGAAACGGACAGTACAAATGAATACCGTGAAAAGCGTGTAATATTTTCCTTTAAATTATAACACACATTAAAACTGAACGCAACAAAAGTGTGTAATCTGTGTAAAAAATGTAGGGGTTGATACACACATAAGGAAATAAATGGAGGGTGACGGAAAAAAGGATTTTAGAAATCGACATAATACACAAACACAAATGGGAAACGTGCAATTTATGAGTAAAATTTTACAAAAAATATCTTTTGCTTTATCATAAAGCCATGAAAAATATTAAGGAGGATATATGAGCAAGATACTTCTTTTAAGCCACGGGAATCTGGCCAGGGAGGTATGGGCCACATCCAGGCTTGTCCTGGGTACAGTGTCCAATGTAGAATACCTCACCCTTCCATCTGGAACAGACCTTACCAAGTATGAGACCGATATCCGCCACAAGGTAGAGGAGGCGGAGGACGGGATTCTGATTCTTACAGATATTTTTGGCGGAACTCCTTTTATAACTGCTTCCCGGATCTATGCCTCTCTGGAAGATAAGGAACGGATGGAGATTGTCACGGGGATGAATCTGGCAATGGTCCTGCAGGTGTTTAATTTTGTGGAGAGCGCATCTGTAAAGGAGCTTAAGACGATCGCTGTGGCAGCAGGGGTGGAAGGGATTGTAGATCTGAAGGAACGGGTAGAATAACAGAAGAAAGGAAGGCGTGGAATATGGCAGTAAAAATGATACGGATTGATGATCGTCTGATCCATGGGCAGATCGTGGCAGCCTGGGTGAAGAGCCTGTCCATCAAGCGGATCTGGATTGTAGACGACGGGGTGGCAAAGGATACCTTTATCACCAATGTTATGAAGATGGTGGCTCCGCCGGATACCGAGCTTACCATCACCGGCACGGATGAGGTGGGAAGGCTGTTGCCCGAGCTGGACGGTTCGGATAAAAATACCCTGATACTGGTGAAATATCCGAAGGTGGCAAAACTTCTTTTTGACAGCGGAGTGCTTCTGCGGGAGCTGAATGTAGGAGGCATGGGAGCCAATGCAGAACGCAGAAAGCTGTTTAAAAATATTTCGGCCAGTGAGGAGGAGAGGAAAACCTTAATTGAGCTGAAGGAGGAGGGAGTCAAGGTGTATTTTCAGGTGACTCCCCATGAAAAGCAGACCGTATTTGAAGGCTGATAAAAGCATGAAGTGAAGGAGGTACAGTATGTTCATTCAATCTGTTTTAGTTGCTCTTTGGGCGTGGTTTAACGGCGGAGTGGTATCGGAATATCTGGTATGGATTGTACGCGGGGCGCCTCTTGTCAGTGGTACTGTGACAGGAATCCTTATGGGGGACTGGCGTGCCGGAGCTATGATTGGCGCAACCATCCAGCTTTTGTACATGGGGCAGGTCACGGTGGGCGGTATTTCGTCCTATGACAAATGCTATGCGGGCGTGATCGCCACTGCAGTTACCATCGCCTCTCATCAGACGCCGGAGATCGGGATTACCCTGGCAGTCGCTTTAGGGACACTCGGACTTGTGGCAAGCAATCTTAACATGACGCTTTGTGTTGCTTTTGTGCATATGGCGGATCGGTATGTGGAGGAAGGAAAGACCGAGCATCTGTGGATTTATAACTGGCTGCTGCCGAATCTCCTGTGTGGGCTTTTGTATGGAATTCCGGCATTCCTGGCAGTGTTTTACGGGGCCTCCTATCTGGAGGCGGCCATGAACCAGATTCCGGCCTTTGTCTCTCAGGCCCTGACTACGGCGGGGATGATTCTTCCGGCCCTGGGAATTTCCATGATGTTTAAAACCGTATTCAGCCCCAAGTTTGCTCCGTTTATTGTGGTAGGGTATTTATGTGTGGCATATCTTCACATGGATATTATTGCCTGTGCGCTCCTTGGCGGTGCCTGTGCCGTACTTTATTGGACTCTGAATCTGGATAAGCTGACAGAAGGAGGGAATTGATATGAGTGAAAGGAAGGAAAAGAAGCTGACAAAATCGGATCTGCTTCGCTGTTTTTTGATCTGGGAGACGACCTCTGAGTCCTGCTTGAGCTACGAGCGTCTGATGTCTCTGGGCTTCTGCCATGCCATGGCGCCGATTATCAACCGGCTCTATCAGGACAAGGAGGATCGGGTTGCTGCCCTGAAACGGCACATGGTGTTCTTCAACACCGAGAATAACTGGGGAGCTTTTATTCCCGGAATCGTCTGTTCCATGGAGGAGGAAAAGGCCAACGGCGGATCCGTAAGCGATGAGATGATCAACAGTGTCAAGATCGGTCTGATGGGCCCTCTGGCCGGAATCGGGGATACCATTACCCAGGGATTGTTAAAGACGGTTCTTCTGGCGATTTTTGTGGATATGACATTGAAGGGAAATATTGTCGCACCGTTTATTTATGCCATTCTTCTGGGAGCATATATATTCGGGATGGGATATTTTACCTTTTTCTCCGGCTACCGGCTGGGGCAGAATGTCCTGACCAAGATTACGGACGCCTCCATTATGAGAAAAATCACCAACAGTCTTTCGATTCTCGGACTGGTGATTGCCGGAGCCATGATGGTCAACAATGTATCGATTGTTACGCCCTTAGCCATCCATGTAGGAGAGACTTCTGTGGTGATTCAGGAGCTTCTGGATTCGATTCTTCCGGGAATGCTCAGCGTGATTTTTGTCATGCTTTGTTTTGGGCTTATGAAGAAAAATGTCAGTGTGTTTAAGATCATGATTATCCTGTTTGTTGTCGCAGTTGTGGGAGCGTTTTTTGGGATTTTATGATACAAGAGGAAAAAGACTTAAAGGAGAGATTATATTATGAGAAAGACCTGGTTATCTGATGTAGTGGGAACAGAAAAAGCGGCCTTTGGCCTGGTTCATCTTCTGGCTCTGCCCGGAGATCCCATGTATGACCCCGAGGGAGGGATGGAAAAGGTTTACGAGGCAGCGCTGGATGATATCACGGCTCTTCAGGAGGGAGGGATCGATGCGCTCCATTTCTCCAATGAGTTCAGCTTTCCTTACCAGAAAAATCCGCCCAAGGAAATCCTGTCAGCCATGGCCTATATCATCGGCCGGTTAAAACCGCACATTCAGGTGCCGTATGGGGCAAATGTGATCAGCAATCCCTCAGACAGCGTGGCATTGTGCGCGACTGTGGGGGCAAGCTTTACCAGAGGAACCTTTTCCGGCGTATACTCCGGCAACATGGGGCTTTATGACACGGCTGTGGGAGACTATGTGCGGTTGCGCCATAACCTGCATGCAGATCATGTAAAAATGATTCATTATGTAACCCCGGAATCCAGTGCGGATATCGGCGGCCGGGATCCCCTGGCCTCGGCCCTGTCAGCGCAGTTTAACAATATGCCGGACGGCTTTGCAGTGCCAGGAGCCACGGCAGGGAAATCCGCAGATATTTCTCTTTTGCATCAGCTGAGGGAGGCCATGCCGGATATGGTTCTGGTAGCCTCCACGGGAGTAAAATACGAGACGGTTGAGGATATCTATTCTGTCTGCGACGCGGCGTTCATTGCCACCAGTTTAAAGAAGGACGGCGTTTTTGCCAATCCCATGGATAAAGACCGGGTAAAACGTTTTATGGATAAGCTGAAGGAATACCGCAACGGCCTGTAATTGGCAGGGACGAGAGTGAGCTTATGGTAAAAGCAGTTTTATTTGATTGCGATGGTGTGCTGCTGGACAGTGAATCTATGTATCTGGACAGCCTTTCTAAATATCTGGAGACTCTGGGAAGAAAGGCAGAGATTGGGGAGCTGGCCTATCTGGTAGGAACAGATATTCACAGGATAACCGAACAGCTGAAGGCAGATTACCATCTGGAAGAGTATGATACCGAGGAGCTGATTCAGGGACAGAGGGCAGTGTTTTACAGGGATTTTTACCAAGAGGGAAGGCTTAGTCCCATGGAAGGGCTGATTGATTTTCTGGACAGGCTTCAAGCAGAAGGCATTCGGATGGCAGTGGCCTCCTCCTCCCCTCAGGAATATGTGGATTACGTATTAGAGCAGCTGAGGATAGAGAAATATTTTGCATTTGCGATAGGCAGAGAGACGGTGAATCAGGCAAAGCCGGCGCCGGATCTGTACCAGGAGGCGATGAAAAGGCTTCATATCCTGCCCTGTGAGGCAATCGTTATCGAGGATTCCCACAACGGGGTGATGGCAGGGCTGGCCTCCGGCGCCCGGGTCATCGCCTACAAGGGTTCCCTGGTGCGGCAGGATACAACAGGCGCCCACAGAACGGTCTATCATTATGATGAAATCTGTGTGCGGGACTGGAAAAGAGAACCATAATTTTGTGAATGAAAACAGCCGCACCCGGATACCTTCCGGGTGCGGCTGCGTCGCTTCTTCTGACAGGCATTGCGCCTTATTTTTTGCTCTTTTTGCCTTTCTGAGGTTCTTCCTTTTTTTCGTTCTTATCCTTTTTGAACCGTCCGAAAAGCCCTTTCTTCTTCGGCAGCTGCACAACCGAACCGCCGCGGACGCTCTTGATGTCGGTTATGTAGATCCCGCTGATCACAACCTTGGCTTCCGCCTTCACCGGCAGCTGTGCGAATACCCGTTCATCCGCCATCAGGGTCATCACCCTGGGGCCGACTTTGGCCTTAACGACCGGAACCTTGGCCCAGCGCATGTACTTGGGAGTCTGCTCATAGACCATCTTGGGAAGGCCGGCATCCCGGATCTTCATCTTCTTCTTATCGATCACCAGCATGGATACGGTCTGCTTGGCCGCCTCCAGCATGGCCTGCTGCTCTACCTGACGCTTCTCCAGCTTTCTTCCCAGGAAGTAGAGAACGGCCAGGACAATCACCGCAATTATCAGAATGACTGTCAGTACTTGTAAAATGGTTGCTGCCATGGGGAAATACCTCCGCTCTGCTCTTTAAGTATCAGGTAAAAACCTGCCCAAATAGTATACCATTATTTTAAGAATTTTGCAAGAAGAAAAACTTGACACCTTGACAACGTTATGATATTATGGAATGTGCTCTATTGTGGCATCATGGGCTTTTTGCGCCCTGAAAGCGCCGCAAAATCGATAAAAAAACAGGGGTGAAACGTCAAATGGAGAAAAGCAGAATGCGCCCGGTGTCGGCCGGGAAAAGCGTTAGAATGAGCTTCTCAAGACAGAAGGAAGTTCTTGAGATGCCGAACCTGATTGAGATTCAGAAAGTCTCCTATCAGTGGTTTCTCGAGGAAGGCCTGAAGGAAGTGTTTGAAGATATCTCTCCAATCTCTGACTTCGCCGGGCATCTGAGTCTGGAGTTTATGGACTTTACCCTATGCCGGGACAAAGTAAAGTACTCGATCGAGGAATGTAAAGAACGCGACGCCACCTATGCAGCACCGCTGGAGGTGAAGGTAAGGCTTTACAATAAGGATAAAGAAGAGATCAATGAGCATGTGATCTTTATGGGCGACCTTCCGCTAATGACCGATACCGGTTCCTTTGTTATCAACGGAGCAGAGCGTGTTATCGTCAGCCAGCTGGTACGTTCCCCTGGTATTTACTATGGCATTGGCCATGATAAGGTAGGAAAGGAGCTCTACACCTGCACGGTGATTCCCAACCGGGGAGCCTGGCTGGAGTATGAGACCGATTCCAATGATATATTTTATGTCCGCGTGGACCGTACCCGTAAGGTTCCGGTGACTGTGCTGATCCGGGCGCTTGGCTATGGTACCAATGCGGAGATCCTGGATCTGTTCGGAGAGGAGCCAAAGCTTTTGGCCAGTCTGAGCAAGGATACTTCTGATAATTATCAGGACGGATTGCTGGAGCTGTACAAGAAGATCCGGCCCGGTGAGCCGCTGTCCGTGGACAGTGCCGAGAGCCTGCTCAACAGCATGTTTTTTGATCCGCGGCGCTATGATCTGGCAAAGGTTGGCAGGTATAAGTTTAATAAGAAGCTGAATTTCAAGAGCCGTCTGAATGGCCAGACGCTGGCAGAGGATGTAGTGGACACCGAGACCGGCGAGGTGCTGGCATCGGCGGGCGCGGTGCTGGATAAGGATCAGGCCGAGGCGATTCAGAATGCGGGAGTTCCGTTTGTCTATATTCAGGGACCGGACCGCAATTATAAAGTACTGTCCAATCTGATGGTGGATCTGGCGAACTATGTGGACTTTGAACCCGAGGAAGCCGGAATCACGGAATTAGTATATTACCCGGTATTAAAAACTATTCTGGAAGAAGCTGGCGGGGACGCAAAAGAACTCAGGGAGCTGGTGCGCCGGAATGCAGGGGAGCTGGTTCCCAAGCATATCACCAAGGAAGATATCATTGCTTCCATTAATTATAATATGCATCTGGAGGGCGGGATCGGAACCTCAGATGATATCGACCATCTGGGAAACCGGAGGATCCGTGCGGTGGGAGAGCTTTTGCAGAACCAGTACCGCATCGGCTTGTCCCGTATGGAGCGTGTGGTAAGAGAGCGGATGACCACTCAGGATATGGACGGTATTACCCCGCAGTCCCTGATCAATATCAAGCCGGTGACGGCAGCGGTGAAAGAGTTCTTCGGAAGCTCGCAGCTGTCCCAGTTCATGGATCAGAACAATCCGCTGGCGGAGCTGACTCACAAGCGGCGTCTCTCGGCGCTGGGGCCGGGCGGCCTGTCCAGAGAGCGTGCCGGATTCGAGGTGCGAGACGTGCATTATACCCATTACGGCAGGATGTGCCCGATCGAGACGCCTGAAGGTCCGAACATCGGTTTGATCAACTCTCTGGCTACCTATGCGCGGGTGAATCCGTACGGTTTTATTGAGGCGCCGTACCGGGTGGTGGATAAGACGGACCGGATGAATCCTGTGGTTACCGATAAGGTGGTTTACCTGACGGCGGATGAGGAGGACAACTTCATCGTGGCACAGGCGAACGAGCCTCTGGATGAGGAAGGCCACTTTATGCGCAACAATGTTTCCGGGCGTTTCCGGGAGGAGACTTCTTCCTTCCAGAGAAGCGCGATTGATCTGATGGACGTTTCCCCGAAGATGGTGTTCTCGGTGGCAACCTCCATGATTCCCTTCCTGGAGAACGATGATGCCAACCGTGCCCTGATGGGGTCGAACATGCAGCGTCAGGCGGTGCCGCTTCTTACGACCGAGGCTCCGGTAGTGGGTACGGGGATTGAAGCGAAGGCAGCGGTGGACTCGGGCGTCTGCATGCTGGCGAATCATGCCGGCGTGGTGGAGCGCTCGGCCAGCAACGAGATTATTATCCGCAGGGATGATAATGGGAACCGCGAGGTTTACCATCTGACAAAGTTTAAGAGAAGCAACCAGTCCAACTGCTATAACCAGAAGCCGATTGTCTATAAGGGCGACCATGTGGAGGCCGGGGATGTGATTGCCGACGGCCCAAGCACGCAGAACGGTGAGATCGCCCTGGGCAAGAATCCCCTGATCGGATTCATGACCTGGGAGGGCTATAACTATGAGGATGCCGTCCTGCTCTCTGAGCGTCTGGTGCGGGAGGATGTTTATACCTCGGTGCATATCGAGGAATACGAAGCCGAGGCCCGTGATACCAAGCTGGGGCCGGAGGAGATCACGCGTGATGTGCCGGGCGTCGGTGATGATGCCTTAAAGGATCTGGATGAGAGAGGAATCATCCGCATCGGCGCGGAGGTCCGTGCCGGAGATATTCTGGTCGGCAAGGTAACTCCCAAGGGAGAGACCGAACTGACGGCAGAGGAACGCCTTCTGCGGGCGATCTTCGGTGAGAAGGCAAGAGAGGTCCGCGATACGTCGCTGAAGGTGCCGCACGGCGCTTATGGAATCATCGTGGACGCCAAGGTATTTACCAGGGAGAACGGTGACGAGCTGTCTCCGGGAGTCAATGAGACGGTCCGCATTTACATTGCCCAGAAGCGTAAGATTTCTGTGGGCGATAAGATGGCGGGACGACACGGCAACAAGGGTGTGGTTTCCCGTGTGCTGCCGGTGGAGGATATGCCGTTTTTGCCGAACGGGCGTCCTCTGGATATTGTGCTTAATCCCTTAGGCGTGCCGTCACGTATGAACATCGGGCAGGTTCTGGAGATCCATCTGAGCCTTGCAGCCAAGGCGCTGGGCTTTAATATCGCCACGCCGGTATTTGACGGTGCGGACGAGATTGATATTATGGATACCCTGGATGTGGCGAATGATTATGTGAACTCTTCCTGGGAGGAGTTTACAGAGAAGTATAGAGATACGATTAAACCAGAGGTGATGGAGTATCTGGGAGCGCATCTGGAGCACAGGGAGCTGTGGAAGGGTGTGAAGATCAACCGTGACGGTAAAGTGCATCTGCGTGACGGCCGGACCGGAGAGTATTTTGACAGTCCGGTTACCATTGGCCACATGCACTATCTGAAGCTTCATCATCTGGTAGACGATAAGATTCATGCCCGTTCTACCGGTCCCTACTCGCTGGTGACACAGCAGCCGCTTGGCGGTAAGGCACAGTTCGGCGGCCAGCGTTTCGGTGAGATGGAGGTATGGGCTCTGGAGGCCTACGGCGCTTCCTACACGCTGCAGGAGATTCTGACGGTGAAGTCCGACGACGTGGTAGGACGTGTGAAGACCTATGAAGCGATCATTAAGGGTGAGAATATTCCGGAATCCGGTATTCCCGAGTCATTTAAGGTACTGCTTAAGGAGCTGCAGTCTCTTTGTCTGGATGTGCGGGTGCTGCGTGACGACAACACAGAGGTGGAGATCGGTGAGAACATCGATTACAGTGATACCGATCTGCGTTCCATTATTGAAGGGGATCGCGGCTTCCGTCAGGAGGAGTCTTTTGAAAACTATGGTTATCAGCAGCAGGAATTTTCCGACGGGGAGCTGGTAGATGTGGACATTGCCGATGATATGGACGGCGATGACAGCGATTATGACGATTATGAAGACGACTCTGATTTTGACGAGCCTTCGGACGAAGAATAAGATTTTATAGAGAGGAGTATCGTTCATGCCAGAGACAAATGAAACTTATCAGCCGTTGACATTCGATGCCATCAAGATTGGTCTTGCATCTCCGGAGAAGATTCTGGAATGGTCTCACGGCGAGGTGAAGAAGCCGGAGACGATCAACTACCGGACTTTGAAGCCGGAACGCGACGGTTTGTTCTGCGAGAGGATTTTTGGCCCCAGCAAGGACTGGGAGTGCCATTGCGGCAAGTATAAGAAGATCCGTTATAAAGGCGTGATCTGTGACCGCTGCGGCGTGGAGGTAACGAAGTCCAGTGTCCGCAGAGAGCGTATCGGCCATATTGACCTGGCGGCTCCCGTGTCCCATATCTGGTATTTTAAAGGGATTCCCAGCCGGATGGGACTGATTCTGGATATTTCTCCGCGGGTGCTGGAGAAGGTATTATATTTTGCGTCCTATATTGTGCTGGATAAAGGGAAAACCAGCCTGCAGTATAAGCAGGTACTTTCGGAAAAGGAATACCGGGAGGAGCTGGAGAAGTGGGGCTATGGTTCTTTCCGTGTGGGAATGGGCGCGGAGGCAGTGCTGGAGCTTCTCAGGGCGATTGACCTGGAGAAGGATTCTGAGATGCTGCGCAAGGAGCTTCGGGATGCCAGCGGCCAGAAGCGTGCCCGCATCATCAAGAGGCTGGAGGTTGTGGAGGCATTCCGCAATTCCGGCAACAAACCGGAGTGGATGATCATGACCGTGATTCCGGTGATTCCGCCGGATATCCGTCCCATGGTACAGCTGGACGGCGGACGTTTTGCCACCTCGGATTTGAATGACCTGTATCGCCGGATTATTAACCGGAATAACCGTCTGGCAAGGCTTTTGGAGCTGGGAGCGCCGGACATCATTGTCCGCAACGAGAAGCGGATGCTGCAGGAGGCTGTGGATGCCCTGATTGATAATGGCCGGCGGGGACGTCCGGTGACAGGCCCCGGCAACCGTGCGCTGAAGTCCATCTCGGATATGCTGAAGGGAAAGCAGGGGCGTTTCCGCCAGAACCTTCTGGGAAAGCGTGTGGACTATTCCGGACGTTCGGTTATTGTGGTGGGGCCGGAGCTCAAGATCTATCAGTGCGGCCTGCCCAAGGAGATGGCAATCGAGCTGTTTAAGCCTTTCGTGATGAAGGAGCTGGTACAGAACGGCACGGCGCACAACATCAAGAGCGCGAAGAAGATGGTAGAGCGTCTGCAGTCAGAAGTCTGGGATGTGCTGGAGGAGGTCATCAAGGAGCATCCGGTGATGCTGAACCGTGCGCCTACCCTGCATCGTCTGGGAATTCAGGCCTTTGAGCCGATCCTGGTGGAGGGCAAGGCGATCAAGCTGCATCCTCTGGTATGTACGGCGTTCAATGCAGACTTTGACGGCGACCAGATGGCGGTGCATCTGCCGCTTTCGGTGGAGGCGCAGGCAGAATGCCGGTTTTTGCTGCTTTCTCCGAACAATCTTCTGAAGCCTTCGGACGGAGGACTGGTAGCGGTTCCGTCACAGGATATGGTGCTGGGGATTTATTATCTGACGCAGGAGCGTCCGGGAAGCAAGGGCGAGGGCAAGGCGTTTAAGAGTGTAAACGAGGCGATTCTGGCCTATGAGAACGGAGTTGTCACCCTGCATTCGCGGATCAAGGCACGGATGGAGCAGAAGATGGAGGACGGCACCGTCAAAAGCGGAATTGTGGAATCCACAGTCGGCCGTTTTATCTTCAATGAGATCGTTCCTCAGGATCTGGGCTTTGTGGATCGGAGCCAGGAGGAGAATATGCTGAAGCTGGAGGTGGATTTCCATGTGGGAAAGAAGCAGCTGAAGCAGATTCTGGAAAAGGTGTTTAATGTGCATGGGGCCACCAGGGCGGCCATCACACTGGATGATATTAAGGCGATCGGATATAAGTATTCCACCAGGGCGGCTATGACGGTATCGATTTCAGATATGACCGTGCCGGAATCCAAGCCGAAGCTGATTGCGGATGCTCAGGCAACGGTGGATAAGATTGCCAAGAACTACCGCCGTGGCCTGATCACGGAGGAGGAGCGCTATAAAGAGGTTATTGAGACCTGGAAGAATACAGACGATCAGCTGACGCATGACCTGCTCAGCGGATTGGATAAATATAATAATATTTATATGATGGCTGACTCGGGAGCCCGTGGTTCGGATAAGCAGATCAAGCAGCTGGCCGGAATGCGCGGACTGATGGCGGATACCACCGGCCATACCATCGAGCTGCCGATTAAGTCGAATTTCCGTGAGGGACTGGACGTACTGGAGTATTTCATTTCTGCTCATGGCGCGAGAAAGGGACTTTCGGACACCGCGCTTCGTACTGCGGACTCCGGTTACCTGACACGTCGTCTGGTGGATGTGTCCCAGGATATGATTGTCCGTGAGGTGGATTGCTGTGCGGGCAAGGATATCCCGTTTATGGAGATCAAGGCATTTGCCGACGGTAAGGAGACGATTGAGAGCCTCCAGGAGAGAATTACCGGACGTTATATTGCCGAGACAATCACGGATCCGGATACCGGTGAAGTGGTGATAAAGGCGAATCATATGTGTACCCCCAGGTGCGCCGCGGAAGTGATGAAGGTGTTAGGCAAGCTGGGACGGGATTCTGTGAAGATCCGTACCGTTCTTACCTGTAAATCCCATGTGGGCGTCTGTGCCAAGTGCTATGGAGCCAATATGGCTACCGGACAGCCGGTGCAGGTGGGAGAGGCTGTCGGCATCATTGCCGCTCAGTCGATCGGTGAACCGGGAACACAGCTGACCATGCGTACCTTCCATACCGGAGGAGTGGCCGGCGGTGATATCACACAGGGTCTTCCCCGTGTGGAGGAGCTGTTTGAGGCCAGAAAGCCGAAGGGCCTGGCGATTATCTCGGAGTTCGGTGGTGTGGTGACCATCAAGGACACCAAGAAAAAGCGCGAGATTGTAGTGACGGATACCGAGACCGGCAATTCCAAGACCTATCTGATTCCTTACGGTTCCCGGATGAAGGTTCAGGATGAGCAGGTGATCGAGGCGGGTGACGAACTGACCGAAGGAAGTGTCAATCCCCATGATATCTTAAAGATCAAGGGTGTCCGTGCCGTGCAGGATTATATGATCCGCGAGGTGCAGAGGGTTTACCGCCTTCAGGGGGTGGAGATCAATGACAAGCACGTGGAGATGATCGTTCACCAGATGTTAAAGAAGATCAAGATTGAGGAGAGCGGCGACAGTGACGTGCTGCCGGGCACCTCCATGGATGTGCTGGATTTCAATGAGATGAATGAGGCGCTGATTGCAGACGGAAAGATTCCGGCAGAGGGCAAACAGGTAATGCTGGGGATCACCAAGGCCTCCCTGGCTACGGATTCCTTCCTGTCGGCAGCATCCTTCCAGGAGACCACCAAGGTTCTGACTGAGGCGGCTATCAATGGAAAAGTTGACCATCTGATCGGGCTGAAGGAGAATGTGCTGATCGGCAAGCTGATTCCGGCCGGTACGGGAATGAAGCGTTACCGTTCGGTGAAGCTGGATACGGATTTTGCTATGGATGACGAGATCATGATGGAGGACGACGATGAGATTATCCTGGCGGATGACGATGAGATGATGGATGAGGCTCCGGAGGTGTTTGACATTGATGAGAATGAGGAGCCGGAGGAAGAGGATGAGCTGACGGACGATGTTTCGGAAGAAACAGAGGATGTAGGTGAGTCTGAGGATGCGGAAGATTTTGAAGAAGAATGAGTGACTGGGAGACTCCCCGCAGCTTTGTAGCCGCGGGGGGATTTTTTCTGTTGCGTCTCTCTCCTTTTTCCTGGCTGTGTTTCTCGCTTCCTGAACGAACTGACATTCTCCGTGAAAGGGAATGGAAGGGAAAAACAAATATGATAATGAATATCAAAATCATTGACAAACGTAAAAAATCTGGTATAATGAGAACAGAATCTGGTAAAAGAGATCATAAAAGAGGGATAACCGATGACAGACTGTATTATTTTAATCGTAATTGCTGGGGCTCTGGCTGTGATTGCCAGGAAAAAGGTATCAGATATCAGAACAGGAAAGAGCGGCTGCGGCTGTTCCGGCTGTGCAGGGTGTTCCGGTTGTGGGGGCCGGGACAGCAGCGGGAAAGGGAGCGAGTGAGAACAAAGAGATCCGGTCTGCCGGATCTTTCTTTTTATGAAAATTTTTAAATTGTCATATTTGATGCAATTATTTTACAGATCAGGGTTATAATAAAATAGTAGCCGTTTTCCAGGTGCTGTAGTCACAGGGAATTATGTGTTTTTCCTGATGTGGGTTCAGATCCCTGTTGACATTGAGAAACAGGTCGGAATACAATAGAGAGGCCGGATGGATTCAGGCAAAGTATATTTTATATTGGAGAGATGGGAATGTCGGAAGATAGAGTAAAGCAGGAATATTTACAAAATAAGCAGCGGAAAAAGAGAAGAGAGGAAGAACAGCACAGGACAAGGATGCTTCGGGGAATGATGGGTCTGTGTCTGGTAACGGTGTGTGTGGGAACAGCAGTACTGGCAACCGGTTTTTTGAATGGGAATCGCGAAAAAGAGGGCGGCGGTAACCGGGGAAGGAGAGCGGCGGCTGTCAGTGCGGGAGTGCTGCTGCCGGATGAGGAGGTCCGTCAGACTGCTGAGGTGAGAAGGCCATATGTGGAGGTTCCGGAGATGGGGGCTTTATACGGGATCCATGTGCAGGGGAAGGGCTGGAGCAACTATTTTGCGGATAATGCTTATGGAATGGCCCCTGCGGGCGGATATATTACCGCAATTCGTGCAACCTTACATAATCAGCCGTCCGGAATGACCGGAACGATCGAATATCAGGTGAATCTGAGCGGAAGCGGCTGGCTGGACTGGCAGGCGGATGCCGGCGAGGCAGGCAGTGCTTTGGGGGTGATGCCGCTGGAGGCGGTCTGTATGCGTCTGACGGGAGATCTGGCAGAGTATTATGATGTGTTTTACAGTGTGCTTCAGGATAATGCCTGGACAGACTGGGCGAAAAATGGCGAGGAGGCAGGAAGGGCAGGAGCGGGACTGCGGATAGACGGAGTCCGTATCTCTGTGGCAAGAAAACGGGAGGACGGTACCTCCTGCGCCGGAGAGATCGATCCGCTAAAGCCAATGGTAGCTCTGACCTATGACGACGGGCCGTCGAAAAATTCGACATCCAGGATTCTGGAGACCTTGAGGGCAAACGGCGGACGGGCAACTTTTTTCATGGTGGGCAACCGGGCTGAGAAAAACGGAGCAGTGATTCGGCAGATGGTAGAGCAGGGCTGCGAGGTGGCCAATCACACCTATGACCATACTTTGATGTCAAAGGTAGATCCAGCGGAGCTGGAACGGCAGCTGATGATGACTAATCAGGTGGTAGCTGATGCAGGAGGAGTTACGCCGGTGCTGATGAGACCTTGCGGCGGCGATACCAATGAGGCGGGGATGGGAGTGGCAGGAGCAATTTCCATGCCGGCGGTATTGTGGTCGATCGATACCCTGGACTGGAAGACCAGAGATGCAGAAAAGACGGTCTCTGCTGTGCTGGACCATGTGAAGGACGGGGATATTATCCTGATGCATGATTTGTATGAGACAGCTGCAGATGCCAGCGATGTGATTGTCCCGGAGCTGATTCGACGTGGATATCAGCTGGTGACAGTCAGTGAGCTGGCATCCTATCGGGGAGGAATGACGCCCGGAAACTCGTATTATAAGTTTCGTCCTTAAGGGTATATTTTATCCTTTTCACTCATACTTTGGAAGTAGCCGGTTGGGCAACGAGTGGAGGGGTAGGCTTGAATGACAATTATCAGGATGTAATGCAGCAATATGAGGGAGAGACCCTGGAGGTTCGGCGGGGGCGGGGCGCCTGGATCTGCGAGCGCTCTGACGGGCTCAGACTTTTGAAGGAGTATCGGGGCAGCTTAAAGCGTCTGGAATTTGAAGAGACTGTTCTGGGAGAGCTGAAGCGGCAGGGAATCTGCTCTGTGGACCAGTATGTGCGGAACCGGGAGGAAGAGCTGATTACGGTCGCGGAGGACGGAACCAAATATATTTTAAAGGAATGGTTTATGAGCCGGGAGTGCAATCTGAAGGACAGCCGGGAGATTCTGACAGCAGTATCCTGGATTGCAAGGCTGCATCGCGCATTTCGGAATATTGCCTGGCAGGAGGAGTGGGATCTGGCTTCCATGCTCTCGCCGGGGCTGAGCGAGGAAATGAGGCGTCATACCAGGGAAATGAAGCGGGTGCGGACCTTTGTCAGCAATAAGAGGAAAAAGAGTGAATTTGAGCTGTGTGTCATGCAGCATTTTTCCGAGTTTTACGTCCAGGCTCTGGAGGCACAGAAGGGACTGGAAGCATTGGAGGCATCTGCGGAGCAAGACCGTCTGTTTCTCTGCCACGGTGATTTAAATCAGCATCATCTGCTGATAGGAAACGGAGAGGCGGCTGTGATTGAGTTTAATCAGATGCATCGGGGAAATCAGATGGCAGATTTGTATCATTTCATGAGAAAAGTGATGGAAAAGCATGGCTGGGACGAGCGGCTGGGGCAGTCAATGACCGATACCTATAACCAGATAGTTCCCATGGACGGACGGGATCGGGAATGCCTGTATTACCTTTTTTTGTATCCGGAGAAATACTGGAAGCAGCTGAATTATTATTATAATGCCAACAAGGCGTGGACACCGGCCAAGAATGTGGAGAAGCTGCAGAACCTGGAGCAGCAGCAGGAGGCCAGGAACCGATTCCTGGAAAGGATAAAAAGCAGCTGAGAGCCAAAAACCTTTTGACGAGTGTAATTTCTTATTATATAATGGATTCAGGAAGTCCCGGCGGGAGTATCCGACGGGAGAGAATACAGGAGGGAGTATTAAGTTATGAAGGATTACATGAAGATCTATGAGGAGTGGCTGAGCAATCCGTACTTTGATGAAGGGACCAAAGCGGAGCTGCGGGCGATTGCAGGAGACGAGAATGAGATCAAGGAAAGATTCTATATGGATCTGGAATTCGGTACCGCTGGGCTGCGGGGCATAATCGGAGCCGGAATCAACCGGATGAATATCTATGTCGTGCGCCGGGCCACCCAGGGGCTGGCTAACTATATCATTAAGCAGGGCAAGGCTGACAAGGGGGTTGCCATTGCTTATGATTCCCGCCGGATGTCGCCGGAGTTTGCGGATGAGGCGGCCCGTACGCTGGCTGCGAACGGAATCAAGGCGTACAAATTCGAATCCCTGCGCCCGACCCCGGAGCTTTCCTTTGCTGTACGGGAGCTGGGATGCATCGCCGGTATCAATGTGACAGCAAGCCATAATCCGCCGGAGTACAATGGTTACAAGGTATATTGGGAGGATGGCGCCCAGTTTACTCCGCCCCATGATAAAGGGGTGACCGAGGAGGTGCTGGCGATCGAGGATCTGTCCACAGTGAAGACGATGAGCGCATCGGATGCCAAGTCGGCAGGCCTGTATGACGTGATCGGCGCGGAGATTGATAATAAATACATTGCCAATGTGAAAGCGCAGGTGGTGAATCAGGATGCCATCAACCAGATGCAGGATAATATCAAGATTGTTTATACGCCTCTCCATGGCACTGGCAATATTCCGGTGCGCAGAGTGCTGAAGGAGATCGGTTTTACCCATGTCCATGTGGTTCCGGAGCAGGAGCTGCCGGATGGTGAATTCCCGACTGTCAGCTATCCGAATCCGGAGGCGGCAGAGGCGTTTGCCCTGGGCCTGAAGATGGCAAAGGAGATGGATGCGGATCTGGTTCTGGCCACGGATCCCGATGCGGACCGTCTGGGAGTTTATGTGAAGGACAGCAAGTCCGGAGAGTATATTTCTCTGACGGGCAACATGTCCGGTTCTCTGCTCTGCGAGTATGTATTGAGCCAGAAGGCAGCGCAGAATGCGATTCCGGCAGACGGCGAGGTAGTAAAGTCCATCGTCAGCACGAACCTGATCGATGCGGTGGCTGCTTCCTACAACTGCAAGCTGGTAGAGTGCCTGACTGGTTTTAAGTGGATCGGACAGCAGATCCTTAAGGAGGAGAACACCGGTGTCGGCCATTATATGTTCGGTATGGAGGAGAGCTACGGCTGTCTGATCGGTACGTATGCGAGGGACAAGGATGCGGTGTCTGCCAGCGTGGCTCTGTGCGAGGCGGCTGCCTACTATAAGACAAAGAACATGACTCTGTGGGATGCCATGGTAGCGATGTATGAGAAGTATGGCTATTATAAGGATGCCGTGAAGTCCATCGGTCTGTCCGGCATCGAAGGCCTGGCAAAGATTCAGTCGATCATGGAGACCTTCCGGAACGATACACCGGCCGGCTTTGGGGATTATAAGGTGCTCTATGCCCGCGATTATAAGCTGGATACGGTCAAGGATATGGCAACCGGAGAGGTGAAGCCCACCGGCCTGCCGTCTTCGAATGTACTCTACTATGATATGAACGATAATGCCTGGCTGTGTATCCGTCCTTCCGGAACAGAGCCGAAGATCAAGTTCTATTACGGTGTGAAGGGCTCTTCTCTTGAGGATGCGGATGCGAAGTCAGCAGCTCTGGGCGAGGCTCTGATGGAGGTTGTGAATAAGCTTCTGTAAACAGAACAGGAAATAAAACACCCCGCTGCAGGCTGATATTCTCTTGCCTGCGGCGGGGTGTCTGATGTTTTATGCTTTTAATAGAAAACGGAAAATGAACTGCTATTTCCTGTCAAGTACTATCGATGTGCGGGGGATTGAGAAATGCCGTGAGGAGCACTTTTTCCATTCTCGTCCGTATTGACGAATACAACCTGGCAGGAGGAATACAGAATGTCAGGACTTAGCATGTCGCGGGCTTCCACGGCGATAGTCAGGCTGGTTCTTCCGACCTTTGTCAGTTCATATTGAAGGCTGAGGACAGTGCCAAGCTCGACCGGAGCCGCGAAACGGAAGTCCTGGACAGCACACATGACGAAATGATCTCTCCGGCCCAGGGTCTGCACGGCGCCGAAGAAGGCGGTCTCTGTCATCCAGTCGGTCAGAACGCCGGAGTACAGAGAGCCGTGATGGTTCATTTGTTCCATTCTTACATAGCGATGGCTGATGATCTTCATAGGGTAGTTTCTCCTTTGATTTTGCGGTGGGGGCGGGCGCTCCAGCCGGGTTTTAATACCATTATATAACAGGGAAGGGGATTGCGCAAGGGAATCGGTGCTGCTTTTGCGGAACACCTCCCCTTGTTTCAAGGCCGGATATCCCGCTCCCCGTTCTTTCGAGGTTGGTAAATACCAGCTCCGGAAAAGGGTTCCCCGGATTGTTCACCCTCACGGCCTTTTTCCACGCCGGTTTCTCAATGCGAGAAGCTGGCGTTTTTTATATCATGGGAAAGTGCGTCCTATGATACAAAAACACTCTGCGATGATCGCGGTACGGTGTGTTCCTGTCCGCTAAGTTCATTGCATTTGCTAAGTGAATCAATGCCTGCGGCGGAAAAGAATCATGCCGCTGATACGATCCGCCGCAAACGGAGAATCATGCAGATCAGGATATTTTTACGGTAAAATTCTAACAGAATATACCGGAAAAGTTCTAAAACTCATAGTCAAAGACGGTTTTTTCATAAGAAACCTGGTTCATGAATTCGCGTACTTTCAGATGTTCCGGATGGTTGATATAGCTCTCAAGATCCTCTGCGGAATCAAAAAGGGAATCAATACATACATGAAAGGTATCGCCGGAATTGATATTGCTGCCGACTGTGGCTTGGCGGATCTGGGGGATGACGGTTTTTAAATAATTTGTTTTGCTGCGGAATGCATCAATGGTCTGCTGACGTTCTTTTTGTGTCCCGCCTTTGTGGATCTTCCAAAATACAATGTGTTTGATCATAATAAAATCTCCTTAAAATAAAGTTGTAGAACAAAAATGAATAATATCAAATAAATGCATGATGCTGTTCTACATGTAATTTATAAATAAGTATACAAAACATCCAAGCGAAAGTCAAGATGTGATGAAAAAATAAATAAAATAGTGAAAAGGCAAAAGAAAAAAACAAAGAAAATTAACGGATATGTCAAAAAGACGAGGGAAATTCCAGAAAGGATATTGACAATTTAAAAAAAGCAGATATAATAAAATTTGTAGAACAACTTTGAAAAAGAAAAAAGATGCACTACAAGTATCTTCCGGTAAAATCAAATCGAAATCATGTAGGAAAGGGGGAAGTGTGTTACAATATAACTTATCAGAATTTGCGGAGCAAATTTTGATATAAGGCGCATGGTGACTGGGTGCGGATACATAGATTTGATGGATACGGAGGATTGGAAATGGCAGCTTCATTGGTAGAACAGACTTATAACCGTCTGCTGGATATGATAATTAAGAAGGAATACCGGCCGGGGGACAGGCTTCCCTCGGAGATGGTATTGTGCGAGGAGTTTGAGGTCAGCAGGAATACTTTGCGGGCAGCGCTGAATAAGCTTGCCGCCCTGGGCTTTACCGAAACCAGAAAGGGCGGGGGTACTTATGTGAAGGTAGTGGACAGTGATGTTTATCTGAACTTTTTTGTTCCTGCGCTTTTGACCCACAATGTAAGCCTGCTGGAGATGATGCGTTTCAGAAAGGGGATTGAAGTTGAGGCGGCGAGGCAGGCGGCAAAGGAGGCCACGCCAGAAGATATTGAGCAATTAAGAGGGCTTTTGAACCGCTGCAGGGAATTGAATGAGGATGTGGCGGCGTTTGCCAGCGCTGATACAGAGTTTCACACTTGTATTGCCAAAGCGTCAGGCAATAAGATGTTAGAGAAGATTACAGAGATTATTTGGGTAATGATTCTGTCGGAGATGAAGAACTTCCTGGTGGCTCAGGGGGAGACGATAGACAGCCTTTTCTATCATGATATGGTGTTCCGGTGTATTGCCGAAAGAAAGTCCGATGAGGCGGCGTATCTTATGGAGCGCCATATGGCGTTGATTATTGAGCGGGTAAAGAAATACGTGGCCGCAGGCGGAGACTGTGACAGGTGTGAGTCTTTGACGGACTGACGGCAGAAACAGGCTGCGTCAGAAGGGCATGAAAAATAATGAGGGAATGATATATGAGTATAAGCGTGAAAGGAATGGCAAGGATATGAAACAATATCTGTGTATCGGAACGTATACAGAACCGATACTTTTTGGAACAGGTGAGGTGTTTCAGGGGAAAGGAAAGGGGATTTCTCTCTGCGTGTTTGAAGAGGGGGAAATCCGGAAATGGAAGGAGTTGGAGGTATGCAATCCCTCCTTTGTATGTATTGACGAAAAGAGAAAACGGATCTATGCAGTAAATGAAAGAAAGGAATATCTGGGCCGGTTTGGGGGCGGGGTTACGGAAATATCCTATAATGAGGAAGGGAGCATGAAGGTGGAGTCCACCTACAATACGGAGGGGACAGATCCGTGCCATATCATCTTGTCGCCGGATGGCAGCTTCCTGGCAATAGCGAATTTTGCTTCCGGGGCGCTCAGTATTTTTGAACTGGAGGAAAGCGGGGCAATGACCGGGGAAAGGAAAGTGTTCCGGCATGAGGGAAGGAGCGTACATCCGATCCGCCAGAAGGGCCCCCATGCCCACAGCGCTGTCTTTTCCCCGGACGGGAGATATCTGTATGTGCCGGATTTGGGGCTGGATCTGGTAAAGGCATATACCTGCCGGGGAAAAGAGGTGGAGGCAGCGCCGGAATCGGATTTTGCGGTTCCGGCAGGCAGCGGTCCAAGGTTCGGAGAATTCGGAAAGGACGGGCATCATTTCTATTTGATTCATGAGATCGCTTCCCAGGTAATGCATTTTTATTATGATAATGGAAAAATGGTTCCCAGGGAGACGGTGAGCACTTTGCCGGATGGATTTTCCGGTGAAAATATCTGTTCGGATCTGCATATTACGCCGGACGGCAGATATCTGTATGCTTCCAACCGGGGGCATGACAGCCTGGCGTGCTGCCGGATTCTGGAGGACGGGAGCCTGGATCTTGTGGGGTGGCAGGAAAGCGGCGGGAGGACGCCCAGGAATTTTTGCATCGATCCCCGGGGGAAATATGTTTTGGTGGGAAATCAGGACAGTGACAATATCGTGGTGTTTCGGATATTGGAGGACGGGAGGCTTAAGGAGGTATCCCGGTGTGACTGGGGCTCGCCGGTGTGTATCCGGATGTTTCCGTGAGGAAATAACAGATTTATTCCCTTTAACTGGCTGAAGGTCTGTAACACAATGTGGGCCGGGATGTTTCTTGACCGGATTACCGACGCAAAACACACTCTGGTAAACACAATCCGGTGAACCCTTGTTTTTTCCTTGGCGCACCTTTTGGAACGGCTTAACTTACGGATATTGCCGGTGAAAAGTAACCTTGCATGGGATAGCAAAGTGTGGTATGATTTACGGAAAAAAGAGCAGAGAGGATCGGATGAATATGGCGAATTTATCTTATCAGAGTACCAGAGGCGGGGAGAGCGGACTGACGGCTTCGCGTGCGGTTTTGAATGGTCTGGCGGAGGATGGGGGGCTGTATATGCCTTCTGAATTTCCGAAGCTGGAGATTCCGATGGAGAAGCTGGCGGGGATGAGTTATCAGGAGACGGCTTATGAAGTGATGCGGCTGTTTCTGACGGATTATACCGAGGAGGAGCTGAAATATTGTATTAATTCCGCTTATGACAGCAAGTTTGATACCGAAAAGATTGCTCCTTTAAGAGAGGCGGACGGAGCTTATTATCTGGAGCTGTTCCACGGAAGCACGATTGCGTTTAAGGATATGGCGCTGTCGATTCTTCCCTACCTGATGACAACAGCGGCGAGAAAGAATCATGTGGAGAATGAGATCGTTATTCTGACCGCCACCTCCGGGGATACGGGAAAGGCGGCCATGGCAGGCTTTGCCGACGTACCGGGGACGCGGATTATTGTCTTTTATCCAAAGGGGGGCGTCAGCCGGGTGCAGGAGCTGCAGATGGTGACGCAGAAAGGGGAGAATACGGCGGTAGTAGCCATCCATGGCAATTTTGACGATGCCCAGACCGGGGTAAAGAAGATCTTTGGCGATCAGGCATTCGGGAAGCGTCTGGCAGAACACGGTTTTCAGTTGTCTTCAGCGAACTCCATCAATATTGGCAGACTGGTGCCGCAGGTGGTGTATTATGTATATGCCTATGCCAGTCTGGTGCGGATGGGAAAGATTACAGTCGGTGAGAAGATCAACATCACTGTGCCGACAGGGAATTTCGGGAATATACTGGCAGCTTATTTTGCCATGCAGATCGGACTTCCGGTGAAAAAGCTGATCTGTGCTTCCAATGATAATAAAGTGCTGTATGATTTCTTCCGGACGGGAACATATGATAAGAAGCGGGAATTTATTCTTACCAGCTCTCCGTCTATGGATATTCTGATTTCCAGCAACCTGGAGCGTCTGATCTACTTAAGCACCGGCTGTGACGCAGAGGCGAACAAAAAGCGGATGGCAGAGCTGGGAACAGACGGAGCCTACACCGTTACCGAAGAGATGCGGGCAAAGATGGGGGATTTTATCGGCGGTTATGCCACTGAGGCGGAGAATGCGGCAGAGATCAAGAGGTTGTTTGATGCGACAGGATATATGATCGACACCCATACCGGTGTGGCTTCGGCGGTTTACCGGAAATATGCGGACGAGACCGGGGACAAGACACCGACGGTGATTGCCTCCACGGCCAGCCCCTACAAGTTCTCACACAGTGTCATGGAAGCGGTATACGGGGATCTGGGGGAAAAGGATGAGTTCGAGATCATTGATGATTTGTGCCGGGTGACCGGTGTTCCGGTTCCGCGGGCAGTAGAGGAGATCCGCAATGCCGAGGTCCGGCATAAAAGAGAGTGCGATGCCGGGACGATGGAAAGTACGGTGGCGGAGATTCTGGGGATGTAAGGAAAATTATAGCTGGCGGATTACTTTTCACGGGGGGCGAAAGGTACGCTCTGGAAAAATGCTTCCCCGGATTGCGGGTTTCGGATGCAGAAACTCTAAGCTTACAGAAATCTGCTAAAAGCAGTGTCAAAAATACAGAACTCGCTTCGCTCAGACAGCTGTATTTTTGACACTGACGCAGATTCCTGCGAGCTAAGAGTTTCTATGCATCCTGCAAACGCAATCCGGGGAACCCTTTTTCCAGAGCTGGTATCTACCAGCCTTGAAAGAACAGGGAACGGGATATCCAGCCTTGGAACAAGGGGAGGGCCGCAGCGGGAAATGGTCTGCGGATGCTGACTTTGCAGAGATTTAGAAGTCCTTAAATTTCTGAGTTTTGCGTGGAAACGAAAATTCAAACTGTTTGAGCGTAGCGAGTTTTTGAATTTTCGTTTCGTTTTTAGCAAAAATCGGAAATTTTAGGAATTCTTGATCTCGAAACCGGAAACATCCGCAGACCATTTCCCGCTGCGGCCCTCCCCTTGTTTCAAGGCGTACCTTCGGGAACAGCTTAACTAACTGACATTGCCGATGAAAAGTAACACTGGCGGGAATTCTGCAGAAAGATTGTGAAAACTACCACTACCCAAACAGGACAAAGTGCGTTATAATAGTACAAGCTGCAGTCCGCATCTGATACCAGAGGTGCGGAGGAGAGTATAAATAACGAAACGGAGGGTATGAAATGTTAGTATCTGCAACAGAAATGCTGAAGAAGGCAAAAGCGGGACATTATGCGGTTGGTCAGTTCAACATCAACAATCTGGAGTGGACCAAGTCCATTCTGGCTACTGCTCAGGAGCTGAATTCTCCGGTGATTCTGGGTGTGTCAGAAGGCGCCGGCAAGTATATGACAGGGTACAAGACCGTAGCCGCTATGGTGAAGGCGATGATCGAAGAGATGAATATCACGGTTCCGGTTGCCCTGCATCTGGATCACGGCAGCTATGAGGGCTGCTATAAGTGCATTAAAGCAGGCTTTTCTTCCATCATGTTTGACGGCTCTCATTATCCGATTGAGGAGAACGTGGAGAAGACCAAGGAGCTGGTAAAGGTTGCCCATGCCATGGGTCTGTCCATCGAGGCCGAGGTTGGTTCGATCGGCGGAGAGGAAGACGGCGTTGTCGGTATGGGTGAGTGTGCGGATCCCAACGAGTGTAAGGCGATTGCTGACCTGGGGATTGATTTCCTGGCAGCAGGCATCGGCAATATCCATGGCAAATATCCGGAGAACTGGAAAGGCTTAAGCTTTGACACCCTGGCTGCGATTCAGGAGAAGACCGGTGAGATGCCTCTGGTTCTGCACGGCGGTACCGGTATCCCGGCTGATATGATTAAGAAGGCGATTGATCTGGGCGTGGCGAAGATCAACGTGAACACCGAGTGCCAGCTGTCCTTTGCAGCGGCTACCCGCGAGTATATTGAAGCAGGCAAGGATCAGCAGGGCAAGGGCTTCGACCCGCGTAAGCTGCTGGCTCCCGGCGCTGCGGCAATCAAGGAGACTGTGAAAGAGAAGATGGAGCTGTTCGGTTCTGTAGGCAAGGCTTAAGAAGCAGAGGAATAGCAGAAAGTTTTCCGGTGAATTCTTCCGTAAAAGGGATAGAGAGTTCCGGAGAGGATACCTGGAAAAGAAGGACATTATCCTGCGGGAGGATGTCCTTTTTTTGACAAATTGCTGTTTTTTTCTTTCTGCCGGAAGGAAAAAAGGGCAAACAAAACAAAATGAAGAAAAAGTGAAAAAAACACTTGCATTTTTAGGATAGATGGTTTATTTTAGTAGGGAACAAAGGCGTTCTTCCTTTATGAAAAGGGGAGAGCGCCTTCTTCGTTCCTGCGGACGGGCATGCCCCGCAGGGCGGAGAATGAATTTTGCGGCGGGATTGTCGGTTTTGCCAGATTCCGGTGTGAACGGAATGCCGGAACAGCAAAAGGAGAGGAAGGGATAACTTATGAGTGAGATTGTAAAGATAACAGAGTTATTTGGTAAGAATGTCTTTAATGAAGTAGTGATGAAGGAGCGCCTGCCCAAGAGTGTCTTTAAGAAGATGAAGAAGACCATTGAGGACGGGGCGGAGCTGGATCCGTCGATTGCGGATGTGGTGGCTCATGCCATGAAGGAGTGGGCGATTGAGAGAGGCGCCACCCATTATACCCACTGGTTTCAGCCGCTGACCGGTGTGACGGCGGAAAAGCACGATTCCTTTATTTCAGCGCCGGATTCTGAAGGCCGGGTGATCATGGAGTTTTCCGGCAAGGAGCTGATCAAGGGGGAGCCGGATGCTTCGTCGTTCCCGTCCGGGGGGCTGAGGGCAACCTTTGAGGCGCGCGGCTATACGGCATGGGACTGTACCTCTCCGGCATTTTTGCGGCAGGACGCGATCGGGGTGACACTGTGCATTCCGACAGCCTTCTGTTCTTACAAGGGAGAGGCACTGGATCAGAAAACCCCGCTTTTGCGTTCCATGCAGGCGATTGATACCCAGGCTTTGAGAATCCTGCGGCTGTTTGGCAATACCACAGCGAAGCGGGTATGTCCTTCCGTGGGACCGGAGCAGGAGTATTTCCTGGTGGATCGGGCGAAATATCTGCAGAGAAAGGATTTAATCTATGCAGGACGCACGTTGTTCGGAGCGATGCCTCCTAAGGGACAGGAGCTGGAGGATCATTATTTTGGAGCGATTCGTGAGAGAATCGGCTCCTACATGAAGGAAGTGAATGAGGAACTGTGGAAGCTGGGAGTGACGGCAAAGACTCAGCACAATGAGGTGGCGCCGGCGCAGCATGAGCTGGCTCCGATTTATGATCAGGCGAACCTGGCAGTGGATCACAACCAGATGGTGATGGAGACCTTAAAGAAGGTAGCCGGGCGTCATGGCCTGACCTGTCTGCTGCATGAGAAACCTTTTGCAGGAGTGAATGGCTCCGGTAAGCATAATAACTGGTCACTGACTTCGGATGACGGAGTGAATCTGCTGAGTCCCGGCGATACTCCTCATGAGAATGTCCAGTTTCTGCTGGTGCTGGCCTGTATTCTGAAAGCGGTGGACGTTCATGCCGATCTGCTGAGAGAGTCGGCAGCAGATGTGGGGAATGACCATCGTCTGGGTGCGAATGAGGCGCCGCCGGCAATTATTTCCGTATTTTTAGGGGAGCAGCTGGAGGATGTGATCGATCAGCTGTGCAGCACCGGCGAGGCGACACATTCCAAGAAGGGCGGAACCTTACGAACCGGAGTAGCGACTTTGCCGGATCTTGACAAGGATGCCACAGACCGGAACCGTACTTCACCCTTTGCTTTTACGGGCAATAAATTTGAGTTCCGTATGGTGGGTTCTTCGGATTCCATTGCACCGCCGAACGTGGTATTGAATACCATAGTGGCAGAGGCATTTAAGGAAGCAGCCGATGAACTGGAAAAAGCAGAGGATTTTGATATGGCTGTCCATGATCTGATCAAGAAGCTTTTAAAAGAGCATAAGCGGATCATATTCAACGGCAACGGATATGCAGATGCCTGGGTGGAGGAGGCCGAAAAGCGCGGACTGCCCAACATCCGTTCCATGGTGGATGCGATTCCGTCTCTGACCACAGAGAAAGCTGTGAAGCTGTATGAGGAGTTCGGGGTATTTACCCGGGCAGAGCTGGAGTCCCGTGCGGAGGTGGAGTATGAGGCGTATTCCAAGGTGATGAATATTGAGGCCAGGACCATGATTGACATGGCAAGCAAACAGATCATTCCGGCAGCGATCAAATACACGACTGAGCTGGCAAACTCCCTGAACGCAGTAAAGGAGGCGTGCCCGGAGGCGGACAGCAGCGTTCAGGCAGAGCTTTTGACAGAGACCTCGGCATTGCTGTCAGATATGAGGGTGGCTCTGGCGGCACTTACGGATATTACGGAGAAATGTGCAAAGATGGAAGACGGCAGGGTCAAGGCACATGCCTGCCACGATGAAGTAGTACCGGCGATGGAAGCGCTGCGGGCGCCGGCTGACCGGCTGGAGATGATTGTGGATAAGGAGCTGTGGCCGTTCCCGAGCTATGGGGATTTGATTTTTGAAGTGTAAGAGAGAATCGGGAAAGTAAGACAATCCTGCAGGAATCCTGCAGGATTGTTTTGTATGGGAAATAAATGGATGAATTGCTGAAGATATTTTCTTCTTTATATCAGTATTATTTATTGACAAAACTTTGGGTTGTCATTTACAATAAAATGTAATCGGTTACATTTTGGAGGAGATATTTTTGCTGTTAAAGCGAAAAATGAAAGGAGAAGAGGGTATGCAGGAAATACTAGACACGTTTAACTATTGTGGAATGAGGTATGAGGTTATGGAGATAGGAGAAGGCTGGAAAATCGTGGTCTCCCGGCACGGAGGACATGTTTTCGGGCCGTTTTCAGAACAATATACGGACGGCTTGTTCTGGATTCCGGAATCGGTGAAGAATCCGGCAGAGTATAAGAAGCTTATAGAGAATCAGATCTGGAATACAGGGGGCGACCGGGTGTGGATTGCGCCGGAAATTCAGTTTAATATCAGAGACCGGTATCGTTTTCGGGAGACACTCGATACTCCGAAAACAATTGACCCGGGTGAGTTTTCTATGAAGCGGGATGGGGAAAGCATTATTTTGAAACAGTCTTTGGATCTGGAATCTTATAATACGGTAACCGGCAAGGCTCATATAGAATTCGAAAGAACTCTGTTAAAAGCATTAAATCCTTTGCGGAAGCTTCCGGATTATGATATACTAATGAAGTCTGTGTCATACTGTGGATTTGAACAGGTGCTGGATCTGACAGCGGAAAGCGGTCAGCAGATTTATGCAGAGAGCTGGGATCTTCTCCAGATCAGGCCCAGGGGGTGTCTGTATATTCCGATGTACCAGGCTGTGAGGGGGACGGATCACTATGAACCGGCAGGTGATCATGAATATCTGGCAGGCCATGGGGTAGCTTTGCGGATTACGGGAGATTCCCGTTATAAGATTGCCTATAAGTCAGCGGTGCTGACAGGACGTTTTGGTTATCTGGCGGATGAGAAGAATGGAGAAAGCTATCTGATCATTATCAATTATCCCAATAATCCATCAGCCATGTATTCAGAGGAGCCGCCTCTGAGGGAGGGAGATACCGGATATTCGGTCCATATCTATAATGACGATGGCAATTCCGGAGGATTTGCGGAGATGGAATGCAATATGCAGACAGTCGGCCGTCCAACCGGATTGAGCCGCTCTGTGGATCGGGTGGCAAAGTGGATCTATACCGGGAAGCGGGAATGCCTGGGAAGGATCGCGGATGTGCTTCTGGGATATTCTTTTGAAGCCTGACAAAAGCACAATTTTATCATACCAGAGCAGGCTCTTTGCCGAACAAGCGATTTCTGTAAAATCACCGCCGGAAATTGTGAAATGTGCACAATGGAACTTGTGAAAAATAACGAATTAAATATTTAGCAATGAATGATATTGACACAATGACAGATACATGATAACATAATTGATGTGAAAGCGGTTACATTATATGAATATTAGTGATGTTGCACGAAAAGCAGGAGTGTCAACGGCGACGGTATCCAGGGTGATCAACAACAGCAACCTGGTAAAGCCAAAGACCCGGGAGAAGGTCATGAAGGTTGTGGAGGAAAGCGGATTTGTTCCCAGTGCGATTGCGAGGGGATTGAGCATACAGACTACCTCCAACATCGGGGTGATCTTTCCGGATATAGAGAACCCATTTTTTTCCGGGGCGTTTTACGGGATTACAAAGATTGCTGAGCAGAATCAGTATCATGTTCTCTTTTTTAATTCCGATGAGAATATGGGGAAGGAGCAGGAGTTTTTAAAGATGGTAGAGAGCCAGCATCTGGCTGGTATTATCATTACTCCGATTAATCATTTCTCTGCAGAGACCCGGGAGCTTTTGAATGAATTGGAGAAAAAGGGGGTTCCGGTGGTGCTTTTAGATCGGGATCTCCGGGGCGGAAAGTTCAGCAGTGTCATGGCTGAGAATGAAAAGGGTGCGTACCAGGCTGTCAGTCAGCTGATTCTGGAAGGCCATGAGAGAATCGCAATCATTGAGGGCAGTCCGTCCATCCGGTCAGTATATGAACGGTCCAAGGGATACCGCAGGGCGATGGATGATCATGAGATTCCCATTCGGGGAGAGTACATGGTAAGAGGGAATCAGAAGTCAGATCTTGCTTATCGGATGACCAGCCGGCTTATGAATCTTCCTGAGCCGCCGACAGCGATTTTTACCTGTAACAACATGATGACTTTAGGATGTCTCCGATATCTCACAGAACAGGGGCTTATGATTGGACAGGATATTTCTTTGATTGGCTTTGATGATATTGAGGCGCTGCGGGTAATTGATTTTAAGCTTTCTGTGGTGGAGCGCTCAGAAGCCGAGATGGGGCGGATTGCTGTCAGGATGTTGCTTGACCGGCTGAAGGCTCCGGAGGCGGAACGGGAGACGGTAGTTATGCCGGTAAAGCTGACCTTAAGGGGGTCAGAAAAACTGCGGAGAAAGAATTGAATCGTTATACAAACCATTTCAAATTGTGAAATGGTTTTATTACAAATCAAAATGTAAGCGGTTGCAGTAAAATAACGTGATTATATAAGATTTAACATAAAAATATGCAATAATTATAATGCAAATATAACATAAAAATAATGATAACGGTTACATAAAATATAAAACCTAAAGATGCTTGGCTGAAATAAAAGCCGGAAAACAGGAAAGTGGGGAAAGGAAGAAAGCACAAAGGCAGATAGTCAGAAAAGAGGAAAATCAAAGAACCAGAAAACCGAAGAACCAGAAAACCAAAGAACCAGAAAACCAAAGAACCAGAAAACCAAAGAACCAGAAAACCAAAGAACCAGAAAACCGAAGAACCAGAAGATCAAAGAACCAGAAAGTTAAAGAACCAGGAGAACATTATGACATTTGCAGAGCGTTACAACAGCTACGTTAACATTGTGCTCAAAGAGCACGAAGCAGTATTTTCGGCTCAGAATATAGAAGAGCTGGAGAAATTTATCCGCTCGATTATGGATGCAAAACGGGTGTTTGTAGTCGGCGCGGGCCGAGAGGGGATTGCGGCGAGAAGCTTTGCTATGCGGATTATGCATTTGGGGAAGGAGACCTACTGGCTGTGGGATGACACGACGCCGGGGATGAAGGAGGGAGATTTTTTTCTGGCAGTTGACGGGTCAGGAAAGATCGGACATATCGATTATCTTTTAGAGCAGTCTTTCCATACAGGAGCGAGGACAGGGGTAATCACCGGCGCACCAGGGGAACGGATACCGAAGAAAGCGGATGATCTCCTTTTTATTCCGGCGGCGGTGTATAAGGGGACGGACCCCAGAGTGGTGAAATCCCTCCAGCCTATGGGGAATCTTTTTGAACAGCATTTGTTTTTGCTTTTTGACATTATGGTTATGCTTCTTCGGGAGGAAATGGGACTTTCTTATGAGCAGATGGAGAACCGCCATCGAAATATTGAGTGAGCAACATGGGGGAGGCACAACCACACGGATTTCTTTGCTTCAGGAGCGGAGACGCTTTTGGATAAAGGAGGGCTTTCTTACACAGAAGCTTTTCGGGAAAAATCAAAAAAATGTATATGGAGGAAAAGGGAAATGAAAAAGAAATTACTGGCAACTTTAATGACGGCGGTTATGGCAGCTACGGCGTTGGCGGGCTGCGGAGGCTCTTCTGGTTCGGCCGGGAATTCCACGACTGCGGCGCCGGCAGCAGCACCTGCGGACAACGCCGGCGGAGGCTCTGAGGCAGCGGCGCCGGCAGAGGGCGGCAAGGATTATAAAATTGCCGTGGTGGTAAAGGGAAATACGAACGGCTGGTTCATCCGTATGAATGAGGGGATTGAAAAGTGGGCTGGCGAGACGGGAATCAACGCCTGGATGACAGGTCCTACGGATACGGATTCTGCTCAGCAGATTCAGATTATTCAGGACATTATCAATCAGGATATTGACGCTCTGTGTGTGGTTCCGGTTGATCCGGCAGCTTGTGAGCCTGTTCTGCAGGAGGCGAAAGACAAGGGGATTGTGGTAATCTGCCATGAGGGGTCCAATGTGGAAAACTGTGATTATGATATCGAGGCCTTCAACAATGCCGGTTATGGAGCATTTATTATGGACAATCTTGCAGAGCTGATGGGGAAGAAAGGGACCTATACCACAATGGTTGGTTTCCTGACTACAGCTTCTCATAATGAGTGGGCAGACGGCGCGGTTGCACAGCAGGAAGCGCAATATCCGGACATGACGCTGCTTGCGGATCTGCCACGTGTGGAGTCGGAGAACAATACGGAGACTGCTTATGAGAAGGCAAAAGAGGTCCTGAAGAAGTATCCTGAGCTTACCGGTTTTACCGGTTCCTGTTCAGATGACACTCCTGGAATCGCACGTGCGATCAATGAGCTGGGACTGGCGGATAAGGTGCATGTAGTGGGAACGGGTATGCCGAATGAGTGTCGGGAACTGTTAAAGAATGGCTCTCTGACCTGCATTACTCTGTGGGATCCGGCAGACGCCGGCTATGCGATGTGCGAACTGGCCCGCAAATGCCTGGATGGGGAAGAGATCGGCAATGGCACAGATCTTGGTCTGCCGGCTTATGACAGTCTTCAGGTGGATGAGAGCAATGAGAGACTGCTGATGGGCAATGGATTTATTTCTGTAACTGCAGATAATGTGGATGATTATGATTTTTAAAGTGTGAAACAGGAAATCCGGCAAACAGGAGGATAAGACGCTTTGCCGGATTTCTTTATAGAAGACAACATGCTGTTACGAATGCGGAGGGATAGGCGTGTCTGAAAATATTATTAAAATTACAGGGGTAAAAAAATACTTCGGCGGCGTGAAAGCGTTGGATGGCGTGGATCTTGTGATCAAAAAGGGAGAAGTACATTGTCTGGCCGGGGAAAACGGCTGTGGGAAGTCTACGATCATCAACGTAATTTCCGGATTTTACACACCGGATGCCGGCACGATTGAGATTGACGGCAAGGAATATTCGAAGCTTACCACACAGATGGCAATCGATGCCGGCGTGCAGGTGATCTATCAGGATCTGTCTGTATTTCCTAATCTGACAGTTCGGGAGAATCTTGCTCTTAATATGGAGGTGGCCAGCGGGAAAAAGTTTGTCAGCAAAAAACGTTTTCAGGAAATCGCCCTGGAGGCCATATCAAAGATCAATTTTAAAGCAGACCTGGACGAGATGGTTGAGAATCTGACAGTTGCAGATAAGCAGCTGATTGCTATCAGCCGTGCTCTTTTAAATAATGCAAAGCTGATTATCATGGATGAGCCGACGACTGCCATTACGCAGAAAGAGGTAAAGAACCTGTTTCGGGTGATCCGTGATCTTCAGAAGCAGGGAATCGCCATTCTTTTTGTCTCTCATAAACTGGATGAGGTGTTTGAAATTGCGGAACATTTTACCATATTCCGCAGTGGAAAAAATGTGTTTTCCGGCAGGACAGAGGAGCTGGATGAGCAAAAGTTCACTTATTATATGACGGGCCGGGAGATTCAGGAGGAAGCATTTCGGTATGAAAAAAGACCGGATGCAAAGACGGTTCTGGAGGTCAGAGATTTAAGCCTGGCCAACGGATTTGCAGACTGCAGTTTTTCTCTGAAGGAAGGGGAGATCCTGGGGATTACTGGTCTTCTCGGCTCCGGACGTACGGAACTGGCAGAAACGATCTTCGGGTATCATAAGGCGGATTCCGGAGAAATCCTGATTCACGGCAAAAAGGTGGAAATCGGAAGTGTCAAGGACGGCATTGCCAATGGTATCGGTTATGTGCCGCCGGAGCGGAATGTGCAGGGATTGTTTATGGAACAGTCGATCGCGGACAATATTTCAATTACCCGATGGAAGGACCATGCCGACCGGCTTGGTTTTGTCAATGAGAAATCGATCGAGGATTCGGTGGCTCACTGGGTGAAGGAACTGTCCATCAAGATCAATGATCCGCAGGACAACATGAAGACCCTTTCCGGAGGAAATGCGCAGAAATGTGTGCTTGCCAAGTGGCTTTCGCTGGATCTGAAGGTGTTGATTCTCAACGGGCCTACTGTGGGCGTGGACATTGGCGCAAAGTATGACATATACAAGCTGACAAAGAAGCTGGCGGAGAATGGCCTGGCGGTCATCATTATATCGGATGATATCCGGGAGGTTCTGTCCAACTGCAACCGTGTTCTTGTCATGAGGCAGGGGCGGCTGGCAGAGGAGCGTATGACCAGTGAGCTGGATGAAGCCTCCCTCTCAGCCCTCTCGGTTGAGTAGCAGGAATGCCTGCGAAGCGAAGTTCGCAATCGGAATGTGTTCCGGCGAAACGGCAGGCGGCGATACCCGATAATTTTAGGAGGATGGGTTATGAATTTCAAAAGATTAACGAAGAAAACAGAATTTTATATAGCAGTCATTATCCTGGCGTTCTGTTTATTGGTTCAGGTGCGGAGCGGACAGTTTTTTACAGGGAATAATATTGTAGATCTGCTCCGTTCCATGACAATCCCCATGATGTTCTGCGTTGGCGAGATGATGGTGCTGATATCCGGGGGCGTGGATTGCTCTTTCCCGGCCATTGCTTCTCTGTCTATGTATTTTGTCTGTACAAAGATGGATGGGATGTTTGACAATCCGCTGCCATATTTTCTGGTGGCTATGCTTTTGGGCTTGTGCATGGGGGCGGTCAATGGATTCATTGTGGCAAAATTTAAGTTCCCGGCCATGATTGTGACACTGGGCACCAGTTCCCTGTTTTTGGGGATTATGCAGGGAATCTTAGGATCCAGTGAGTATCCTCTGACCAGCGGCCTCTATTCCCTTGGATCCACGAAGCTGCTGACTGCGGTGAACGCCAAATCGGGCCTGACTTCAGATTTGCCGGTACATTTTGCCTTTATGATTATTCTTGTGATTCTCGCCTGGCTTTTGATGAACAAGACCATGCTGGGGCGCGCAATCTATGCGGTAGGCGGCGATGAGGTAGCAGCCGCCAGGGCAGGATTTCATGTATTCGGCACCAGAATGTTTATCTTCTGTTTGTCCGGCGCGCTTGCTGGATTTATCGGGGTGTGCCGATCCAGCATGCTTCTGACTGTGAGCCCTAACAATATGATCGGCATGGAGATGGATGTGATTGCTGCCTGCGTGCTTGGCGGAGTATCGCTGATCGGAGGTCGGGGAGGTATTGTGGGGGCGGTTCTTGGAACAGCGCTGATGACGATTGTTTCCAACAGCCTGATTCTTCTGGGAGTTTCCACGCAATGGTCCCGTGTGTTTACGGGTCTGATTATTATCGTCGGCACTGCGGTTTCTGCAATCCAGGAACAGCAGAGAAAGAAAAAGCTGTTTGTTACGATCTCTGACAAGGCGGAGGTGAAAGGATGAATAAGGGAAAGTCATCGATTGATATGAGAATGTTTACAAGGGACGCCAATTTCATCAGGCTCTTTATAGTATTTATTGCAGTGTTTATAATCTGTACAGCACTGAAGGGAACTCAGTTTTTGAATCTTGGGAATTTTCAGTCCATGATGAAGCAGTTTCCGGAGTATGGCCTTCTGGCAGTGGCAATTTCTCTGGCCCTTTTGATCGGAGGGATTGACTTAAGCGCAGTTTACATAGCGAATTTAAGCGCCATTATTGCAGGCAAATTCCTGTTGTCCATGGCGGGCGCGGATACGGCGGACGGCACAGTTCATGTAATGATTTTTGCCAGCTTCGGTGTGGCGGTGCTTGTGGGGGCGGCGGCAGGAGGGCTGAATGGTTATCTGATTTCCGGATTTGGCATTCCGGCTATGCTGGCTACCCTGGGGACCCAGTCTTTGTTCTGGGGGCTTGGGGTGGTGATTACCGGAGGATCCAGCATGAGTGGTTTTCCCAAGCCTCTTGCTTCCATGATTAATAAATCCATAGGCGCAGTACCGGTTACGGTGATTTTGTTCATTGCGGCTTCGCTTCTTGCAGGACTTGTGGTATCCAGGATGGTTCTGGGGAGACAGATGAAGATGTATGGCACAAACAACAAGGCTACCACCTATGCGGGCCTCAATAACAGGAAGCTGGTGGTTACGACCCATGTAATCGCGGGTATTCTGGCTTCTTTATCCGGAATTATCATGTGGGGGCGTTACAGCTCCTGCAAGGCGGATAACGGCTCCAGCTATACCATGCAGGCGATACTGATTGCGGTTATGGGAGGTGTCAGCCCGAATGGCGGCAAAGGCAATATTCAGGGCGTTGTGCTGGCTGTTCTGATCATTCAGATGGTATCCAGTGTGCTGAATATGTTCAACAATATTCCGACAGCCTGCCGCCAGATTATCTGGGGAGGATTGCTGCTGGTGGTTATGATTTTTAACTATGTAGTGAATAACCGTTCGAAACGCCATTGAGGTGTGAACGGCAAGAATGGCGGGATGAGATGAGGATTTATGATATTACGGCCCCTGCTTTTGACAGATATGGGGCGATTGTAGAGGGATATGATTGTTCTGAGCTTCTGGCGGTTATGAAGGAAAAACCGATTCCGGAGAAGGTGGAATATGTTGCCAGTGATCCTTTGCTGGAAAAGCTGCCGGTCTTTAAAAGGTTTGCGGACGGGTTTTACGGTGGAATGCCGGTGGAGCTGGGATACTGTATGGGGCATAATCAGAAGCTGAATGCTCTGGAGTATCACAGAGGCTCTGAGGTAAACGTTTCAGTGACGGATTATATTGTGCTGGTCGGATGTTTGCAGGATCTGGAGAAGCATTTTTACTATGATACGGCAAAGGTGGAGGCTTTTTATATTCCTGCAGGGCTGGCAGTGGAATTTTATGCCACGACTCTTCATTATTGCGCCTGTCATGTACAGGAAAGCGGATACAGCCATGCCACCTTTCTGCCGAAGGGGACCAATTGCCCGCTGAAGGAGGGATTTATACCCGGGACGGAAGAAGAACAGCTTCTTGCGGCCAGGAATAAATGGATGCTGGTACATAAAGACGGTGGTTTTGACAGGACATTTCCCGTTAAGCTGAAGGGGGAAAATCTTATGATATGTCAGGCAGACTGGAAGGTGAGGGAAAGATGGAGAGAAAGGTAGTGGTAATCGGCAGCCTGAATTATGATGTCTGTCTCAAGCAAGAGCGGATTCCGCAGGAGGGCGAAACCTGCTTTGCAGATCGGGTAGAGTACTGCAGCGGCGGCAAAGGTGCCAATCAGGCAGTGCAGGCGGCCAAGCTTGGGGTGCCGACTTATATGGTTGGATGTATCGGTTCAGACAGCCAGGGACAGTTCTTAAAAGCTAATATCGAGCAATACGGAGTCCGCACGGATTATCTGAGGGAGGTGGAGGGGAACAGCGGTATGTCCGTGGCCCACTCTCTCTATGACGGCGGAGTAAGGGCTTCTGTGGTAAGGGGGGCCAATGACCGGGTGCGGAAGGAGGATGTGGACGCCCTGGAGGGCTTTCTAAAGCCAGGAGATATTGCGGTATTTCAGCTGGAGATCCCGATCCCTGTCGTGGAGTATGGCATTTCTTTCTGCAAGGCGCATGGCTGTTACGTGATCTTGAACGGTGCGCCGGCTGCGCCTTTGGAGGAGAGGGTTTTAAAGCAGGTGAATCTGTTTATTGTCAATGAGGTGGAAGCTGGTTTCTATTGCGGACATGAGATCTTATCGGAAGAGACGGCCAAAGAGGAAATCCGGAAGATGGCAGAAAACCTGGGTAATGTTTGTATTTATACCCTGGGAAAGGCCGGATCTGTGGTGTGCGAGGCCGGGAAATGTGAGTTTATTCCTTCTAAAAAGGTGCAGGCAATAGAGTCTACAGGGGCCGGGGATTCATTTGTCGGCGGACTGTGTTATGGGATTGTCCATAATATGGATATTTTTGAAGCGGCGCGGTTTGCGACCTGCTGCAGCGCGAGGACGGTATGCAGGATTGGAGGCCAGCCGGCCATGCCGGTTTTGGGAGAAGTTGGTACTGAGGTTTCGTAATAGTAAGAAAGGGGAAAGGAAAGAGATGAATTATGCAGGAAGAATGAATTCCTTCATTTTTAAAGGGGAAAATGTATTTGACGCGATTGCTGCTTATCGCAAAATGAATGGCATTACTCATCTGGAATTTAATTATCCGGAGCATATAGAGGGATATGATGTGGAAGAAATTCGGAAAGCGATGGGACCGCTGAAGGTAAATGGCTTTGCCGTCCGTTGGAGAAACCTGTGGAAAAACGGCGATTTTACCAATCCGGATCCGAAGCTGAGGCAGCAGGCCATTGATATGACAAAGGAGGCTTCCGACATCTGCCGTTCGCTGGGAGGCAGCGTCATTACCCTGTGGCTGGAAAACGATGGTTTTGATTATGCATTCCAGATGGATTATAAAACGGCGTGGGATCAGATTACAGAGGCTATGAGGGAGGTGGCGGACTATGCTCCGGATATGAAAATCAGCATTGAGTATAAGCCCTTTGAGGAACGTAACTTTGCTTTGATGGATTCAGCCGGAATGACGCTTTTGATGGTCAATGCCATTGACCGTCCGAATGTGGGGGTGACCTTTGATTTTTGCCATATGCTGATGAAACGTGACAATCCCAGCTATGGACTGGCATTGGCGGCCAGCCAGGGGAAGTTGTTTGGCCTTCACATGAATGACGGCTACAGTCAGCAGGACAGCGGCCTGATCTTCGGTTCTGTCCACCATGCCCAGTCTCTGGAGTTTGTGTATTACCTGAGAAAATATAATTATCAGGGGGTGGTGTTCTTTGACACGTTCCCGATCCGCGAGGCGGCGGATCAGGAGACCCAGGCGAATATTGACGCATTCGAGAAATACCTGTCGATTGTGGACGAGCTGGGGGTTGAGAAAATCGATGAGGTAGTGGCAAAGCGTGACGGGATCAGCGCCCAGAAGCTGATTCTGGGGATGCTGAGATCATAATTTGGGATGAATGGAGTGAAGCGCCAAATGCCGTGTGTCCCCTTGTCCACTGAGGGTACCAATGGCCGATAGTCAAAAGCTTGTGTTTACCGTGAAGTAATGCAAACCCATCATTGACATCTTTAGTTAAATTAAATATAATAAAGTTAAAAAACATTAAAAATGGGTGGGCAATTAAGATGAAAAAGACAGTGCGGTTGTCGGATATAGCAGAAAAGCTGCAGGTCAGTACAGTAACGGTCTCGAATGCACTGGCAGGGCAGAAGGGGGTCAGCGAGGAGCTGCGGACCAGGATTAAACAGGTGGCTGCAGAGATGGGGTATCAGGCCAGGGGGAATGCTTCCCTGTCCGGGGGCAAGAAGATTCTGAACGTAGGGGTGATTATCGGGGAGAAGTATCTGGGGGCGTATCCCTCGTATTACTGGAAGGTCTATCAGGAGCTGTCGCTGATCGCGGGCCTTCACAGCTGTGTGATCTTGTTTGAGGTGCTGCGCCATGAGAGGGAGACTGCTCAGGAGCTGCCGTTGTTTGCGGTGGAACAGCAGATCCAGGGGCTGATTGTGATTGGGGAGATCAGCAGGGAGTACATGGAGTTTCTGGACAGGCAGACAGAGTTTCCCATTGTGATGGTGGATTTTATGATGCAGGGGCTTTCCTGCCCTTCGGTGATGGCGGATAATTATTATGGCATGTACAAGATGGTGAATTATCTGATTGAGCAGGGGCATAAAGAAATCGCTTATGTGGGGACGCTGCTGGCCAGCAACAGCATCACAGACCGGTATTTCGGGTATCGGAAAGCGCTTTTAGAAAATGGACTGGAGGTGAATCCGGACTGGGTGATCCAGGACCGTACCATGGAGGGACAGATCGGGAATATCCGGCTGCCGGAGAGAATGCCCACGGCATTTGCCTGTAACTGTGACCTGACGGCCAGTGAGCTGGTGAACCTTCTGGAAAGCCGGGGATACCGGATTCCGGAGGATATCTCGATCGTGGGTTTTGATAATTATCTTTATGAAGGGCTGTGTGATATCAGCATTACCAGCTATGAAGTGGATATCAAGGAGATGGTACGGTGTGCGATTAAGATTGTGGTCTCACTGGCAGAGCATGGAAGTGTGCCGGCAGATATGAGGCTGGTTTCCGGAACCGTAGTGGTGAAGGAGAGCGTGCGCCGGATGGAGTAGGGGCATGTTCCGGGAAGGAATTTAAGCGTATGTCGCTTCGGGCTGTCTGAGACAGTCAGACAAAATGGGAAGTCTTTGATGAAAAAAGACTTCTTTTTTTGTGCGTTTTTGACTCGGGAGGCAGAAAAGAAAAAGGAAAAAAGGAGAGCAGAGAAGGAAAAAGAGGAGACAGCAGGGTTTATATAATGTTAATTAAACTAAAATTAATTAAAAATAGAGAGATAATCGAAAAATATTAAACTAATAAATTGAAATACGGCAATTAAATTGGATGTTATGCATAAAAAACAGATATTAAATAGTATGAATTCAACAAAAATGCAAAACCCCTTACTTTTCTATTGAAATTAAATTAAATCAATATTATAATTAATTTAAAATTAAAATAAGAAGGGGCGGATAAACTTATGAAAGCTAAGGAAATGGTTGCTTTAGGAACCGCGCTGGCGATGACATTTTCGTTGGCAGCATGTGGGGGTTCGGATGACAGCGGCGGTGTTGTGGCTGCAAATCTTCCCGGTATTGATATGATTGAACTGGGAACGGACTATCAGGATATCACGGCAAGCATCAAGATTCTGACGAACCGGACTGATATCGTGGATACGGTTTACAAAGGATATGCAGAACAGTTCATGCAGCTTTATCCCAATATCACGGTGGAGTATGAGGCGGTCACAGATTATGAGGAGTCTTTGAATCTGCGGCTGCCTACCGGGGACTGGGGAGATATCTGCTACATACCCACATCTGTGGCGAAAAGTGAAATGTCAGAGTATTTTTCTCCTTTGGGAGATTATGGGTCGCTGAACGAGATCTATAATTTCCTGTCCGACAAGAATTATGGCGGAATTCAGTACGGAATTCCTAATGGAGGGACAGCAGGAGGGGTGATTTACAACAAACGGATCTGGAAGGAGGCAGGTATTACAGAGCTGCCGGCAACACCGGATGAGTTTTTGGATTGTCTGCAGAAGATCAGGGATAATACAGACGCGATTCCGCTGTATACGAATTTTGCGGCAGGCTGGCCTATGGGAGCATGGGATCAGTACATCGGAGTTACGGCTACCGGAGATCCGGATTTCATGCTGAACAATCTGGCTCATACCAAGGATCCGTTTGCGAAAAGGGATGATATGTCAGGTCCTTATGCTGTTTATTATGTGCTTTACGAGGCAGTCAGCAGGAAGCTGGTGGAGGATGATCCGGCCAGCAGTGACTGGGAGGCTTCCAAGGGTATGATTAACAAGGGCGAGATTGCTACCATGGTGCTGGGATCCTGGGCTGTGGAGCAGTGCCGGGAGTCCGGAGCCACACCGGAGGATGTGGGGTATATGCCATTCCCGATTACGGTAGACGGCAAGCGGTATGCTTCCGGTGACGGAAATTATTCTTATGCCATTAATAACAAGGCCACAGAGGACAATCAGATCGCAGCCATGGTTTATCTGAAATGGTTGTTGGAGGAGTCAACGATCTTTGAGGATGAGGGAACCATCCCGGCCTTAAAGTCCGAGCCGCTTCCGGATTCTCTGTCTGAGTTTGACGGTGTGGAGATTATCAGCAACAATCCGGCAATTGAGGGGGAGGAAACCTTGTTTGACGATGTGAATAATGAGAGTGAAGTTGGCATCAATAACAACGATTATCCGGATTGTGAGATACTGGAGTGCGCGCTTTATGGAACCAAGGATCTGGATACCCTGATGGGAGAATGGAATGCCAAATGGTCAGCGGCGCAGGAAAGCCTGGGTGTGGATATTTTGAAATATTGAGAAAAGAACGCTTCTGCAGATTCCTCCATAAAGAGCTTTTGGGAGCTGTGAGGGGAAATACATTATGATACAAGGAGGATATAACATGGGTAAAGGTGGAGGTGCTGTAGCAACAAAGAAGACATTTGCAGAGAAGATGAAAAGCAGGGAGGCGCAGCAGTTTTTCGTGATCGTGACCTTTTTGTTTGCGCCGCTTTTGCTGCTGATCGTGTTTACCTATCTGCCGTTTATGAGAATGGTGCAGTTCAGCTTTTACAATATGAAATACATCGGGCCGAAGAAGTTCGTGGGGCTGGCCAACTATATCGATGTGTTTCACAGGACGGAGATCTTCCGTGCTTTGCTGGTAAGCGTGTATTATATGGGAGGTGCGGTGGTGCAGCTGGCGCTGGCATTGTTCTTTGCCACCCTGATGGTATTTAAGGTAAAGGGAGAATCCGTATTTAAGGCAGCGTTATTCTTCCCTTATCTGATCTGCGGGATTGCGGTGGGATTTATTTTCAAGTTTTTCTATGCCCGTGGGTTTGTGTTTGACTCTCTGCTGCAGATATTCGGGATGAAGCTGGAGGATATTCCTTACTGGCTGCAGGATCAGAGAATTAATAATGTGGCTCTGGCGGCAACGTCTGTATGGCGGTATACGGGGCAGAACATGATCATGTTCCTGGGCGCCATGATGTCAGTGGATACGGATCTTTATGAGGCGGCGGCCTTGGACGGGGCAAACAACTGGCATCGGTTCCGTTACATTATCCTGCCGAGCATTAAGTCAATCATTGTTTTGAATCTGATTCTTTCGATCAGCGGTTCCTTAAGCGCATTCGAACCGCCGTATGTTATCACCAACGGCACCATGGGAACCGGTACGTATTTCGTAATCATGAACCGTCTGGCTCATGAGAATCAGAAGGTTGGCCTGGCCTGTGCCATGGCAATTGTGCTGCTGGCGATCATTATACTCTGTACGGTTGCTCAGAAGCTGTTCTTTGCCTATGTGTTTGACAACGGGACGGACGATGAGTCGAAGGCAGCGGTGAGAAAGAGGAAAAAGGCAGAGCAGAAGAAAAGGGCGCAGAAAGGAGCAGCCGTGTGATGAGGAAAAAGAAAGGGCTTTCGCTGGTATTTGAAATATTAAAGTATATCTCACTGGTGTTTGCGGCGCTGTGTGCGTTGATTCCGGTCTGTGTGTGCATATTGACTGCATTTAAGACCAATGAGGAGTATGCCGCTACCTCGGTTCTGGATTTGCCTCAGTCGTTCCTGAATTTTGATAATTTTGTGACTGCCTTTCAGAAGGCCAATATGCTGCGGGGATTTCTGAATACGGGACTGGTGCTGGTGGTGGTTCTGACAGCTTCGATCTTTATGGGTTCCATGCTGGCATATGTATTGAACCGGTTTAAGTTCCCGGGGCGGGGACTGATTCAGAATCTGTTCATGTTTGCGGCGCTTCTTCCGGGCATTGCCATGCAGGTTACCATTTATCAGATTATGTATTCTCTGGGTCTGGTGAATCATCTGTATGGATATATGATCGTGCTGATGGGCACGGATATCATCTCGATCTACATATTCCTGCAGTTTTTTGAGAACCTGCCGGTGTCTCTGGATGAGTCAGCGATTATGGACGGATGTACGTATTTTGGCGTGTTTTTCAAGATTCTGTTTCCGCTTTTAAAGCCGGCGATCATGACTTCGCTGCTGCTTAAGGGAGTGAGTGTTTATAATGAGTATTATGCTTCTAATCTGTATCTGCAGGCTCCGAAGCTTAAGACCATTTCTACCGCGCTTTATACATTTACAGGACCTTATGGGAATCAGTATAATTATATCTGTGCGGGGGTGCTGATAACGATTGCGCCGATTCTGATCCTGTTTCTGGTGTTCCAGAAGCGGGTGTACGGAGGTATGGCGGCGGGGGCTGTCAAAGGGTGAGTGGTACGCTTGTATGGGAGTCGCGAGGGGGACGCTCCGGCGTGGACAGGGTTCTTCGCCGGACGCGCTCTCGCTCCGTTCCCCACGTAGCGGTACTAAGGCGCTTGAAAGACAGCGCCTAAGTGCCGACGTGGGGAGAGGGTCCGGCGAAGAACCCTGTCCACGCCGGAGCTGGTTATTTCCGTGAGCTAGTATAACCCGTTTTAAATAACCTTCCGTTTCGCCAGTCTGCTTTCCCGATAGCACAGAGGGAAAATGCTCAACGTAGCCCCACTACGCCTCCGCTTTTCCCTCTGCACTCTCGGAAAAGTATCCTTGCCGAAACAGAAAGGTATTTAAAACGGGTTATACTAGGAGTTAAACGCCATGCCCGGGATATAGGATAGTGATTTGGGGTACTGGCGGGAAGTTTGAAGAATAAGGGATTGCTCAGGACCCGATCTTTGCGTATGGTTTGAAGCATAGTTTTGGTAAAAAGTAAAGCTGGGAGGAGTAACAGTTCAGGGGTTATCTGAACTGTTACTGAGAGGAAACAGATTTCTGTGTGTTTTGGTAGTGTCAGCGAATGTCAGCTTCCGCGAGTCTGCCTTTCTGCTCCGGACTCTCTCTGCACGTCGGCACTTAGGCGCTGTCTTTCAAGCGCCTTAGTACCGCTACGTGCAGACCGAAGCGAGAGCGGGTCCGGAGCAGAAAGGCAGACTCGCGGGAGCGTACCTCCCGGAGATAGATAAACAAGCAAATAAACAAAGTTTGGAGGTGTGCAGGGGTGAGGAGAGGATTGATGGGAGGCCAGAGAGGCCGGGGGGCGGTGGCTCTGGCGGCTGCGGTGATTTTAGCGGGAACGCCTGTGTGTTCGGTGACTGCTTTTGGGGAGCCGGAGGCGGGAGAGGTGACAAGGATATGGGATTTTGAGGATGGGGACCAGGGATGGGTGTATGATGACAGCTGGTCCGGTGACAGTTTTCAGGGCGGCGGGGGCTGTGAGTATGACAGAGAAAAGGGGATGCTGCGGCTGAACCTGGATTATTCTCTGAATACGGATAACAGCTACAGTCAGACCGGCGTCTGTCTGGCAGAGGAGGAAGGGATTGATTTTTCTCCTTATAAGGTGCTGAATTTTGATGTGTATTATGAACCGGAGGCTTTTACGACCGGACAGCTGGCGGTGAAAGCATTTTCCGATAATATTTTCGGAGATCAGAGCTGCAGGGTCATGGAGACGCCCGCAGAGGATGTGGATGGGCTGAAGCTGGTGAATGTATCCCTGAGCTGTGACGAGAAGTATGCGCAGAGGGAGAGACCAGGAAAGATGATGCTTCTGATCATTGGCGAATATACGGATTATCATGGGTATGTGTGGCTGGATAATATCACACTGAGCAATGTAAAGAAGGAAAAATTTCTGAAGGAAACCACGGTGCCGGTGAAGACAAAGACCGTGATTTCTGGCAGTGAGGGAGCGCTGAATGTGAATGGAACCTCTTTTGCTTATGCAAAGGAGGTAAAGCTGGCGGATCCGAATGCGGATGCGCAGACCGTGGCGCTCTATCAATATTTGAAGGCAGTCGGGGAGTCGGACGCCACGCTTTACGGACACATGGAGGATACGGTGCTGAAGGCGGGCGCGGCAGAGCTGTCGGATTCGGATACGGAGGATGTAACGGGTTCCCTGGCAGCGATTGTGGGAATGGACTGCGGCGGGCTGTTTGGCGGGTTTGCCGGCAAGTACAATGAAAGACATCCGGGAGCGGAGATCCCGGATACCAATGAAGGCAATATCCGGGCGGCGGCATTGTTTTCCAATGAGGCGATTGAGAGGGGAGCGATTGTTACGCTGTCAAGCCATATGCCGAATTTCTCCGCATCTGTGAAACGGGAGGGGAATTTTGCCCACAGCTATGACGGGTTTGATTTTACACCGGCGGATTCTTATGTGCTGACCGGGAATTGTGCGAATCAGATTCTGCCGGGCGGGGCGTTTCACGAGGCATATAAGGCTCATCTGGATGTGATTGCGGATTATGTAAAGCAGGTGAAGGGGCCGGTGCTGTTCCGCCCGCTTCATGAGAATACGGGAAGCTGGTTCTGGTGGGGCAAGGCGTTTTGTGACGCCCAGACCTACAAGAGTAATTATAAATATACGGTGGAGTATCTGAGAGATGAGAAGGGGATTCACAATCTGCTGTACCTGTACGGGCCTGGCTCGGAGGCGGCGAGCTTAGAGGAATATGAGGAACGTTATCCGGGAGATGAATATGTGGATCTGGTAGGGTTTGATACCTATGACAATAATCCGGTGCCGGATTCGGAGGGCTATACCTTCCGGCAGAGCTTTGAGAATACGCTGAAGCTGACGGATGCCTTTGCCAAGGAGCACGGGAAGCTGATGGCAGTGACGGAGACGGGGATGTCGTCCATGAAGACAGGCGGAATCCCGGAGACCGGGAACCGGAGGCCGGAGTGGTACACGGAAATACTGGATATCATGGCCAGGCCGGAATATGACTGCTGCTATTTTATGCTGTGGTCAAACTATGCCAGGAGCGGCGGCTATTATTCCCCCTTTGTGGTGGAGAAACGGGAGGGCGGAAAGCTGTTCGGGCATGAGCTTTTAGATTCCTTTATCTCGATGTACAACGATAAGAACAGCGTGTTTGCCCAGGATCAGGCAGAGGTGATGAAGGATATCCTTGCCGGGAAGCTGGCAAAGGCGGAGAGCCTGCCCTATGGAAAGGTGACCGGATATATCACAGCTCCGGTGGCCGGGATGCAGATCCTGGAGGAGCAGACGATAACGGCGCGGCTGAATGAAGAAGCAGAAAATGTGGAATTCCGGCTGGAGGGCAGCAAAGAACCGGTGGTGATTCCGGCAGAAATGAACGGAAAAAAAGCTGAGGCAGTGCTGGACGGCGATACGCTGGCAGAGCTGGGAGAGGTGGCAGACGGAAGGGTCGGACTGTATGCCGGCGGCGAGAAGCTGCAGGAGGTGCGGGTGATCTTCAATATCGATCCCCGTTCGGATGACCCGCTGCTGATCGATGATTTTGAGTCCTATGCCGGGCTCATGAATCTTTTGCTGGACAGCTGGAGCAGCAACAAGGACAGCGGCTGTGAGTTAACTGTCAGCCTCTCGGACGAATGGAAGCATGGCGGGGAATATGCCCTGAAATTTGACTACATGGAGACGCGCAACGGCTGGGCGGGCTGTGAGTTCCCCAAGGAGGCGGACTGGTCGGATTGTGACGCGCTGCAGCTGTGGGTGAAGCCGGATGGAAACAATCAGAAGACGGTGGTGCAGATCAGTACTGCCAGCGGCGGTTCCTATGAGGCATATCTGCAGGAGTATCCGGAATATGCGTCCGCCACGGATCCGATGCTGGTGACACTGCCCTTTGGCGAGTTCCGGGATAAGAACGGCAGGGGGGCTCTGTCCCCGGAGACAGCATCGGATATCTCCGGATTCGGTTTGTGGGTCAATGCTATCGGGGATTCACCGGCCATCGACGAGAACGGAGAGGTGCGCGGCGTGCTGTACTATGATGATATAAGGGCAGTGGCTTCCGGAAAAACGGCGCCGGCATTTGAGGTGACGGAGCATGTGGAAGGAGAGGACGGCATGTCAGAAGTCGTGGGCGGCAGTACAGCGGACGGCGGATTGGCAGACGGTGTGGATAATGGCAGTGCAGCTTCGGAGGCGGCCGGAAATGTTTCCTGGGCCATGTATGGATTGCCGGTTATTTCAGGTCTGATTGCTCTGGCGGCGACAGGATGTCTGGCGGCTTTAATGATGAAAAAGAAAAGATAGACGTGACAGAGTTGTAGGAGGGAAGGAATATGAAGCATATTGCGAGGCTTTGGGAAAATATGCTGGCAAAGAGGGCTTTATCTGTGGCGCTTTGCCTGGCTCTGGCAGTTACCTCCGGAGGAGTGTGTATCGCATCCGCCAATAATCTGGTCCGTGAAACCCGGGCTGCTGGGGAGAAGGAAGGACAGCCGGAAGGCGAGACAGAGGCAGAAACAGCCGGCATCCAAAGGGAGACAGAGCATCCATCCGAAACGGCAAGGATGGAAGGGGAAATTCTGGAGGATGATACAAAGGCAGAGGAGGAGCCGGAGGATACACGCTGCATCCATGAGTTTACGGCAGCCTGGGTGGGGTATGAGTGTAAGCTGACGGATTTTGTGGAAGGCTACGAGCCGGGCGATGAAGTAAGGATCTCCGTGTCCTTTAATAAAGCAGTCACCAGCCAGATCGGTTTGTATATCGACGGAGTGTGGAATTCTTTCCGCGGAGAGGGAAAGAAAAGAAATATCACTCTGGTGCCGGACAGCGATTATCTGAATATTCAGATTTCGGATATGAAAGGCCAGGCCGGCGTGAATCTGACCGAAGTTTCGGCAGAGATCGTGCGCAAGGGTGAAGCAGATAACGGGAATTATCTTCACAAGTTTACCGGGCTGTGGCAGGGATTTGAGACAAAATTCTCAGACTATAATCCGGATTATGAACCGGGAGATGAGATCCGGGTGACCGTCAATTACAGCAAATATGTGTCCAGTCAGTTTGGGATGAATATCGGAGGCGAGTGGAGCACTCTGACCGGAGAAGGCAAAGAGCTGGTAAAGGAGATGACGCCGGATAATGATTATCTGAATATCCAGATCACGGATATGTGGGCGAATTATAAGGTCGGAATCATTTCCATCGGTGTGGATATTTTAAAGAAGGGCCCGGGAGTATCGGGCTATGGCGGAGGCGGTCGGTTAAAGGCTACCCAGTATACGGCGCCGGGAGATTATGTGCTGTTCTCCGGAGATGCCAATGAGAAATATGAGACGAATGACGGCTGGCTGCTGGATTGCGCGGATACGGACTGGATCACCCTGAAATATTCCTGTGTGCCGGATCGTGAGAACTGGGGCATCATGGGATGGGGCGCTACGGTGGACGGACAGTGGGTGGACGGCCCGGGATACAGTGCCGACAGTTCGGATTCGACGAAGGAGGTTACACAGACCTTTAGCGTCAAATACCTGCGGAGGATGATGAAGATCACGCCGGAGAGTGATGTGAGCTATCTGAATCTGGGCTGTTACAGTGACGGCCGGATCGAGGAGCTGACACTGCATGTGGGTTCGGAGATCCCGCGGGAGGCATCCCTGTTTAAGGACGGAGCGCCGAACGAGCCTTGGATCTGTACGGATATCGAGCGTATTCTGGATGCTCCGGACGATCTGTATCTGTGTGTGCAGTATAAGTGCGCGACCCCGGATTATGAGGGGTGGACCGTGCTGAGCTGGGGCGCTTCGGTGAACGGAGAGTGGAAAAACGGAAAGAGCTATAAGGTGTCGAACCGGGAAGCGACCCGAACCCATGTGTTCAGCATGCGGATGGATTCCTTCCGGAATATGCTGCATTTAAGCTGGGATGCCAAGGTGGATTCGCTGCAGCTTTCGGCGTACAACGATGCGCAGATTATGGATATCTGGTTCAGCGAGGATAAGGTTGAGGATCCGGGGGACTCGAAGAAGGATAAGCTGGAAAAGGAGGGCGGATACTCTTCACCGAACCGGCCCACCTATAAGGATGTGGCGAATGAGGAGGGATTTAACTATCCGCAGGATATTTCGCTGGGATCCTGGCAGTGGGGAGATATTGAAAAGATCGGGGAGATCCGGCAGAAGATAAAGGCAGGCGCATATCTTGTGGTGGAATTTGAGACTGAGGAGGATATTGAGCCGTCTTTGCAGTTTACCATGGTTGACGGAAAACGGCAGGGAGTGACGCCTGCTTATATCACAGAGGAGCAGAGCGGGTCCTCTGACCAAAAGAAGGTGAAGCAGGCCATATTCTCGTATCACGATATCCAGAACTTTTTGCCGGATTATCTGATTCCGGAGGAGATTGATTATATCCAGATCAGCTCCGGAGACGGTTCCATGAGGATCACGAATCTGAGGGTCGTGACCAATAATAAGGAGCTGGAGGAGGAGCCGATCGCGGTTCTCACAAGCTCCTGGAGCGGATTCGGCACCCAGATCAGCAAGTGGCATTCGGACTATCAGGTGGGAGATACCGTGACGGTTACCGCAACCTTTGATAAGAGAATGCCGGGAGCAATCGCATTTAATATAGGCGGAGTGTGGAATTGCGGTCCATACAGCGAGGCGGTCAAGATCAGCCGGACAGAACGGCCCAGTGATGATTATGTAGGGATTCAGCTGGGAGCGATGCCGGAAACCAAACGTTTTGCCAAGATCATGGACATTAAAGTGGAGATTGCCGGAAAACCGAATTTTAACGATTATGTTCAGGTGACGGGAAACCGCAGCGCAGGAATCCTGGCTTCGAGCAAGAAGGAGGCAGCAACCGCAGTCCTCAGCAGCGAAGAGATCAACCGAGGCGTGAAGGTAGACTTTGTCGTCGATAAAGGGGAGCTGTCAGAGGCAGAGACAGAAAAAGTGCAGGCATTATTCGGGGATCAGGCCGAGGGGATAGGGTTTGCCAAGGTTTCTGATATCACAGTATATAAGGTAGAGGGAACAAGGCGGACGAAGGTTTCAGAGACCGATGAGCCGGTCAGCTTCAAGATTCCGGTGCCGGATGAGCTGAAGAATAAGAATTATGATTTTGCTGTGGTGCGGGAACACAATGGAGAGCTTTCCTGCTTAGAGGATTTGGATGGAAATCCGGATACGGTCACATTCGCCAGCAGCAGATTCTCAAAATTTGCGGTGGTATACGGAGAAGCGGGGGTATTTGACGGACTGAGCGGGGCAGTCAAGATATTCCGAGGTGCCTGGAGTACATGGAATACGGATTTTACCAGATTCTATGGACGGTATAAGCCGGGCAAGGAAACAAAAGTGACTCTGACTTTTGATAAGGACGTAAGGGCCTTTGTGGATTACAACAAGCCGGAATGGACGAGAGCAGAGGGAAGCAGCACGGGCAGGACCTTTACGACCGCAATCAAGCCCAGCGATGACAGCTTAGGGATCGGGATTGCCGATATGAACGGAAATGGTGTCGTGAAGCTGATGAGCGTCAAGGTGGAGCAGGATGCGGAAAAGATCATGGAATTCACGGCAATTGACCAGAAGTATGCGACCTCTTTCAGTGCTTACAATGAGGGATTTGTCAAGGGATATCCGATCACGCTGAAGCTGACTTTTGATCAGGAGGTTACGGGAGGCATCCGCTATTATGCGATGGGAACGCTGGATGAGGTTACGGATTCCAAAAGCACAGCGGGTAAGGTCCTGACGATGGAATTCACGCCGGGAAATGACGAGCTGAGCGTGTGGATTGCCGATATGAAGGGGAACTCTGCCGTGAAGCTGCTGGATGTCGAAGTGGTGCAGGAAAATGTTCCGCCGATCTATGTGTTTACCCATTCCTGGGGCGGAAATGGTGACACCTACAGCGGAAAGCTGTCGGATCTCTGTGCATTTGAACAGGGAGATAAGGTAAAGATTACAGCCGTCTTTGATAAAGAGTCTCAGGTGAAGATGATGGTGACCGGAAGCGATAAGACTGTGACCGGAAGAAGGGTGGATTTCACTGCTAAGCCGGGCGGTGACGGATTCAGTATTCAGGCAGGAGATGACAGCAGGCTGCCGCTGGGGCTTCTGGAAGTGACGGCGGAGGTTGTGGAGAAGGCGCCGCCGGTTGAAGGACTGCATCGGTTTATGGCGGCGTGGACCGGATTTGAGACGAAATTCAGCGAATATGATCGTGCGTTTGAAGCAGGGAAGGAAACCACGGTGATCTTGACTTTTGATAAGGAAGTGAAGGCGCAGATCGGATATAATGAAGCAGGCGGATTTACGAATGCAGAAGGCACGGAATTCAGCAAAACGCTGACAAAAACGATTACTCCGGCCAATGATTACCTGAATATCCAGATTATGGATATGAATGGGTATTCAGAGGTGAATCTGTTGAAGGTGGAGGTGGAACAGAAGGAAGATCCAACACCCGGAAAGATCCACACATTCCTGAATCAGAAAAATGAAAATGGCGGATATGACAGCTACTCCTTGAAATTAGGGGAATATCTGCCGGATTATAAAGCCGGGGAAGACCAGGTGACAGTGACCGTAGAGTTAAGCTCAGATGCGGGGTTCAACGGGATACTGGAAGGAAATGCAGTGAATTCGGAAGCAGCATCCGGATACAGCTGGGAAAAGGCAAATGAAGGAAATTCTTTTGGCTCTGCGGAAAGCGAAGGGAGACAAAGAGCAATCTTTATCTGGGATGTGATGCCGAGCGGAGAGGATATCAGCGTATCGATCTGGTGGATGGCAGATGATTCTCCAGGAGTGGATATTGACAGTATTGATGTGGAAAAATCATCAAAACCGGCGCCTGGGAAGATTCACACATTCCTGAATCAGAAAAATGAAGGGAATGGATATGACAGCTACTCCCTGGAACTGCAGGAATATCTGCCGGATTATCAAGCGGGAGCAGATCCGGTGACAGTGACCGTAGAGTTAAGCTCAGATGCCGGATTCAACGGGATACTGGAAGGAAATGTGGTGAATTCGGAAGCAGCATCCGGATATAGCTGGGAAAAGGCAAATGGAGGAAATCCTTTTGGCTCTGCGGAAAGCGAAGGTAAGCATACAGCGACCTTTACCTGGACCGTGATGCCAAGCGGAGATGCGATCAGCGTATCGATCTGGTGGATGGCAGATGGTTCATCAGGAGTGGATATTGACAGTATTGATGTGGAAAGATCCGTTGATACATTCTTTCTCAAGGATTTCATCCTCGACGATGACCCCATCCACATCTTCACCGAGCCGGAGACCATCTTCGTGGATCTGGCGGACTACTATGACAATTATGAGTCAGGACAGGGTGTTGCAGTAGAGATGAATCTGTTCTCGGATGGAATCTTCTACGCCATCGTGGAGGACGCAGAACTGACAGAGGATTTTGAGATTGCGACAGCTTCCAATGCCAGACCGGTGACGGAGATGCTTGAGAAGATGGCAGCAGCCAAGGCAAGCCCGTCCAACGCAACGCCTTCCAATGCCGGAGAATATGATCCGGAGGAGGCAGACGTATATGAGAGCGACGAGGAGGGTGTGCTGAATATTCAGTGGGAAGGCAACCCGCAGTCCGGAACCATTGCCGTCACAATCCTGGAGATGGATGGGACGCAGGTCAATATCGACAGTCTGGAGGTAAAGGAGAAGGCAGGAGCCATATCCGAGAAGAATGCCTTTATCGAAGCAGCCAGAAAGATGGCAGCAGAAAATTTTCCGAATCAGGCTGCAGGTTCGGAGGATGAGAAGCTTTCCCTGGATCAGGAACCAGCGAAGAAGGAAGAGGAGCTGACAGAGGAGGAAACAGGAGGCGATTCGGATACGGCTGAGCCGGATAGTCCAGAGACACCGGAGGCAGCAAAGCTTCCCGGAGAGTCGGAGGACCCGGCAGCTTCGGACAATGAACCGGAGGAAGCGGCAGAGAAGAAGGGGCAGGAAGCAGAACCGGAAGGGAATGATATCCGGATTGAGCAGGAAGCTGCTTATGTGAATGAGCCGGATGATTCCAAAACGGATCCGGAAGATAACAATTCAAGTGGTATCTGAATGATTGGAAGTGGGCGCTGCGATTGCAGCGCCCACTTCCAGTCTGGACCCCGGGAGGGCAAAGCACCTTGTCAGTCTACAGATGAAATCGGTTAAGTCGGTCTTCTGTCTGCTTTTGCTCCAATTCCCGGATGAGTCCAGGTATTGTCTTCCATCTCATAGTTGAAATCCTGCTGAAAGTCTTTGATCTGCAGCCAGACCTGCTCAGTGGGAGCGATTCGTCTGATTGTGCCGCTGATACCCATCAATGGGAGAAGTTCATTGCCCATAAATTGTGCAGCGGCTTTCAATGCGCGATCCTCCAGCGGCTGGTTGGAAGCAGTCGGTTTTTTCTTTCTGTGAGAGTTGATTATAGCACATAACAGAAGAATACACAAGTAACTTCAGAACAGGGTTGCAAGGGAGGGACTGCTATTATAAAATAGAAATATCAGCCGGCAGAGCCTGTACTATGGATGGGATGAAGGTCGAATATGAGAGGCAGTATGGTTATAAGAAGGGAAAATGAGAGGGGAAAGGGAAGGCATGACAAAGGAAAACATGACAAAGGAAAGCAATGCAGGCAATTACAGCTTCCAGGTGGATTTGAAGGGAATCATCCGCCTGCTCAGTGAGAATCTGTATTCCAGCGGGGATGTGTTTCTGCGGGAACTTCTGCAGAACGGGGTGGATGCCATCGAAGCCAGACGGGGGGAGGAGCCGGGGTTTGCTGAGGGCAGAATCCGGATCCGGTATCAGCAGATGGAAAACCGCCAGGCCAGGCTGGTGTTTGCAGACAATGGGATCGGGCTTACGAGGGAGGAGATCCATACCTTTTTGTCCGTGATCGGGCAGTCCTCCAAGCGGGGGGAGATGAGGCGGGGAAGCTTTATCGGGCAGTTTGGAATCGGGCTTTTGTCCTGCTTTCTGGTGGCGGATGAGATCGTGGTGAGAAGCCGTTCGGTTCATGAGGAGCAGGCATATCGGTGGCTGGGGCGCAGTGACGGGACGTATCAGGTGACGGAGGAACCGGGAGGCTGTGAGGCGGGAGAAGATAAGCCGGGGACGGAGGTGACTCTGGTTTTGAAAGGCCGGACGGCGTCTCGGTACAGTGAGGAGAGGGTGCTTGGCCTTTTGAAGGAGTACGGCTTTTTGATTCAGGTTCCGGTGGATTTTGAGGGGGCCGGGGGAGTCAGGAGGGTGAATGACAGTTTTGTCCCCTGGCGGCAGTCTTTTTGCAGCAATGAGGAGATTCTGCGGTTCGGGGAGCAGATGTTCGGGGAGGAGTTTTTCGGCGTGGTTCCTGTCTCCGGGGAGGGGCTTAAGGGGTATGCGTTTATCTCCCAGAGGCAGACCAGCGCGGCGGCGGAGGGAAGGCATAAGATCTTTCTCAAGGATATGCTGATCACGGAGGAGGGGAAGGAACTGATTCCCAAATGGGCGTTTTTTACCAGGTGTATCCTGAATGCAGAGAATCTGACGCCCATGGCCTCCCGGGAGGGGTTTGTGTCGGATCACCGGCTGGCCAGGGCCAGGAACGAGATTGAGAAATGTATCTTTGATTATTTCGTGGCTCTTTCCCAGTATGATGTGAATAAGCTGAAGCAGCTTACCATGACACATAATGTGGCCATCAAGTCCCTGGCAGTGGAAAATGAGCAGATCTATCAGCTGTTTTTCCCCTTTTTGACGTTTGTGACCAGCAAGGGGAGGCTGACGGGATTCCAGGTGACGGAGGCGGCGAAAAGGATGCCGGTGTATTACTGCACGGAGTTGGATGATTACCGGCGGGCCTGCCCGCTGGTGGGAAACGGGAATGGGGTATTGATTAATGCGGGATATATTTATGATACCAAGCTTTTGCAGCTTCTGAAGCGTTATCAGCGGGGAATCCGGGTGGAGGTGTTTGACGAAGCTTCTTACGGGGAACTTCTGGAGGAGCCCACACCTGCTACAAAGAGGGAAATGGAGCCGCTTATGGCAAAGGCGGGGCGTGCCCTGGGGACGTTTCATTGCGGGGCGGTGTTAAAGCAGTTTGAACCGGCAGAAGTTCCTGCCTTATATGTGCCGGGCGGGGAGGGATTTCTGGACCATGCCCTGGGGGAGGGAGGCTTTTCCGGGTTTTTGGAGGGTTTTGACCTTGGGGAGATCGGGATGATGGGGAACTTTGAACCGGGGTATGGGACGAAGCTGTATATAAACGGCGGAAATCCCCTGATTCGGCGGCTGGCGGCTGTTGAGGATGAGGAACTGGCGGCAAATATGGTGCAGGTTTTGTATGTCCATGCCATGCTGGCGGGGCATTATACCCTGGGGGAGAAGGAGACGGAGGTTTTGAATACGGGATTAATCCGGCTGATGGAGTATGGACTGGGAGGGAATGTATGATTCTGAGAGAACTGAAGAGAGAGCGGGTGAAAGACGGCAGGCTGTGGGAGATGATTGACCAGGCCAATAAGCTGACTGCGGGGAGCAGCTATGAAAGCTGGGATGACAATATAGGGGCGTTGGCGCCGCTGATGGAGAAGATTCTGCTGTACGCACGGGAGAAGGAGGAATGGGAGATCTATTTTGGTGATATGGCGCAGCTTTTTTGGATGGTTCGCCGGGAGAGGGTGAGCGATATTCCCAGGGCGTTTAAGCTGGCAGAACTTTTTCACCGTGACTATGCTCTGGGCCTGGAAAAAAAGGATGACGGATCCGGATTCAGACGGGTGGATATGGCAGCGCAGATTCTGGATTTTTATCGGGAGTATCCCCAGATTGACGATGAAAAGATTGAGATTTTGCTGGAGATTTTCCGGAATCTGCGGGAATGGAAGGGCGGCAGAAATTATGCGAATTATGCCCAGATAATGAGGCTGGCGTTTTTGAACCGGGATAAGGAACTGGCAGAAGAGGCGAAGAAAGAGGTTGAAAAGATGGACGGCAGGTTTAACTGCTATGTCTGTTTTTATGGGAAGCCAATGCTGCAATATTGCGTGCTGCATGAGGATGAGGAAGGGATCCTGGAAATGGCCGCAAAGATCTGCGAGAGATCAATTCCGGTAAAATACCACTGGTGTTTTGATAAATGTTCACAGGCAAATGAGGAAGAACTGAAGTCCCTGGTACTCCAGGATTGTCTGAATACGGGGGAGGGCCGGATGTTTGCCCGGTTGTGGAAAGGGTGGAGGCAAGTGTTTGAAGAACCGGAGACTGGTGAGGGCAGGGATGCGAAAAAGGTGCTGTTTCATTCTCTTGCCGGGGACTGGTCAAGGCAGGAGGAGCGGCTGCGCCTGGCTGAGAAGAATGACCGGGACAGAAGGGAAGGAAGGGAGACGCCGCTGGATTGTTTGTATTGGTCGCTTGGCTGGCATTGTTATTTCCGGATGCTGGATGCGCAGGGAATCAAGGCAGTGGAGATGAGGCTGGGGGAGGATAAGGAGCGCCGGGAATGGGCTTGCCGGGAAACGGCGGAATATTTTGAGGAGCAGGCGGATTTGCTGGGAGAGAGAATGGACCGGGCGCGGAAGCGGTTTGATTATGCCAGGGTGAAAAGGGCATATGAGGAATGTCTGGTGTTTCGGGAGCAGGAAGCGTCTGTTGGGGAGAGAGACTTTGTGGGTGGGAATTGTCTGTCAGGAGCGCAAAGTAGCGGGAACGGGAAGTGATCGGATGGGATGAATGAGGAGGAAAGTTATGATTCTGGGAGGTCTGAAGAGAAACCTTGTGGAGGACGACAGGCTGTGGGAACTGGTGAAGCGGGCCAATCATCTGACTGAGGGAAGCTATGAAAGCTGGGAAAATAATGCGCCGGTTCTGGTGCCGTTGATGGAGCGGATCCTGGTGCGTGCCAGGGAGAAGGAAGACTGGCTGGTGTATTTTTTTGACATGTCCAGGCTTTTCTGGCTGATTCGCCGGAACGGGGTGAATGACCTTCGGCGGGCCTTTCAGCTGGCAGAACTTTTCCATCGGGACAATGCCCTCCATCTGGGGGAGGAGGCAGGGAAGTCTGCTCAGGAGTGGCGGGTTCAGGTCACGGCCCAGATTCTGGGATTCTATCTGGAATATCCGCAGATTGATGACGGGAAAATCCAGCATATGCTGGATATTTTCCGGGAGTTCCATGAAAGGTATGGGAGTGAATGGAACAATGGGGATTACCAGAAGATCATGTGCCTGGCAAAGCTGAACCGGGATAAGGAACTGGCAGAGGAAGCGAAGAGGAAGCTGGAGCGGGGGGATTATGAGAACTGGTGTTATGTCTGTTATTACGGACTGCAGATGATCGGATATTATGTGCTTTGTGAGGATCCGGAAGGGGTGGAGGAACTGATTGCAAGGCTCTGTGAGCAGGCAATTCCGGTCAAATACCGTTGGTGCTTTCACCTGTGTGAGTCGGCAAAGGAGGGGGAACTGGTATACGAGGCTCTTTTGGATTGCTTAAAGATCGGGCGCAGCCGGATGTTTGCCCGGTTTTTTGCCAAATGGCGGCATCTGTATGAGGCGCCGGAAACCGGTGGGGAGAAGGTTACCTACCGGGTGCTTTTTCATTCTCTGGCCGGGGATTGGTCGGACTTCGAGGAACGGCTCCGCCTGGCGGAAAAGGACGACCGGGACAGGCGGGAGGGGAAGGAGACGCCTCTGGACTGCCTGTACTGGTCTCTTTGCTGGTATTGCTACTTTCAGATGCTGGAAAGGCGGGGAACAGGGACGGTATGGATGAAGCTGGGGGAGGATGGGAGCAGGGAGCGGACTTGCCTGGAGGCGGCAGCCTATTTTGAGGAGCAGGCGGATTTGCTGGGGGCACAGATGAACCAGGCGAGGAGGCGCTTTGATTATGAGAGTGTGAAAAGGACGCATGAGGAGTGCTTTTCCGGCGACTATCCGGTTCTCGGAGGGAAGATATAAATACCGGCAGCTACAAGGGACATATCCGGTCATCAGTCTTTCCTTTGCCAATAGAAAGGAGACAGACTACCGGCAGACGAATATGCACGGCGCGCTTTTCTGCTGGAGGGGAGCATCTGACGGAACAGGAAAAGGATACCTTCCGCAGAAAGAGCATTTCCATGGGGGACGTGGATGCTATGAACCTTTATATGAACAAGGTGGCGCTGGCTACATTGAGCAGCTTTGACGCAGGGGGAAACCGTCGGAGGAAGCGGAGCCGGAACGCTTTCACGGTGTGAAAGCGACCACTAAGAGTCTGAAAGAACCAGACTCAAGTGTCTGTGTTTATCACGGCTTTGTGCTGGGCCTGATGGTAGATTTAGCAGATAAATACAGCATTACATCCAACCGGGAGAGCGGATTTGGGCGGTATGATGTTCTGCCGGAAAAAGGCTTTCCGGCACACCGGATTCGTAAATATGGATTCGCGTTCAGCGGGAAACAGGTGCTGATCGGAGCTTCGGATCCTTGACACCGGAATCTGGTGCAGAAAAAGAAATACCTTTACTGGAGGGCCTTGCTGAACAGCCTGGGTGTGAAGCCTGCAGATATCGACGGCATAAAAGAATGACCCCTGCCTGGGGTCTTTTTTCATAGGAAATTGCGTCCTATGAAACAAAAACGCTCCGCGAGGTTGCTGAGTGCCAGTGGCACTCGTTTCGCAGCGACCGAAGTGGAACATAGACCGCAACACGGTGTGGGCTTGTTCACTAAGCTTATTGTATTCGCTAAGTGAGCCAATGCCTCCGTGCAAAGGAAGATGGCTGCTGTCGCAGCCGCGCTCCGGCGCGAGAGTCTCGCTTGCCGGACTCTTTATTCAATTAAATTATCAATTAATTTAATTAGCTGCCTATGGAATGGGTGGGAAGAAAATTCGAGTATAAAATTGGCCATAGTGGCTATAAAATCCGTAAAAAATAGTATAAAATTAACAAAAATGCAAAAATGGTTTAAAATTATGTTGAAATTAATTTAATTTAAGGATATAATTAAACTAAATAAAAGAAGGCCACAACATCTTGATAAATAGGGATGTCAGAAGAATAGCTGATGGAAGTAACCAGGGAAACCAGGAGGGGAGATAACATGGGAATTGGGTATTTGGAGAAGGAAGGACTGTTTCGGCTGACAGCTGGGGATGCGGAATATGTGATTGGGATTGCAGACGGGAAGTATGTGGGGCATGTATATTTTGGGCGGCAGATCGGGGATAACCGGTGCGGCTGTCTGATGCGGACAGAGGAGGCGCCCTTTGTGCCCTCAAAGAATCTGAGGGAGAAATGTTCTTTTGCGGATGCCTTTCCGGCGGAATATTCTACCTGGGGAGTGGGGGATTACCGGGACAGCTGTCTGAATGTGAGAAACGAGGAGGGCTTTCGGGGCTGTGAACTTCATTATGAGGGATGCCGGATTCTGGAGGGAAAGCCGGAACTTCCGGGATTGCCTGCTACCTTCTGCGGGGAGGGGGAGAAGGGAGCCGGGATGACCTTGGAACTGGACTGCAGGGACAAAGTTCTGGGGCTGAAGGTGACCTTGCGGTACAGTGTGTTTGCTGACAGCGAGGCGGTGATACGAAGCGCCAGCCTGGTCAATGAGGGGGAGAAGTCTTTGTATCTGGAGCGGGCCTTGTCGGCCTGCATGGATATGGACATGGAGGAGGGGGAGCTGCTGACTTTGGCGGGCTCCTGGGCCAGGGAGCGCCATATGGTGCGGCGGCCTCTGGCCTTTGGAAAGCAGCTGGTGTCTTCTTTCCGGGGAGAATCGGGGCACCAGGATCATCCCTTTCTGGCAGTGATGGGGCGGAATGCGGGGCAGGATCAGGGAGAGGTCTGGGCCATGCATTTTGTCTATTCCGGGAATTTCGTGGCAGAGGCGGAGGTCAGCCAGTTCGGCAGTGTAAGGCTTCTGATGGGGATTCACCCGGAGGGCTTTGAGTGGGTCTTAAAGCCGGGAGAGACCTTTGTGACGCCGGAGGTGGTGTGTGTTTACTCGGATGAGGGGTTGGGGAAAATGAGCCGTATTTTCCATGACTTGTACCGGGGGCATCTGATCCGCAGTCCTTATCTTCACCGGAAACGGCCGATTCTCATCAACAACTGGGAGGCAACCTATTTTGACTTTGATACGGAGAAACTTTTGGAGATTGCCAGGGAGGCGAAGCAGCGGGGCATTGAGATGCTGGTCATGGATGACGGCTGGTTTGGAGACCGGAATATCGACGAGGGTTCTCTGGGAGACTGGGAGGTCAATGAGAAGAAGCTGCCGGGAGGCCTTTCGTACTTGGCAGAGCAGGTGAGGGCTTTGGGGATGGAATTCGGCATCTGGTTTGAGCCGGAGATGGTGTCGCCGGATTCCAAGCTGTACCGGGCCAGGCCGGACTGGGCCATTCAGATTCCGGGAAGGGAGCCGGTGCAGAGCCGTGCCCAGTATGTGCTGGATTTGTCCAGGCCGGAGGTGGTGGACTATGTGTATGAGTCTGTGGCCGGGATTCTGCGGAGCGCTCCCATATCCTATGTGAAATGGGATATGAACCGGCAGATGACGGATGTGGGAAGCGCCTGCCTGGGGCGGGAGCGTCAGGGGGAGTTGTTCCATCGGTATGTGATGGGAGTGTATGAATTGCAGGAGCGGCTGACGAGGGAATTCCCGGAACTGCTTTTGGAAAATTGTGCCAGCGGCGGCGCCCGTTTTGATCCGGGGATGCTGTATTACAGCCCTCAGATCTGGTGTTCCGATGACACGGATGCGGTGGAGCGTCTGGCGATTCAGGAGGGAACAGCCCTTTTGTATCCGTTGAGTACCATGGGGGCTCATGTGAGCGCCTGTCCCAACCACATTGTGGGGCGGGTGACGCCTTTTAGAACCCGGGGGCATGTGGCCATGGCAGGGACATTCGGGTATGAACTGGATATTACGAAGCTGACGGAGGAGGAGAAGAGACAGGTTGAGGAGCAGGTGAAAATGTACCATCGGTTCCAGCCTCTTGTCCGGGAGGGGGATTATTACCGGATTGCCTCCTGGGGGGAGAATCATAAGTATGACTGCTGGCAGGTGGTCTCTAAGGATAAGAGGGAGGCTCTGATGACCTATGTGCAGGTGCTGGCGGAACCCAACTGGCACAGCCGGAAGCTGCGGCTGAAGGGGCTGGATCCGGAGGCGGAGTATTGGCTGGAGGAGATCGGGCCGGAGGCGGACCGGCAGGCAAGGGAAGGAAAGACCATGACCGGAAAAGTTTATAAGGGAGCGTTTTTGATGTACGGAGGTCTGCTGGTTCCCCGGATGGAGGGGGATTTTATGAGTAAGATGATTCATTTTACACGGATGTGAAGGAACAAATGAAAGAAGGATTAAATCGGAGGATATCAGGATGAAGATTATTGCGCCAGCAATCAAAAATATGCCGTGGCAGGAGCCGGAGGCAATTCATAAGGACGCGCCGGTGTGGCGTTATCGGGAGAACCCGATTATCGGGAGGAATCCGGTAAAGGGGGTTGCCAGGATATTCAATTCCGCGGTAGTGCCCTATGAGGACGGGTTTATCGGTGTGTTCCGGGGGGAGCAGGTCAACGGAGTTCCCTACATTTATCTGGGGAGAAGCGGGGACGGAATCCACTGGGATTTTGAGGAGGAGAAGATTCGTTTTGTGAATAAGGACGGTAAGGAATTCATGCCGAAGTATGCCTATGACCCGAGGCTGGTGAAGGTGGAGGATACCTACTATGTGATCTGGTGCCAGGACTTTTACGGGGCGGCTATTGGGATGGCAAAGACGAAGGATTTCAAGGTGTTTGAGCGGCTGGAGAATCCTTTCCTGCCCTTTAACCGGAATGCGGTGCTGTTTCCCAGAAAGGTGAACGGGAACTTTATGATGCTGTCCCGGCCCAGTGACAGCGGCCATACGCCTTTCGGGGATATTTTCCTCAGCGAGAGCCCGGATCTGGTGTACTGGGGGAAGCACCGTCATGTGATGGGCAAAGGGGAAGAGTGGTGGCAGGTGTTAAAGATCGGCGGCGGGGCCGCGCCCATTGAGACGGATGAGGGCTGGCTGTTGTTCTACCACGGGGTGACAGGGACCTGCAATGGGTATGTGTACAGCATCGGCGGGGCGATTCTGGATATTGAGAATCCTTCGGTGGTGAAATACCGTTGTGAGAATTTCCTTCTGGCTCCGGAGGAGTGGTATGAGGAGCGGGGGTTTGTGCCCAATGTGTGTTTCCCCTGCGCCACGGTCTGCGACCCGGCGGACGGGCGGATTGCCATTTATTATGGGGCGGCGGACAGTTATATCGGGCTGGCCTTTACCAGGGCGGATGAGATCGGGGCTTATATTAAGGAGCACAGCAGGCTGACGGAGAGTGATAAGGAGATCGGGATTCGGTAGGAGAAAGCATGGAAAGCATTCCACAGACGGAGTGCTTTCTTTTTGTCGGAAAGAAATGTTTGTGCCAACAGAGAAGTGCATTTAATGTTTGAAACTTTGGTGCAGGAGTGGTTTGCGGAATCAGTTGATGACTATAATGATTTTATCAAAGCTCTGTTGGTATGGATTTGCATTCAGGGGGAAGACTGTGCTGACAGGAGGCAGATAAGCAGCAGCTACCGGCTTCTTTTGTATTGCCGGATGGTTTCCTCAATGGTGGTATAGTCTCGCTCAAACAGTTCCTGGCTGATCTGCTCATGGAGAAGAGGCTCGGGGACCTTTGACAGAATCTTATCTATGACAAAGACTTTGCTTTTTTCCCGGTATTTGGGCATTTGATTGATTTCCTGAATATGGGCAAGTTCCGGCCTCCACAAAAGGCTCAGCTTGGCCCGGAGACGGCGGTTGGGATTCGGGGCGGCCTCTCGCAGCATGTAAAAGTCTACCCCTGTTTCTTCCTGCTCGATGGTGATAATGCCCCACCATGGCGGTACATGTTCAGCAATATGGATTCCATGGCGGGAGCCTGCGGCCACATAGTTAAAGTCAAAATACTGGTCGTAATCTTTGATCTGTCTTTCTAAGCGTGCGTAGGTATCAGCGTCGCTTTTAATCTCGATTCCCGTAAGGTCAGAGGGCCGCACCAGAATCACGTCGGCGCGGGATCTGCCTACCTGTTTTTCTTCTATGATGCGGGTTTTTCCGTATCGTTCTTCAAGAAAATCAAACAATGGTTCCCGGATATCTTTGTCGTATAGCATGTGTTTTCTCCTGTCTGTGTCCCCTTGTACACGGAGGGTAAGAAGGTTTGATATATTTTTGGCGGGTCCCAAGTTCAAAAATCCTCTTGCAAGCAAGCTTGCATCGGATTTTTGAACTTTAGACCCTGGTATCATTATATTGGTATTTTAACCGGGCGGGATAGCTATATCAAGGTCATTTTGAAATTTTTCATAAATTAATTACAGATTAAATCAAAAAAAGCTTGATTAATTTTAATCGTAGATATATAATTAAATTAATTAGTAAAAGGGAGAAATTAAGCTTAAAATATAAGCTTAAAAGAATAAAAATCTGGGATATGACTTTGTGTATAGCAAAAGGAAAACGTAGTCTGAAAGTAATGAAAATTTATTATTTACATGAAAGAAGAGGAGAGAAGGATGGTACAGCAGATTGAGGAGCATTTGAGGAAAAAGCTGATTCCCTTTTGGGAGGGGCTGGCGGACTGGCATAGAGGAGGGTTCTATGGGTATGTGGGCTATAACCTGGAACCGGACAGGGAGGCGGTGAAGGGGGTTATCTTAAACAGCCGTATTTTATGGTTTTTTTCTAATGCTTATCTGACATTGAAGGATCCGGAACTGCTGAAATACGGGGAGCATGCCTATTTGTTTTTGCGGGATTTTTGTGTGGACAGAGATTTCGGAGGGGTATACTGGTCTCTGGGATGCGGCGGGAAGACAGAGGATGACACAAAGCATACCTACAATCAGGCGTTTGCGGTGTATGCATTGTCCTCCTACTATGCAGCCAGCAAAAATAAAGAGGCGCTGAAGCTGGCTTATGACCTGTATGAGTTGATTGAGACCCGGTGCAGAGATGAGGGGGGATATGGGGAAGCATTTAGCCGGGATTTTGTGCCGGTATCTAATGAGAAGCTTTCGGAGAACGGGGTGACGGCGACGCGGACCATGAATACGCTGCTTCATGTGTTTGAGGCTTATACGGAGCTTTACCGGGTGGATCACAGGGCGGATGTGGCGCAGAAGCTTCGGGAGATTCTGGATGTGTTTGCAGATAAGGTCTATAACCCGGAGAAAAGACGGCAGGAGGTGTTTTTTGACGGGGAATGGAATTCGCTGATTGACCTTCATTCCTATGGACATGATATTGAGTCGTCGTGGCTTTTGGACCGGGGCTGCCGGGTGCTGGGGGATGAGCGCTGTACGAGGAAGATGGAGCCGGTTATTCTGGATCTGGCGGAGGAGATCTGTGAGCGGGCGTATCGGGATCACAGTGTGATGAATGAGTGTGAAAACGGCGCGGACAATACGGATCGAATCTGGTGGGTGCAGGCAGAGGCGGTTGTGGGATTTCTGAATGCATGGGAGAAGTGGCCGGAAAAAGAATATTTTTTGGAGGCGGCCAGGGACATCTGGGAGTATATTGACCAGGTGATGGTTGACAAGAGAGAGGGATCGGAGTGGTACTGGCGGGTGGATGAGATCGGCAGGCCGGTTGAGGGGGAGCCGATTGTGGAGCCCTGGAAATGTCCCTACCATAACGGAAGAATGTGCATGGAGGTGATCCGGAGGATGAAGAAATGAGAAATTTCCGGAGGTGCCAGGGAAAGAGGAAATGAGGATTTTTTTGGACGTGACATGAAAAAAGGAATGAGACGTTTTCGGGTACACCCGGGAAAGGGATCTGACGCAGATGTTTTTGGACGCGAGGAACGGAAGGATTTGACTTTGGGAAAAGGAAGCTGTAGGGTAAGCAAGAAGAAAGAATGAGGTGCAGAGATGGTTCATGAGAGATATCAGGCAGAGAAGGATAAGCTGGAGAGGCTGATTGCGAGGAAAAATGAGAAGGCGGATTTTTATAACGGGATTTATGAACGTTATGTGGACCCGGTACTGACCAGAGAGCATATTCCGGTGGAGTGGCGGTATGATCTGGATGAGACAACGAACCCGTATTTTATGGAGCGGCTGGGGGTGAATGCGGTGATGAATTCCGGCGCGGTGGAACTGGACGGGAAGATCTGCCTGGTGGTGCGGGTGGAGGGGAATGACAGAAAGTCCTTCTTTGCCGTGGCAGAGAGTGAGAGCGGGGTGGATGGTTTTCGCTTCTGGGAGGAGCCGGCAGTGCTGCCGGATACCTGTCCGGAGGAGACCAATGTGTATGATATGCGGCTGACAAAGCATGAGGACGGATATATTTATGGGGTGTTCTGTTCGGAGAGCAAGGATACTTCAGTGAAAGACCTTTCAGCGGCAGTGGCAGCGGCGGGGATTGTGCGGACAAAGGATTTGAAGAACTGGGAACGGCTTCCCAACCTGGTGACACTGCGCTCGCCTCAGCAGAGGAATGTGGTGCTGCACCCGGAGTTTGTGAACGGAAAGTATGCTTTTTATACCCGGCCTATGGATGATTTTATTGATACGGGAAGCGGCGGCGGTGTGGGCTTTGGGCTGTGTGAGGATATCACACATGCGGTGATTGATGAGGAGATCATGACCAGTCTGCGCAAATATCATACGATTACAGAGTCGAAAAACGGCGCCGGTGCGGTGCCGATTCGGACAGAAAGGGGATGGATTCATATTGCCCATGGCGTCCGCAATACGGCGGCCGGCCTGCGGTATGTGATCTATGCTTTTGCCACGGATTTGGACCACCCGGAGCAGGTGATCGCGGAGCCGTCGGGGTTTTTGATTGCGCCCAGAGGCTGGGAGCGGGTGGGGGATGTGTCAAATGTGGTGTTTACCAACGGTGCCGTTGTCCGGGAGAATGGGCAGGTGCTGATCTATTATGCGTCGTCGGATACGCGGATGCATGTGGCAGAAACGACACTGGAGAAGCTGGCGGACTATGTGTTTGAAACGCCGCGGGATCCGGGGAGAAGCGCGGATTGTGTGCGGCAGCGGGCGGAACTGATCCGGAAGAACCGGAAACTGCTGGAAGAGCAGGAATAAGGCAGGAAACGGGCCGGGGGAGAATTGCGGGAGAAAAACAGGAGGTTATTAATATGGCGGAGATGAAGAAGCAGGTGGCAGAACGCTGCCGGTTGTGGCTGGAGTCGCCGGTATTTGATGAAGGGACAAAGGCAGAACTGCGGGCTCTGGAGGGAAATGAAGCAGAGCTTACAGACCGGTTTTACCGGGATCTGGAATTCGGGACCGGCGGGCTGCGGGGTGTGCTGGGAGCGGGTACAAACCGGATGAATGTGTATACGGTGAGGAAGGCCACCCAGGGCCTTGCCAATTATATCAGAAAGAATCAGGGGGAGGAGCGGGGCGTTGCCATTGCCTTTGATTCCCGCCGGATGTCGCCGGAATTTGCAAAGGAGGCGGCGCTGTGCCTGGCGGCGAACGGAATCCGTGTTTACATTTTCGAGTCGCTGCGTCCGACACCCATGCTGTCCTTTGCCCTGCGTCATCTGAAATGTATTGCAGGGATTGTGGTGACGGCCAGCCATAATCCGCCGGAATATAACGGCTACAAGGTTTACTGGGAGGATGGAGCCCAGATCACGGCACCCAGGGATAAGGAGATCATCGGGGAGGTTAATGCCATTACGGATTTTGTCCAGACGCGTACCATGGAGCAGGAAGAGGCGCAGGCCGGAGGGCTGTACCAGGTGGTCGGTACAGAGATCGACGACGCCTATATGGAGGAGCTGAAAAAGCTGGTGATTCATCCGGAGACTATCCGGGAACAGGGCAGGGATATGAGGATCGTCTATACGCCTTTGCATGGGACTGGAAATCTTCCGGTGCGGCGTATTTTGCGGGAGCTGGGATTTGCGCACATCTATGTGGTGCCGGAACAGGAACTGCCGGACGGGGATTTTCCCACCGTCAGTTATCCCAATCCGGAGGATAAGAATGCGTTTGCCCTGGCATTAAAGCTGGCCGGACAGGTGGACGCGGATATAGTGCTTGCCACAGATCCGGACGCAGACCGGCTGGGCATTTATGCGAAGAACCGGGAAACCGGGGAGTATGAGGCATTTACCGGAAATATGTCGGGAATGATCATTCTGGAGTATATCCTTTCTCAGAAGCGGGAGCTTAAGGCTATACCGGTGAACGGGGCTGTGGTGACGACGATTGTTTCCGGGAAAATGTCCTGCGGGATTGCCAGGGCCTATGGGGTGGAGAGAATCGAGACTCTGACAGGCTTTAAGTATATCGGGGAGCAGATTAAGTTTTTTGAACAGGATCACAGCCGTGAGTTTCTATTCGGATATGAGGAGAGTTACGGATGCCTGGTGGGAACCCATGCCAGGGACAAAGATGCCGTGGCGGCCGTGATGGCTCTGTGCGAGGCGGCTGCGTACTACCGGTCTCAGGGGCTGACTCTGTGTCAGCAGATGGAGTGCCTGTATGAAAAATATGGATACTTTCAGGAGGGACTCTGCACCATTGCCAGGAAGGGGCAGGAAGGAGCGCAGAAAATCCGTGAACTTCTGGAAAGAATCCGGAAGGAGCCGCCGGACAGGATCGGTGGGTATCGGGTGAAATGGTTTCGGGATTACAAAAAAGGAAGGATCCTGGATTATGGAACCGGGGAGGAGACGCCTTCCGGGCTTCCGGAGTCCAATGTGCTGTATTTTGACTTGGAGGGGGATAACTGGTGCTGTATCCGCCCGTCAGGGACGGAACCCAAGGTGAAGTTTTATATGGGGGTTAAGGGCGGGAGCCGGGAAGAGGCAGGAGAAAAACTGGAGAAACTGACGGCGGCTGTCCGGGAACTGGCGGGAGAGTGAAAGGCTGAAGCGGCTGTCCGGGAACTGGCAGGGGAGTGAAAAGGATGGGCGGAAAGGCCGGCAGTATCTGCGGGAAAACGGGTTTTGCGGGGAGACATATTCGGAAAAGAAAGGGCATTGGAATGCCAGACAGAAAGGAAAGGAAACAGGCGAGCTATGAGTATATTAAAGCTGAAACCCAGCTGTAAGGATTATCTGTGGGGCGGCCACCGTCTGGTGGAGGAATACGGAAAAGAGTATCCGGGGGAAGTACTTGCCGAGACGTGGGAGCTTTCCTGCCATCCTGCAGGGCCTTCTTATATCGAAAACGGAGCTTATAAGGGGAAAACCCTGCAGGAATATATTGATGCAGAAGGAAAACAGGTGCTGGGTAAGAACTGCAGACGTTTCCGGGATTTCCCTATTCTGACCAAATTTATTGACGCTAAGGATAATCTGTCGATTCAGGTTCATCCGGATAACAGGTATGCCTTGCAGAATGAGGGACAGTATGGCAAGACCGAGATGTGGTATGTGATGGAGGCCGGGGAGGAGGCATACCTTTATTACGGCTTTCAGAGGGAGATATCCAGGGAGGAATTCGCCCAGAGGATCCGGGAGGATACTCTGCTGGAAGTGCTCCATGCTGTGCCGGTGCAGAAGGGAGATGTGCTTTTTATTGAGTCCGGAACGATTCATGCCATTGGCAGGGATATTCTCATTGCGGAGATTCAGCAGAATTCCAATGTCACTTACCGGGTTTATGACTACGGACGGGTGGGAAAGGATGGGAGAAAGCGGGATCTGCATATCGAGAAGGCTCTGGCAGTGACTAACCGGGTGCCTATTATCAAGAGCAAGAGCAGCTATCCCCATGTGGCAGACTGCGATTATTTCACGGTGGATAAGCTGAATCTGGATGGCAATATGATACGGCGGGTGGAGGGAAATGTGACAGACCAGTCCTTTGTAAGCCTCTTGTTTCTGGACGGAGCCGGGGAGATCACCTGCGGAGGAGAAACGCTGGGGTACAAAAAGGGAGACAGCTTTTTTCTGGCAGCAGGCAGCGGGGCCTATGAGATCGAGGGAAGCTGCGACGTGCTGATCACCACCATTCGGGAAAAGGCAGGCTCTGTACGTGTGGGCGCATGGATAAGCGGGAAAGAGATCCGTATCGGACTGGTGGATGAACATCAAAAGATCCTTGCTGTAAAAACCATCCCAACCCGGAAGGAGAAGGGAGCCGCGGCAGTGATTGCGGAGACGGCAAAGGAGATATCCGGGCTGCTGGCGCAGGAAGAGATTCCCATGGATCGCTGTGCCGGCGTGGGCGTGGGAGTCGCCGGGACGGTAGACCGGAGACGGGGAATCGTGCGGTATTCCAATAATATCTGCTGGAAAGAGGTAGAACTGACGAAAAGAATGAGCGAATCTTTGCCTGTGCCGGTAAGGGCTGCCAATGACGCGGACTGTGCGGCGTTGGGGGAGGCTTTAGTCGGCGCCGGACGGGATCATCAGGACGTGGTTATGCTGACTCTGGGCGCCGGCGTGGGCGGCGGAGTGATTCTGGAGGGGAAAATCTACGACGGCAGGGGAACAGGCGGAATGGAATTCGGCCATATGGTGATCGTGGAGGACGGGGAGGTCTGTACCTGCGGCAGGCGGGGATGTCTGGAGGCGTATGTGTCCGAGACCGCGCTTGACAAAAGGACAAAGGCGGTCTTTGGCACGGCTATGCCTCTTGAGGAGCTGCTTGCTATGGCTCTTGCCGGGGATGAACGTGCGCGGAAAATACTGGATGATTTTGTGAAGAAGCTGGGAACCGGCCTGGTGAATATTGTAAATATTTTCCGCCCGCAGCTGATTCTGCTGGGCGGAGGAGTATGCAGGCTTGGCAGGGAGAGAGAACGAATGATCCTGGAGCCGCTGCGCAGGATGATGAGGGAGAACTGCTTTGGGGCAGAATCCGGAGAGATTCCGGATCTGGAGCCGGCAGCTCTGGGAAAGGATGCGGCGGTAATCGGCGCGGCGAGTCTGGTGTGAGATTTGCGCCGGCCGGTGCGGCAAGCCTGGTATGGGAAGAATGGGCTGAGAGTATGCTCGATGATCAGCCTGATATCCCGGATATTATTTTGTATGGGCTGCAGTTCTGACTGCAGCTTTTTATCTGACATATCAGATATGGCTAATCATAATTCACTGTCGGTCTCGAAGAAGGTACCCCATGAAAAGGAATGAAGTTTGCGTTTGCCGTGAAGAACCGGGAAATAACGGTTGACGCTTCCCGGAATAATAAAGTATAATAATGGATAATACAGGAAATCAAATGCTTTTCCTGTTGTGCCTCTTATTTAGAATCAAAGCATGAGTCTGATATGCTTTATGACAGAGTGCGGCCGGGCAGAGAAGGGACTTCCCGGCTATTATTCCGTGAGGGCAAATACATAGTGAAGAGGGGATTTTATGAGACAGTTTTTTGGTATGAGCAGAAGAGGGAACCTGCGTGAGGCTGTAAGCGGGCTTGTGATGCCTCAGATGCTTCTTTTGATGTCCAATGAAAGGCAGTTTGAGGAACATGTAAGGGAACTGGAGGCGCTTTTTCCCGGAGTGCCCAGTATCGGATGTATCGGGATGAGCTATGACACCCAGGTGGTGGAGGACGGGGTCGGAGTGGTTGCTTTTCTGGATGGAGTGGTTGCGGCGGCAAATGTGCTCGAGCAGGTGTCGGTGATGCCGGTGCGCGATATCCAACGCCTGGAGAGGGATGTGAACCAGGTAAAGGGTTCGCAGAAGGATACCATCTGTATTGATTTTTGCTCCGGCAATGATGCGTGTGCCCTGACGACGATCTACAGTGTGCTGAAGCGGAGAGGGATCTCTTTGGTGGGAGGGACCGGCGACAAGGGCAAGGTTTCCGCCAACGGCAGGATCTATCCGGACGGGGTGGCTTATGCACTGATACGGAATGCGAACGGGAGAGTCAAGGCATATAAGGAGAATATTTACCATACAAGAGGGAACCAGAGGTTTATCGCTTCCCGGACCGATAAGTCCAGATACGTTCTTGGGGCGCTGAATGGGATGCCGGCCAGAGATGTGTATCAGAAGATTCTTAAGGTGACGGAGCAGCAGATTCCGACCCAGACCTTTAAGAATCCATTCGGCAAGATCAATGGGGATGATGTCTGTATCATTTCCATCAAGGAAGTAGCAGGGGATTCTCTGGTCTGCTTCCGGCAGGTGAACGATTCTGACGTACTGATGCTGCTGGAGCTGGGGGATTACCGGGCGATTGTGAAGGAGACGATTGCTGAGATCCGGAGGGATTTTCCACGGATTTCGGGAGTGTTTTCTGTCAATTGCCTGTTCCGTTATAAGCTGTTCAGTGATAACGGCTATATGCAGGAGTATTTGCAGGAGATGAGCGCCCTGGGAAGCCATGGTGGTCTGGTAGGGTATGGAGAGCATTACAATAACCGCTTTGTCAATCAGTCGATGGCCTGTGTGGTGTTTGAATAAAGGAGGAATGGAAGATGGCATTGTGGAGAAAATCCTCAAAGGGGAACCGGCAGAATCCGGAAGAGAAAAGGAGTCTTTATCCGATTCTGTTTGTGATGGATACCTTGAATGGCTACCGCAAGGATCTGGTGCAGAAGGAAGTGGATTCTTTGCACGAGCTGAGTCTGGTGAAGAGTTCTTTTAACCATGTGCTGCAGGAGGCGACAAGCTTCCAGGAAAAGCTGCAGGATTTCGGGCAGACTTTTTCTGATATCGAGCAGGTATCCGGCGAGTTTGCGGCAGTGAAGGATAAGATTAATGATTCTGTGGTACAGGCGCAGGACGAGGTGGCACAGCTGAAAACCAGCTCTCTTAAGGTGGAGGAGCACTTCGTAGAGATGAAGAATACCTTTGATACGCTGCAGGATTCCGTGGATAAGATCAAGAGCTGCATGAGCGAGATCGTTTCCATTGCCAATCAGACGAATATCCTGGCATTGAATGCTTCGATTGAAGCGGCAAGGGCAGGTTCGCAGGGCAAGGGCTTTGCTGTGGTAGCGGCCGAGGTGAAGAAGCTGGCGGACGAGATCAAAGATCTGGCAGGTATGGTAGATTCCAGTATTGGCGATGTGGAGCAGGGAACAGATAAGCTGAGCGCGAGCATGAATGATTCGCGGGAGGCGCTGGGACACAGTATGGATAAGGTTAATGAGACCTATGAGATGTTTGACCGGATCACTCAGGCGGCAGAAGGGGCGTCTGCCGTACAGTCGGAGATTTCCGGAGTGATCGGGAATTCCCGGACAGCGCTGCAGGTGCTTTGCGGGTTCTTTGACAAGATTCGGGATCAATACCAGGAGGTGGTAAAACATATCCGGCATGCCAGTGATCTTGGGACCACGAAGAGCGCCATGTTCGAAGATATTGACAATATGATGTCTCAGATTCCGCCGATTATTGAGACAGATGGCAAATGAGAGGGTAAAAAGGTGTTGAAAATCACAGATTAACGAGTTATACTCAATCCATATGAGAATGGATATGAGGGCCGGGGGCGGAACTGTAGGGAGCAGTGGGGTTTATGAGAGGTAAAAAGCAAATCTTTTTCGAGGTCCGGATGATGGGGGAGTTCTCGGTCAGGCATAACGGGCAGAAGGTGGTTCTGGGGAGAAATAATACATTAAAATATATTCAGCTGCTTCAGCTGGTCTGGCTTCACGGAGATCAGGGTGTTACCAGAGATTACCTGATGCGTACCCTGTATGACAGGGAGGAGCTTTCCAATTCCGGGAACAGCCTGAATAATCTGCTCTACCAGGTGCGCCAGCGGATGGCCAAGGAGCAGCTCCCCAAGGGGAATTATATCTCCCGGAAGGGCAGCATGTTCATTACCGACGAAAACTTTCCGGTGCGGGTGGATGTGCTTGAGTTTGAGAGATTGCTTCAGGATGCCGGGGAGGCTGAGACAGAGGAGGAGAAGTACCGCTGCTATTATGAGGCCTTTGATCTGTACCAGGGTGAGCTTCTGCCGTCGATTTCCACAGAGATGTGGGTGATGATGGAAAGCCTGCGTTTAAAGGAGCTGTATGTGGAATGCGTAGACTGGCTGGGCGAGTACTGCAGGAATTGCAATGATTATGATACCATGTATTATGTGTACACCCGCGCCGCCGGCATTTATCCCTATGACGACTGGCAGATCTGTCAGATCGACAGCCTTCTGGCCATGGGAGACGCGAAGAGAGCCAATCAGGTATATAATGACACGGTTCAGCGCTACATGGATGAAATGGGCATTCCGCCGTCTGACGAGATGATGAAGTGTTATGAGCGGATCAGCCGGGAGAGCCAGCATATGCCGGGCGGGATGAATGAAGTTCGCAAGAGCCTGCTGGAGCAGGGAGATTCCGGGGTGCCGGATACCGGCGCTTACCATTGTGCATATCTGAGTTTTGTAGATGTGTACCGGACTTTGAGCCGCAACATGGAACGCAGCGGGAATTCGATCTTTCTGATGCTCTGCACCCTGGTCGATTATGAGGGGAAGATGATCCGCAATCCGGAGAAGCTGAAGGAGCGGGCAAAGGTTCTCGGAGATGTGATCCAGTACAGCCTGCGCAAGGGAGATGTCTATACCCAGTATCACGCGGCGCAGTACCTGATTCTTCTGATCGGAGCCAAGCAGGAGGAGTGCGAGATTATTTTCCGCCGCATCCAGCGCAATCTCAGAGAGCGGGAGGGGAACCGGGCAGGGCTGCAGTATATGGTATCCTCGCTGGCGGAGATCGAGAATGCGGTGAGGTAGCAGTTACATAGAGGAATTGGTGACTTTTATGAGTTCCGAGGGGAACCCTTTTTCCAGAGCTGATGTCTGTTGATCTCGAAAAACGCCCCGTGAGAAATAATGTAAAATATGAAGAAAGAAAACAGATAGAATAGTTGGGCTAGATGTTGGACATAAATTTTGACCCCAATCCCATCTTATGGACACTGGAAAATACCCTAATCCCAATTCGTTGACACCAAACAGTACCTCTGTTATGGCAAATCCCTTATTGTGGACACATTCCCTGCCCCTCTGGCTAACTGTGGCTCATGTTTCCAGCTTCGCTGTCCACCATCCGACTGCCGGGAATCGAAATTTTCCTTCCATAGGTGTATAATGATCTGTGGCAAAGGAGGTTTTTATGAGAGCGCAGGCGTTCACCGATGAAAAAGTGAAAATTTTAGGAAAAATAAATACACAGCATTTGTAAGCAACAGCTCCATCCGGTTTACCCTGGAATTCAAGGTTATGTATGGTCCAGTGACTATTGATGTAGTTTGACACTAAATGGTGAACCTTGTAGTAATTAACTTTAAACTCATCGGAAGAGATTCCGGTGGGTTTTTTATTTTCGGCAAATTTCATTCTTTTAGATATTCCGTTCTTTTCCTAAATCCCTTATAATAGCCTTACATCAGAGAAAAGCGTGCAGCACTCCCTATTTGGAGAATGCGCACCTTCGGGACGGACTTAAAGCAGTTTAGGTTCGTGCCGCAGGTGTGCAAACACCAGAGAAAGGAGGATGTGGTCTATGTTCTTCTTAGAAGTCCTGAGCCGTGTTGTGAGTATCTTTGCGGGCATTGTGGGCGGCCTTAACGGGCTGGTTTCATTAGTCCAGAAGTGTAAACCTTACATAAAGCGGGATAAGGCAGAGACAGAAAAAGACCCATCAGCAGGCTTGGCGGCATCTGATGGGTCGAGTGGCGATTGCGTAAGCAATCGTTAATCTCGTGGGCGGCAGCTACATCGCCGCCCTTTTTATTACAATTCCATAGTAGCATTTTGTCAGGTTGAAGTCAATAGGGAAATTCATTTCCCGATAAGCAAAGCCAGGAGCAATTTTGCGATAGGGCGAGCCAATAGAAATTTCTACCCTTCTTCTGGTTCACCAAATATTTTACAGTATTCCTCAGCAGACAGTTTTTTCTCTGCCCACTCCCTTGCTCCTTCTTCCGACAGAATCTGGAAATCCTCTCCGCCAGCAGCAGCCCTTATGGACGCCATTGAAAAGGAAAATGATTTTGCCATGATTGCATATTTGGCATATTTTACACCCAGCATGGAGGGAGGCCGGATATTTATCTGCCCGGAGTGCAGAGCAGACGAGGAATACAGAGCCAAAACCGGGAGCAGACTTCCTTATATGGAATGGATGCTTATTCAGTGCGCAAAAGAGTATGTCAGTGATTGCGCCTGATTGAAATTACATGAGTTCTAAACAGTTATAGGCATTTGATATTGATAGGGCAGGAGTATTGCGGAATCAAGCCGCTGCTCCTACCCTGTTATTTTTAAAAAAAGTCTTTACTTTTATATCAAATAGCTACAGACAGGCGTATACCCATTGTCGGTGGATAACATTCCACCCATTCCGGAATTCGGAGAACCAGAAGACAACCGAATACCACACCTATGGACAGGAGATATGACTCCCTGTCCATGGGGTCAAAAAATTTGTCCTTGACAAAGGGTACAGTTTTAAATTTTCAGTTGCAAATTTCAAAAATATCAAAAATATCCATTTTTTTGATAATTCGTATGATAGGTCATTTGCTAAAATAGGCACCAAGAGGTGAAGAGATGGTGAACAAAGCAAGCTGGGGAATGCATTCACCCAATTTGATCTGTATCTGTGTGGATACCAGGACAGGGGAAGAATACGGAGGCAGGCTTTGGCATCAGTATGAAGACCGGCCGATAAGCTATCTGGGAATGATGGATTTGATCAGGAAGATGGATGCTTTATACGACGAGTGGAATTTTCCGCAGAGCTCTACCCAGAGCCGTTCTTTTATAAGCCCTCAGGAACCGGTTCAGAAAATAAGCAGGAAAGGGGCGCAAAGGGAGATGGATGCGGGTCGTATACAGGATAAGCATGGAGACATCGGAACATTCCTGGTTCATGTGAAATATCGGCAGAATTCCACCTGGCAGGGAGAGGTCATGTGGGCGGAAAAAAGAAAACGGCAGTATTTCCGCAGCGCCCTGGAACTGATCAAGCTGATGGACAGCGCCCTGGATGAGGCGGAGGAGGCGCAGAGTGAGGGCAGTTAGCGGCGGTTGAAAAAAGACCGGGTATCATAAGGAAAAGGACGGAGAAGGGAACAGACGGATATCCGGGCAATCAGATGCGGACAACAGAAAATGGTCAGAGATAGAGGAATAAAGGCAGAGAGGAGAGGGAAACGTGATGGAGAAAGAGACAAGAAGAATCCGGAGGGCAGAGAAGAAACCTTCAGGGCTTGCGAACTGGCTGCGCCGGGAAGGAAGAAGGTGCTGTGCGGTTGCCTTGTGTGTCAGTATGATCGTGGGAAATGCGGCGAATCTGGCATTTGCGGCTGAGGAAAGCATCAGCGGAAGCTTCCTGTTCCGCCTGGATCGGGCATCCTTGTATGATGCGCTCCAGGAGGCAGTGATGGAAGGCGATATCGTGGATAAGGAATTCGAGTTTCAAGGGGAGGCGGCTGAGGAGTACGACCTGCTTCTGAACGAGATGGAAGGCCACGACGGAGAGCTGTATGAGCTGAAGCCGGAGATCGCACATAATGAGGGCAATCTGGGATTGCGGATATTCGCAAGGCTGGATGGAGAGATTCCTCTGGGGGATGAGGAAGAGATCGTAGAGTATGAGATTACCGGCAGCGAGGAATTCATTTTCCTGCTGACGAACCGTTCTCATAAAGAGTATCAGGCAGTGATTCAGGTAGATGACAAGAGATCTGAGGTCATCACCGTAGTTCCGGGAAGCAGCCTTCAGGCAGGGCTTGAGGATTCCCCCTACACCTCGGCAGCGGACTTTGGCCCGGGTGAGACAGAGGGCGCCGGGGAAGTGACTGACGCCGGAATCACCGCGGCTCCGGGAGGCGGAAGCAGCGGCGGTGGCGGAGGCGGCGGAGGTGGTTCCTCCCACAAGGATAACACTCCGCAGGAAGGCGCCGAGGACACGGCGAATCATCCGGAGAGCGGGGAGAACAGCCAGGACGGAAGCCAGGAAGGCGATTCCGCTCAGAACCCGGAAGACCAGGGAGCAGAAGAAAAGGATCACAATAACGGCAGCGCACAGGAAGGAGAAGCTTCCGGCGGCGCAGACAATAGCAGTAATGATTCGAATGGGGCGGAGATGAACGGCTCGGATCGTAATGATTCGAACGGCAGCGATTCCGACAACCATGATTCTGGTAGTAATGATTCCGGACAGAATGATTCGGATAAGAGCGATTCCGGAGACAGCAGCCATGATTCTGATAACGGAGGCGGAAGCGCCTCAGAGGGCGGAAGCAGTGAGGATTCCGGAAGCTCAGGCAGTGACCATTCCTCCGGTTCCGGTTCGTCCGGTGACGGGGCGGGGAGTTCTTCGGGAAGCGACAGTGGAAGCAGTTCCGCTGGCGGAAGCAGTTCCGACAGCGGTTCTTCGGGAAGTGACAGCGGAAGCAGCTCCGGCAGCGGGTCGGACAGCAGCTCTTCCGGCAGCAGCAGTTCGGGAAGCAGCTCTTCGGGCGGCAGTTCGGACAGCGGTTCTTCGGGCGGCGGAAGCTCGGACAGCGGCAGCAGTTCTTCCGGCAGCAGCGGCAGCTCCGGCGGGGACAGCGGTTCCTCCGGCGGCGGAGAGCAGTCGGCATCGATTTCCCGCCACGGAGTCAGCCTGGTAGCCATGAGCCTGGATGAGATCGTGGCAAGTCCGTCGGATGCGGAAGCAGCTGATAAAGAAGAAATTGAGACAGAAGAGATCCCGCAGACAGAGAAGACCGGTGAGCTTGCAACCGATGCGGATGCTGAGGAAGCCAGCCCGTCAGATGCGGATGAAGAATTACTGGATGGACAGATCTACGAGCCAGCGCTTCTGGGCGATGATGCCGTGGTAGCATTTGTGACAACGGCAGCCGAGATGCTGCTGGATGAAGAGGATTATCGGACAGCATCCCCGTCCAATGCCTATCCGGCCAAGATCCGGGAGTTCCAGGCAGACGGCGTGGTAGTTGTGGTAGAAGCGGAAGACGGCGTTCTTCCCGAGGATGCGGAGCTGACCGTGAAGGAGCTGGTGAAAGAGGAAGCAGATACCGCTGACCAGTATGAGCAGGCAGAAAAAGCGCTGGAAGAAGCAGGAACCGAATATGCCGGAATGATGGCATTCGATATCAGCTTCTGGATGGACGGCGAGGAGATCGAGCCCGAAGGCCCGGTGCAGGTGTCCATGAGGGTAGACTCGGAGAAGCTGCCGAAGGAGGCGGATCCGGAAAGCCTGGAAATCCATCACCTGGTGGGAACGGATGAGATTGAGGCCGTAGAGATCGTGGCAGACAGCGGCGATAAGGCTGAGGGAATCATTGAAGTGGATGAGGCTGAGGCTTTGGCGGCGGAGTTTGAGGTGGAGAGCTTCTCGACGTTTACGATTACGTGGGGGGTGAAATACCCGTTCGAAGACTCCAATGGTGATTTTCAATTACAAATCAGTGGTACCTACTATGAACAGGATGCAAGTGGGAAGCTCATCGGACTAAATGTAGATAAAGAAAATATAGAAATACCATATTATGGAGGAAATGAGGCGGTAGCCAAAATCGATTTATCTAAAAACTCTCAAGTTGCTCAAATTGGCTGGTATACGTTTGAAAAGGCAAAAGCGACACTGGAAAATGGCAAGGAAATAGAGTTTACTGAATTAGGAATAGAGATAAGGGGTTGGAGGCCCACATGGATTGAAGATAAAAACAATGCATCCGGATATCGAGTTGAAAGGCAACCCTTGAAAGTACTGGTTCATTACTATAATAATGGAAAAGATTTGGAAGAGAGTTCGGAAAAGACATTCAATTTCAATGAGAGAGATTTAAAATACGAGAATTTAAAATATCTTGGTTTGACTGCTATTCCTAAAAAAGTTGAAGATAGCATGATGACATTAAATATGTCTTTGATATATCAAAAAGATAACCGTCCGATAAGAATTGTAGATGGCATTAAACAAGACGGATGTTTGAAAGTTGAACTTTCCCAGGAATTGCTAAAGCAATATAGCGATGGTGTGTATTGTGAATGGGAAAAAGTAAGCGAACAAAATTATAATGTCAATCAGGCTGAGAATAGCGGATGGGTTCCAGTCAAAGATGGTATATCAGCAGACAAAAAGGCTGTTAATGTTGCAATAAGCAATGGAGCTAGGTGCTATTACCGGGTGAAGGTGTTTAGCAAAGATGGTGTTCAGATCGGGGAATTAATTTCTCCTTTAGTTGAATACTATGATCAGTTGGAAAATGGAAGTTTTGAGTTCCCTGAAGTAGTAGATACGGGTAAAACATATGACAATTGGTATCAGTTTCCACAGACTACAGAAGGAATTGTGTGGAAAACAACAGAATCCAGTAAATCAATTGAGCTTGTAAGGAAGGAAAATACAGATCATAACCTTCAATTAGGGGAGAAAGTGCTTCCTGATAGAAATCAGTGTGCTGAATTGAATTCAAAAGATGTGGGAGCATTATATCAGGATGTACTGACAGTGCCAGGGAGTAAACTAAATTGGAGGCTTTTTCACCGAGCACGTGGCCCATATGGGGCGGAGGATAAACGAGAGGATACAATGTATCTTGTAATTATGCCGACGTCAGAAGCAGAAGGCTATACTGAACATTCACAATTGAAAAGGGATGTGGATTCTTGGCTAGGGAGTGATTCCGAGTACTATGACCCAGAAACTGGGATTTATGTTAAAAAGATTACCAGTCCGAACCTTGTATGGTCTAAGTATGACGGAATTTATGAAACAGGAAGTAGTTGTCTCACAAGATTTTTCTTTATTGCCGGGGGCGAAAATGAGGTCGCAACGGGAGACGCGAGAAAGGGAAATCTTTTGGATGGCGTGTGGTTCAGTACTGAATTACCGCCGCCAGAGGCAGAAAAAGGAAGCCTGTCAATCGAAAAGATTGTAAGCGGTCTAACAGAGGAGGAAGCGAGAGAATATAAGATTGAATTAAATATATCCAAAGACGGAAAAGTGAAAGAAACAATTACTCTTGAGAATTTTATATCAGGAGCAAATGGGACTTATTCCAAAAGCGCTCCCCTTCTTGAGAACATAGAACTTGGTGAATACGAAATTACAGAAAGCGTACCGGAAGATATTCAGCAAAAATATAAGGATAAATATAACTGGACGTATTCTGTTGCAGAAAATGAGGGTAATCCTCAAACGGAAACAACTATTAAAGTAAACTTAACAGGGGAAAAAAAGACTTCCAAAGTAGAGTTTAAAAATGATTATACCCCAAAGACAGAGAACAGGACAGTTACTGTCAGGAAAGAGGTAACAGGGAATCTGGGAGATAAACAGAAAGACTTTACGTTTGGTTACGAGATTGCTGATGGAGCGGGTAATACGCTTACCGATTATAGTTCCATTAAGGTTGGTGGAAAAGAAGTTACAGAGAATAAAGAATTCCAGTTAAAACATGGTAGTTCGATAGATATTACAGGAATTCCCTCTGGTTATAACGTGATCATTAGAGAAATTAATGCAGATGGTTATGATGTTAGCGCAAAAGCAACTGCGAAAGAGAATAGTAACAGGAAGTTATCGTTTGTTCAACTAGAAAATAATGCACTTGTAGGAGTTGCTTATGAGCTGACAGTAAATGAAGATACTGAGGTATTATTTACCAACCATCGATCGCTTTCAACCCCAACCGGAGTCCACGGCAACAAGCTACCGCACCTGTTACTCCTGGCCATGGCCGCCCTCGGCATGGCAGGAATGGCCGCAACCGGAACCACCGCGAAGGCACGCAAGAAAAATGACGAGCAGTAAGGAGTTTTGATTATGGCAGCAGCCAATATGGATGACATTGCAGAAGTCTTTAAAAAGCTGCGTTTTCAGAAAACACTCTTCGGCGGCGTATCCCAAAAGGATGTCTGGAGAAAGCTGGAAAACCTCCAAAAGGAGTACCGTTCCGCTTACGAAGCCCAGCAGAACCGTTATGAGGGACGCCTTCAGGAGCGGGATGCGATCATCGCTTCCCTGCGGGAGCGGCTGGGGGAACATCCGGGACAGCCGGAGGCACAGCCTGAAAAACGGCAGGGAGAGGCTCCTGTGAAAGGAACTGCCCATGAGTAAAGCATCAAAAGCAAAGAAACGGGAGGCACCGACTCCCGAGCAGATTATCCGGGCCCGCCTCCGCCGGATGGCGGGTTGGGAGGAAATCCGCTCCTTCCTGACAAAGCTGGTCATGATGGCGGGCCTGATGTGGTTCCTGTTCGGATACCTGTTCGGCATCACTCCGGTAAAGAACAATGACATGCAGCCCCGGCTCAGTTCCGGCGACCTGCTGTTGTACTACCGGCTGGAGGAGAACCTAAGGCCCCAGGACATTGTAGTCTTCGAAAAGGAAGGAAAGCAGTACATAGGACGGGTGATCGCCCGGAATGGCGACAGCGTGGAGATCACAGAAGACTCCCGCGTGAAGATTAACGGAAGTACCGTAGTAGAGACGGATATTTACTATTCCACTCCCAAGTACGGGGATGAGGTGGAGTATCCGGTCAACCTGACCGAGACCCAGTATTTCATCCTCTGCGATTATCGGGATGGAGCAAGGGACAGCCGGTATTTCGGGGCGGTGGAATTTGAGGAAATGAAAGGCAAGGTGCTTGCCGTCATCCGCCGCTCGGGCCTGTAGAGAAGGAAAGGCAGGCAGAAAATTCATTGGAATATTATCGCAGACGAGAGTTTACGGTGATAGAAATAAAGGAAAACAGGAAAAAGCGAGAAAGAGAGGAAGAAAGGTATGAAGATGAAGAAATTAGCAAGAGTGTTTACGTCAGCAGTTCTGGTAAGCGCGATGGTAGCAACGATGGGAGGGATGACGTCATTTGCGGCTGATAAAGAAATTCCTTTGACAAAAGAGGTTGTAACGCCAACACAAACATATGTACCAACAGCTACATATACTTTTAAACTGGCTGTGGGCGAGGGAGGTGTTTTGAATCCCGATAGATTTGATTCAGATGGTTTTAAGGGAAATACAGGATATAGTAGTGAGGTTGAACTGCTTGGAGGATTGGAGGATGGTGTAATATTTGGTGGCAGTGATCCTAAGGAAACCACCATTTCATATATATCAATGACGGACGAGGGAACAAAAACAACAGGGGATGCAGCTTGGACATATTCCAAAGTGGGTTCAAATAAAATTAAAGTTGTTGAATCCGTTTTCCAGGCGCCAGGGGTAAACCCGGGTATTTATCATTATACAATAGATGAAGTAAGTAATGCAGCGGAAGGACTTACAAATCCCGTTAAAGGTATGACCTATGATAGTCGTACAAAAGATATATATGTGTATGTAGTAAATGGAGACAATGGAAATAATAGAGTTGATAATGTGATTGTTGTTAATCCGGATGGGAGCAAAGATGGGAATAATCCAGATTACACAAACAATACCAATATTAGTACAGGTGTTACTTTCACAAATAATTTTGATGGTAAGAATGATGAAAATGAAGATACCTTTTATGATTTAACAGTAAAAAAGATTGTTACTGGTAATCAGGGTGAAAAGGGAGTAGATTTCAAGTTCGATTTAAGTGTAACAGGAACAGGCAGAGATTATTATTTGACCTATGGAGATGCTAATAATGCTCTTAACACAGCAACTGCTATTAAGAATGAGGATAATGGAAGTGTTAGTGGTATTAACCTGCGGGATGGCGATTCAATTACGATTCATAATTTGTTTGGAGAGGATATATATAATGTTGAAGAGCTTCAGGCAGAACTGGCAGGTAGGGGATACACTGTAAAAGTTGCAACTGTCAATGCAGAAGATGGTCAGAAGACATCGGATTTACTTAATAAGACAACTCAGGAATTGGTAGACTTACAAAAAGAAAACGGTTACAAGGTAGAAAATGCAACAAATGCAACAGGTAACGCTCAAATGGTAGTTATCGAGAATAATAAGGATGTCACCACCCCCACCGGTATCGTCCTCAGCTTCGCTCCCTACATTCTGTTAGTTGCCTTTGCCGGTGTATTTGGTGTTCTGTTCCTGCGCAGAAAGAAAGAGGAGTTCTAAGCCCTGGTGATTCTGACTGAGAGGCCAAAGAGTTTGGAAGCAGAGGAATAAAAAGAAAGCAGCAAAAAAGCAATAAGAAATAAGCATGAAAAGTTTCAATCAGTAAATGATAACTGACAGGAGGTGTCCCAGGGTGGAAATAGCAGTCCGCATGGCAAGAATCGGCAGCAGCATATTGAGCCTCATTGCTCTCATGATGATTACCGTCATGACTGCCTACGGCGGCTATTCCCTCTGGGACTCCTATATGGTCAACCAGGGCGGCTTCCTCTCCAATGACTTACTGAAGTATAAGCCTAACGGAGACCCGGAGGCTGCAAGGCTTTCCCTGGAAGAGCTGATGGCCATCAATGAGGATGTCTTAGGTTGGCTGACCATCGAGGATACCCACATCGATTACCCGGTGGTGCAGGGGGAGACGGATATGGAATATATCAATAAGGACGTGATGGGCGATTTTGCTCTTGCCGGTTCCATTTTCCTCTCTTGCCTGAACACTTCGGATTTCACAGACCGGTACAATCTGGTCTATGGCCATCACATGGATAACGGAGGCATGTTCGGGGATGTGCTGGAGTTTGTGGACTCTCAGTATTTCGAATCCCACCAGACAGGGGTTCTTTTCCTGACGGATCGTTCCTTTGACATCCAGCTGTTCGCCTGTATCGAGGCGGACGGTTACGACAAACTGATCTACCGGGTCGGTCCGGAGTATGGCACGGAGGAGCTTTTGGATTACCTGAAGGCCTCTTCCACCCAGTACCGTGACATCGGAGTTACCCCGGAGGATCAGATCATCGCCTTTTCCACCTGTGTGGATGCGGCAACCAACGGCCGGGTGGTATTGTACGGCCGGTTAGAAGAGAAAGAAATTCAGGAAGGGCAATAAGTCCAGACAGGGCTGCGCGTTTACCGCGCTGACCGTAGTAATACGTTGTGGCAGCGGGCATCCGCCCTATCACGCAGCGATTTTCATGGGCGGATGCCATAACCGTTCCGGGGTCATTGGAGCGGTTATCAAGAAGGAGGTGTGGCGGAATGACCTGTAAGAAATTGAGGAATTTGTTATTTCATGCACTGGTTCCGGCCGTGCTTGCGGTTTTGGCGGTTCCGACAATGGCTTATGCTGCAGAGCCTTGTTCCGTGTCGATTCCGGTTCAGATTGAGGTGAGCGGGACGCGGGTACCGGAGGATCAGCAGTATCGGCTTCAGTTGGAAGGGGTGACTCCCCAGGCCCCGATGCCGGAGGAAACGGAGCTTACCATGACCGGCGCCGGGCAGGTATCTTTCGGGCCTATCGTATATGAGGCGCCTGGAGATTACCAATACGAGGTTCGCCAGAATTCTGAGGCGGCCCAGTATTTTGTGTTTGACGAGAGTGTTTACCGGATTACAGTCCGGGTTCTGCGGGATGAGAATGACCAGCTGTCGTCCCTGATTCTGGCTTACAATGAGGCGGTCGGGGAATCGCAGAAGGTTGACGGCCTTACCTTTACGAACCAGTACACCAGGCCCTCCGGTGGCGGAGGCGGCGGTGGGGGCGGCGGAGGCGGAACCAGCGGCGGAGGCGGTTCCACCGGCGGCCCCGGAGTCGAGGGGGACGGCCTGACAGAAATCGGGGATGAGACCACGCCGTTGGCGGACGGATTCCCGGGGATCTCGGACATGATCCCGGAGACGATATTGGATGCCATGGTGCCGCTGGCAATGCTGCCGCAGACCGGGGATACCACAAGCCTGGGGCTTTGGATTCTGCTGATGGCTCTTTCCGGCTGTGGCCTGACCGGGCTGGTGGCCGTGAGGAAGCGGCTGGCTTAAGAGGACGAAACAAGAAACAAAAAAGGCGGGATACCCTGGGAGGGGCAGTCCTGCCTTTTCTGGGCGGGAGGAACGAGGTGCGAAGATGAAAAAATGGGAGGAACCGAGGGAGCAGGAAGCGGCAGAGGGTTCTGTCTGGAAAAAACGGGTATGGTGGGGGTTGGTGACATTTTGCACAGTAATATTGGCATTTTCGGCGTTTCATGTCTGGAGAACCGTGCATCAGTCCCGGCAGGAGAATGATACCTTTCTGGAGCTTGCGAAGCTGGTGGAGCATGAAGGGGCGGCGGAGTCCGGCCTGACGGGAACGGACGGAAAGGAATCCGGGGATCAGGCAAAGCAGAGCCGCTATGCGGTGATTGCGGGGCAGAATCCGGATTTTGCCGGGTGGCTGAAGATCGACCGGACGGTCATTGATTATCCGGTGATGTATACCCCGGAAGATGTGCAGTATTATATCCGCCGTGATTTCTATGGGAAGGAATCGGTCAGCGGGACGCCGTTTATCGGGGATCACTGCAATGTGGACAGCCAGGGAATGATCATCTATGGACATAACATGAAGAACGATACCATTTTCGGGGCACTGGATGAGTATGCGGACAGGGATTACTGGAGGGAGCATCCGGTGATCCGTTTCAGCACGGTGGAGGAGGAGCGGGAGTACGAGGTATTTGCGGCTTTCCGGACGCGTCTGCTGTATGAAAATGAGGAGGGCTTCCGCTATTATGAGTATGTGGGGGACCTGACGGAGGAGAGCTTCGGGGAGTTTGCGGAGCAGGCAGAGGCGGCGGCGCTGTATGATACGGGAATCCGGCCGGAGTATGGGGATCAGTTTCTGATGCTGTCTACGTGCAGCTATCACACGAAGAACGGGAGGTTTGTGGTGGCGGCGCGCAGGACGCGGTGAAACGGAGGCGGTCGGAAGGCTGCGGGCGGAGCTTATGGGGAAGATAAAATTGAGAGTAAGCATTCGGTGAGTTGTCCATTTGTCGGGCAACTCATTATGATGTGGGCAGTTTTGAGGTGCGTGTTTGAAAATTGCTTTCTGGCATACCTTTCTGGAACACTTGACTGATATTGCCCATGAAAAATAGCGAAGTAATCGAGGTTTTCGTGCTTTTTTGCTTTTTTTCGCAGACACTTGAATATATATCTGAGATGTGTTATGCTTGTTCTATCTTATCATCAAGATTCTGGTGAGTTCTCACCACATGTTCCAAATTTTAATTATATTCAGGGAGGAGTTTGTCTATGGAAAAAGGAAGTATGGTGTTAGATGTACAACCAGCAGCGGAGTTAAAGGCGCAAAGTGAAACGTCCGGGAAATCCTGTTGGGAATATGCGCCGGCAACAGAGGAAGAGGCGCTTCGACTTTTGGAGGAGTCGCCTCTTCTTTATAACGGTTATCGGGCATTAAATGGGGAGTGGAAGCAGCGGTTTTTGGACTTCTGCGAGGGGAAGAAATCCCTGCCGTTGACGTATGATCCCTTCTTCAAGAGGATCTTCCATCCGGATATCCACCCAGACCGCCTGTCACGGCTGGTTTCGAGTATCCTGGGGGTAACCGTCCGGGTACTTCGTCTTCTGCCCAATGAAGACAGCATGATTGACGGCGGGACGTTATTGATCATGGATTTGCTGGGAGAGTTGGAGGATGGATCCCTGATCAATGTGGAGATCCAGAAGCAAGGGTATGCCTTCCCGGCGGAGAGGATCTCGTGTTATTCCGCGGATCTGGTCATGCGCCAGTATGCCAGGGTAAAAGGGGTGAAGGGCAAGATGTTTACCTATCGGGATATCAAGAAAGTGTATGTGATTGTACTTTTTGAGAAGAGTGCAAAGATTTTTCACAAGAGATCTCCGGTGTATCTCCATCATGGAAAAACGGTTTTTGATACTGGTTTGAACCTGGAACTTTTGGAGGAATATTTTCTGATTGCGCTTGACGTTTTCCGGGAATTCCCGTATTCTAAAATAAAGAGCGAGCAGAGCGCGTGGCTGTCTCTGCTGACGACGGAGAGTTTGGGAGAGGCCGGGGAGTTGATAGAGGAATATCCCTGGCTGGAGGAGATTTATGAGGAGATCGCTATGCTGCGGCAACGGCCGGAGGAGGTGCTGGGGATGTTTTCGGAAGCGTTGAAGATTTTGGATCAGAATACGATTAAGTATATGATAGAGGAATTGCAGAAGGAATTGGATGAGAAGGACGCATTGCTAGAGGCAAAGGAGGCGGCAATACAGGAAGCAGAGAGGGAGAAGAAGGCAGCGATACAGGAAGTGGAGAAGGAGAAGAAGGCGGCAATACAGGAAGCGAAAGAAAAGGAAGACGAGATTGCAGAACTGAAGAGACAGTTGGAGTATTACAAAAGACAATAAAATGGCAATGATTCTCTGTAGATCATTACCCTCTTGGTTATTGGGAAATAATCGGGTATAATTAAGAGGAAGGAAGAGAGAAGGAATTTTATGAATACAGATAATACAAGGCAGGGGCTGGCTGCTCTGCAGCAGTATTTTTGTGATCTGGCAGGGCAGGATATCTGCCTGGCATTTTCGGGTGGTGTGGATTCGAGTTTACTGCTGAAGGTAGCTGTCGATGAGATGACAAAAAAGGGAGGGCGGGTATATGCGGTGACCTTTGACAGCCGTCTTCATCCGTCCTGTGATCTGGAGATTGCAAGACGGGTGGCAGGCGAGCTGGGGGGAATTCATGAGGTCATTATTGTGAATGAGCTGGAACAGGAGGAGATTCGCAGTAATCCGGTAAACCGTTGCTATCTGTGCAAGCGTCATTTGTTCCGGTTCCTGAGGGATTTTGCCTCTGCGAGGGGGATCGAGGTTATTCTGGACGGGACAAATGAGGATGATATGTATGTATACCGCCCGGGGATTCAGGCACTGAAGGAGCTGGGGATTGCGAGTCCGCTGGCTGAACTTCATATTACGAAGTCTGAGGTGAAAGCAATCGCCTCCTTGTGCGGGATATCCGTGGCATCAAGGCCGTCTACGCCCTGTATGGCAACCAGGATTCCCTATGGACAAGATCTGGATTATGAGGTACTGGAGAGGATTGCACAGGGGGAAGCGTACCTGCGAAGCAGGATTCCCGGTAATATACGATTGCGTCTGCATGGAGAGGTGGTACGTCTGGAGGCAGATGAGTCAAGGCTCTGGCAGGTTATGAGAAGACGGGAGGAGATTATAGAGAAGCTTGAGTCTCTGGGATTTTCTTATGTAACGCTGGATCTGAGGGGATTTCGATCGGGAAGTATGGATCTTCCTGTGCAAAAAGCGGCTTTGGCACAGGAGAAGGAGAGAAAGGAGTGATCTGAGGGATGGGATTTTCATTAGAAGCCGGGGTATCGGCATTTACTGTGTTTTTTCAGGGGCTTCTCAGCTTTTTTTCTCCCTGTGTTCTGCCTCTGCTTCCGCTCTATATCGGATATCTGTCAGGCGGGACGGGAGAACGGGGGGAAGACGGAAGGATCCGCTATGATCAGGGCAAGGTTCTGGTTCATACGTTGTGCTTTGTAATCGGCGTCAGCTTTGCATTCTTCCTGCTGGGGATGGGAATGACAGCAGTGGGGACCTTTTTCCACTCCGGACAGGAGTGGTTTGCCCGGGTGGGAGGAGTCCTGGTGATGTTGTTCGGACTTTACCAGCTGGGGTTTTTCGGAGCATCCAGGGTTCTGGGACAGGAGCACCGGCTGCCGTTTCGTATCGATCAGCTGGTGATGTCACCTTTCACGGCATTGCTGATGGGATTTACCTTTAGCTTTGCCTGGACTCCCTGTGTGGGACCGGCACTGACCGGCGTGCTTCTGATGGCAGCGTCGGCTGGCACAAAGACAGCAGGTCTTCTGTTGACAGGAGTCTATACTTTGGGGTTTGTGCTGCCTTTTCTGGCAGTGGGATTTTTTACCACCTCACTGTTGGAACTGTTTAAGAAGTATCGGAATGTGGTTCAGTATACCGTGAAGATCGGCGGAGTATTGCTGATTCTTATGGGATTTTTGATGGTGACCGGGAAAATGAATGAGGTGAGCGGATATCTGTCCGGCCTTTCCCCGGCGCCTGCAGAGCAGGAGGAAGGGAAAAGGGCGGAGCATGGTGATGCAGCTTCGGACATACCATCAGAAACAAGGCCAGGAGGAGCAAAGCCGTCAGGAACAAAATCAGCAGGGACAGAAGAATCAGAAACGAAATCAGAGGGGACAAAGAGGGCTGAGACGGAACAGAAAGACATTGAAAATGAGAGCATTTCCGAAGCAGAGTCCGAATCCTCTGAGAATACAATGCCTCCTGCCATAGATTTCCGGCTGCAGGATCAATATGGAAACACTCATACGCTGGAGGATTATAAGGGAAAGACCATTTTTTTGAATTTCTGGGCAACCTGGTGTCCGCCTTGCCGGGCCGAGATGCCGGATATCCAGAAGCTGCATGAGGAATACAGCCAGGAGGGGGAGGAGGCATTAATCGTACTTGGTGTGGCGGCTCCCGGGATGGGGCAGGAACAGGATGAGGAAGGAATCCGGGCCTTTCTGGAGGAAAACGGCTACACTTATCCTGTCCTGATGGATACAGAAGGAGATCTGTTTTACAGCTATGGAATCCGGGCATTCCCGACCACCTTTATGATTGACCGGGACGGGAATGTCTTCGGATATATCAGCGGTCAGCTGACTATGGAGATGATGGAGAGCATCATCCGCCAGACCATGGAGGGAAAGAGGCAATAATCAATCCTTTGGTTTCTCTGCAGCCAGATATTCATTCGCATCTTTAAAAAAGCTGGCAATAATCAGAAGCATGATGATTCCTACCGGGAAGGCGGCAATGATGGATACGGACTGCAGATTCGCCATGGATTTTTCGGAAAAAATCAGGGCGATCGGCAGCAGGATCAGAAAGACTGCCCAGAACAGCTTGATGCGGCGGTCCGGATCCTGATCATAGTTCAGTTCCCGACAGGAGTAGGAGGCAGCTACCAGGGTGATGGAATCAAAGGAGGTAGAGTAAAAGGTAATCATACACAGCACCAGAAGAAGCATCACCGGGCCGGACAACGGAAGCTGCTCTAAGATTGTGATAATGGCAGTGTAAAGGGCCGTGTTGCTCCCTCCGGCAGCAGCATAGGTGCTCAGAGAATCGAGCCGTCCGTGCATCTGCAGTCCCAGTCCGTAGTTCCCCAGGATGATGAAGGAGGTGAAGGTGCCGGACAGGCCCCAGAAGTAGCCGCCAAGGATCGTCTGCCGGATGGTGCGCCCTTTACTGATGGCGCCGATGAAAAACGGCGCAGCCACACACCATACCATCCAGTAGGCCCAGTAGAAGATGGTCATTGCCTGGGGGAAGGAGGTGGTTCTCAGGGAATCGGTCCAGGTGGAGAGTCCGATAAAATTCTGTGTTAAAAGGCCAAGAGATGTGATTCCGGTTTCAATGATAAAGCGGCTTTCCCCGCCGAAGAAAAACACATAGGCCAGCAGCAGAAAGAACAGATAGCTGCAACAGGCGGCAGAACGCTGGATTCCCTTCATACCGAAATACACGGAGCAGGTATAGATAAAGCATACCACAACCAGGATAACGATCGTCAGGGCAGTGGTTGCGGCGATACCGGTTACACGGCTGATTGCCATGGAAAGAAGCGGGGTAGCCAGAGAGAAAGTGGTGGCAGTGCCGGCGAGCAGGGCGAATACGGCGGTCAGATCGATCAGGCGTCCGGCCCAGCCGTCTACCCGGTTGCCCAGCAGTGCCCGGCAGGCCTCGGAATATTTCTGCTTCTGACGCTGACGGACATGGAGCATGAAGCCGAAGGCAACGGCCAGCACCAGGTAAAAGCCCCAGGGAATCGGCCCCCAGTGGAAGAGAGGGTAGGTGGCAGCCCAGTCCTGAATGGGGCCCATTCCGGTCACATGGGGGTCAGAGGCATAGATCAGCCATTCACAGCAGGAGTAGAACAGAATATCGGCCGCAAGACCGGCGGTAAACATCATGGAACCCCAGCGGAATGGCGAATACTGGGGCTTTTCGCTGTCGCCCAGACGGATACTGCCATATCGGGAAAAGGCCAGGTACAGAGAACAAAGAAATATACCCAGCCCAAGGATCAGATAATAGCTGCCCATCTCATCACCGAGAAAGGAACGGACGGATTCCAGAATCCGGGAAGAAGCGTCGGGTGAGAGAATAAATGACAGGCATACAGCAGCAATACAAAGAAAAGGAATCACAGTTGTGAACAGATCCAGCTGTGTTAGCAGGGAACTTTTGGGCAAATTCTGGTTTTTCATAATAGATATCCTCCGGTTATGCAATAGAATGAATTTATAAATGGCTGGTGTTCAAAAATATAAAAAAATTAAAACTATTGAACAGATGATATCACTGATGGATAAAAAAAGCAAGTAAAAAATTCGAAATAAGGGCAATATTAATTATAACGATTTTCTGACGATTCTATAAAGGTGCTACCAAAAGATTCTGGTCTTTGGTAAAATAACGGTTGTACTAATAACGAGAGAGAGGCAGATAATTATGAGACAGAAAAGAGAGAAGCACTGGCTTGGCAAAATGTTTCTAACCGGGCTTTTTGCAGCAGCAGTGATGAGTACGCCAGGGACGGATCCAACAGCGGCAGAGGGACTTCCGGTAAAGAAGAGCGGATTTATGCTGACGGAATTTGTGGCAGCTGAGGTGGCACGTCTGCAGCCTCCCGAACAGGCGGGAAGTCCGTCGGAGGCAGGCAAGAGCAGCAGTGCGGTAGTTGGGGCAGGCCAGATGAGTCCGACATCGAATCCCTCTTCCCAGAGCCAGAAAAGCGGTACGATTGTGGCAGGGCAAGGCAATTCGCGAGGCACTTCCGGTCCTTCGATATACGGGAATATTGTGACAGAGGGTGAGAAGGAGGTGCAGCCACAGGAAGCTGTCTTAGGCGGAGCAACACTGACCATGTTTCGTTCTCAGGGTGACAGCCAGATACTCTCCGCGATTCTACAGACAAGCCAGGGGAGTCTGATTGTGATAGACGGGGGACTGGGAGAAGATGGAGATGCTCTCCGCAGTCAGATCCAGGCACGCGGAAGCCATGTGGCGGCATGGTTGATTACCCATCCTCACGGAGACCATGCTGGGGCACTTTACCGGATTCTGCAGGATGAGGCAGCCGGGATACAGTCAGGGATTCAGATTGATGGCATCTATTATTCCTTTGCGGCGCCGGAGTGGTATACGGCTAATGATCCTGCAGAGCAGACTATGGCTCATGCGATCATCGGGAGCTTTGCCGGACTGCCAGAGACGATGCTGCACACCGTGGGCCGCGGACAGACGATCCAGGTTGACGATGTGACGATTCAGGTGATGAACGACCGTTATGAGACCGGCAGTGATAAAGGGAATAATGCAGGGATTGTGTACAAGCTCTGGGTGAACGGAAGGTCGATTCTGTTCCTTGGCGATATGGCAGAGGAGGGCGGGCGGCGTCTGCTTTCCGAGGCTGGCGCAGAGGCGCTGAAGTCCGATATTGTGCAGATGGCGCATCATGGTCAGAACGGAGTGGATGAAGAATTCTACAAGGCGGTTAATCCTGAGATCTGTCTGTGGCCGACTCCTAAGTGGCTCTGGGACAGCGTTGGCAGCCGATACCGTACATCGGAAACCAAGGGATGGATGACTCATTTAAACGTCCAAAAGCATTATTGCACCAAGGATGGCGATCAGGTGATCCGATGACAGGCGCCGAAGATTTGCATCTGTTGTCCGGATCCGGGCAGTGGTCGAAGTTGAACGGACGACAGAATATACCGCGAATATCAAAGAAAGCTTTGATGGCAAAGAAACAATTAGTTTGAGTATCTTTACTTCACATATAAGTTAATAGCCCCATTTCGTTTGCTAAAATGAAGGTAAATGGAGGGGAATTGTTGTTATGAGAAGTAATATCAAACAGCTGAGAAAACAGCGGAATATCTCACAGAAAATGTTGGGAGAGGAAATCGGACTTTCCCAGCAGGTGGTCAGCCGAATGGAGCGGGACAGAAGCAAGATCCAGGTAGATGTGCTGATTAACCTGGCAGATTATTTCCATGTATCTACAGACTGTGTGCTCGGTTATAGTACGGATAAAGAGACCGAGAATCCATTGGAGCTGGCACTGAAGATGCAGGGAGCTGCCTCCGAAGAGGAGAAGACGGTTATGGAACAGTTAGAAGGGATGGATTACGCAAAGAGGCAGATGCTCTGGCAGGCTTTGGCAGAACTGAAACGGTATCTCTGAAGAGATACCGTTTCTTCATATATTTTTCTGTTGATTTAATCCGTGACAGTCAGCCCGCTGTGATAGGAATAGCTTCCCAGCTCGTTCAGCAGCCGGGAGAGATCCTGTTCCTGAGAGATCTGAGCCTGGTCCATGGCAGCGTTGAGGATTGCGTAGACATTGCAGCATTTCAACAGAGACTGACGGAACAATTCCGGAAAAGAAGCCTTGGAAGCAAGACGAAGATCCCAGGGATTACACCAGGTCTCGTGATCCAGGTTTAAGCAGGCGCGGGGATTGGAGACATGGTCTGTGACCAGCTTGGTGGAAGCAACGGGATTCCTCAGGAAAATATTTTCCACAAAGGCAATGCTGTCATGCTTGCGCCCGGAAGGATCCGCCAGTGTCCGGCAGCCGAATCGCATTGCCAGAATCGAGCGGTGTACCATCCGGGGCGTCACCTGAAAATTGTTCTGATAGGTGATCGGATAATAGGCATCATTGATGCATCGTGACAGGAAGCTGGAGATGAACTGTACTTCCATGCCGTTGAGGCAGATGGTGGCCGCCTGGTTGAACTGGGATGGCTTTTTCTTTTTGTATTTCAGCAAAAGAAGAGCATCGATATCATTCTCCAGCGCTGCATGGCGGCCATGCGCCTGGGTCGTGGGAGCTTTGGCGTCGTAACCGATTCTTCCATAGACATAGGGGTGACAGATCGAGTCTCCGATGTAGTGGCAGAGATAACCGCAAAAGTAGGACAGGGCTTCCGCACGCTGCTGTCGGGAAGAGATCTCTCCCAGATTGCGCAGATAGCAGGTGAAGAAATCCCGGATATGATGCTCATGCATATAGGAACCCACGTTCCGATAATCCCGGTGCCGGAGAATGGGGATATTGTAAAAAAAGATATCCGGTCCTTGCAGGCCAAGCTGATAGAGCCAGCGGTATTTGGCGATGAGGTATTTTAACTGATTGTTGGGCAGGTCATTGAAAGCCTTCATGCCCAGAATATAATGAGTGGTAAAGCCCGGCATGGCAGCGCCTCTTTTCTTTTTGAATTTTGAGTAAGATGATACCAGAATCCAAAGAGTATCATAAGATATCATAGCATAGATGGAGAAAAAATGCGAGCAGGTATTTTTGGGAGAAGATAAAGCAGTGAAAGGAACATTACTTTTCACGGGGGGGGGGGTTCCGAGAGGTACGCTCTGGAAAAAGGGTTTCCCGGATTGCGGGTTTCGGATGCAGAAACTCTAAGCTCGCAGGAATCTGCTAAAAGCAAGAACAAAAATACAGAACTCGCTTCGCTCAGACAGCTGTATTTTTGTTCCTAACGCAGATTCCTGCGAGCTAAGAGTTTCCAGGCATCCTGCAAACGCAATCCGGGGAACCCTTTTTCCAGAGCTGACACCTACCGAGATCGAAAAACCAACCAGTGAAACTCCAAGGCGTACCTTTCGGAAACGCCTAATTTACTGACATTGCCCAATAATACAAAGGAACGAGAAAAGGAAGCGGGAGGAGCAGGAATAGAAGGGAAGGAAGGGTACATAGAATAGGGATGAGGGAAAACAAGGCGGAATCGGAATGCGTATGATGGCGGAGCGATTGCATTTTGTGGTATGGGGACCCTGGACCCTGGTATTGCTTCTGGGGGCGGGGTTCTGGTTTACCGTCAGATCTGGATTCTTCCAGTTGCTGGGAGTGCGGTGCTGGTGGAGGGCGACAGCAGGCAGCCTGTGGAAGGAAGAATCCGGGCAGGAGGAGCGGGGGGAGAAAGGGAAGATTACCCGCTTTCAGTCAGCCTGCACGGCACTGGCAGCGACGATCGGCACCGGCAATATCGTGGGGGTAGCGACGGCTCTGACAGCAGGCGGTCCGGGGGCATTGTTCTGGATGTGGGTGTCTGCGGCAATCGGTATGATGACTGCCTATGCGGAGACCTGTCTGGGACAGCGTTACCGCTATCGACAGAGCAATGGGGAGTGGATGTGCGGTCCGATGGTATACATGGAAAGGGGATTAGGATGTCCTTTATTGGGAAAGCTATATGCTCTGTTCGCGGTTCTGGCCTCCCTGGGAATGGGAAGTATGGTACAGTCGAATTCCATGAGCGGGACGCTGGAGTTTGGCATCGGAATACCGCCGCTTTTTAGTGCATTTCTAATTACAGTGTTGACAGGGACAGTGATTCTGGGAGGTATCCGGAGAATTTCCCGGGTATCCGAGCGCCTGATGCCGGTGTCGGCAGGAATCTATGTGATTTTTTCTCTGATTGTGATTCTTTCCTGTTGGGAATATCTGCCCCGGATTTTTGCAGACATTTTCCGGGAAGCATTTCGCCTCGAATCCGCAGGCGGCGGGATCACGGGCTTCCTTCTGAGCAGAAGTGTGCGTTATGGAATGTCGAGAGGTGTGTTTTCCAACGAGGCCGGTCTGGGAAGCCTGGCTGTGCTTCACGGAGCCGCAGAGGATACCACACCGGAACAGCAGGGCATGTGGGCGATGTTCGAAGTGTTTTTTGATACGATTGTGATCTGTACGCTGACAGCTCTGGTGATCCTCTGTGTGATATACAGCGGCCATGGGGGGGACATCAGTGGTGCTGACGGGGCTGCCCTGACGGCTTTCTGCTTTTCTGCACGGCTGGGAGCAGCGGGCGAGGCACTGGTGTCCGGAGCGATGGTGATATTTGCATTTGCGACGATTATCGCCTGGTATTATCTGGGTCGGCAGAGCTTCTCTTATCTTCTGGGATGTTCCGGGAGAGATCAGAGCCAGGAAAATATTCGAAATCGCGGGTATCTGGCACTGTATCTTCTGGCGGTATTCTGCGGCTGTGTCTGCCGTCTGGAGATAGTCTGGCTGATCTCCGATCTTTGGAACGGGCTGATGGCGTATCCCAATCTTCTGGCAGTGCTCTGGCTGTCGCGGCAGGTCTCATTTCCGGCGGATTTTAGCACTTTTGCCCTTGACAAGAGCCGGAAAAGTGAATATACTGATGGTAATAAGAGGGAGTAGCTTGCATCTGAAAGGGTGTTGTGCGTTATCGTCATCACGATTGCTGCCGGGAGGATGGTTTTCCGGCTGAGTAGGAGCAGTCCGGTACGCATATAATAAGCGAGACTTTTGTTGTGTCCTTGTGATACGGCAAAAGCCTCGCTTTTTTGGCAAATAGAAAAAAGACAGGGCGGCCGGTACAGGGAGGAAGCTCGTAGAAGAGACAGAAAGAGAGGAAGTATTATGGTGTACATTTTATTGGTTCTGGGATTTGTAATGCTGATTAAGGGGGCTGACTTTTTTGTGGAGGCCAGCTCTTCCGTGGCAAGGATGCTGCGGGTGCCGAGCATTATTATCGGCCTGACGATTGTGGCCTTTGGTACCAGTGCGCCGGAGCTGGCAGTCAGTACGACGGCTTCTCTGGCAGGTAATAATGAGATTGCTGTGGGAAATGTCATCGGCTCCAATATTTTCAATCTGCTGGTGGTGCTGGGGGCCTGCGGAACCATTCATGCATTCAAGGTGCGTTTGCGCTGGGATTTTATTGCCTCGATTGCAGTGGGAGTGATTTTGCTGGCGATGATCTTTGGGGATCTGTTTCTCAGCCGGATGGAGGCATTTATCCTGCTGGGGCTGTTTGCCGCCTTTTTGATTCTGACGGTGCGGGATGCATTGATCAATCGGGTGGAGGCAGAGGAGAATGCGGCAACGTTGTCTCTGCTTAGATGTGTGGTCTATATTGCCGGCGGCCTGACAGCGATTGTCTGGGGCGGGGATCTGGTGGTAGACTGTGCCAGCGAGATTGCTTTGAATTTTGGGCTGAGCCAGACACTGGTGGGGCTGACAGTAGTGGCGCTGGGAACCTCACTGCCAGAGCTGGTGACCTCTGTTGTGGCCTCCCGGAAGGGAGAGAACGGTCTGGCTGTGGGAAATGTGATCGGTTCGAATATTTTCAATATTGTGATGGTTCTTGCGGTATCGGCGGCAGTCAAGCCGATTGCGGTTAACCGCTTTGCAGTGATTGATGCCGCCTGTCTGGTAGTGTTCAGCCTGATTACGTTCGCTCTGTGCAAGAGCCGGGAACGTCTCAGCCGCCTGGAAGGGCTGATCATGCTGGGAATGTATGCGGCTTATCTGATCTATATCTGCATTCGATAAACGTGAAAAATCCCTCCGCGTGGAGGGATTTTTCCTACTACAGTTTTATAAGAGGTTAAAAAGGGAGGAGAGCTGATATCTGATTATCAGCTCGAGTATTATGAAAAAAATCTTATAAGCATATCACATATACGGCATTGATGGCTGCTTACAAGACATAGTATAAAGAAGAATCGTGAAGAAATCATGTTTTTTATGTAAAAGGTTTTTGAATGAATTGTGAACATAAAATGAACGATGAATCGGGATTGAATTTTGCCGGATACTATGGTATATTAATGTGGAAAAGTGAAAGGAAGGATAGGTTCTATGGTCGATAAATGGAATATTACGATTCCGGAACTGACAGGAGAGGAAGAACGGCTGGCCTATATCTATCTGCCGGAGTCTTATTTAACGGAACGAAGGAAGCGTTATCCTGTGCTTTATATGTTCGACGGACATAATGTATTTTTTGATGAGGATGCCACGTATGGTAAGAGCTGGGGAATGAAAGAATATATGGATGCGACGGAGACCCAGATGATCATTGCCGCGGTGGAGTGCAATCACAGCCCGGATCACGGTCGGTTGAAGGAGTATTCCCCGTTTGACTTCCGGGAGAGAGGCTTTGGGGAGATTCAGGGCCGGGGCAGGACGACGATGGAGTGGATGGTCAATAGCTTTAAAGCAGAGATTGACCGGGATTTCCGGACCCTGCCGGACCGGGATCATACCTTTATTGCAGGAAGCTCCATGGGAGGGTTGATGAGTCTTTATGCGGTTCTGGAGTTTAATCACATATATTCCCGGGCAGCAGCGCTTTCGCCGTCTGTATGGCTGGCGAGGCGGAAGATCGAGCAGATGATTAAAGAGGCCAGGCTGGATCCCCGTACAGTGGTTTACATGGATTATGGCGCTGAAGAATTCGGCAATCATACAAATATGAGACATCAGTATGCGAAAGTCACTTCATTGCTGATAGACCGGCAGGTGCTCGTGGAGAGCCGGATTGTGCCAGGAGGCCAGCATTGTGAGGCCAGCTGGGAGCGGCAGATTCCGTTTTTTATGGACACGCTTTTGTATGAATGGGGAGATTTTGCAGAAGCTGGCGAGGAGATGGAAGAGGAAGAGGAAGAGGACAGGAACGAGGACTGGCATTGGGAGCATTAGTCCGGAACGGAGAAAAGATATGGAAGTACAATATTTCAGACAGTACAGTGCAGCATTGGGAAGGGACATGGAGTGTAAGGTGTATGGACATGCAGGGCGCCCGGCGCTGTTCATCCCCTGTCAGGACGGACGTTTTTTCGATTTTGAGAATTATAAGATGGCGGATGTGTGGTCCCCGTGGATTGATTCGGGACAGGTGATGGTATTTGCTATTGATACCATGGATATGGAGACCTGGTCGAACCGGTATGGGGATCCGGGCTGGAGGAGCTGGCGCCATGAGCAGTGGATCCATTATATTGTGGACGAGATGGTGCCGTTTATGCGCTGGATGGCGAATGAGCGCAACGGCTGGGACGGGGAGCCGGGAGTGTTGGCGTTCGGCAGCAGCCTGGGAGCTACCCATGCGGCGAATTTGTATTTTCGGTTTCCGGGCATCTTTGACCGGTTGCTGGCGCTGAGCGGAATCTATACAGCGGATTACGGATTTCACGGATATATGGATGAGAGGGTGTATCTGAACTCGCCGGTGGACTATCTGCCGAATATGCCAAGAGATCATGCGTATATTGAGTTGTATAACCGCAATAAAGCGGTGATCTGTGTGGGGCAGGGGCCCTGGGAGATTCCAGATTCCACAAGACAGCTGCAGGCAATCCTGAATGACAGGGGGATTCATGCCTGGGTAGATTTCTGGGGATTTGATTGTGCCCATGACTGGCCGTGGTGGTACAAGCAGGTGGTATATTTCCTTCCTTATCTGCTGGAATAGGGGGAGAATGGGGGCGGCGTCTAAAGACGATACAGAAAAAGGAAATGCTGCGGCATGGATTGAAGAAAGACAACAGAAAAAGGAAGGATAAGTTATGAAAAACATTATTTTTATTTCGCCCAATTTCCCCACGAATTATTGGCAGTTTTGCCGGGAGCTGAAGAATAACGGCATGAATGTGCTGGGAATCGGAGATCAGCCTTATGATGAGCTGACACAGGAACTTAAGGAAAGTCTGAATGAGTATTACAAAGTCAGCAGTCTGGAGAATTATGATGAAGTATATCGGGCAGTGGCATTTCTCACCTTTAAGCATGGCCGGATCGACTGGCTGGAGTCCAACAATGAATACTGGCTGGAGCGGGATGCCGGATTGCGCACGGATTTCAATATCCGCAGCGGCTTTCAGGTGGATGATATGCCGAGGGTAAAGTACAAATCCAAAATGAAGAAATATTATATTCAGGCAGGTATTCCGGCGGCGCGTTATCATATGGTGGAAGATCTGGAAGGCTGTAAAGCGTTCATTGCCGAGGTGGGCTATCCAGTAGTGGTAAAGCCGGATAACGGTGTGGGAGCATCCGACACCTGGAAGATCGAAGACGAGAAGCAGCTGGAGACATTTCTTGAGAAGCGGATGGCAGGCGTGTCCTATATTATGGAAGAGTTTGTCTATGCGGAGGTGAATTCCTATGACGCAATTATCGACGCGGATGGGGAGCCGATGTTTGAAACCGGCAATGTTACTCCGATGTCGATTATGGACATTGTGAACAATGAGGATAATTCGATCTACTATATTGTAAAAACCTTGCCAGAGGATACCCGCAAGGCCGGGCGGGCAGCAGTGAAGAGCTTCGGCGTGAAGAGCCGCTTTATCCATTTCGAGTTCTTCCGTCTGACAAAGAACCAGAAGGGCCTGGGTAAAAAGGGCGATGTGGTGGCACTGGAGGTCAATATGCGTCCCTGCGGAGGATTTACTCCGGATATGATCAACTTTGCCCACAGCACGAATGTCTATAAGATCTGGGCGGATATGATTGCTTTTAACAAATCCACGGTACCGGTAGGCAAACATGCGTATTGCGCATTTGCCGGACGCCGGGACGGCAAGGATTTTGTAATGACAGACTGGGATGTGATGGAGCGCTACGGCGGAAGCATCAAGATGGCAGAGCGGCTTCCGGATGTGTTGTCCGGAGCCATGGGCAATCAGATGTATGTGGCAGTATTTGACACCAAGAAGGAACTGGACGGTTTTTACAAGCATATTTTGCAGTGCAGAGAGGGCTAGTACAGCCTTGCCTAAATTCCGGTGAATCAATCACCTGCTATCAGAGCCCTCTGCACGCCTGCGAAGCTAGACGTAGGCACCGCTACGCTGTCGCTTCGCAGACGCACAGATGACACCGATATCAAGCAATTGATTCACCGAAATTTAAGCAATGCTGTACTAGTGGTTTTTGCGGGAAAGGAGATGGATATGAAAAATCCGGAGATTACGATTACAATGGAGGATGGTGGTGTGATTCGGGCAGAGCTGTACCCGGAGATTGCACCGAATACGGTAAGGAATTTTGTCAGCCTGGTTGGCAAGGGCTATTATGATGGCCTGATTTTCCACCGGGTGATTGAGAGCTTCATGATTCAGGGAGGCTGTCCGGAGGGCAGCGGCATGGGAGGTCCGGGATATTCCATCAAAGGGGAATTCGCGCAGAACGGGTTTGTCAATGATCTCAGGCATACCAGAGGTGTGCTCTCCATGGCTCGTTCCATGATGCCGGATTCTGCCGGCTCGCAGTTCTTTATCATGCATGCGGATTCTCCGCATTTGGACGGAAGCTATGCCGCCTTTGGCAAAGTGGTAGAGGGGATGGATGTGGTGGATCGGATTGCAGAGGTTCGCGTAGATTATAATGACCGGCCGCTGAAGACACAGAAGATGAAGAGTGTGACGGTCGATACCTTTGGCGAGAGCTATGAAGAGCCGGAAAAAGTCTGAGATAGTGAAGGCTTTCTGCGCGATATCTGAATGAGTCATAAAGAAGAGGATCGTTTATGGTTTGGGAACGGGATGTGACGGTGGAAAATGTCTGCTGCCGTGTCGTGATCTCAGATGAAGAGGATGCCCTCCTTGCGGCGAAAGCGGCGGGGAGGGTTATTGTCGGTTATCTGGGAGAAAATGGGAACGGGAGCTTTCCCATGGCACATTATCTGGTAGAGACAATGGAAGCGGCGAATGAGAGATACCTGGAGCGGGTAGTACGGCGTGAAAAGGGATTGCCATGGATAATCGGGGAGAGTATGCGCCTGAGGCTGCGGGAGTTTACACTGGGAGATATCGGACAGATTCCTGTTGAGCCAGGGGATCGAAAGGCGGATCGGGTGTTCCATGACCAGGAAAAGCTGGCAGCCTATATCAAGAGCCAGTATGGTTTTCTGGAATATGGATTGTGGGCCGTGGAGCGCAAAGAGGATGGAAGAATTCTGGGAAAAGCCGGACTCACAGGGTTCGATGCAGAGGGCCGGCCGGAACTCGGCTATCATATCTTTGCACCGCATCGGCGGCAGGGATATGGAGAAGAGGCCTGCCGGATCGTACTGGATTATGTACGCGGGGAATATGGGCCTGTGGGAGTCTTTGCCGTCACGGAGGCATCCAATGAGGCCTCCGTGGGACTTTTACAAAAGCTGGGATTTCGGTTCAGGGGTTCAGAATGTAACGGAGTAAGGCATCGGTATGCTCTCGCCGGACCGTGTTGCTGACGATCCCCAGAAGCGGCGGATCCTGCCCCAGATGTGTATCGGCGGCAAAGGCAGTGCCGCTGATTTCAACGGCATAGGCGTGCTCTGCCCCATCTTCACCGGCGGTATAAATAAGGCGATCCTGAACCATGGTCAGCAGATCCGGAGAGAGAGACTTTTCCAGATCCAGATAGCCTCCCAGGGAAGCAAAGTGATCGATTGTCGCTTTGTCACCGATCATGATATCCAGATCCTGAGAGAAGACCAGAGCAGAAATCTTGGCCAGGGTGGCGTAGCTTAACTCGGAGGCCTGATCTCCATAGGTAACATAGATAGCTTCTGCAGTCACCAGTTCCTTTTTGCCAAGATTCTGATAAACGGCAAAGTCCTCCTGCAGGATGGAGAGATCCACCTCTTCTTCGGAATAACTGTTGATAATCATGGCATATAGTACGGTATCAAAGGTGCTGTGGTAGAGGGAGGTGATGACCACCTGAAGAATCAGGACGGCAACAACAACCAATGCCATGTGAACCTTATAATAGTTCCAGATATACCAGACACGGTCCTTCCAGGTCATGGCCTTCAGCTTTTCCAGCTCGCTGCGCCTGGGCTCAGGCTCAGGTTTGGGAACCGGCGGCTGAGGATCTGACTGCTGGCGCATGGATTCTTCGGTTATTTTCATGAAAATTCATCCTTTCTTCATGGTGCTGTCCGGGGACAAAGGCTGCCGGATCCAGATCCGGATGGTCAGGCTTCCCAGCGCCCGGAGGCGCCGCAAGGCAGAGTCAGACCGGACTGCTGCACGGGCAGCCCGATCTCCTCAGAGTGTGTCCGTCCTCCGAAGCGGGGGTGGAGCTCTGTGGAGAGCAGGTAGGTGAGCACAGCCGGCGCCAGACCGGTGGTATAGGAATTGACCAGGAAAAACACAGGCGTCTCTGACAGCAGTTGTGTACACAGGTGAATCAGCGGGTGAATGGAATCCTCGATCTTCCAGATCTCACCTTTAGGTCCGCGGCCGTAGGAGGGGGGATCCATAATAATGGCATCATAGTGGTTGCCCCGGCGGATCTCACGCTCTGCGAACTTGATACAGTCATCGACGAGCCAGCGGATGGGAGCGTTGTCCAGTCCGGATGTGAGGGCATTTTCTTTTGCCCATCCGACCATGCCCTTAGAGGCATCGACATGCGTGACGACGGCGCCGGCCTGTGCGGCAGCCAGTGTGGCGCCGCCGGTGTAGGCGAAAAGATTCAGCACCCTGACCGGTCGTCCGGCATTGCGGATCTTCTTCTGGCACCAGTCCCAGTTGACTGCCTGTTCCGGAAAAAGCCCGGTGTGTTTGAAGCTGAAGGGCTTGAGATTGAACTTCAGATTCTGATAATGAATGATCCACTGTTCCGGAAGCTTCAAAAATTCCCATTCGCCTCCTCCGCGGGCGCTTCGGTGGTAACGGGCATTGGGGCGCTGCCATCCCTTGTGAGTCCTGGGGGTATCCCAGATAATCTGGGGATCCGGACGGACGAGAAGATACTCTCCCCATCGTTCCAGCTTCTCGCCTCTGGAGCAATCAATGACCTGATAATCGGTCCAATTATCTGCAATCCACATGATGGAAAACCAACCTTTCCAGGGATGGATAGGGGCACCGTCCCTTGTTTTTTATGTACAAGCCTGCACATGGAAGCTTGACACCTGTTTTTATCCGTTTTTCTATGCCCTGTGAACCAATGTCAGTTAGTTAAGGAACCGAGAAACACAGCCAAGGAAACGGCTTAACTTACTGACATTGCCTGTGAACGGTAACTTCTATTATAAGGGAAGGGAGGAGGGGCGTCAAGAATTAGTGCAATATTGATCCACCAGCCGTTGGTGATATTCGGTTACAAGATAAATGAATCCGGCGGCCATTTCCAGGAGCGGAAACATAAACAGCCCGATGACGGCAGCGATAATTCCCAAAGCTCCTGCCCTGGGAAAGCGGACCTTTATGGTCAGGACAACCGCAATCGCTCCGAAGCAGAGCAGGTAAAGATAGCTGAAGATACCGAATGTCAGACCTGTATTTTGCAATATCCCGTTTTCCGGGGGCTGTGCCAGACTTGCGTTATAGAACAGAAATGCCAGCATTGCGACATAGCCGGTCCATCTCGGAGGAGTGTATAAAAAGACGGATTTTGGCTTTTGTACCGGGAAACGAAGCCTGCGAAGGATCAGAAGACTGATTTCATATACCAGAAAGCCCTGGATCACTCCCAGCAGGATCATGGACACCACGAAGATCTGTTTGAGATAATTCGTACTCATGATTATTTCGGGCATGGCAACACCTGCCTGTTCAAATACGGAATGGATCATGGCCTGCATTTCCGCCACTTCCTGATTCAGATCAAAGCCAAACAAAAAGCCCAGGAACACAGTGTTTAAAAGGCTTACCAGGGCAGATAAGATCATGACAGCAAACAGAATTTTGGTCATCTCCACCTTATGATGCAGGCATCCGCCGAATACAAGACCGATAAAAGCCTGTGTCACGGCGTAAAAAACCGAAGTAAAATTGCCGAACAGGAGGGAGAGAAGGGACATGGCGGCAAGAACCGGAAGGCCGCTTTTTATGCCATAGAGGGCGGCATAGGCGACCAGGGGAATCGGATACAGGAACAGAAAGATTTCCTGAAAAAAGTTTCCTGTCTGCCGGTTCAGCAGGAGAAAAACTCCGAAAATTGCGGTGACCATTGCGCCGGTTGTGATTTTGAGTGATGTTTTATTCATAATTCGTCTTTCCTGGTTTTTTGATTTTCAGTACCTTTTACTGGCAGGAGGGAGGCTCCCTTCTTTTTCGGTAAGAGGACTGCTACATAACGTATTTTAATGGGTATGACCGGAAATGTCAATCTTGTGGATTGTTGCGGCCAGGCGGATCTTGCGAGATCCCTCATGAATCAATGTCAGTCAGTTAGGGAATCGCGAAGCACAGCCAGGGGAACGGCCAAACGAAACGACATTGCCCAGAAACAGTAACTCCGTAAGAGAATTGTAAGGAGAGTTTGGAAAATTTTGTTGAATAATTGCCGGGAAATTGTTAAAATGGAAGTCAGTCTGAATATACAGGGGATGTGGCAGCGGGATTTTTGTTATCAGGACAGCTGCCATATGATTATTACATAGAAGGAGAGGGACTATGAAAAGACGTGGTTTGGCGGTATTTGCCCTGGCTGCGGTGATGGCGCTGGGCATTGTCGGTACGGCGACGGCAGCTGAGGGCTGGGCCCAGGAGAACGGCAGCTGGGTATACTACAGTGCGTCAGGAAGCCGGGTTTACAATGTATGGCGGAAAGGCGGAGACGGGCTTTGGAGATATGTGAACAGCAATGGAGTTATGGCAGTCAATTCCTGGGTGGATAATGATGATTATTTTGTGGGTCCTGACGGAATCATGTACGCGGGCCGATGGCTGGAAGTACAGAGCAGCGATTACTCCGAGCGGGGAAGCGACTGGTATTATTTCAATCAGAGCGGTAAGTGTGTAAAAGAAAAGTGGGAGAAGATCAACAACAACTGGTATCATTTCGGAGATACCGGAGCGATGGAGACCGGCTGGATTCTGGATAATATGTATTATTGTGATGACGCCGGTGTGATGGTGACCGGATGGCAGCGCCTTTATTCTCCGGAGGATCAGGAAGAGGAGGATTATTACGATTACGGACCTTATTCAGAGGATGAGAACGACGGGAAGCATTGGTATTATTTCTCAAGCAGCGGCAAGAAGGTAGTTCCAAAGAGTGATGGGGACGAGGTGAAGCTGAAGAAGATCAATGGTGTTTATTACAGCCTGGCGGAGGATGGCGCCATGCAGACTGGCTGGAGCTGCACAACAGGGGATGAGTCAGATAATATTGAAGATTACCGTTATGTGGATTCGAGCGGTCAGGTGCGGGTGGGCTGGTATTCGACCGAACCGCCGGAGAATCTTCAGAATAATTATGAACATGACGTGGAATGGTTTTATTTTTCCAACAAAGGAGTTCCCAAGGTGGGGCCGCCAAGAGGCAGTGCTACCACGAAGGATCTGGTAAAGATCAATGGGAATACTTATCTGTTTGATGAGAATGGTGTGCCGGTGTATGGTTTGCAGAAGATATTCACAGATAAAGATGAGACCGATTATACGGCTTACTATTTTGGCACCCGTGCCCAGAGTTCCATGCTGAAGGGAAAGATGAATGTGGATGAGGGCAGCAGTACCACCCAGTTTTATTTTACCTCTACCGGCAAGGGATATACCGGGGTGTATGAGAATTATCTTTATTATATGGGCAAGCTCCAGAAAGCGGATTCCGGTAGCCGTTATGAAGTGTTTACGATCTGGAGCGGTAACAATAACGTAAAGAACTATGTGGTCAACTCTTCAGGGAAGATCGCCAAGAATACCACGGTGAAGGATCGGGACGGCGTCAAATATAAAACCAACAGCGGCGGTGTGCTGCTGAAGGAGGACGACGAGGACGTGGAAGGCAAGACCTATAGTACGCCGGAGGAGCCGGATTGGGATTTTAATAATTAGGAGAGGCATACCCTGAACGGTTACAATTAATCTGGTCACTTTTCACGGAGTGGGATGAAAGGTTCCAGAAGGTACGCCTTTTTCCAGAGCGTACCTTTCGGAATCCCACCCCTTGAAAGATAAGTTTAATCCGGAAAAATCCTGCGAAAACCGCAAAAAAGTACTTGCATTTCCAAAAAAACCATGATAATATAGGAAAGCTGTGACATGATAGCGATGAAGCGTGAGGTTGCTGCCCGTCATGAGGCAGGTTTTCCGTGGAGCGAATGTCAAGTTAGGAAACTGACGACAAGTCACTGTACCAATTGAACAGCTGTGGAATTCGCAGTAACGCAGTGTGATGTCTTATGACACACACGGAGAAGTGTACAGTCACCGCTTGTCGTACTTAATCCAAAAGTGCGAAAAGGAGGCGACTTTTTTTATGGCAAGTCAAGTAATGAGAATCACATTGAAGGCCTATGATCATCAGCTGGTTGACCAGTCTGCCGGGAAGATCATCGAAACCGTAAAGAAGACAGGAGCACAGGTGAGCGGGCCGGTGCCGCTGCCCACCAAGAAGGAGGTTGTTACCATCCTGCGGGCAGTGCACAAGTACAAAGACTCTCGTGAACAGTTCGAGCAGAGAACCCACAAGAGGCTGATCGATATCATCACCCCGAGCCAGAAGACCGTGGATGCGCTGTCCAAGCTGGAGATGCCGGCCGGTGTGCATATCGACATCAAAATGAAACAAAAATAAGCTTTAGTATGATTGCTTTCACGGGCAATCCGCTGTAAGGAGGAAAAGAAATGAAGAAAGCTATCTTAGCTACTAAGGTCGGAATGACCCAGATCTTCAATGACCAGGGTGTTCTGGTGCCGGTGACGGTTCTCCAGGCAGGTCCCTGTGTGGTGACTCAGGTTAAGACTGAGGAGAATGACGGTTACAAGGCTGTGCAGGTCGGCTTCGTGGACAAGAGAGAGAAGCTGGTCAGCAAGCCGGTAAAAGGACATTTTGACAAGGCGGGCGTGGTTTACAAGAGGTATGTAAGGGAGTTCCGTCTGGAGAACGCCGAGGAGTATTCTGTAAAGGATGAGATTAAGGCGGATATTTTTGCGGCAGGCGACAAGGTGGACGCTACCGCTGTTTCCAAAGGCAAAGGGTTCCAGGGTGCTGTCAAGAGATACGGCCAGCACAGAGGTCCCATGACTCATGGTTCCAAGTTCCATCGCCATCAGGGTTCCAATGGCTCTGCCACCACTCCCGGACGCGTATTTAAAGGAAAAGGAATGCCGGGACATATGGGTCATGTGCAGGTGACTGTCCAGAATCTGGAGGTTGTGCGGGTGGATGCAGAGAACAACCTGATTCTGGTTAAGGGCGCTGTGCCGGGACCGAAGAAGTCTCTGGTGACACTGAAGGAAACTGTGAAGGTCAGCCGCTAGGCCCGGAACCGAAGGAAAGGAGGAACACACAGAAATGGCAAATGTATCTGTTTACAATATGGAAGGCAAAGAAGTAGGCACCATGGAGCTTAACGATGCAGTGTTTGGTGTGCAGGTGAATGAGCATCTGGTACACATGGCAGTCGTTGCCCAGCTTGCCAACAAGCGCCAGGGCACCCAGAAAGCGAAGACCCGTGCCGAGGTATCCGGAGGCGGCAGAAAGCCGTGGCGCCAGAAGGGAACCGGTCATGCGAGACAGGGTTCTACGAGAGCTCCCCAGTGGACCGGCGGCGGTGTGGTATTTGCCCCGACCCCGAGAGATTATACCATCCGTCTGAATAAGAAGGAGAAGAGGGCTGCGCTGAAGTCCGCTCTGACCAGCCGGGTGCAGGAGAATAAATTTATCGTGGTGGATGAGCTGAAGCTGGACGAGATCAAGACCAAGAAGTTCCAGAATGTGCTCAACAACCTGAATGTGAAGGGCGCCCTGGTAGTGGTCGGCGCTGACAGCGACAATGTGGTGCTTTCCGCCAGGAATATCCCCACAGTTAAGACTGCATATGTCAATACAATCAATGTATATGACATTCTGAAATATAACACCGTAGTGGCGACCAAGGCTGCTGTGGCGAACATTGAGGAGGTGTACGCATAATGGCAAACATTCAGTATTATGATGTCATTCTCAAGCCGGTAGTGACCGAGAAGAGCATGAACGCAATGGCTGACAGAAAATATACGTTCCTGGTACACCCTGAGGCGAACAAGAGCATGATCAAAGAGGCTGTTGAGAAGATGTTCCCGGGAACCAAGGTTTCCCGCGTCAACACCATGAACAGCGAGGGAAAGACCAAGAGAAGGGGCATGACTTTCGGCAAGACCGCAAAGACCAAGAAGGCGATTGTGCAGCTGACCGAGGACAGCAAGGAGATCGAGATCTTTGCAGGCCTGTAAAACGGGCAGGGCAGGGAGCCTGCCGGAAGGCGGAGAGCGTTCCCGAAGGGGATACACGCGGATGCGTTGAAGGCGGGCGGCAAAGAAAAAACCAGGATGCCCGGAACACGGGCAAGAACAATGTAACGAAAGGAGTTCAATGTCATGGGAATTAAAACATATAACCCATATACACCTTCCAGAAGACATATGACCGGTTCTGATTTCAGTGAGATTACCAAGTCTGCGCCGGAAAAGTCTTTGGTTACTTCCTTAAAGAAGAATGCGGGACGTAACAACCAGGGTAAGATTACCGTAAGACACCGCGGAGGCGGCAGCAGAAGAAAATACAGAATCATTGATTTCAAGAGGAACTCAAAGGATGGTATTCCGGCAACCGTGATCGGTATCGAGTACGATCCGAACCGCAGCGCCAACATTGCGCTGATCTGCTATGCGGACGGAACCAAGTCCTATATTCTGGCTCCGGCCGGGCTGACTGACGGCATGAAGGTAATGAGCGGTGAGGCTGCAGAGGCCAAGACCGGCAACTGCCTGCCATTGCAGAATATCCCGGTCGGCGCACAGATTCACAATATTGAACTGCATCCGGGCAAGGGCGGCCAGCTGGTACGTTCCGCAGGCAATGCCGCGCAGCTGATGGCAAAGGAAGGCAAATATGCCACCTTAAGGCTTCCCTCCGGAGAGATGAGAATGGTTCCGATCATTTGCCGTGCAACCATCGGTGTTGTGGGCAACGGTGAGCACAATCTGATCAATGTAGGTAAGGCGGGAAGAAAACGTCACATGGGTATCCGTCCTACGGTCCGCGGTTCCGTGATGAACCCCAACGACCATCCGCACGGCGGCGGTGAGGGCAAGACCGGTATCGGCCGTCCGGGTCCGAGCACTCCGTGGGGTAAGCCGGCGCTGGGCCTCAAGACCAGGAAGAAGAACAAACAGTCCAATAAGCTCATCATCAGAAGACGTGATGGCAAGACGATCAAATAATTGAAGGAGGATCAAACCCTATGGGACGTTCGTTAAAAAAAGGACCATTTGCAGACGCACATCTGTTAAAAAAGATTGATGCACTGAACGCGTCAGGCCAGCATCAGGTGATTAAAACCTGGTCCCGCCGTTCCACCATCTTTCCCCAGATGGTTGGGCATACCATCGCGGTTCATGACGGAAGAAAGCATGTTCCGGTATATGTGACTGAGGATATGGTTGGGCATAAGCTTGGTGAGTTCGTGGCCACCAGAACCTACAGAGGCCACGGAAAAGACGAGAAGAAATCCAAACGGTAAACCCGCATTGAAAGGAGGTTATTAGCAATGGCTAAAGGACATAGAAGTCAGATTAAGAGAGAAAGAAACGCGAAGAAAGACACTCGGCCGTCCGCAAAATTATCCTACGCCCGCGTATCCGTCCAGAAAGCGTGTTTCGTATTGGACGCCATCCGCGGTAAGGACGTGGAGACCGCAATCGGTATCGTAACCTATAATCCCAGATATGCTTCCGCTTTGATCAAGAAATTACTGGAGTCAGCGGTTGCCAACGCCGAGAACAACAATGGTATGGATCGCTCCAAGCTGTACGTAGAGGAGTGCTACGCCAACAAGGGGCCGACCATGAAGAGAGTAAAACCGAGGGCACAGGGCAGAGCTTACAGGATCGAGAAGAGAATGAGCCACATCACCGTTGTGCTGAATGAAAGATAGGAGGCAAATATGGGACAGAAAGTTAATCCACATGGCTTGAGAGTCGGTGTCATCAAGGACTGGGATTCCAAATGGTACGCAGAGGGCGACTTCGCGGACTGTCTGGTAGAAGATTACAATATCCGTAAATTCCTGAAGAAAAGGCTGTATGACTCAGGTATTTCCAAGATTGAGATAGAAAGAGCTTCTGAGAGAGTAAAGGTTATCATTTACACCGCGAAGCCGGGCGTTGTCATCGGCAAGGGCGGGGCAGCCATCGAGAAGCTGAAGGGCGAAGTCCAGAAGCTGACAGACAAAAAGATTCTGATCGATATCAAGGAGATCAAGAGGCCGGAGCGTGACGCGCAGCTGGTTGCTGAGAGCATTGCCCAGCAGTTGGAGAACCGTGTGTCCTTCCGCCGTGCCATGAAGTCCACCATGGGGCGTTCCATGAAGGCTGGCGTAAAGGGAATCAAAGCAGCTGTCGGCGGCCGTCTGGGCGGCGCTGATATTGCCCGTACCGAGTTTTACAGCGAGGGTACCATTCCGCTGCAGACCTTAAGAGCAGATATTGACTATGGTTTCGCTGAGGCAGACACCACCTACGGCAAGCTTGGCGTTAAGGTGTGGATCTACAAGGGCGAAGTACTTCCTGCTAAAGGAAACAAGGAAGGGAGCGATAAATAATGTTAATGCCGAAGAGAGTGAAGCGCCGCAAACAGTTCCGCGGAAGCATGGCGGGCAAGGCGATGAGAGGGAACACCATCAGCTACGGTGAGTACGGCCTGGTGGCAACCGAACCCTGCTGGATCAAGTCCAACCAGATCGAGGCAGCCCGTGTGGCTATGACCCGTTATATCAAGCGTGGCGGTAAAGTATGGATCAAGATTTTCCCGGATAAGCCGGTGACAGCGAAGCCTGCTGAGACTCGTATGGGTTCCGGTAAGGGCGCCCTGGAGTACTGGGTAGCTGTTGTGAAACCGGGCAGAGTGATGTTTGAGATCGCAGGCGTTCCCGAGGAAACTGCCCGCGAGGCCCTGCGTCTTGCCATGCATAAGTTGCCCTGCAAATGTAAGATTGCTGCTAAAGCAGATTTAGAAGGCGGTGAATAACAGTGAAGACTAATAAATTCGTAGAAGGATTAAAGGGGAAGACGGCTGCAGAGCTGCAGGAAGAACTGGTTGCTGCAAAGAAAGAACTGTTTAACTTGAGATTCCAGAATGCGACCAATCAGCTGGATAACACCAGCAGAATCAAAGAAGTCCGCAAGAATATCGCCAGAATTCAGACTGTTATCACAGAAAAGTCAAAACTGGCCTGACCGGCCGGAAGCAATTTAGTGAATTCGAGCTGAAGGCGAAGAATGAACTTAGTGCGAGGTCGTTCACGATGCATTGAGTACTTAACGAGGTATTGTCGAGTTTAGTGCGAAAGCAGATACTCCGAGCAGAGCGAGGATGTATCTTCCCGGTTAAGTGTGAATTTAGTTGAGTGAACAAACCCGTTGACGTAGTGGAAGAGAGGAGAAATTAGACATGGAAAGAAATCTGAGGAAGACCCGTGTCGGTAAAGTCGTCAGTGACAAGATGGACAAAACCATCGTGGTTGCGATTGAGGACCATGTAAAGCATCCTTTGTATGGCAAGATCGTAAAGAAGACCGTTAAGCTGAAAGCCCACGACGAGAAGAACGAGTGCGGCATCGGTGATACCGTGAAAGTGATGGAGACCAGACCGCTGTCTAAGGATAAGAGATGGAGACTGGTGGAGATTATCGAGAAAGCAAGGTAAAAGAACTCGAAAAACTGAAAGGAGTTATCAGGCATGATTCAGCAGGAGACCAGACTGAGGGTTGCCGATAATACCGGTGCGAAGGAACTGCTTTGCATCCGTGTTATGGGCGGATCCACAAGAAGATATGCGAATATTGGTGATATTATCGTCGCTTCTGTCAAAGATGCAACACCAGGTGGCGTTGTAAAAAAGGGTGACGTTGTGAAAGCGGTCGTAGTGCGTACGGTTAAGGGCGCCCGCCGGAAAGACGGTTCCTATATCCGTTTCGACGAGAACGCGGCTGTAATTATCAAAGATGACAAGACCCCGAGGGGAACCCGTATTTTTGGGCCGGTTGCCAGAGAGTTGCGTGAGAAACAGTTCATGAAGATTGTTTCCTTAGCGCCAGAAGTACTGTAAGGAGGTAGGAACCGTGCATAAAATCAAGAGAGATGACCTCGTTAAGGTGATCACAGGAAAAGATAAAGACAAGACCGGCAAGGTACTGCATGTTCATGAGGGTAAGGTGATTGTCGAGGGCTGCAATATGGTGACCAAGCATTCCAAACCTGGTGCAGGCAATCCCCAGGGAGGCATTGTTCATCAGGAGGCCCCCATGGATATTTCCAATGTCATGCTGGTTGTTGACGGGAAAGCCACCAGAGTCGGATTCCAGGTAAAAGATGGCAAGAAGGTCCGTGTTGCCAAGGCAACCGGCAAAGTCATTGACTGATTGCAGAGAGGAGGAACGTAAGAGTGGCTAGATTAAAAGAAATGTATCAGAACGAGATGGTTGACGCTCTGATGAAAAAATTTGGTTATAAAAACGTCATGCAGGTACCGAAGCTGGATAAGATCGTGATCAACATGGGCGTTGGCGAGGCAAAGGAGAATGCCAAGATCCTGGATTCTGCAGTCCGTGACCTGGAACTGATCACCGGTCAGAAGGCAATTACCACCAAGGCGAAGAAGTCTGTGGCGAACTTTAAGCTGAGAGAAGGCATGGCAATCGGATGTAAGGTTACCCTGCGGGGCGAGAAGATGTATGAGTTTGCAGACCGCCTGATCAATTTGGCACTGCCCCGGGTCCGTGACTTCCGCGGCGTGAATCCCAATGCCTTTGACGGAAGAGGGAACTATGCCCTGGGCATCAAGGAACAGCTGATCTTCCCGGAGATTGAATACGATAAAGTTGACAAGGTAAGAGGGATGGACATCATCTTCGTTACCACTGCCAAGACAGATGAAGAAGCCCGTGAACTTTTGACATTATTCAATATGCCATTTGCTAAATAACAGGAGGAAAGATCCATGGCGAAAACTTCAATGAAGATTAAACAGCAGCGTCCGGCGAAATTCTCCACCAGAGAATACAACCGCTGCAGAATCTGCGGACGGCCGCATGCATATTTGAGAAAATATGGGATTTGCCGTATATGCTTCCGTGAACTGGCATACAAGGGACAGATTCCTGGCGTTAAGAAAGCAAGCTGGTGACCTTTTGCTGCTTAGGCTCATGAAGCCTGGCTGCCGTAACCGGGAGCCGGAGGGGCAAAAAGCGAAAGCAGGGGCCGTCCGTGCAGCCTGATGGCATTTCTACAGGAAGTTTACCTGAGTAAATGTCCGGGCAGGGCGGACTATCGCGGCTTACCGCGTGAAAATCAGCACAATAAACAAGGAGGAAAATATCTACCATGACAATGAGTGATCCCATTGCAGATATGCTTACAAGAATTCGTAATGCTAATACTGCCAAGCATGATACCGTAGACGTTCCCTCATCCAGGATGAAGCTGGCGATTGCCGACATTCTGGTGAAAGAGGGCTATGTTCAGAAATATGACATTATTGAGGACGGTTCGTTTAAAACGATCCGCATTACTTTGAAGTACGGCGCTGACAAGAACGAGAAGATTATCAGCGGCATCAAGAGAATCTCCAAGCCGGGTCTGCGTGTATACGCGAATAAAGAGGACCTGCCGAAGGTATTGGGCGGTTTGGGAACCGCTATCATTTCTACAAACCAGGGCGTGGTAACCGACAAGGAAGCCCGTCAGTTAGGTGTAGGCGGCGAAGTACTGGCGTTTGTGTGGTAGGCCGAAAGCAACTTAACGAGGCCGAGCCGAAGGCGAAAGCCGAGTTTGGTGCGGGCTTTGTCACGAACCTTGGTGAGGCTAAGCCGAGGGCGGCAGCTGAACTGAGTTGAGTGACGTGTAGCCGCAGGGAGAACCTGCAAAAGCACAACAAGAGACAGAGAACTGAAAACAGAAAAGGCACAGGCCTTTTCCGAAAATCTAAGTAGGAGGTAAATGGCATGTCACGTATCGGAAGAATGCCAATCGCGATCCCGGCAGGTGTGACTGTGACGATTGCGGAGAATAATAAAGTGACTGTAAAAGGGCCGAAGGGAACTCTTGAGAGAGAACTGGCCCCGGAGATGTCTATAAAGGAAGAGGATGGACATATCATAGTAACCAGACCCAATGACTTAAAGAGGATGAAATCCCTTCACGGACTCACCAGGACCCTGATCAACAACATGGTTGTTGGAGTGACCAACGGCTATGAGAAGGTTCTGGAGGTGAACGGTGTCGGTTACCGTGCATCCAAGCAGGGCAAGAAATTAACCTTGAACCTGGGTTATTCCCATCCGGTGGAGATGGAGGATCCGGAGGGGCTGGAGACAGTCCTGGAGGGGCAGAACAAGATCACGGTGAAGGGTATCGATAAAGAAAAAGTTGGCCAGTATGCTGCGGAAATCAGAGACAAGAGAAGACCTGAGCCGTATAAGGGCAAGGGCATTAAGTACGCCGATGAGACAATCAGACGTAAAGTTGGTAAGACTGGTAAGAAGTAGGAGGGAGTGCGAAAATGGTTAGCAAGAAATCTAGAAAAGAAGTTCGCGTTAAAAAACATACCAGATTACGCAACCGCTTTGCAGGGACTGCAGAGAGACCGCGTCTGGCTGTGTTCAGAAGCAACAGTCATATGTATGCCCAGATTATTGACGATTCCGTCGGCAATACTCTGGTTGCGGCATCTACCTTGGAGAAGGCAGCAAGAGAGGAACTGGAGCATACCAATGATGTGGCTGCTGCCAGCTATGTTGGAACTCTGATCGCTAAGAGGGCGCTGGAGAAGGGAATCGAGGAGGTCGTGTTTGACCGGGGCGGTTTCATTTACCAGGGTAAGATTCAGGCACTTGCAGATGCGGCCCGGGAGGCCGGTCTGAAATTCTAGTAGAGAGGAGAACGGCATGAAGCGTACAATTATTGACGCAAGTCAGTTAGAGTTAAATGATAATGTAGTGGCAATCAAGCGTGTATCCAAGACGGTAAAAGGCGGCCGCACCATGAGATTCTCTGCTCTGGTAGTGGTGGGCGACGGCAAGGGACACGTGGGTGCCGGCCTGGGTAAGGCAGGTGAGGTTCCGGAGGCAATCCGGAAAGGAAAAGAGGCAGCTGCCAAGAACCTGGTGGAGATTCCGGTGGATGAGAACCAGAGTATTCCTCATGATATCCTGGCACAGTTTGGCAGTTCCAGCGTGCTGATGAAGCGAGCTCCGGAAGGTACCGGTATCATCGCCGGCGGCCCGGCCCGTGCGGTACTGGAACTGGCAGGGATTAAGAACGTCCGTGCAAAGTCCCTGGGTTCCAACAATAAGACCAATGTTGTGCTGGCTGTGATTGACGGGCTGACCAAGCTTAAGACTCCGGAGGAGTATGCGAGACTGCGCGGCAAATCCGTGGAAGAGATTTTAGGCTAAGGAGGAGAATGAGATGGCTGAGAAGTTAAAAGTGACATTAGTCAAATCCCCGATTGGGGCGATCCCGAAGCAGAAAGCGACGGTGGAGGCCCTGGGCCTTAGAAAGCTGAACAAGACAGTAGAACTGCCGGATAATGATGCGGTCAGAGGCATGATCTGGCATGTGAAGCACTTGGTGAAAGTTGAAGAAATCTAATTACCGAAGTAAGGAGGTGCAATGTGATGGATTTATCGAATTTACAACCGGCTGCCGGTTCCAAGCACAGCGATAATTTCAGAAGAGGGCGCGGTCACGGTTCAGGCAACGGCAAGACTGCCGGCAAGGGACACAAGGGACAGAAGGCTCGTTCCGGTGCTCCGAGACCTGGTTTTGAGGGCGGTCAGATGCCTTTGTACCGTCGCATTCCGAAGAGAGGGTTTACGAACCGCAATACGAAAGAGATCGTTGCGATCAATGTGAGCGCCCTGGAGCGTTTTGACAATGATGCAGTGGTTACGGTGGAGTCCCTGATGGAGTGCGGTATCATTAAGAATCCCAGAGACGGTGTCAAGATTCTTGGTGACGGAGAATTAACCAAAAAGCTGACCGTAAAAGTAGATGCATTCAGCGAGGGTGCAAAAACAAAGATTGAGGCTTTAGGTGGAACCTGCGAGGTGATCTAATATGTTAAAGACACTCCGAAATGCATGGAAGGATAAAGAGATCCGTAAAAAGCTTCTTTATACTTTCATGATGCTGGTGGTGATTCGCTTCGGGTCGGAACTTCCGATTCCCGGGGTGAATACCTCCTACTTTAAGGATTTTTTTGCCAGGCAGAGCGGCGATGCATTCAATTTCTTTGATGCCATGACAGGCGGTTCCTTTACCTCCATGTCCGTGCTGGCTCTGAGCATTACCCCGTATATTACATCTTCCATTATCATGCAGCTTCTGACCATTGCGATTCCGAAGCTGGAGGAGATGCAGCGGGAAGGCGAGGATGGCAGAAAGAAGATTGCGGAGTATACCCGTTATCTGACCGTGGCGCTGGCTCTGCTTGAGTCTACGGCTATGGCAGTTGAGTTTGGCGGCCAGGGCTTGCTGATTGATTACAATTTCTGGAGTGTGGTGGTTGCGGTGATGACAATGACCGCGGGAAGTGCATTCCTGATGTGGATTGGTGAGCGGATTACAGAGAAGGGTGTGGGGAATGGGATTTCCATTGTCCTGCTTTTCAATATTGTGTCTTCCCTGCCCCAGGATGTAAGCAGCCTGTATAATACGTTTATGAACGGCAGGATTATTGCCGTGCAGGTAGTGGCGCTTTTGATGATCATGGCTGTTATTGTGGCAATGGTAGTATTTGTGGTCTATCTGCAGGACGGTGAGCGCAGGATCCCGGTACAGTATTCCAAGAAGATGGTAGGACGGAAGATGGTGGGGGGACAGTCCTCCCATATCCCGCTGAAGGTGAATACCGCAGGTGTGATCCCGGTGATTTTTGCCTCTTCGATTTTATCCTTCCCGGTTGTGATTGCGCAGTTCTTTAATCCGGATTACAGTACGATTCCGGGCAAGATTCTGATGATGCTGAATCAGTCTTCCTGGTTCCGTCCGGAGATGCCCTGGTATTCGGTGGGTCTGGTGATTTATATTGTGTTGATTGTGCTGTTTGCCTATTTCTACACATCGATTACCTTTAACCCTCTGGAAGTTGCTAACAATATGAAGAAGTCCGGTGGTTTTATCCCGGGTATCCGTCCGGGCAAGCCCACATCGGAATATCTGGACAAGATTTTGAATTATATTATTTTTGTTGGCGCCGTCGGCCTGATTATTATCAGTGTAATTCCGATTATGATTTCCGGTGTGTTCGGAGTGAGCCGTTTGTCCTTCCTGGGTACTTCCCTGATCATTATTGTCAGTGTAATCCTGGAGACCATCAAGGCGATTGAGTCACAGGTGATTGTACGGAATTATAAGGGATTTTTAAACGATTAAGATAAGCTGGAGAGCTGCTGCGCAAAGGATAATGGGCGGCAGCTTTTTCTGCTATAAAGAGAAAAGCTGAAAGAAGAGGAGGTCAGAGATGAAGATTATTATGTTGGGTGCTCCGGGTGCGGGGAAAGGAACTCAGGCCAAGAAGATTGCTGAGAAATATGGAATCCCCCACATTTCCACAGGTGATATTTTCCGTGCGAATATCAAGGGGGGAACGGAACTGGGCATGAAGGCAAAGTCTTACATGGATCAGGGACAGCTGGTGCCGGACGATGTGACCATCGGCATGCTGTTAGATCGGATCAGTGAGGCTGACTGTGCCGGAGGATATGTGCTGGACGGCTTCCCCAGGACGATTCCCCAGGCAGAAAGCCTCACCGCCGCCCTGGAAAAGCGGGGGGAGAAGATGGATTATGCGGTGGACGTGGATGTGCCGGATGAGTCGATTGTTACCCGTATGGGGGGGAGAAGAGCCTGCTTAAAGTGCGGCGCCACCTATCACATCATGTTCAACCCGCCCAAGGCGGAGGGGGTGTGCGACAGCTGCCAGGAGGCGCTGGTGCTGCGGGATGACGACAAGCCGGAGACGGTTCAGAAGCGCCTGAGGGTATATCATGACCAGACCCAGCCTCTGATTGATTATTATAAGAAGCAGGGGATTCTGGTTACAGTGGACGGGACCAAGGAACTGAATGAAGTATTTCGGGACATTGTGGCCGTTCTGGGGGCGTAATTATGTCAGTGTCGATTAAATCAGAGCGAGAGATAGAATTGATGCGGGAAGCGGGAAGAATCCTTGCCCATGTTCATGAGGAGTTGGGCAAAATGCTGAAGCCGGGGATATCCACCATGGATATCGACCGGACCGGGGAGAGGCTGATCCGCAGCTTTGGCTGTATTCCTTCCTTTAAGAATTATAACGGATATCCTGCTTCCATCTGCGTGTCGGTAAATGACGAAGTGGTGCATGGGATTCCGAATAAGCACAGGATTCTCCGGGAGGGGGATATCGTCAGCCTGGATGCAGGGGTGATCTACAACGGATACCATTCCGATGCAGCCAGGACCCATGCCATCGGCAGGATTTCACCGGAAGCCCAGCAGCTGATCGAGGTGACCAGGGAATGCTTTTTTGAGGGCATCAAGTATGCGAGGGCAGGCAGGCATCTCAATGATATCTCCTCGGCAATCCAGGCCTATGCGGAGCATTTTGGCTATGGGGTGGTCCGCGACCTGGTAGGACACGGGGTGGGAAAGGCTCTTCATGAGGATCCGGAGGTGCCTAATTTTGCCCAGAGGCGGAAGGGTATCCGCCTGTGCCCGGGCATGACCCTTGCCATTGAGCCCATGATTAATATGGGGCGTGCGGATGTGGTGTGGCTGAATGATGACTGGACGGTGGTAACGGATGACGGTTCCCTCTCTGCCCATTATGAGAACACGGTTTTGATTACAGAGGGAGAGCCGGAGATTTTGTCTCTGCTGTGAGGACGGTGAACAGGATGGATTATCAACCAGGTTGTCTGGCAAGATCTCTTGCCGGGCATGATAAGGATCAGTACTATGTGATATTATCTGTGGACGGGGAGCGGGTGCTGTTGGCAGACGGAAGAACCCGGACGCAGGGACATCCCAAGCGGAAGAATAAAAAGCATATCCAGCTGGTGAAGAACAGTCTGGTGAAGGAGTTTCCGGTGTCGGATGAGGAACTTTATGCCCGGCTGAAAAGTTTTGTGAAATGCACATCCGGTGAAGGGGAGTATTAGTACCGGGGGAGTGCAGTCTGAAATCCTGTGGATCGGGGATCCGGGAGAGTGAAAGAGTGAATAACCGTAAGGGCATCTGGGCTGTTGCAGATGCTACGCATTCAGGAGGTAAGAGTACATGTCAAAAGCAGATGTAATTGAGATTGAGGGAACTGTTGTGGAGAAGCTGCCGAATGCCATGTTCCAGGTGGAACTGGAGAACGGGCATCAGGTGCTGGCGCATATCAGCGGGAAGCTGCGGATGAATTATATCCGGATTCTTCCGGGGGATCGGGTGACGATTGAGTTGTCGCCGTATGATCTGTCCAAGGGGAGGATTATCTGGAGGGATAAATAGAGTTTGGAGTTATCTGGGGTAGGTCAGATAGGCGAGGGGGGGGGGCCACCCTCCTCCCTCCAAGGCTGTTTGTTGGCTTAGCTAATTAGTGTGGGTCATACTTAAAACGGAAGGGAAATTCAGAAAGACAGAGGAAGGTTGAGAGACAGAGGAGATCTGGAAAGATAGGGGGAACCGGAAAAGAAAGGGCTAAAAAGGTGGGAAAAACCTGAAAAAAACGGGAGAAAACAGGGAAAAACAGTAAAAAAGTGCTTGCATTACAAATATTGCGGTGCTATAATACTATGGCAACTTTGTTAAAATGCCGGGTGAAGTTTGCCCAAAACCGGCTCTGGCTGTGAGGCTGTATCTGTGGAAATGGGTATGGTTTAGGCTTGGGGAACGGATTGGGGGGAGGACACACCCCGACGGGTGTACTGTAGCAATTGTCCGAAGGATGTACTTGTTGTCCGGACACAGGGCAGGAGGAAAGAATCTCCCGAGGGGCGCCAAGATGCCAAAAACCAGGGCAGGACTGAGGAAAGGAGAATTTGCCGTGAAGGTGAGATCATCAGTGAAACCGATTTGCGAGAAATGCAAAATCATCAAGCGCAAAGGCAGTATCAGAGTAATCTGTGAAAATCCTAAGCACAAGCAGAGACAAGGTTAAGTAAGAGAAAAGGAGGTGTACGACGCAAATGGCTCGTATTGCAGGAGTTGATTTACCAAGAGAGAAACGTATTGAGATCGGCTTGACTTACATTTACGGGATTGGAAGAACCAGTTCGAACCGTATTCTGGCGGAGGCTGGGGTGAATCCGGATACCCGTGTCAAGGATCTGACGGATGATGAGGTCAGGAAGATCGCGGCAGTGATCGCTGACAGCCAGGTGGTGGAAGGTGACCTGCGCAGAGAGATCGCTATGAATATCAAGCGGCTGCAGGAGATCGGATGCTATCGCGGAATCCGTCACAGAAGAGGCTTGCCGGTTCGGGGACAGAAGACGAAGACCAACGCGAGAACCCGCAAAGGCCCGCGTAAAACCGTGGCGAACAAGAAGAAATAAGCACCGGGTGCTGAATTTGACAAGTAACCCTGTTAACACGAATCAAGTTGTATGTTTTAAAAACAGGAACAAGATTCAGATATTCACAGCTTTCGGGACAGGTCTTCCCGGAAGAGGAGCGAATCAAGACGAAAGGAAAGTAGGTTAGTTTAAAATGGCTAAAAAAGTGTCCACTGGAAAGAAAGTGACAAAAAAGCGCGTAAAGAAAAACGTTGAACGCGGACAGGCACACATCCAGTCATCTTTCAACAATACAATTGTAACGTTGACGGATGCACAGGGCAATGCCCTGTCTTGGGCGAGTGCCGGAGGTCTGGGATTTAGAGGTTCAAGGAAATCTACTCCATATGCAGCTCAGATGGCTGCAGAGACTGCTGCCAAGGCAGCTATCGTACATGGTTTAAAGTCTGTCGACGTTATGGTAAAAGGCCCCGGCTCGGGTCGTGAAGCAGCAATCCGTGCGCTTTCCGCATGCGGTATTGAAGTAACCAGTATTAAGGACGTAACCCCGGTTCCCCATAACGGTTGCCGTCCGCCAAAACGTAGAAGAGTTTAATAGGAGGTACGAAAAGTGGCAGTAGATAGAGTTCCTGTTCTTAAAAGATGCAGATCCCTTGGTTTGGATCCGGCATGTCTGGGCATCAATAAGACATCTACCAGACAGCTGAAGAGAGCGAATAAAAAGGTAAGCGAGTACGGTATGCAGCTGCGGGAGAAGCAGAAGGCCAAATTCATTTATGGCGTGCTGGAGAAGCCGTTCCGCAATTATTATGCAAAGGCGGAGAAGATGGAAGGCCAGGCCGGTGAGAATCTGCTGATCCTGCTGGAGAGAAGGCTGGATAATGTGGTGTTCCGCATGGGCTTTGGGCGCACCAGACGGGAGACTCGTCAGATCGTTGACCATAAGCACATCCTGGTGAACGGCAAGTGTGTGAACATCCCGTCTTATCTGGTAAAGGCCGGAGATGTGATCGAGGTGAAGGAGAAGGCGAAATCTTCTCAGAGATACAAAGCCGTCCTGGAGGTGACCGGCGGCCGCCTGATTCCGGCATGGCTGGATGTGGATCAGGAGAATCTGCGCGGCGTTGTGAAGGAACTGCCGACCAGAGAAGAGATTGATGTTCCGGTTGAAGAGATGCTTATCGTCGAGTTGTATTCTAAGTAAGTTTAGAATGATGGAAGCCTCGATAGACGAACCCAGAAGGAGGGGCTATAATCGTGTTCGATTTTGAAAAACCAAACATTGAGATTGTTGAAATTTCAGATGATAAGAAGTATGGCAAGTTTGTTGTGGAACCGCTGGAGAGGGGCTATGGCACTACGCTGGGTAACTCCTTGAGAAGAATTATGCTTTCTTCTCTTCCGGGTGCGGCGGTCAGCCAGGTAAAAATCGAAGGCGTTTTGCATGAATTCAGTTCCATCGCCGGAGTGAAGGAAGATGTGACTGAGATCATCATGAACATCAAGAACTTATCTATTAAGAACAACAGCGACAGCAATGAGGTAAAGACTGCTTACATTGAGTTCGACGGGGAGGGCGTGATCACGGCTGCCGATATCCAGGCAGACCCGGATATTGAGATCATGAATCCGGATCAGATTATCGCTACCCTCAGCGGCGGCACGGACAGTAAGTTCTATATGGAACTTACCATTTCCAAGGGCCGGGGATATGTGAGCGCTGATAAGAATAAGAATGAAGATCTGCCCATCGGGGTGATCGCTATCGATTCCATCTATACACCGGTGGAGCGGGTTAACATGACAATCGAGAACAGCCGTGTGGGCCAGATCATTGATTATGATAAGCTGACATTGGATGTGTACACCAACGGGACTCTGGCTCCGGACGAGGCGGTCAGCCTGGCAGCGAAGGTGCTCAGCGAGCATCTGAATCTGTTCATTGACCTTTCCGAGAATGCCCGGACAGCGGAGATCATGGTGGAGAAGGAGGACAATGAGAAGGAGAAGGTTCTGGAGATGAATATCGACGAACTGGAACTTTCCGTCCGTTCCTACAACTGTTTGAAGCGTGCCGGAATCAATACTGTGGAGGAACTGTGCAACAGAACTCCTGAGGACATGATGAAGGTCCGCAACCTGGGAAGAAAGTCCCTGGAAGAAGTTCTGGCCAAACTAAAAGAATTAGGGCTGCAATTAAACCCCAGTGAAGAATGATTTATTCTTCGCTGGGGTGCTGCCCGAACGAAGCAAAGCGGAGTTTGGGCAGTCAAAGGTGCCGGGTGCGTAAGACCGACGGTGCAGTGCCTGGTATGGTAAAACAAGATGGGAAGATGTGGTTTGGTAAGACCGACTGGCGCGAACCGCACTCCGGATAAATGGAGGAAAATAAAATGGCAGGTTATAGAAAGCTGGGGAGAACATCCAGCCAGAGAAAAGCATTGATCCGCAGTCAGGTTACTTCTCTTTTATATCATGGAAAGATCCGCACCACTGAGGCGAGAGCGAAAGAGATCCGCAAGGTGGCAGAGGGCCTGATCGCTATGGCAGTCAGGGAGAAGGACAACTTTGAGACCGTTACCGTTACCGCAAAGGTTCCGCGTAAGGATAAGGACGGCAAGAGGGTCAAAGAGGAGAAGAACGGCAGAAAGGTAACCGTCTATGATGAGGTTCAGAAGGAGATCAAGAAGGATAAGCCTTCCAGGCTTCATGCGAGACGCCAGATGCTGAAGGTTCTGTATGATGTGACTGAGGTTCCGACTGTTCCGGCCGGCAGAAAGAAAAATACCAAATCTGTGGACCTTCCGGCAAAGCTGTTTGATGAGATTGCGCCCAAGTATGTGTCCCGCAATGGCGGTTATACCCGCATTGTGAAGATCGGGCAGCGGAAGGGCGACGGCGCTATGGAAGTGCTGTTGGAGTTGGTGTAAGAAGTAGCTGTTTGATTAACGGCAAAATGAGAAATGGATAAAGAAGAGAACGGTGGCATTCGGTGGGAGTATTCCGGATGGGACGGTTCTCTTTCTCCATTTTTTGGAATTGTGTTCCCATTGCACTCATCTGACATTACTTCCGGGTATATATTCTGCCGTTTCTTCGCCATCATAATTCAGAAGATTATTTTCCGTGTTTTCTTCCGGGCAAAAAAAGGAATACTTTCCCGGAATAGTTTCAACAAGAATCCTTCCGCATTCTGGACATTGATATATTTCTTTTAATCGAATGTACTTTTTTCCTATACCGATATTGTTACGAAATGTTATTGCTAAATGTTCTTTTTGGTTATTGTCTGTTTCATACATTTTAAACTGCTCTTTATCGGAAATGATATAACCCTTATAGGGCAAGTTGTCTGTAATATCGGGTATAATATTTCCACATCTGCATATTATTTTTGACATAACATATATCTCCTCACACTTTGATTTATACGCTTAATGATAAAATATGATGTTGGGATTAAAAGGTATTTTTCCCTCCCATGATACCGCGGATTGCTCCGCATTTCATGCTCCCGCAATCCTAAAATATATAGCTGACGACTGTAATATATATTTATAAGTCCGCTTTCCACAGGTACATAATTTTGAACAGAGCGTTATTTTTTTATAAATTCACTGGGCTTTTCCCCGAACTCCCGCTTAAAGGCTTTCAGGAAATTGGAATAATCACTGAAACCGCATTCTGAGCAGGCATCGGTAACCGTCTTACCGCATATCAACATATTCCGGGCAATGGTCAGTCTCTTTTTCATGATGAACTGATAGAGGGAAAGACCGGTAAAATGCTTGAACTGGTGGCTTAAGTAATATTTGCTCAGATAAAAGCGGTCCGCCAGATGGTCAAGGCTTAAGTCCTCGTCGAAATGGTTGTTAATATAAGAAACCACCTGATTGATCTGCTCATTTTCTGTCACATCCTGCTGGGCAGAGTCGGATATCTCATAGTAGGCCCGGCTGAGGAGAACCAGAATCTCCATAATGGAGGAATAGGCCATAACCTGATTGCCTAACTGGCCGTTCATCCGCTCCTGCTCAATAGTGTGGCAGGCGGACTGGATCTGCCGAAGCTGGGCTTCGTTGGGGCGGAAAAGGCGGTAATCCCGGTTGGAAGCGTCCTGAAAGCAGGTGGTTAAATCCTCCCCGATATCCCGGAGCCGGTTGAAAAAGCTGTTGTCCAGCCAGATGACGATTCGTTCATAGGGATACTTGGCAGAGGTGATCTCCGGACAGTGAATATCGCTGTTGTTGGTCAGCATGATATCGCCGGGGCGGAGCTTGTAAGTCCGTCCCTCCACGATATAGTTCACGTCCCCGGAGATGAAAATAAATATTTCGTAAAAGGCATGCTGATGGAAATCGACAGCGAAGGGGTTCACATCCCGATAATGGTGATATTCGTAGAAACGTTCTGTCATAATTTGCCTGGTGGTAAATTTATCTATATACATATTCCATAAAATTCCTTTAGTATTTTCCCTTGTTTTGAATTATACAGCAAGATTTACCATATTTCAAGATAGATCTACCATGCGGAATTACTGAAAATGTGATATACTATATCCATAGCAATCAGGAAATAGCAACAAGAAATCATTCAAGAAGGGAGAAGCAATTTATGCAGATGACATTTCGTTGGTATGGCGAAGGGAATGACAGCATCACACCCCAGGACATCAAGCAGATTCCGGGAGTGACCGGACTGGTCTGGGCTCTGCATCATAAGCAGGCAGGCGAGGTGTGGACCGTGGAGGAGATTGAGGAGGTCCGTAAGCAGATCGAGGGCGCCGGCTTCAACATGGATGTGGTGGAGAGTGTGAATGTCCATGATGACATTAAGATCGGCCTTCCCACCAGAGATCAGTACATTGAGAATTATAAGGAGACTCTGCGGAATCTGTCTAAGTTCGGGGTAAAGGTAGTTACTTATAATTTTATGCCGATTTTTGACTGGACGCGGACAGATCTGTTCCATCCCATGGAGGACGGCTCCACGGCTCTGTTCTACGAGAAATCAAAAATCCAGGACGATTATAAGGAGATGGCCAGGTATATTTTGGAGAACCTGCATGGTATGACCTTCCCGGGCTGGGAGCCGGAGCGCATGGCTCAGCTGGATGAGTTGTTTGAGAAATACCGTCCGGTGACCAAGGAAAAGCTGTGGGAGAATCTGAAATATTTCCTGGAAGCAGTGATGCCTACCTGCCACGAGACAGGAATCAAGCTGGCGATTCACCAGGATGATCCGCCGTGGGATATTTTCGGCCTGCCTCGTCTTCTGGTAGACAAGGAGTCCATCGGACGATTCCTGTCCATGGTGGATGACGACCACAACTGCCTGTGCCTGTGCTCCGGGTCTCTGGGCGCGAATCCAAAGAATAATGTGGCGGATATTGTCCGGACTTATTGTGACAGGATTGCCTTTGCCCATATCCGGAACGTGAAGCATTTCCCCAACGGAGATTTCACAGAGGCGTCTCATAGGGACTGCGACGGAGACACGGGAATCCTGGAGATCATGAAGGCTTATCATGACTGCGGTTATGAAGGCTATGTGAGGCCGGATCATGGAAGACATCTGTGGGGCGAGAAGTGCCGTCCGGGCTATGGACTGTATGATCGCGCTCTGGGAATCATGTATCTTTGGGGCTGCTGGGATATGCTGGAGAAGACGGAGAAGTGAAATATCCGTGCAGGCACGGCTGCCTGGCTCGTTGTTCGCGGTAAGAAATACTGATGCCCAATAGCAACAGGCATCTGAATGAAAAAGAGCATTCGTTAAATAGCAGGAGGATTGCGTGAGGCAATCGAAAGGAGACAGGATTTTGGAACTTTCATTAAGGTCGATTCAGAACAAGGAGAATTGGAAGGGCTATCATCTTCCGGAGTATGACCCGGTAAAGATTGCGGAGAATACCGCAGAGAGACCGCAGTGGATGCATTTTGGTTCCGGGAATATTTTCCGTATTTTCCCGGCTGTGATCTGCCAAAGGCTGATCGAGCAGGGGGAGATGGATACAGGGATTGTGTGCTGCGAGGGTTATGATGATGAGATTATCACCAAATGCTTTCGCCCCTATGACAACCTGACCATTGCGGTGACACTGAATCCGGACGGAAAGCTGGACAAGGAGATCGTGGCATCCATGTCGGACAGCCTGACCATGCTTTATGACAGGGAACAGGTGGCAGGAGTTATGAAAGAGCCTTCTTTGCAGATGGTATCCTTTACCATTACAGAGAAGGGATATTCTCTCCGTAATGCGAACCATGAACTGACTCCGGCTGTAGCAGCGGATATGGAAGCAGGGCCAAAGGACTGCAAGACCTTTATGGCGCAGCTGACAGCTATGTGCATTGAGCGAGGGCGGGCCTGCAAAAAGCCGCTTTCCCTGGTCAGCATGGACAACTGCTCCCATAACGGAGAGAAGCTGCAGACAGCTGTCATGGAGATCGCTAAGGCATGGCTGGACAACGGAAAGATTTCCGGGGAGGATTATGAATACCTGGAGGAGAAGATTGCCTTCCCGTGGAGCATGATCGATAAGATCACGCCGCGGCCCCATCCGGTGGTGGAGGAGCAGCTGACCACGGACGGAGTGGAGGGAGTCAGTCCCTTTGTCACTTCCAAACATACGTATGTGGCGCCCTTTGTCAATGCGGAGAAGCCGCAGTATCTGGTTATCGAGGATCAGTTTCCCAACGGAAGGCCGCCGTTAGAGCATGCAGGGGTGATCATCACCAGCCGGGATATTGTGAACAAGGTGGAGAAGATGAAGGTGTGTACCTGCTTAAATCCCCTTCATACCTGCCTGGCAGTGTATGGCTGCATCCTGGGCTATACCTCCATTGCAGAGGAGACGAAGGATCCCCAGCTGAGCCGGTTTATTGACCGGATGAGCCATGAGGAGGGCATGCCTTTTGTGGTAGACCCGGGTGTTATCAATCCCGAGGATTTCCTGAATGAGGTGCTTAAGGAGCGGTTCCCGAATCCTTTTATGCCGGATACGCCCCAGAGAATTGCCACAGATACCTCCCAGAAGCTGTCAATCCGTTTTGGGGAGACTATCAAGGCTTACATGGCATCTGAAGACAGAAAGGCTTCGGATCTGAAGCTGATTCCGCTGGTGCAGGCAGGCTGGCTCCGTTATCTGATCGGGGTAAATGATGCAGGTGAGGCTTTTGAGATCAGTCCGGATCCACTGCTTCCGGCTATGAAGGAGCGGCTTGCCGGCATGGAACTGGGAAAGCCGGTTGATAAGGAAAAGCTTCGCCCGGTTCTGTCAGATGCCACGATTTTCGGTGTGGATCTGTATGAGTGCGGCCTGGCAGATAAGGTGAGCGGATATTTTGAAGAAATGATGGCCGGACCGGGAGCGGTTCGGAAGGTTTTGGAGAAATATATAGGGTAGAACTTTTGCAGATGCAAGGCAGCGAACGAAAGGTTCGCTGTCTTTTGCTATCTTTAGACGATCTTAATACAAGTGAGGATATTCTTTTACCCTCTTTATTCGATCTGGTGTATGATAAGGACAGAAAGAAGGGGAAGGGGGCTTCCTGAACATGAACCGATTCATTTCTTATAAGAAAAGGCTGACATCTTTTCAGATTATCATTCTTGGTTTTTCCTGGGCGATTTTGCTGGGGGCAATTCTTCTGACATTGCCGGTTTCCGGCCGGGAAGGAGAGGCAACTCCATTTTTGGAGGCTCTGTTTACATCAACCTCTGCCGTGTGTGTTACAGGGCTTGTGCTCCATGACACTGCCACCTACTGGTCACCCTTCGGGCAGCTGGTGATCCTGTTTTTGATTCAGGTGGGGGGCATAGGCGTCATTACGGCAGCAGCCTCCTTTGCGATGATTTCCGGAAAAAGGATTTCTCTGATGCAGCGCAGCACGATACAGGAAGCGATTGCTGCTCCGAATGTAGGCGGAATTGTACGGCTGACTCATTTGATTGTGAAGATTACCTTGTTTATGGAATTGCTGGGGGCGGCGGTTATGGCTCCTGTATTTTGCAGGGATTTCGGAGTCCAGGGTCTTTGGATGGCATTGTTTCACTCCGTATCCGCCTTTTGCAATGCCGGCTTTGACCTGATGGGAACCCAGGGGGCATTTTCCTCTCTGACTGCTTATGCAGCAGAGCCAGTGATTAATCTGGCAGTTATATTTTTGATTCTTGTGGGTGGGATTGGCTTTTTGACCTGGGATGATATTCGTCGGAACCGTCTGCATCTGCGCAGGTACCGGATGCAAAGCAAGGTGATTCTTTGCACAACGGCTGTTCTTGTGATTGTTCCGACTCTGTACTTTTTCTTTTTCGAGTTTTCCTCCTATGCTGTCGGGGAGAGGTTTTTGCTTTCGTTGTTTCAGGCAGTAACACCGAGAACAGCGGGTTTTAATACAGCGGATCTGACAGCCTTCAGGGAATCGGGGAAGTGGATTATTATGGTGCTGATGTTGATTGGCGGCAGTCCCGGGTCTACGGCGGGCGGCATGAAAACCACTACCGCTGCGGTATTGTTTGCCACGGCAGTCTCTACTTTTTCCCAAAAAGATCAGGTTCACTTTTTCGGACGCCGGATCGAGGACAATGTAGTGAAGGATGCAGCCTCCATTCTGCTTATGTATCTGGTATTGTTTTTTGCCGGCGGACTGGTGATCAGTATGGCGGAGGACCTTCCCATGCTGAGCTGTCTGTTTGAGGCTGCCTCTGCAGCCGGTACGGTCGGATTGTCGTTGGGGCTTACTCCGACTTTGGGCGTTCTGTCCAGGATGATTTTGATCCTGCTCATGTTCGTTGGACGGGTAGGCGGGCTGACTTTGGTTTTTGCCACTTTGCCTGGTACGCAGAAGGCGGCGGCAAAGCTTCCCAGGGAGAAAATAGCAGTTGGATGAGGAGGTGGGTGTATGCAGGATCTGTTATTGGTAGCAGCAGTTGCAGCAACATTCGTTTTTGGATGGTTTTTGGTGAAAAAGCTGGAGGATTTTGTGAAAAACAGTTGCCGGCAACAGAGGCAGGAGACGGATGAAGAAAGCAATGCCGAAAGGAGGAAGGTGTTTTTCTGCCAGAAAAATGCTGATGTTTCTGCTAAAATGTATTATAATAAAATAAATAACGCATGGATAAAATTGAGAATGTAATGTGACAGAAGGGAAGACTCAGAACGGGAATGCCAATCGTTGCATTGCTGGCAGAAGGAGAAAACAGATGGGAATGCCAGGGCAACCGGGAAAATTAAAAATATTTTTTGGTTATGCTTCCGGAGTCGGAAAGACGTATGCCATGCTGCGCTCAGCGCATCAGGCAAAGGAGCGGGGAATTGACGTAGCAGTCGGATATATAGAGGCTCACACCAGATCACAGACCATGGCATTGCTTAGCGGGATGGAGCAGATCCCGGCAAAGCAGGTTTTGTATGAGGAAGGCGTCCGGGAAGAATTTGATATTGATGCTGCGTTGAAAAGAAAGCCTCAGCTTATACTGGTGGATGAATTTGCACATACCAACGCAGAGGGCAGCCGCCACGCCAGGCGCTATCAGGATATACAGGAATTGCTGAATGCGGGTATTGATGTCTGTACGACGGCTAATGTCCAGGATATAGAGAGCTTAAATGATACCGTTTCTTCCATAACCGGAATCCTGGTACAGGAGCGTATTCCGGATTCTGTTTTTGACCAGGCTGACCAGGTGGAGTTGGTAGATATTGAACCAGAAGAATTAATCGAACGTCTGGCCGGGACAAATAGCTTCCGGGAGGGGCAGCCTGAACCTGCAAAAGAGGGGGCTTTTGCCATAGAGAATCTGACAGCCCTTCGGGAGCTTGCCTTGCGGCGTTGTGCCGACCGGGTGAATCTTCTGACGGAAAGTGCCAGGAATCAAAGTCATGGAGATTATCATACCGATGAGCATATTCTGGTGTGTCTTTCGTCTTCGCCCTCCAATGCGAAGATTATCCGGACTGCGGCCAGGATGGCCAGGGCATTCCGGGGAACCTTTACCGCCCTTTTTGTGGAGACGCCGGCCACAACAGCAATGAGGGAGGAGGACAAAAAGCGACTACGTGAGAATATGCGTCTGGCACAGCAGCTTGGCGCGGCCATTGAAACCAGCTATGGGGAGGATGTTCCCTATCAGATCTCAGAGTTTGCAAGGCTTTCTGGTGTTTCCAAAATAGTGATCGGCCGTAGCACAGCGGCCAGAAAGAGCATATTCAGTAAGCCGACTCTGACAGAGAGCCTGATTGCTGCCGCGCCTAATCTGGATATTCATGTGATCCCAGATGCCAGTGCCGGCAGTCCGTACTGGTCTTCCAGGATAAAGCTGCCAGGCACAATGCCCTTGCAGGATATTGGAAAAAGCGTATTGGTTCTGCTGGCCGCAACCCTGATCGGCCATGTTTTTTATTGGCTGGGGTTTACGGAGGCAAATATCATTGCGGTTTATATTTTCGGTGTTCTGGCTACATCCATGATTACCACGAATCGCCTTTGTGGGTTGTTTACCTCGGTTGTGAGCGTGCTGGTGTTCAATTTTTTCTTTACAATACCGCGATTTACATTTCAGTTTCATGATCCCGGTTATCCGGTGACCTTTACCATTATGTTTATGGTGGCGTTTCTGACGGGATCTCTTGCCACAAAGCTGAAGGAGAATGCGAAGCAATCTGCCCATGCGGCATTCCGTACGAAGATCCTCTTTGAGACCAATCAGCTTTTGCAAAAGGAAAGAGAAGACCAGTCGGTCTTAAGTGCGGCTGCGGGGCAGCTTATAAAGCTGTTGAAAAGAGACTTGGTGATCTATCTGTCTGACGGAGAGGAATTATCGGATCCTTGTGTCTACCGGGTATCGGACAGTGATCAGAGCGATCTGGTTTCTGAGGACGAGAGAGCTGTTGCGGTCTGGGTTTTCCGGAATCACAAGCATGCGGGTGCAACCACCGACACTCTGTCCGGCGCGAAATGTCTGTATCTTGCCATCCGGGCAGACCGCCGGGTATATGGTGTGGTGGGAATCTCTATGAATGAGGTTCCTCTGGATTCCTTTGAGAACAGTGTCCTGCTCTCGATCCTTGGAGAGTGCGCCCTGGCATTGGAGAACATTAAAAATGCCAGAGAAAAAGAGGAAGCGGCGATCCTTGCAGAAAATGAGCGGCTTCGGGCAAATCTTCTGCGTACGATCTCCCATGATTTGCGCACCCCGCTGACATCCATCTCCGGAAATGCCAGCAATTTGCTGACAAACTACCAGAAGATGGATGATATCACCAGGGAGCAGACTTTTTTGGATATCTATGAGGATTCTATCTGGCTGATTAACCTGGTGGAAAATCTTCTGGCCATTACCCGGATTGAGGAAGGGCAGGTCAGTCTGACGCGAACTGTGGAGCTGATGGATGAAGTGATTGCGGAGGCACTTCGCCATATTAACCGGAAAAGAAAGGAGCATATCATCCATGTCAGCTTTTCCGAAGACTTGCTTCTGGCCTGCATTGATACCAAGCTGATTGTGCAGGTGCTTATCAATCTGGTAGATAATGCCATCAAATATACGCCGCCCCGTTCGGATATTGAGATCCGCGCAAAGAAGCAGGGAAAATGGGTGATTGTATCGGTTTCGGATCATGGACCGGGAATCCCAGACAAACAGAAGGCGCATATTTTTGACATGTTTTATACCGGAGCCAATCAGATTGCGGACAGCCGCAGGAGCCTGGGGCTGGGGCTTTTTCTTTGCCGCTCCATTATCGCGGCCCATGGAGGCACGATAGCCGTATCGGATAATCAGCCAAAGGGCGCGGTATTTACATTTACATTACCAGCAGGGGAGGTCAAATTGCATGAATAAGCCTTTGATATTGGTTGTGGAGGATGATCCGCCGGTACGCAATCTGATTACCACAACATTAAAGACAAACGATTATCGCTATTTGGTCGCAGCTAACGGAGAGACGGCAATATTAGAAGCTTCTTCTCATAATCCGGATATTGTTTTGCTAGATTTGGGGCTGCCGGATATAGATGGGGTGCAGGTAATCCGGAATATCCGTTCGTGGTCTAATCTTCCGATTATCGTGATCAGCGCCCGCAGCGAGGACAATGATAAAATCGAGGCCCTGGATTCGGGTGCGGATGATTATCTGACAAAGCCTTTTTCTGTGGAGGAGCTGTTGGCAAGGCTTCGGGTGACTCAGCGCAGGCTTTCCTTTATGACTGCAGAGATGCGCTCAGCCAGCTCGGTATTTATCAACGGAAAGCTGAGAATCGATTATGCCAGCGGTTGTGCTTTTCTGGATGATCAGGAATTGCATCTGACACCGATTGAGTATAAGCTGTTGTGCCTGCTTTCCAAAAATGTAGGGAAGGTGCTGACCCATACCTTCATTACTCAGAATATCTGGGGGCGGAGCTGGGCGAATGATGTGGCTTCTTTGCGCGTATTTATGGCAACTCTCCGGAAAAAGCTGGAATCCGAGCCAGACTCGCCGCAATATATTCAGACACATATCGGGGTGGGATACCGGATGATGAAGGTGGAGTAGGGGATAATGTTACTTTTCACGGGGAACCCTTTTTCCAGAGCTGACACCTGCCGGTATCGAAAAACCGACCGGTGAAACAATGTCAGTTCATTTAGGAAACGGATATTCAGCCTTGGACCCCTACCCCGCTCCGTAAAAAGCAATGCCTCAATTGTTAACCAAATGGAAGAAAAAGGTTGACAATCGTACCACTTTCGCTTATGATGGAAGAGAAACCAGCCTCTGTTTTACGGGATAAAACGAGGAGAAAAGAAGGATAGAAAGAAAAGGGAGGCAGAGCTTTGAGAAGAAATGAAACGAGAGATATGATTTTATGTGCGATGTTTGTAACCTTGATTGCGGCGGGGGCATTTATCAAAATTCCCATTCCGGTGGTTCCGTTTACCCTGCAATATCTGTTTACCATGCTGGCCGGGCTTTTGCTGGGAGGAAAGCTGGGGTGTGTTTCGGTCTGTGTCTATATACTTCTGGGCCTGGCCGGGCTTCCTGTGTTCGCCCAGGGGGGAGGGATCGGCTATATCTTTCAACCAAGCTTTGGCTATATCATCGGATTTGCAGCAGGTGCGTATGTGACAGGGGTGATTGCCAACGGCAAGGGAGTCCCGGGATATCCGCGTCTGCTGGCGGCGAATTTTATCGGGTTGGGAATCGTATATCTTTTTGGCATGGTTTATTATTATCTGATCAGCAATTTTTACCTGGGAACCCCTATTGGTTTGTGGCCTTTGTTTTTGTATTGCTTTCTTCTGGCAGTGCCGGGGGATATTGTATTGTGTATCATAGGGGCAGTCCTGGGGATGAGAATGATCCCGGTGCTCCGGGCACAGAGGATAGGAAAAGGATGAGAGGGGAGAGCTGTTGATGGGTGACAGGGCAGAGAAAGAAAAGGACGAAAAGAAGAGACCGGCAAAGACGCTGTTTATAACCGGAACCGGGACAGATGTCGGCAAGACCTATGTTACGGGCCTGATTTTAAAAAAATTGCATCAGAGCGGGGTATCGGCAGCCTATTACAAGGCAGCCATGAGCGGGAATGACCGGCGGGCGGACGGGACGCTGATTCCTGGGGATGCTCTTACCGTGAAGGAAGTGTCGGGAATCTCTCAGCCGGTGGAGGAAATGTGTCCCTATGTCTACGAAAATGCGGTTTCTCCGCATTTGGCTTCAAAGATGGAGGGGAACCCGGTTGTGATGGAGCAGGTGAAAAAGGGATATGAGGCAGTCTGTGAGCAATATGAGTATGTTACCGTGGAGGGTTCTGGCGGAATTTTATGTCCGCTCTCTATGGATGGGGATGAGATCTGGCTCGAGGATGTGATTCAGGCATGCGGCACGGGGTGTGTCATGGTGGCGGATGCCGGGCTTGGCACAATCAATAGTGTGGGGTTGACGGCATTCTATATGAAGCAGAAAGGGATTCCTTTAAAAGGGATTATCTTCAATCGTTATGAGCCGGGAAATGTGCTTCACGAGGATAACCGCAGGATGTGTGAATACCTGACCGGGGTCAGGGTGGCGGCTTGTGTGGAAGACGGGGATCGGGAGCTGAAGATTGAGACAAAGCTTTTGCAAAGCTTCTATGGTGATGCAATGACATGATGTTGGGGTCAAAACGACGACGTGCCGCCGAACGAATGTGAGGGGGCGATACCTTATATGAGGAGGAAATGGTATGATATGGTATCCGTATGAGCAGATGAAGGGTATGAAGGAACCCTGGAAGATCGTAGACGCAGAGGGGGTCTGGCTGGATACAGGGGAGAGGAAGGTAATAGACTCGGTTTCGTCCTGGTGGAGCGTGATTCATGGCTATAAGCATCCGGAGCTGAATCAGGCCATTATTTCCCAGGTGGAGAAATTTTCTCATGTAATGCTGGGGGGCCTGACACATGAACCGGTGCAGAGGCTTTCTGACAAGCTGCAAAGCTGGCTGCCGGGAGATCTGGATTATTCCTTCTTTTCGGATTCCGGCAGTGTGGCAGTGGAGGTGGCGCTGAAAATGGCGCTGCAGTATTACATGAACCGGGGAGAGTCGAAACGGACCATGATCCTTGCGCTGGAGCATGCTTATCATGGCGATACCTTCAAGACCATGGAAGCAGGGGATGACGAGGACTATCATTTTGTCCTTAAGGCTTACGGCGAAAGCCCTTATGTGGTTCATATTCCCACAGAGATTCAGGCGCTGGAGGAGGCATTTTCCCTCTATCATGACAGGCTGAACTGTGTTCTGGTGGAGCCGCTTTTGCAGGGGGCCGGTGGTATGCGGATGTATGAGGTGTCATTTTTGAAAAAAGCCAGGGAGCTGTGTGACCAATACGGAGTATTGTTGATTTTTGATGAGGTGGCAACCGGCTTTGGACGTACCGGCAACCGGTTTGCGGCCGATCTGGTGCTGCCGGACATCCTGGTTCTGGGCAAGGCGCTGACCGGAGGGTATATCGGCCATGCCGTTACAGTGGCAAGCCGGAAGGTATTTGAGGGCTTCTATGATGATTATCCGGAGCATGCCCTGATGCATGGTCCTACTTTTATGGGAAATGCCCTGGCATGCAGTGTGGCGCTCCAATCGATCGAGATTTTTGAAAAGCAGGATTATATGTCCAAAATCCGCAGGATCGAAGAGATCACCCGGAGGGAGATGAAGGGCTTTTGGGCGCCCGGGATTGAAGAAGTAAGAATCATGGGGGGATGTGTCTGCGTGGAGGTAAAGGATCCTGCTGTGCTGGAGGGATACCAGCAGTTCGCCTATGAGAGAGGGGTGTTTTCCCGGCCGTTTCTTAAGTATCTGTATGCCATGGTTCCTTATGTGATCAGAGAGGAGGAGCTGGTGCAAGTACTGGGGTGTATGAAAGAGTGGTTTGAGGTTTCTTGATTCTCTTATTGAAAACTTTCCGTCAGCGGGCTATAATAAAAAGGATTTATTAAAAAAAGAGGCATCGCAGGAGGAGAAAGCGGGAGAATTATGAAAAGCTATGGAAAGTATGGAAGAATCAGATGGCTTGTGGCTCTGCTCGCAGCAGGTTCATTGTCACTGACGGTTTATGCAGAGGAGAATACTTTTGTACAGGGGACCACTGTCAATGGCTTGGGAATCAGTGGCATGACGGTAGAGGAGGCCAGCGCCCATATCGGGAATTTTTATTCCAAAGAGTACAAGCTCACGATCAAAGAGCGGAACAATATGACAGAGACAATTCAGGGAAAGGATATCGGGTTTACAATCGGTCTGCCCGAAGACTCGCTGGCGGAGATTCTGGAGAAGGAAAATGCTGCCGGGCGGGCTTTTGGTCCGGATGCCGGCAACAGCTACCGGATCCAGCTGCAGAACACCTTCGATTCGGAAGCGCTGGAGTCCAGGATTCAGGGCCTTACCTGTATCAGCGGCAGCAGCATTGTCATCACAGAGGATGCCCATGTCAGCGAATATGAGGAAGGGAAGCCCTTTACGATCGTACCGGAGGTCAAGGGGAATCATGTCGATCCGGAGAAGGTGGCCCAGGCGGTCCGGGATGCTGTGGCTGCCGGGGATCGGGAGGTTGATCTGGAAGCAGCAGGATGTTATTATCCGATAAAGGTAACAGCAGGAGACGAGAACCTGAAGAACCTGTGTGACACCATGAACCGGTGCCGCGAGATGGAGATCACTTATACATTCGGGGAGAACCAGGAAGTGGTGGAGGCTTCCACGATCTGCTCCTGGCTGACCGGAACTGCAGACGGAGAGATTCAGTTAGACAGAGAAAAGGTGGCCGCCTATGTGGCAGAGCTTGCAGGCCGGCATGATACGGCGGGTACAGTGCGCAGTTTTCGGGCAGCAGACGGACGGGAGACTTCGGTCAGCGGCGCGTATGGCTGGAAGATCGATCAGGCAGCAGAGCTGGAAGCATTGATTGCGGCAGTCCGTACCGGACAGTCCCAGTCCAGAGAGCCGCAGTATGCCTCGGCGGCAGCGCTGCACGGGGAGTTGGAGTGGGGGCAGACTTATGTCGAGGTTGACCTGACGAACCAGCATGTCTATATGGTGAAGGATGGAGCCATCGTATGGGATGCCCCCTGTGTGACAGGAAATGAATCCAAGGGACATAATACCCCGGCGGGCATTTACACCCTGGCCTATAAACAGCGGGATCGGGTGCTGAGAGGAGCCAAACGTGCGGACGGTAGCTACGAATATGAGTCGCCGGTATCATACTGGATGCCATTTAACGGCGGTATCGGACTTCACGATGCCAACTGGCGGGGCAGCTTTGGGGGAACGATTTACAAGACGAACGGGAGCCATGGCTGCGTGAACCTTCCTCCGCAGAAGACAGCTGCTTTATATGAGCTGGTTTATCAGGGAATACCGGTGATTTGTTACCATTGATGAGCAATGTCGGTAAGTTAAGCGTTTCCCTGGCTGTGTTTCGCGATTTCTTAACTTACTGACATGATACCGAGGTCAAAAGGTGTCCATTTAGAAAACTGTTTAAATTGTTTCTGAACTGTATATTGAATAAATTCGATTAGTACCTATTTTAAGGAATAATATGGTGATGATTTCACACAATTTTAAATTAATTAAAATTGCTTTACAGAGGATGGGGTTTTCCAGAGCGGATACTTTCTGGCATCAAAAGAACTAACTCGGGAAATAATGTTAGCCAATATAGGGGAAAGGGATATTCAGCCTTGGAGCAAGGGGAGGGCCGCAGCGGGAAATGGTCTGCAGATGTTGACTTTGCAGACCATTTCCCGCTGCGGCCCTCCCCTTG